>NZ_JAWRYH010000523.1:0-267 GCF_046534675.1 Pseudomonas sp. SIMBA_067 | reverse complement strand
GTGAGTACGTATACAGGGCTTAATAGCGAATCTTTAGTTTTGCAACAAAAAACAGGCTACAGCGCTGTTTATCGTGTGTGGCAAGAATTAAAATACTATTTGGATGTGTTTGAAGAACAATCAAGCGTATCAATGAAGTCTGTCGCTGAAATATACGAAGTGTGGTGCTTTTTAGAGATTCGGAATATTTTAATAAATGAACTGCGCTTTAAAGATAAAACAAAAAAGCTAAATAATTTACAGTTAAACGATTTTTTAGAGTATCAA
>NZ_JAWRYH010000522.1:0-267 GCF_046534675.1 Pseudomonas sp. SIMBA_067 | reverse complement strand
ACCGCGAATACCTGCGGATCAAAGAGGGCAGCTGGTTTCACCCCGAAGCCGGGATGCAGTACAGCGAATCGACCCGCGTGAAGCAGGCCGGAATCCCCTGGCTTGCAGAACGTCTCGACCTGCAACTTCCGACACCACCGGAAGACAAGCGCTATGCGGCCTAGGCAGTACGCGGCCCAGATCCTCCAGCTCAAGACCCGCGAGGAGCGCAACGCTGCGCTCCAGGAGGTTCCTGAAGAATGGCGTGACCTGGTACGCAAGCACTGC
>NZ_JAWRYH010000069.1:0-425 GCF_046534675.1 Pseudomonas sp. SIMBA_067 | reverse complement strand
GGCGCATCACGATGCGTGCGGTCGAGGCGCCTTTGAGGCGGGCCGTGCGGATGTACGGTGGCTGCATCACTTCGACCATCGACGCCCGGGTAATGCGCGCCAGATAGCCGATGCCGAACAGGCACAGCACCATCAACGGCAGGACCAGTTGCACCGCGCTGAAACCCTCGCTCATGCTGCTGACGCCGGGCAGCCAGTTGAGCCAGAACACAAAGAGTGCCGAGACGAACACCGCGCTGGCGAAGTCGGGAATCGACGTGGTGACGATCGACAGGAACGACACCAACCGGTCAAGCAGCGAGCCCTGGCGAATGCCGGCCAGCACGCCCAGGGTCAGCGCCACGGGCACCATCACCAGCAGGGCCAGCCCGGCGAGGGTCAGGGTCTGCGCCAGGTTGGGCAGCAACAGGTTGATCACCGACTCA
>NZ_JAWRYH010000521.1:0-268 GCF_046534675.1 Pseudomonas sp. SIMBA_067 | reverse complement strand
AAGCACTGTTTTATATTCGCTACACATTTTACTCATATATTGAGTTATTGGGTTTAATTGCCCCAACTGATTAATAATATTTCGGTGCAGTGTTGAAAATGCTTGGCGCAACTCACTAGGCACAAACCCTAAATCGCGCTGTTGGTAGTAAGCACGGTCTATTAAAGGATTTTTTTGGCATTTTTGCCTAAAAAACTCTTCTTTAGTTTGTTTATCCCAATTAATTGCATCGAGAATTCTAATTGGGGTTTGCAGCGCAATGAGTTGG
>NZ_JAWRYH010000520.1:0-268 GCF_046534675.1 Pseudomonas sp. SIMBA_067 | reverse complement strand
ACCCCGTGCACCGCCCCTGACGGGATGCTGGAGGCCCTTCCAGGCCACCGATCAATCCGCCGCCAACACCGCCTCGATCCGGTTCCCGGCCTTGGCCTTCTCTAGCTTGATGGCCACAAACTTCGACGTCGGCGTATACGTCCCCTCGCCATAACTCTCCAGCGGCACCAACGGATTGGTCTCCGGGTAATAGGCCGCCGCCTGCCCCTCGGGCACGTCATACGCCACCAGGCGGAACCCCGACACCCGCCGCTCGCGACCATCCTCC
>NZ_JAWRYH010000519.1:0-268 GCF_046534675.1 Pseudomonas sp. SIMBA_067 | reverse complement strand
CGCTGATCCAGCAGGCTGTCGATGCATTCCGCTCCTTCCACGAGGCGCAGGATTGTGGCTCACCGCCAGAAGAGGTTGAGCGACTCCGCCTGCTGGCCGAATCGCAGTTCCAGGCGGTCACCGACTACCAGCTCAAAGCGTTAGGCGGCCCTGCTGGCCAGATTCACTGATTGGTCCCCACCTCCTTCCTGAGCAACCTCGTATAGTCCGCCGAGCGGTACTGGCTCGGTTGCTTTTCCTGATGCTGGAATGCTGTATATATATACAG
>NZ_JAWRYH010000518.1:0-268 GCF_046534675.1 Pseudomonas sp. SIMBA_067 | reverse complement strand
CGAGAGGTAGCCCATGAGCGGGATCATGAAGAAGTGCAGCAGGTGAGCGCCAAACATCAGCAGCAGGATCTCTGACGTGTCCTTGTGCACCACCAGCTTCAGGTAGGTGATGGAGAAGGTGACGACGATGTAGTAGAGGATGTTCTCCGCAAACCGGGCACCGATGCCGATCAGCACTTCGCGCCAGTATTTGGTGACCACCTCGACCACGCCCAGTTGCTGGCTTTCCACCCGCTGCTGGCGGGCCTGGGCTTCTTTGAAGATGGGC
>NZ_JAWRYH010000517.1:0-268 GCF_046534675.1 Pseudomonas sp. SIMBA_067 | reverse complement strand
CCCATGTCCATATTTTTGATGGAGGAAACAATAGGCAATCGCAGGCGGAGCAAACAGTGGATAAAAAGGCCATTTACTGGACTTTTGTAATATCAGTACAAAAATGCGATCCGCCTCATAACTTGCGATAATCCGGAAGCATGCCGCAAAACGGCGTCTTGTGAGACGCGTCGCAAATTGACGGTTACATTACATTTGTCCAGCTTTTGGCAGATTTGTCACATGGCAGGCCGTTGCCGTGCGCTCTTATCCTGTAAACAGAAAACCG
>NZ_JAWRYH010000068.1:0-425 GCF_046534675.1 Pseudomonas sp. SIMBA_067 | reverse complement strand
CGTGCTGTGACGCAAGTCAAAACCCGAACGCTCTACCTCGAAAAGGCTACTCATCCAAAATGTGCCTGGCGATGGCAGTTCGGACAAACAACGCAGACATTGTCTAAGGTATCCATGCCACCATCTGCTAAGCGAACAATGTGATGTACTTCTAGGTAAGGTGTTCCATCTGATTTCCGCTTGAACGGAGCGGGTCTGTTACAAACCTCGCATACACCTCCCGCCCTATGGAGAGCCTCAGCTACCACATCGGGATCTCTTAGGAAGTATGTTAAGGTAGTCATGAACTTTACAGGTCGTTCACCGCTTTTTTTTGCTAGCCTAGCAAGCCGCGCTGCAGAACTATCTTTCAATGCGGTATGGACCTCTGAATCCCATACTGCTATGTACTGGCCAATCGCTCCAAGAGGGTGATCAATCAATAG
>NZ_JAWRYH010000516.1:0-268 GCF_046534675.1 Pseudomonas sp. SIMBA_067 | reverse complement strand
CGGGTACATCGCCCGAGGGGCGGCTTTTCGTAGCAGATGCTGCGCAAGGGTTAACGGCGATGCAGGTATTTGCCCGTGCGTTCCGAGGCGACCTCTGGGCTACATGAAGTGCAATTCATGAAACACGTCGAGGACCATGTCATGCCCTTTGTCCGCAATCGGGGACGGGTCATCATTACCAACGCTTATTCCCCTTACAAGGAGCGCGCTTTCCTCGAACTGGGGTTGCGGGTATTCGTTCTGGAGAACAGGGCCAGTGGTTTTCTGC
>NZ_JAWRYH010000515.1:0-268 GCF_046534675.1 Pseudomonas sp. SIMBA_067 | reverse complement strand
CCCACCCCGCCCTTTTGGTTGACTACGGTGATGATCTTACCCATTGTCAGCTTCCCTTTTGCGTTTCGCCAACGTTATCGTCCCGATATCCCTGCGGTAGCAACCGAGCAAGCCGTAGTGCAAGCGTCAAGGGCACATTGACCGAATCACGGCCCTCTGCGACCGCACGCTCGACCTCTTGCGCGAACGTCGCCAAGATGGCGGCCGGCAGCGCCCCCATCTCGTCTATGGCTTCCAGTCTGTCGACAACAAGCGAGGGCACCGACAC
>NZ_JAWRYH010000514.1:0-268 GCF_046534675.1 Pseudomonas sp. SIMBA_067 | reverse complement strand
GCCAAGCGGTGCAGAGCAGCCCCGTGGCGTCGGCCATCGCCAGCGTGCAGCAGTACATCAACGGGGTGTTGCTGGGCATGGAGCCTGGGTATGAAACCAAAATCATGGAAGAGCATCTGCTCGTCCAGTGGCGCACTATTCAGAGCCAGTACCCGATCTGGGCGGCGGATCAGCAATTGCACTACTTTCCGGAAAGCCATATAGACCCGCGATTGCGCTTGAACAAGTCGCTGTATTTTCAGCAATTGGAAAATGACCTGAACCAGAA
>NZ_JAWRYH010000513.1:0-268 GCF_046534675.1 Pseudomonas sp. SIMBA_067 | reverse complement strand
CTGCACGCCGATATTCTGCTGATCTGCCGGATGGCGAAGCTGACCAAAGCGCAGGAAAACAGCGCCTGGTTTAAAGCGTTGTCCACATCTGCGGTATTAGTGCCCTGTCAGACGCCTGAACAGGCGCAACTGCCACGCTGGGTCGTTAATCGCGCTAAGGCGCTGAAGTTATCGGTAGATGACGCGGCCGTGCAACTGTTGTGTTACTGCTATGAAGGCAATCTGCTGGCGCTGGCGCAGGCGCTGGAGCGGCTCTCGCTGCAGTGGC
>NZ_JAWRYH010000512.1:0-268 GCF_046534675.1 Pseudomonas sp. SIMBA_067 | reverse complement strand
GGTACTTGAGCGCGGCGTTGGGCAAACGTATCACGCCTTGCCAGGCGATGCTGGTGGAAAGCCCGGACAGCCAGCATGAAGCCCGTGAGTGGACCTTGAGGCGCGAGGACGGCAGCCACTTGACGGCCAATATGCTGCCGACGGTGTTGCTCGATGAGCACGGTCTGTGGATCGGGCACCTGGCGATCTACCGCGATGTCACTGAGCAAAAACGTGCCTACGAGGCCCTGGCGGCACGCGACCGTTTGCTGAAAAAACTCAGCGCCCA
>NZ_JAWRYH010000511.1:0-268 GCF_046534675.1 Pseudomonas sp. SIMBA_067 | reverse complement strand
GCGATCGACATGACCGCGCCCCACTGCAACAGCGTGTGTTGCAAGGTCAGGTAAAAGCCGACCACGCCCACGGCGCCAATGCCGTTGCCGCGTATGATCGCAGCCAGCTCCTGGCGCCCGCCCTGGACGTGGGCGAACACCGCCAGCGGCCAGGCGATGACTGGGACCGGCGCCAGCATCCCGCTGACCACAGGGCCGAGCAAGGTCGCGCTGGCCGTGATCACCAGCAGCAGCAAGGTGGCGGTCATCATGCGCATCGGGATGACCC
>NZ_JAWRYH010000067.1:0-427 GCF_046534675.1 Pseudomonas sp. SIMBA_067 | reverse complement strand
CTACAGTTCAGTCATTTATGGTGACTAATGCCTACCAGCCTGCCGTGCAAAATTACCAGCCTTTACGCTGAACACACTGATCTCGGGCTTCTTCATGTCCGCGTATCAGTTGTTCCAGATCAGTTCGTTGCGTGCATAAATATTAGCGTCTATTAGCCACTCACCCAAACGCTCCCTGGCCTGCATCGATTGTCTACCGACCCAAACCACCACACCGTCCGGCCTGACGAGGGCCCCCTCACCAACGTTGAAGTCGTTGTTATGCGAATCCTCGCTGATAGAGGCGATTTTCAATCCCGGAAAATCTTTTCGAAGATCGTCTGCTAGCTGTTCGGCACGATAATGCACGAGGACAAATCGGCCCCCGCGCAGCAGCTGCGTCAAGTTCTGTGGGGGCAATTGCTGTCCCTCAACAATCAGGCTCAAC
>NZ_JAWRYH010000510.1:0-268 GCF_046534675.1 Pseudomonas sp. SIMBA_067 | reverse complement strand
GAACACATTGAACGTTTCGCTGCCCTGGCGCGTGAAATGGCCGCGACCGAAACCCGCGAAAGCCGTCGCGATGAACTGCTGGCGATGGCAGAAAACTGCGATCTTATCGCCCACCAGCCGCCGCAGACTTTCTGGCAGGCGCTGCAACTGTGTTACTTCATCCAGTTGATTTTGCAGATCGAATCTAACGGTCACTCAGTATCGTTTGGTCGTATGGACCAGTATCTCTACCCGTACTATCGCCGCGACGTTGAACTCAACCAGACGC
>NZ_JAWRYH010000509.1:0-268 GCF_046534675.1 Pseudomonas sp. SIMBA_067 | reverse complement strand
CGAAACGCCTCGTTGCTGTTGGGCAGCAAACGAAAGCCCGAACGGCCCTCGTAGGGCGCAGCCTGGCGCAGCACCGAGCGGCCGAAAGCTGAGTCTTTGGCCGGCAGCGCCTGGCTGACTTCGCGGGGGATGTCGACGCTTGCGCAGCCTGCGAGGCCGCACAATAGCGTCAGCAGAAGCGGCAGAGCTCGCTGCAATCTCAAGGTAAGCGTGTCCTGTACAGCAAAGGCCTAAGGGGTTGGACCATGGTGGGCGGCGCAAAGTTACG
>NZ_JAWRYH010000508.1:0-268 GCF_046534675.1 Pseudomonas sp. SIMBA_067 | reverse complement strand
AAGTGGCGTATCAGCGACTTCAGTCGCTACTACCTGGCCACTGGTGGCGGTGATGTCTCTCAGGCGGAAGTGTTGCTGAAACGTAAGTTCAGTGACCGCTTGCGTTCTGAGATGGGTCGTCTGGATGTGAAAGATAACGTAACGGACTCCCGTGGTCGTCTGACTACCGATGTGCGTGACGCGCTGAATACCGGCTCTGCAGGCAACGATGATGAAATCGCAACCCCTGCGGCTGATGACGCGATTGCCAGTGCAGCGGCCCGTGTCG
>NZ_JAWRYH010000507.1:0-268 GCF_046534675.1 Pseudomonas sp. SIMBA_067 | reverse complement strand
AAAAGTATAGTCGGTCAGTCCAGGTGCTCTTTCATTACGCCAGCCAGCCACTGCATAAACAGGTTTACACGCCGGGAAAGCTCCCGACGCTGCGGATAAACCAGCGAAAGGGAGAGCGGCTCGGCACGGTAGCCAGGTAATACTTCAATAAGCCGCCCGGCACGCAGGGCTTCGCGCACGGCAATGCGCGGGATCTGAATAATCCCCAGACCGGCAAGACCGGCGGTGAGATAGTTTTCGCTACTGTTTACCGTCAACATGCCGCCAG
>NZ_JAWRYH010000506.1:0-268 GCF_046534675.1 Pseudomonas sp. SIMBA_067 | reverse complement strand
CCTCTATGCCCTTCGCTGGACGGCTGAATTGTCGTCTGCAGCCAGTGCTGCACCCTCTCTGAAATCCCCGCACAACGTCGAATGCTGCCGCCAGACCCTGGCTGCGGTACGCGGCTGTGCGCCCCACCGAAAATGGAGTGCTCCACTTGCGTAAGAAATTCGTCGCGTCCCTCTTGGCGGTTGCCATCGCCTCTACCACGGCCTGTGCACAGCTCGGGATCAGCAAAGAGCAAGCGGGCACCGTGATCGGTGGCCTGGCCGGTGTGGC
>NZ_JAWRYH010000505.1:0-268 GCF_046534675.1 Pseudomonas sp. SIMBA_067 | reverse complement strand
CGGGCGTTGTAGCGATTGTCGGCATTCTGATCGCTGCCGCGCTGTGGCTGGGCAAACGTGAGCTGGTTACCCGTATCGCAAACAGTGCACCAGGCCGTTTCTTCGGCACATGGTGGTTTGCGGCCTGGGGCTTCGACTGGCTCTACGATAAAGTGTTCGTCAAACCTTATCTGGGTATTGCGTGGCTGCTGAAGCGCGACCCACTGAATGGCCTGATGAACCTGCCTGCACTGCTGTCACGTATTGCCAACAAAGGCCTGGTAGTCAG
>NZ_JAWRYH010000504.1:0-268 GCF_046534675.1 Pseudomonas sp. SIMBA_067 | reverse complement strand
ATCATCGGTTTCGGCTCGACCTCGCTGTGTTGGCGAAGCACCGCAAACACGCCCGCATAAGGGCTTTCGCTGCGCGCGAGTCGTTCGCCAACCGCGGCCAGGATGTGGATGGCCTCGTCGAGCAGGGCCTGGGCCGTCGAAGGTTCGACGAGGCCCAGCACTTCGAGAAACAGCGGCACGTAATCGGGCAACTCGTTTGCCGTCACGTCCAGATCGTGAAGCCGATACTCGTCCAGCAGATTCACCATGGCCTGCCCGCGCTCGCGGC
>NZ_JAWRYH010000503.1:0-268 GCF_046534675.1 Pseudomonas sp. SIMBA_067 | reverse complement strand
CTATGGGTGCTTATTCCTGGTGGGTGTAATTAGTGCGGTTCTACGTCATACGTGTTTTCATTTTCTTTAAGTCTGGCTTTTTCACGCTTCAGTCTTAAACGCTCCTGATGTTCCCTGTATAGGTTGGTGAGTTGACCGACTGGCAAATGTAGAAACTTTAGATCAATGTTTCTTACCCAACTATCAACAGCAAGCTTTTTGCTTTTTTTAACGTCTGGCACTTCGTAATGATCACGCTTGATTGCGCCTTTTACGGCATTTAACACGA
>NZ_JAWRYH010000502.1:0-268 GCF_046534675.1 Pseudomonas sp. SIMBA_067 | reverse complement strand
GCGGACCGCGCTGGTTTAGTAAAAGCGCTGAATGCGGATGATGGCAAAGAAATCTGGTCTGTCAGCCTGGCCGAGAAAGATGGCTGGTTCTCTAAAGAGCCTGCATTACTTTCTGGCGGTGTGACCGTGTCTGGTGGGCATGTCTACATTGGCAGCGAAAAGGCGCAGGTTTACGCGCTGAATACCAGCGATGGTACTGTGGCATGGCAAACTAAAGTCGCGGGTGAAGCACTTTCGCGCCCGGTGGTCAGCGACGGTCTGGTGTTAA
>NZ_JAWRYH010000066.1:0-432 GCF_046534675.1 Pseudomonas sp. SIMBA_067 | reverse complement strand
TAATGGCCCACCTAGGCGACGATCCCTAGCTGGTCTGAGAGGATGACCAGCCACACTGGAACTGAGACACGGTCCAGACTCCTACGGGAGGCAGCAGTGGGGAATATTGCACAATGGGCGCAAGCCTGATGCAGCCATGCCGCGTGTATGAAGAAGGCCTTCGGGTTGTAAAGTACTTTCAGCGGGGAGGAAGGCGATGGGGTTAATAACCCTGTCGATTGACGTTACCCGCAGAAGAAGCACCGGCTAACTCCGTGCCAGCAGCCGCGGTAATACGGAGGGTGCAAGCGTTAATCGGAATTACTGGGCGTAAAGCGCACGCAGGCGGTCTGTTAAGTCAGATGTGAAATCCCCGGGCTTAACCTGGGAACTGCATTTGAAACTGGCAGGCTTGAGTCTTGTAGAGGGGGGTAGAATTCCAGGTGTAGCGGT
>NZ_JAWRYH010000501.1:0-269 GCF_046534675.1 Pseudomonas sp. SIMBA_067 | reverse complement strand
CCGTAGCAGGGTGGCATAACCGATGTCTGTCGCGGGCTTGCTGGCGGCTTGCGCCCGATACCAGCGCCTGAGGCTGTAGGCACCCAGCAGCGCGGTACAACTGGCCCCCACTGCGCCCGCCAGGACCAGCATGTCGAGGTTGAGTTGCAGTTCGCCCCGCCAGGCAAGGATGACGGTCGCCGCACTGGCCACACTAGCCCCGGTGGTGAGGAAGCTGGCCTGTACGAAATGGCCAAGCGCCCGGTGCTGCTCGGACAGGATGGTGGTCA
>NZ_JAWRYH010000500.1:0-269 GCF_046534675.1 Pseudomonas sp. SIMBA_067 | reverse complement strand
AGCTGCAAGTGTTCCGCCTATAATTGAAATACCTAAGGCGTTTTGAGCACCAGAGCCTGCACTTGAGGCTATTGCAAGCGGTAAAACACCACAGATAAATGCCATTGAGGTCATTAAAATAGGACGTAAACGAAGTCGTACAGCTGCAATAGCTGAATCTACCAAACTTAAGCCTTCATCCATTTTATGGGTAGCAAATTCAACAATTAATATCGCATTTTTAGAGGCAAGCCCTATAGTGGTTAATAAGCCAACTTGAAGGTAAATAT
>NZ_JAWRYH010000499.1:0-269 GCF_046534675.1 Pseudomonas sp. SIMBA_067 | reverse complement strand
CCTCGATAATCGGAAGAATTTAGTTATTCTGAAAAGCGAAAACGAGTTCGCCTGTTGTTGTCCGGCCGGCGGCGAGCGATAGATCCCATTTTGGGATGTTACAACTCGTTACGTGGGGCGGAGCCGTAACTATACCCAACCTTGTCAATTTAAGCTGAAACTTTTTACGCATAAGAAATTCAATGCGCCGGAGGGGGCGGTGAGCGCGTCGTTGTGAGGCAGGACGCCGCTTTAAAAAAGCGGCATGCAAAATTTTCAAACAATTGTGC
>NZ_JAWRYH010000498.1:0-269 GCF_046534675.1 Pseudomonas sp. SIMBA_067 | reverse complement strand
CAGCAGTATTCTTGAAGCACTGCAAGACTTTGTAGAATATGTTGTTATTTCCTCACAAAGTCATACTCCAAGTTCTATCTGCATGTTAGTTAAGGCAAATAATGAGTTTGTTGATAAAGACAGCTATCTTTATCAAATCAGCGTAGAGCTGATGATAGACTTTGAACATTACCTTACTGAACTATTTACAAACGCTATAGCTAATAAAGAGCTCAGTGGAAATACCTCGGCTATAGATTATGCTCGTTTTTTCCAAATACAATTTACTG
>NZ_JAWRYH010000497.1:0-269 GCF_046534675.1 Pseudomonas sp. SIMBA_067 | reverse complement strand
ATTGCGGTATCGTCAGGTTCAGCCTGTACATCTGCAAGTTTAGAACCTTCTTACGTATTACGTGCATTAGGTCGTAACGACGAGCTAGCACATAGCTCAATTCGTTTTAGTATTGGCCGTTTTACCACCGAAGAAGAGATTGATTACACCGTTGAGCTAATGAAAAACTCGATTGGCCGTTTACGTGAAATGTCTCCTCTTTGGGAAATGCACCAAGAAGGTGTTGATTTAGATTCAGTTGAATGGGCGCACCACTAATTAGTGGAGCC
>NZ_JAWRYH010000496.1:0-269 GCF_046534675.1 Pseudomonas sp. SIMBA_067 | reverse complement strand
CGATGCTTTGGGACGCGGATGCACTTAACCTGCTGGCAATCAG
Source organism: Pseudomonas sp. SIMBA_067 (assembly GCF_046534675.1). Classification (NCBI taxonomy): domain Bacteria; kingdom Pseudomonadati; phylum Pseudomonadota; class Gammaproteobacteria; order Pseudomonadales; family Pseudomonadaceae; genus Pseudomonas; species Pseudomonas sp. SIMBA_067. Next base: position 226 of record NZ_JAWRYH010000496.1, on the reverse strand, counting down.
TGCGGAGAAACGTCAGAATCGCATTATTACGCCGCATCCTGGTGAAGCGGCGCGTTTGCTGAATACCGAGACCAGTGAAATTGAGAGTGACCGCTTACATGCAGCGCAGACATTGGCGCAGCGTTATGGCGGCGTAGTGGTACTGAAAGGTGCCGGTACGCTGATTGCCAGCGAGCAGGGTGAAATGGCCTTTGCTGACGTGGGCAATGCCGGTATGGCCTCCGGC
>NZ_JAWRYH010000495.1:0-269 GCF_046534675.1 Pseudomonas sp. SIMBA_067 | reverse complement strand
GAGTCTGCTTTAATGCGTTCCCATTCGGCTTTAGCAACATGCGCTTGTGCGCGTTCAATCTCAAGCGCTGAACTTGCTTGGGCAAGGCCAGCTTCTGCTTCAATTAAATCAGCTTCGTAATCATTTGGATCAATTCGTGCTAAAATGTCGCCTTGCTTTACAAAGGCACCTTCAACAAATTGTCCTGCAACTGAAATAACTTGCCCACTCACCTGAGCAATCAATTCAGTGCGGTCTTTTGGTTGTACAATACCGTACGACTTTACATC
>NZ_JAWRYH010000494.1:0-269 GCF_046534675.1 Pseudomonas sp. SIMBA_067 | reverse complement strand
GCCGTCGGCCACGGGATTTCCGAGGTCATCAACTATTTCAACATAGTTATAATCATCAACCAGATAATGCTCGACACCCTGCAATGGCGGAGACTGGTAGCCAATCTGCGCACCGTCATTGGCCGCCAGAATACTGTGAAACGTCTTAATACCCAGCGTCTCGATCAACCATTTTTTGCGGTGTTCAGGCCACAGTGCCCCACCATAAATTACTTTTTCAATATGGAACTGTGGGTCGATTTGTTTTGCCTGTGACAGAAGCGTGTCAA
>NZ_JAWRYH010000065.1:0-433 GCF_046534675.1 Pseudomonas sp. SIMBA_067 | reverse complement strand
AAGCTCCACTCGCAAGACTGCAACAGGCTGAGAGTGGCGAAACAGACGTATCGCACCCCTCAACCGAAAAAGAGGGCGCGATTGTGCACTGAAAGGTTGCACTTGCGAAGCCCCGTCCGAGGGACGGTTGCACTTGTCATGACAACAAGGTGAAACCAAGGGGACCGCTTTGCGGCCCCCCTGTCACATTACTGCTGAACCGCGGCGAACGCCTCGGCCACCCGTTGCAGGTTGGCCGGCCGCAGGCCAGACATGCACACCCGGCCGCTGTCGATCAGGTACACGCCGAACTCGTCACGCAGGCGACGCACCTGCTCGACGCTGAAACCGGTGTAGCTGAACATGCCGCGCTGGCGCAGGAAGAACTGGAAGTCCTGCCCCGGCAGCAGCGTGCCCAGGGCATCGACCAGTGCCTGACGCATGTCGAGGATAC
>NZ_JAWRYH010000493.1:0-269 GCF_046534675.1 Pseudomonas sp. SIMBA_067 | reverse complement strand
ATAGTGTTTCCGATTGGGCCGGTGGCAAAATTTGGTCACCAATTTCATGGCGAAGTTCTTCCCGGTTGAGTGCGACACAGCGCGATGCGGCGACTGTATGCACCCGAACTTCAGTAACTTGTCTATGGCAACCAACAAAAATCAACATTTTGTTCCTCGCTGTTATTTGCGATCGTTCACGAAGAACGAGGAAAATGTCACCATCAATTTATTCAATATCGACAGGGCAAAATTGATTGAAAATGCTGCCGTTAAGCATCAATGTTCGG
>NZ_JAWRYH010000492.1:0-269 GCF_046534675.1 Pseudomonas sp. SIMBA_067 | reverse complement strand
ATAGAACAGGGTAATAAAGGTGGCGATGACACCGAAACCCGCCGAACCCATCGCCAGAATCGCACCAAAACCGGCGATTTTCCCCAGCACCGCACGAAACGGCAGGGGTCTGGCCCGGCTGGCTTTTACGGCCGGACGCGGCACCGCGCAGACGATGCCTACCACGCAGATAGCAACAATGACCAGCGACAGCCACAGCAGGCCACCCGCCCGGAATATCACCACGCCGAGCGGCGCGCCAATCGCCATCGCGCCATAAGTGACAATGC
>NZ_JAWRYH010000491.1:0-269 GCF_046534675.1 Pseudomonas sp. SIMBA_067 | reverse complement strand
ACTCTACAGCAATGGTTATCGCACTCATCCCTGAGCCCATAGCTTGTGGAACTGCATAGGCAATTAAGCTGGCAATACACCCTGCAATTATTAAACGAGGAAACATACTTAGTGGTTTAAAGGTTTTAATAATCAGCATTAAGTTTTGATTAAAAGCATAAGCCACCGCACCCAGCCCCATGCCGCACAAAATTAAATAGGGGTAATGCCACCCACTTAAGGGGGCAATGCTTATTAGCGCAAGTTCTGAGCCTTCACCAAATACAAAT
>NZ_JAWRYH010000490.1:0-269 GCF_046534675.1 Pseudomonas sp. SIMBA_067 | reverse complement strand
CACAGGCCAGTGCGCCATCGGTGCCAGGGCGAATGGGCAGCCATTCATCTTCACGCCCGGCAGCAGTGTCGTTATAACGTGGATCGATGACGATCATGCGTGCGTTTGAACGTTCGCGGGCTTGCTCGACGTAGTAAGTGACACCACCGCCGCTCATCCGCGTTTCTGCCGGGTTATTTCCGAACATAACGACCAGTTTCGTATTGGCGATATCATCCGGGCTGTTGCCATCATTGGCACCGAACATATAACTCATTGCGGCACTGATC
>NZ_JAWRYH010000489.1:0-269 GCF_046534675.1 Pseudomonas sp. SIMBA_067 | reverse complement strand
ATCATGAGTTCGTTGCCGGTCGCTTTACGGAGGTGGTCGCCAAGCGGCGCGTATTTGCTCATGGTTTCTCGTTGTCGATGAGGTCGAACGGGTGGCCGCGCTCACGCCTCGCGTCAGCCACCTCACCGGTGCGGGTATTGCTGGATCGGCACGTACGCCGTCGGTCAACAAGCCTGCCCAGAATCTTATCCCACCTGCTGCGGGGTCTCAGGCGCTCCGCCGACGCCTGCTTTCTCCACCGCAGGTGCTTGTGGGTACGAGTTCGCGGG
>NZ_JAWRYH010000007.1:0-358234 GCF_046534675.1 Pseudomonas sp. SIMBA_067 | reverse complement strand
TCAGTAGTGAAACGATGCATCGCCGATGGTAGTGTGGGGTTTCCCCATGTGAGAGTAGGTCATCGTCAAGATTCATTTCGCAAAACCCCTATCTGCGCATGCAGGTAGGGGTTTTGTCTTTGCGGCGCAAATATCCCCAGTTCTGGCCGACTCCTGTAGGAGCAGCCTTGTGCTGCGAAGAGGCCGGTAAGGCTAAAGATTATCTTGGGTTGCAATGGCCTCTTCGCAGCACAAGGCTGCTCCTACAGGGGCCGCGGAAACAGGTCAGGATCATGAAATGTACGTCATTAATGCCTGATGATCCGTAGGGCAATGCTACGCTCGCGGAAATACTCAGCACGGATACCCACCATGGACATGAACTGGCACCAGGCCCTGCAAGAGAGCCTGAGATGGTTGGCAATCGCTTCGTTCATCACCCTTGTCTGCTTTACCGCTGCCGCGACACTGGCTGTCCGTTGCACACGCTGGGGCAGCCAGTTCTGGCAGCTTGCCGGGCCCTACTTCAGTTTCAGGCGCAGTTGGCGGCCACTATTGGTGTTTGCGCTGTTGCTGGTGTTGACGCTGTTCTCGGTGCGCCTGAACGTACTGTTCTCGTTCTGGTACAACGGCTTCTACAGTGCCTTGCAAGGCCTGGATCAATCCGCCTTCTGGTACATGCTCGGCGTCTTTGCCGTACTGGCCACCATCCACGTGCTGCGCTCGCTGTTCACCTTCTATGTAACCCAGGCATTCAGCATTCGTTGGCGGGTCTGGCTTACCGAGCGCCTGACCCACGACTGGATGCATGGCGATGCCTACTACCGTGGTCAGTTTCTGGCCGAGCCGGTGGACAACCCTGACCAGCGCATCGAGCTGGATGCCAATGCATTTGTCACCAACTCGGTCACCCTGGCCTTGGGCGCTGTCAGTGCACTGGTGTCGCTGGTGGCCTTCACCGGGATCCTCTGGTCGCTGTCGGCACCGCTGGCGGTTGCCGGTGTGGAAGTCCCCCGGGCGATGGTGTTTGCCGTGTACCTGTATGTCATCGTTGCCACCTGGATTGCCTTCCGCCTTGGGCGCCCGTTGATCCGCCTGAACTTCCTCAATGAAAAACTCACCGCCAACTTTCGCTATGCGCTGATGCGCCTGCGCGAGAATGCCGAGAACATTGCCTTCTACCAAGGCGCCTTGGTGGAGCGTGGCACGTTGCTGGGCCGCTTTGGCGCCTTGATCGTCAATGCCTGGGCGCTGGTGTTCCGGAACCTGAAATTCAGTGGTTTCAACCTGGGTGTTAGCCAGGTTGCCGTGGTGTTCCCGTTTATACTCCAGGCGCCACGCTTCTTCAGCGGTGCGATCAAGTTGGGTGACGTCATGCAGACCGCCCAGGCCTTTGGCCAGGTGCAGGATTCATTGTCGTTCTTCCGCGAATCTTACGATGCATTCGCTCAATACCGGGCCACCCTCGACCGTCTGACCGGTTTTCTTGATGCCAACGAGCAGGCGAGCGCCTTGCCGCGTGTCACCACCGAGGCTCAGCAACATGCGTTGGAAATCACTGATCTGCAGGTACTGCGGCCAGACGGGCATGCGCTTGTCGCTGACCTTGACCTGAGCCTGCACGCCGGTCAGGCATTGTTGATCAAGGGCCCGTCGGGCAGTGGTAAAACCACGCTGCTACGAGCCCTGGCGGGCCTTTGGCCATACGCTGAAGGTAAGATCAGGCGCCCGCCAGGCCATCAGGCGTTGTTCCTGTCGCAGCGCCCCTACCTGCCCCTGGGCGACTTGCGGGCGGCCATCGCCTACCCGGCAGCCAGCAAGCCCGAGGACGAAATACGTATGCAACAGGCCTTGCGCCAGGTCAACCTGGCTCATCTGGCGGAGCGGCTGGGGGTCAGTTGCGACTGGTCGCATATTCTCTCGGTGGGTGAGCAGCAGCGCCTGGCGTTCGCACGGGTGCTGTTCAACCGGCCTCAGGTAGTGTTCCTCGACGAGTCCACTTCGGCGATGGACGAAGGGCTCGAGCACGCCCTGTATTCGCTGCTGCGTACGGAAATGCCGGGTGCGCTGCTGGTCAGTGTTGGCCATCGCAGCACACTGGCGGGGTTCCATACTCACCGGCTTGAGGTGGATGGGCGCGGGGGCTGGTCGTTGCTCAAGCAGGAACCGGCGTTGGCCTAGTCCGGTGTGCTCACCGTAACAGCATCACCCCCACCAGGGTGGTGCTGGCAAGCCCTGCGCCGACCAGGAAGGTTGCCTGGAACCCCGCACCATCCCACAACAACCCTGCCACCACGCTGGCCGCCAGCAGTGCCACCCCGGTCAGCAGGTTGAACAGGCCGAAGGCGGTCCCGCGCAGGTTGGCGGGTGCGCTGTCGGCGATCATGGCCGCGAAGATGCCCTGGGTGAAGCCCAGGTGCAGCCCCCAGGCGGCAACCCCCAGGGCCAGCGCCGTCCAGCCAGGCAGCAGGGCCAGCAACAGGTCGGCGGCGATCAGCATCCCCAGCCCCGTCATCAGCACGCCGTGGCGCCCCAGGCGGTCCGACAGCACTCCGGCAGGGTAGGCCGACACCGAGTAGGCCAGCGCCATCAGCACCAGCACCGCCACCCAGAACACCGTCTGGAAATGGCTTGCGGTCAGCCACATCAGCACGATCGCCAGCAATGGCCCGAGGAAAGCGCCAACCGTATCCAGCGCCTGGCGCAGGCCGAAGGCGGCGCCACGCAACTCGGGGGGCGTGACATCCGCCACCAGCGCGTCGCGCGGCGCCCCACGAATGCCTTTGCCGACCCGGTCGACGAAACGTGCTGCGGTCAGCCACTCCAGCCCGGAGGCCATGGGGAATACCGGCTTGGTCAGCGCCCCCAGGCCATAGCCGAGCACCGTCAGCAGCTTGCGCTTGCCCAGGCGGTCGCTGAGGGCACCGGAAAACACTTTGCTGATCGAGGCGGTTGCCTCGGCGATACCTTCGATAACACCCACCGCCACCACCGAAGTGCCGAGCACGGTGACCATGTACAGCGGCAGCAGGGCGTGGATCATCTCCGAGGAAATGTCCATGAACATCGACACAAAACCCAGCGCCCAGACACTGCGCGGGATCTTAGGCAGGGTTCGGGTGGCATTGGCGGAGCTGCTGTCTTCATTGCTGCGCATCTGGGGGCTCGGCAGTGTTCCTACGATTCAAACTGTAGGAGCCCGGGCGCAGGATGCAAACCGTCCGGCTACCTCAAACACTCAACCAAAGTGCCAGGGCCGCCAAGGTCACCAGCAGCACTGGCACGGTCAGCAGTACGCCGACCTTGAAGTAATACCCCCAGCCGATCACCACCCCTTTGCGCGCCAGCACATGCAGCCACAGCAACGTGGCCAGGCTGCCTATCGGGGTGATCTTCGGTCCCAGGTCGCAGCCGATGACATTGGCGTAGATCATCGCCTCGCGCACCACGCCTTGGGCTTCGCTGGCATGGATCGACAAGGCGCCGATCAGCACACTGGGCAGGTTGTTCATCAGCGACGAGAGCAGCGCCGCAATCAGCCCGGTGCCCAGCGTAGCCGCCCACAGCCCATGCCCGGCGAGCCAGTCCAGTACCCCGGCAAGGGCGTCGGTCAGGCCGGCATTGCGCAGCCCGTACACCACCAGGTACATCCCCAGCGAAAACACCACGATCTGCCACGGTGCTTCGCGCAGCACGCGGCGGGTTGAAATCACGTGGCCGCGGGCGGCCACGGCAAACAGCACGGCGGCGCAGGCCGAGGCCACCGCGCTGACCGGGATGCCCAGCGGCTCCAGCACGAACAGCGCGGCCAGCAACACCACCAGTACCACCCAGCCCGCACGGAACGTGGCGCGATCGCGCACTGCCAGGGCAGGCAACTGCAGGTCGTCGGTGGCGTACCGCAATGGGATGTCACGGCGAAAATACAGCCACAGCACCAGCAGCGTGGCCGCTACCGCCACCAGGTTCACCGGCACCATCACGGCGGCGTAGGCGTTGAAGCCGAGCCCGAAGTAGTCCGCCGACACGATGTTTACCAGGTTCGATACCACCAACGGCAGGCTTGCGGTGTCGGCGATAAAACCGGCGCCCATCACGAAGGCGAGGGTTGCCGTGGGGGAAAAGCGCAGCGCCAGCAGCATCGACATGACGATGGGGGTAAGGATCAGTGCTGCGCCATCGTTGGCGAACAGCGCGGATACCGCTGCCCCCAGCAGCACCATGAAGGCAAACAGGCGACGCCCGTCGCCTCGGGCCCAACGCGCCACATGCAGCGCCGTCCAGGCGAAGAAACCGGCTTCGTCCAGCAACAGGCTGATGACGATCAGGGCGATGAAGGTGGCGGTGGCGTTCCAGATGATTGCCCAGACGGTGGGGATATCGTGCAGTGACACCACACCGCACAGCAGGGCCAGCAGCGCACCGAAGGTGGCACTCCAGCCGACGCCGAGGCCTTTGGGTTGCCAGATGACCAGGGTCAGGGTGAACAGGAAAATCAGCGTGGCTGGGAGCATGAACAGATGGCTCGGGTTAGAGGAAGGCAAGTGTAGCCAGTGCAGAAGCCAATTACTTCAGCATGACCAGGATTCTGTGTGAGCGGGAATACGGCGCTCTACCGCGCGCTTCAGCAAAGTTCGGTTACAAACATGTAAACTTCGTAAATACGATTTACTCTCATTTGCGATTCCCTATATTTACCACCTCTGTTGGCCACCAGACTGTGTTTGCGAGGCCGGTGGGCGAGGGCTCCCGGTTTCCGACAGGGATGTGCCGTTTCGCTCATGAATCGCAGGAGATGTACCCATGCAGTGCAGAACTTCACCCAACAGCCTGGCCTTGGCGTTCGTTGCGCTGGCGTCACCGGCCGTGGTGGCCACCGCGGCCCAGGCTGAAGAGCAGCGCACGGGTGAGGTGCTGGAAGTGCCGGTTGCCGACAACGCGCTGGTGATTCAGGACACCCTGATCACCGCCGAGCGCGAGGCGCGTCAGGCCTTGGGTTCGTCGATCATCACCGCCGACGACATCAAGCGCCACCCGCCATCCAATGACCTGTCCGATATCATCCGCCGCGAGCCCGGCGTCAACCTGACCGGCAACAGCGCCAGCGGCGCACGCGGCAACAACCGGCAGATCGACCTGCGGGGCATGGGTCCGGAAAATACCCTGATCCTCATCGATGGCAAGCCCTCCAGCGCCCGCAACGCCGTGCGTTATGGCTGGAACGGTGACCGTGATACCCGTGGTGAAACCAACTGGGTGCCCGCCGAGGCAGTCGAGCGTATCGAGATCTTGCGTGGCCCGGCCGCCGCTCGCTATGGCTCCGGCGCCATGGGCGGGGTGGTGAATATCATCACCAAACGCCCCACCGACGAGCTCAAGGGCAGCGTCAGCCTGTTCACCCAGTTGCCGGAAGACAGTGCCGAGGGTGCCAGCCGCCGCGCCAACTTCAACCTCGGTGGCGGCCTCACCGATAACCTTGGTTTCCGGCTGTTCGGCGGCCTGGCCAAGACTGACGCTGACGACCTCGATATCAACGCCAGCCACGCCAACAGCGCACTGGTTGCCGGCCGTGAGGGTGTGCGCAACAAGGACATCAACGGCCTGCTCAGTTGGAAGCTGAACGACGAGCACCGCTTCGAAGCCAGTGCAGGCTACAGCCGGCAGGGCAATATCTATGCTGGCGACACCATGAACAGCAACGGCGGCAGCGACGTCGCACTGATTTCCAGCCTGTATGGCCACGAAACCAACGTCATGCAGCGCAGCACCTATGACCTGACCCACCTGGGCGACTTCACCTGGGGTACCAGCAAGACCACTCTGGCCTACGAATACGTGCGCAACTGGCGCCTCAACGAGGGTTTGGCCGGTGGCCCGGAAGGGGCGATCAACGACAGCGGCGCGGCGATGTCGCGGTTGCGTAACACGCGCTTGAACAGTGAGGTCAACTTGCCGTTCGCCTTGGGCAGCACCGAGCATGTGCTGACCCTGGGGGGCGAGTACCTGTACGAGTCGCTCAACGACCAGGGCTCGTTCCGTCCGCAGAGCTTCGACCCGAGTGGCTCGGGCAGTGACGCGATCAGCGGTTTCGACCGCAGCGAATCGAAGATGACCGCCAGAAGCTACGCATTGTTCGTCGAGGACAATATCGTCATCGGCGACACGACGGTGACGCCTGGCTTGCGTTTTGACCATCACGAGATGTTTGGCGACAACTTCAGCCCCAGCCTGAACCTGTCGCACAAGCTCACCGAGGCGCTGTCGGTCAAAGGCGGCATTGCTCGCGCCTACAAGGTGCCGAACCTGTATCAGTCCAACCCCAATTACTTGCTCTACAGCCGCGGCCAAGGCTGCAGTGTGGAGCAGACCAACTCCGGTGGCTGCTACCTGCAGGGTAACGCCGACCTCAAGCCGGAAATCAGCGTCAACAAGGAGATTGGCCTGCTGTACGACCGCGGCACCTGGCGTACCAGCGCCACCTACTTCCGCAATGACTACAAGAACAAGATCATCGGCGGTACCGATGTGCTCTATGCCATCAACAGCGGCCGCCGCGTGACCCAGTGGGAAAACGCCGGCAAGGCGCGGGTGGAAGGTATCGAAGGCAACTTCTTCATCGAGCTGACGCCGACCCTGGACTGGAACACCAACCTGACCTGGATGCTCGACAACGACAATCGCGAGACTGGCGAACCGCTGTCGGTGATCCCGGAATATACCGTCAACACCACCCTTGACTGGCGCGCCACGGAGCAGCTGTCGTTCCAGGTGGCGGGTACTTACTTCGGTCAACAGAAGTCGCCGACCTACAACTACCGCACCCAGCAAGACTACGACAAGGCCGCGCAGCAGGACGTCGAGGCCTATGGCCTGGTGGACGTGAGCGCCGGGTACAAGTTCAACGCCAACTACGACGTGCGGGTGGGCGTGAACAACGTGTTCGACAAGCAGATCCTGCGTGGCGGCAACGCCAGTAGTTCGGGGGCCAACACGTATAACCAGCCGGGCAGGGCGGTGTTTGCTGCGCTGAATATCAACTTCTGATCCAAGGGGCCGCTATGCAGCCCTGGCCTCATCACCGGACCTCAAGGAACCCTCCGATGATCAAAGCCCCTGCCTGGCTACAACTACTCTCCCGCAGCGCCGCCGCACTGCTCGGCGGCTACGCCCTCAGCTACGCCGCCAGTGCCTGCCTGGCCCGCATCCTGCCGCTATCTGCCGCCGATGCGGTCATTGTCGCGACCCTGCCGGCGTTCATTTTCTACACCGTCGCCATCCTCTGGGCCTTCGCCTGCCGTGATGCCCTGCGCGCCTGGGCGCCGCTGGCACTGGCTGCGCCCCTTGCCCTGATCGGTTTCTGGCCGCAGGTAATGGAGCGGCTGGCATGAAGAACACTTTCACCCAATCGATGGCCTGGCTGCACACCTGGGCCGGGCTGATCTTCGGCTGGCTGTTGTTCGCCATCTTCGTCACCGGCACCCTGGCGGTGTTCGACAAGGAGCTCAACCACTGGATGCAGCCGGAAATCCCGGCCACCCAGGTGTCCCAGGCCGACGCTGCCCGGCGCGCTATCAACTACCTGCAGGCCCATGAACCGCAGGCCGGCAACTGGGGGATCAGCCTGCCGAGCGAACGCGCGCCCGGGTTGCGCGTGTCTACCGGCGAGCGCCGCCACGGCGGTGGCGTACAACTCGACCCGCGCACCGGCGAGGCCATCGAGGTGCGCGACAGTGTCGGCGGCAACTTCTTCTTCCGCTTTCACTTCACCCTCGACCTGCCACGCAACTGGGGCATTTTCGTCGTCGGCGCGTTGGCGCTGGTGATGCTTGCGGCCTTGATTACCGGCATTGTCATTCACAAGAAGATCTTCAAGGAATTCTTCACCTTCCGGCCGAACAAGGGCCAGCGCTCGTGGCTGGATTTCCACAACGCCAGTGCGGTGCTGTTGCTGCCGTTCCACCTGATGATCACCTACACCGGCCTGGTGATATTCATGCTCATCTACATCCCCGCCGGGATCGATGCGCTCTTTGCCGGCGACACACGCGCCTACTTCCAGGCCCAAGGCAATGCTCGCGTGGAACAGCCCCGTGGCCTGGCCAGGCAGCCGGCCGCGCTGGTGGATGTCGCACCGCTGTTGGCCCAGGCCGAGGCGCGGCTCGGGCCGATTGGCGGCTTGAATATCCGCAACCCGAACACGGCGGCGGCACGTGTCGAAATCCGCCCCGAACTGGGCAATCGCATCGCGCTGGCCAAGGGGCAGGCCATGGTCTTCGATGGCGTCAGCGGGCAACTGCTCAGTGACGTGCCTGAATGGCGCGCGGTGCCTTTGACCCAACGGGTCATGGTCGGCCTGCACTTCGCGCAGTTCGGCGGCTATCCGATGCGCTGGCTGTACTTCGTGTGCGGGCTGGTCAGCTGCCTGATGATCGCCAGCGGCCTGGTGCTGTTCTGCGTGAAGCGCGGGCGCAAGTATGTCAATGCCACTGCCGATGCTTCGGCACGGCGCTGGTACCGGGTGGCAGAGGTGTGCAACGTGGGCTTCATCAGCGGTTTGCTGCTGGCGTGCGTCGGGCTGCTGTGGGCCAGCCGCTTGTTGCCGGTGGAACTGGTACAGCGGGAGAGCTGGGAAGTACGTGCATTCTTTGGTGTATGGCTGCTGTCGCTGTTGCATGCGGGTGTCAGGCCGGCACGCCGGGCATGGGCCGAGCAACTGTTGCTGACGGCGTTGCTGTGCATCGGCCTGGGTGCGTTTGGCGGCCTCGAAGACGCCATGCGCCTGGGCGTAGCGGCCTGTGCCTTGGTACTGGGCGTGTTGGTTGGGCTGGTGGCCTGGCGGGTGCGGCAAGCACAACCGGTGCAGCAGAAGGCCCGCACAGGGCGGCAACAGGAGGCCGAGGCATGATGATGTGGATTGCAGGCGCAGTGCTGTTCGCTTATGCCGGTATGCTCGGGCTGTGCCAGGGGCTGGAGCGGCATTACAAACAGGTGTGGAATCGCACCTGCCCGCGCGCGTGGAGGATCAGCCTGCGCAGTGCCGGTTGGTTGGCGTTGCTGGCGAGCCTGACGCTGTGTGCCCAGGCCTGGGGCTGGGCCATGGGGCCGGTGGCCTGGTTCGGCGTGCTGTCGCTGGCGGGGTTGGTGCTGGTGATGTTGCTGCCGTACTGGCCGCGGCTGGCGGTGGCATTGGTGGGGGCGCTGCCGGTGTGGGGTCTGGTGCAGGTGGTTGCCCATTTATGAACTGAACGCGCCTACAAGGGATACGCGTTTGTGCGGGCGGCGACATCGTTGCAGCCAAAAGCCTCGCAGCATGCTAAACCATGGGCCCCTGCCTGCTGCGAGAGAGCCCCGGTGAAAGCCGTCCGCCTTACCCTGATCTGCCATGCCCTGACCCAGGCCCAGAAGACCGGGCACCTGCACCGTGCAGATGACGGCATCTTGCCGTTGACCCAACACCCCGACGCCATCGTGCCCGGCATGCAGGTGCTGACTGCGCCAGAGCGGCGAGCCTGCGAGACGGCGGCGTGGTTGTCGGGGCCGGCGCAGATCGAGCCGGCATTGGCCGATTGCGACCTGGGGCGTTGGCAGGGTTTGCCGTTGAAGCAGTTGCAAACCGAACAACCGCAGGCGTTGGCAGACTGGCTGCAGGACCCTGCCAGTGCGGTGCATGGTGGGGAGTCGTTTGCTGCGCTATGCCAGCGTGTGGCCACCTGGCTGGCGGCTTTCGACACGCCGGGTGAGTGGCTGGCGGTGACTCACCCGATGGTCATGCGCGCCGTGCTGGTACAGGTGTTGGGGTGCCCGATGCAGGCCAGCCAGCGTATCGACGTGCTGCCGCTTTCGCGCCTTGAGCTGAGCTTTACCGGGCAGTGGCGCCTGCGCCTGGGCTGAAGGTCAGAACGCCAGCTTGTAGCCGATCAGCAGCAGCATCGCCGCCAGGCATGGACGCAGCACGCGGTCGGAGATCCGTCCGGTGAGGTGGCTGCCCAGGTATATGCCCGGCAGCGAGCCCAGCAGCAGGTAACCCAGCAACGACCAGTCCATGTTACCCATGCCGGCGTGGCCCAGGCCTGCTACGAGGGTGAGCGGCACGGCATGAGCGATTTCGGTACCGACCAGGCGGCGCGTGACCAGAAACGGGTACAGCAGGAACAGCGCCACCGTACCCAGTGCGCCAGCACCGATGGAGGTGAGGGTGACCATTACCCCCAGTACCACGCCAGTAAGCACGGTAAGGGTGTTCAGGCTACGGTCGCTGAGGTGGTAGTGGTCACCGGCATGGCGGCTGGCAAAAGCCTGCAGGCGTGATTTGAACAGGATGGCCAGCGCGGTCAGGATCAGTACCACCGCCAGGCCCTGCTTGATGATGGCGTTGAGCGCCGAGGTGTCGGTGTGCAGGGTGTTGAGGAACCACAGCGTCAGCGCTGCGGCGGGCACGCTGCCCAGGCTGAGCAGGCCGGTGATCTTCCAGTCGATGTTCTTGTGGCGCGCATGCACCCAGACGCCACTGGCTTTGGTAATTGCCGCATAGAGCAGGTCGGTACCGACGGCCGTCGCCGGGCTGATGCCAAACCACAACAGGATCGGGGTCATCAGCGAGCCGCCACCGACGCCGGTCATGCCGACGATGAAACCCACGACCAGGCCAGCAATGGTGAAACCGAAAGAACCTACATCCATACGCTACTCGACTGCCCATCTTTGCCCGTTATCGGATGCAGCCAGCATATAGATTTTTTTATAGCCAAATAGACTTGTTCGTTATTAGGTTATAACCGGGCGCCTTCAGCGATCGGTCATCACCACCATCACATGCGCGTCCCCGCCATCCTCGCTTTCCGACAGGTAGATGTGCCCCACTTGGCTGTCGAAGTACGCGGTTTCCTGCGGCCCGATGCTCACGGCTTCACCGGTTTCGAACTCGATGCGCACGCGCCCGCTCAGCACCAGGGCGAACTCTTGCCCGGGGTGGCGGATAAAGTCGTCGAACTGGCCCCGTTCGCGGGCGATGATGCGGGCATAGGCCGGGGTCATGCGCCGCTCGGGGAAGTCGCCAGCAATGGGGTGGTAGTCGTAGGTGCCGGTGGAGTACCCCGCCGCTGCAGGTAGCGAGTCGACCACCACGGTCACCGGCACCGGGGTGGTGACCGTACCGCCGGCGCGAAACAACTGGGCAATGTCGACATTCAACGCCCGTGCGGCGGCAGCCAGCTTCTCGTAGCTGACCGAGACTTGTGCCAGCTCCATCTTCGACAGGGTGGACACCGGTACGCCACTGGCTTCGGACAACTGCTTGAGTGTCATCTGGCGCGCCTTGCGCACCTGGCGCAGGCGCTGGCCGACTACAGTGCGGTCAAGCAGGGGTAGGGCAGCGGGCATTCAGGGCTCTCGGCATAGGCGTTGGTCGGGCATCTTACCTTGGACACTTGCGTATTTCTAAATTCTCATATATTAGAATTCTCATAAATGATAATTAGCCTGGCAGGAGCGTGCATGACCCCAACCTACGACACCCTGATCATCGGTGCCGGCATTGCCGGTGCGTCGCTGGGCTATCGCCTGGCTGGCCAGCAGCGCGTACTGGTGCTCGAGCGCGAATCACAGCCTGGTTACCACTCCACCGGGCGCTCGGCGGCCATGTTCATGGAGGCCTACGGCACCGCGCAGATCCAGGCACTGACCCGCGCCAGCCGGGCCTTTTACGAAACGCCGCCGCAAGGCTTCTGTGAGCATCCGCTGCTGGAACCTCGCGGCTGCCTGTATGTGGCCAGCGTGGAGCAGCGCGAGCTGCTTGAGCAGACCCATGCGCAGAACCTGGCCAATGGCACCGAAGTCCGCCTGCTTGACCGTGACGCCGCCCTGGCCCTGGTGCCCAGCCTGCGTGGCGAAACCCTGGCCGGGGCAGTGCTTGAACCGGGTGCCATGGACCTGGACGTTCACGCCCTGCACCAAGGCTTCTTGCGCGGTTATCGCGCCGCCGGCGGAGAGCTGCGCTGCAACGCCGAGCTTGTCCAGGCCTCGTACCTGGACGGCCTGTGGCAGGTGGAGCTGGGTGACGGCAGCCGGGTGCAGGCCCGTCAGTTGGTGAACGCTGCTGGCGCCTGGGCTGACCGCGTGGCCGAGCAGTGCGGCGTGGCGCGCATCGGCCTGCAACCTTGCCGGCGCAGCGCGTTCACCTTCCCCGGCCCGGCAGACCAGGACTTCGCCCGCTGGCCAGCAGTGATCGGCGTCGACGAAAGCTTCTACTTCAAGCCCGACGCCGGCCAGTTGCTGGGGTCGCCAGCCAATGCCGACCCGGTCGAACCCCAGGACGCCGCGCCCGAAGAGCTCGACGTCGCCTTGGGCATCTACAACATCGAAGCCATGACCACCTTGGCGATCCGCCGCCCCAGCCACACCTGGGCCGGGCTGCGCTCATTCGTTGCCGACGGGGACCTGGTGATCGGTTTCGATGCACACGCCCCCGCGTTTTTCTGGCTGGCGGCGCAAGGTGGCTATGGCATCCAGTCGGCCGCCGGCGCCTCGCGCCTGGCCGCCGACCTGCTGCTTGGCCACCCCCTGTGTCCTGGTCTTGTCAGCCAGGGGGTGGCGCCCGAGCGCCTGTCCCCGGCCCGTTTCCAGCAACCTTGAAAGGAGCATCTCATGAGCAATGACATCCAGCGTTTCCCCAGCAGCCTGCCGTTTCCGTTTTCCCGTGCGGTGAAGGCGGGTGGTTTTCTGTTCCTCTCCGGCCAGGTGCCGATGAGCACCAGTGGTGAAGTAGTGCGCGGTGATATCCAGGCCCAGACCCGCGCAGCCTGCGAGCGCATCGCCGAAAGCCTGGCGGCTTGCGGCGCGCGCTTCGATCAAGTGGTAAAGGCCACGGTATGGCTGTCGGACATGAGCCATTTCGCCGGTTTCAACGAGGTCTACAAAGAGTTCTTCGGCGCGGCGCTGCCGGTGCGTTCGACCGTGGCCTCGGCCTTGGCGCTGGGGGTGGATGTGGAGATTGAAGTGCAGGCGTTTGTCGGCGGCGAGTAACCAAGCACGAAGCTTTTGTAGGAGCAGCCTTGCGCTGCGAAGAGGCCAGTAAAGCCAAAGCGCTTGCAACGACCTTACCGGCCTCTTCGCAGCGCAAGGCTGCTCCTACAAGAGATATGGGGTGGCAGTAAGACAACAACAATAAATCCAGAGGTTCACATGCAAGAGCAACTGAAGATTGCCGGCGCATTTGTCGGCGTGATCGTGGGGGCAGGGTTCGCTTCAGGGCGGGAACTGTTGTTGTTCTTTGTCGACTTCGGCGTGTGGGGGCTGGTCGGCGCACTGGTCAGCGCCGCCCTGTTCACCTTCCTCGGCATGGCCCTGGCGGCGTTGGGCAACCGCCAGCAGGCCACATCGCACAAGGATGTGATCCAGGCCATCTGCGGCCGCCACCTGGGCCTGTTCGTCGACTGGCTGATCACCTTTTTCATGTTCGCCGTCACCGTGGTCATGCTGGCCGGCGGTGGTGCGCTGCTGGAGCAGCAGTTCGGCATTCCGGCACTCACCGGCAGCGTGCTGGTAACGCTGGTGGTGGTGGGCATCGTGTGCCTGGACGTGCGCAAGGTGATCCTGGCCATTGGCGCCATCACCCCGCTGTTGATTCTGGTGGCGTCGGCAATCGCGTTGTATGCCGTATTCACCCGCGAGCAGAGCTTCGCCGCGCTCGATCACCTGGCCAGCCAGCAACAAGCCGGCACCCGCCACTGGCTGCTGGGCGCGTTCCTGTATGTGTGTTACAACATTGTGGCCGGCGCGCCGATCCTGGCCATTCTAGGCGGCTCGGCCAAGGGCGAGAAAACCGCAATGTGGGGTGGCCTGCTCGGCGGCGCGGCGCTGGGTGGCCTGATGCTGGTGATGAGTGCCGGGCTGTTGTCGCGCCTGGACAGCGTGGCCGACTTGCCCATGCCGATGCTGTCGATTGCTAGCGAGGTGTCGCCGCTGCTGGGGCTGGTGATGTGCCTGATCATCTTCGGCATGATCGTCAACACCGCGGTGGGTACGTTGTTCTCGTTCCTTTCACGGCTGCTGCCGGCGGGCACGGCGAAGTTCCGCTGGGGCTCGGTGGTTAGCGGGGTGGTGGCGTTTGGTTGCAGCCTGGTGGGGTTCATCAGCCTGGTGGGCGAGGTGTACCCGTTCTTTGGCTACCTGGGGTTCGTGCTGATGGCGGCGGTGTTGCTTGCCTGGGTGCGGCGGGGCAGGGCCGTCAAGGCGGCGGTGGCATAAGGGGCTGCTGCGCAGCCCAATCGCCGGCAAGCCAGCTCCCACAGGGATATTCAGGGCTTATGGTCAGCGCTTTGGCTGTGGGAGCTGGCTTGCCGGCGATTGGGCCAGTACAGGCGGCAACAGGCGGTGGCCGTTGCCGTCTATGACAGGGCTTAAATCCTGAAGCTGCCCACCAGTTGCTTCAAGCGCCCGGCCTGCTGGGCCAGCTGGTCGCAATGGCGCAGGGTGTCGTTGAGGTTTTCCACACCCTGCTGGTTCAGGGCGTTGATCTGGGTAATGTCCAGGTTCAGGCTCTCGACCACGGCAGTCTGTTCTTCGGTGGCGGTAGCCACCGACTGGTTCATGCCATCGATTTCGCCAATGCGCTGGGTCACGCTGGCCAGGCGCACACCGGCCTGGTTGGCCACCTGCACAGTCTGCTCGCTGGACACCTGGCTGGTGTTCATGGTGTGCACCGCTTCGCGCGAGCCTACTTGCAGGCTGGTGATCATGCGGTGAATCTCTTCCGCCGATTCCTGGGTGCGGTGCGCCAGGTTGCGCACTTCGTCGGCCACCACGGCAAAACCACGGCCAGCTTCACCGGCACGGGCCGCCTCGATGGCGGCGTTCAGGGCCAGCAGGTTGGTTTGCTGCGAGATGCCCTTGATCACGTCGAGGATCTTGCCGATTTCGTCGGTGCTGGCGTTAAGCGTTTCGATCTGCGCGCAGGATTCGCTGATGCGCTGCGACAGGGCGGTCATGGCGCTGATCGCTTCCTCGACCACTTCACGTCCGCCGTGGGCCTGCTCGCTGGCGCCGCTGGCATGCTGCGAGGCATCGGCGGCGTTGCGGGCGATTTCCTGGGTGGCGGCACCCAGCTCGTTGATGGCGGCGGCCACGCTGTTGGTGCGCATGCTCTGTTCTTCAGAACCGCTGATCGAGGCGTTGGACGCGCTGACCACTTTCTCCGACAGGTCATGCACCAGGCGGGTGGCCGAAGACACTTCGCTGATCGAGGCATGGATGCGCTCGACAAAGCGGTTGAACGAGGTGGCCAGCTCGCCGAACTCGTCCTTGTTCTGCACGGTCAGGCGGCGGGTAAGGTCACCTTCACCCTCGGCGATGTCGCGCATGGCGCGGCCCATGGTGGTCAGCGGGCTCATCAGCACCGGGATCAGCAGGCCGAGCAGGCCGGCGATGGCCGCCACGGCAATCAGCATGGCGATGATCGCCGAGGTGCGGAACTGGCTGAGCGCGGCGTAAGCCTTGTCTTTGTCGATCGACAGACCGATGTACCACTGCGCCGACGGCAGCCCGGCCACCGGGGCGAAGGAGATGATGCGGTCCTGGCCGTTCAGGGTGACATCCTGCATGCCGGCGGCAACCCGCAGATTGCTCCCGGGGTAGATGTCCTTGAGGTTCTTCATCACCTGGTCTTTCTCTGGGCTGACAATCACCTGGCCATTGGCGTCGGCCAGGAAGGCATGGCCGATGCCACCGAAATCGACCGAGTTGATGATTTCGACCAGGGTGTCGAGGGTCACGTCACCACCGACCACACCCAGCAGTTCGCCATTGTTCTTGCTCTTCACCGGGGTGGCGATGGTCACCATCAGGCCACCGACGGCGCCCTGGTAAGGGGCTGTCAGCACGGTTTGCCCGGCGTTGGCGGCGGCGCCATACCACGGGCGCTGGCGGGGGTCGTAACCGGCAGGCATCTGGGTGTCCGGGCGCTGGGTGAACACCCCGTTGGCCTGGCCCAGGTAGGTGAACAGGAAATTGCGCGTGTAGGAAGGCTGCTCGATCAGCCCGGCCAGGGTCTCGCCGGCACCTTGCTGGCCGATGTCCTGGGCCAGGTTTTCCAGCACCAGGATGCGCCCGCTCATCCAGTTTTGCACGCTGCTGGCGGTCAGTGCACCGGACTGCTGCACCGAGGCTTCGATGTTCTGGCGAATGGTGTTGCGTTGCAGGTAGTCGTTGTAGAGCGTGAACAGGGCAAATGCCAGGACCACGACGCCGCAGGCGCTGAGCAGGATCTTGTGGCGAAATTTCAGGTTCATGTTTCGAGACCTTGAGCCAATGAGGGGAGGGCGCAGCACGCTCATGACGCGATGCGGGGCCTGTCGATCTGGATATCGGCCCAAGGGGTAAAAGATTGAAGCACTTACAGTAATTTCTTAGGGGCGTTTCGACAGGCGGCAGTCACTGATTCGCCAGCTGTTCAATCAACAGCCGTGCAGCCTGCTGCAGCGGTTGTTGTTTGCGCCAAAAAATGTGTACCGGCAGCTGCAACTCGTTGCGGGTATTGCGAAAATCCAGGCGTACCAGGCGTCCGCTGGCCAGTAGCGGCGCGACCCGCGACAGCGGCAGGTCGCCCCAGCCCAGGCCGGCTTCGACCATCTGCAATGCCAGGTCGAAGCTGTCGGTGGACCAATGCGTTGCACCAATCAGCGGGCGCGGGTCGGCCAGCGGCAGGTCGCGGCTGCGAACAAGAATCTGGCGCACCCGGGTCAGGTCTTCGAGGTAGTGAATGCGCCCCTCGCGCAAGGCCGGGTGGGTGGGCGACAGGGTCGCCACCAGCGACTCCATGCCGATGTGCTGGAAGCCTCGGCGGGCATCGACCTGCAGGCCGGCAAAGGCCACACAGAGGTCGGCCCGCCCACTGTCCAGCAGATGCAGGGCTTCTTCGTGCGGGGCGCTGAGCAGGGCGATGTCCAGCAACGGGTGGCGCTCGCCCAGGCGGGCGATGGCCGCCAGCAAGGGGCGGTGATCGATGTCTGGCACAACGGCCACGCTCAAGCTGCTTTCCAAACCCTGGGACAGCTCCTGGGCATGAACCTGCAGCAGCCCCAGTTGCTCGGCAATCAGCCTGGCGTGTGGCTCCAGGGCCAGGGCTTGTGCGGTTGGGCGAACTTCACGCGAGCCACGTTCGAACAGACTGTAGCCAAGTTCGGCCTCAAGGTTGCCGATGGCCATGCTCACGGCCGACGGCACCCGCTGCAGGGCGCGTGCGGCGGCGGAAAACGAGCCGCGGTCGAGCACGGCAAGAAACAGCTGGATGTTGTCGCTGGAAAAGTTCATGGCAGCCTCCTGTCAGTAGATCTGACAGCTGCTGACTTTTGCTGTCAAGCACGATGAAGCATGATCTCGCCCCATCGCTATTGTCATTGGAGGTAACCCCGGGTGCAGGGACTGAAACGCAAACTGGTCTACGTGACTTTCTATGAATTGATCGGGCTGTGTATGTCGACCCTCGGGCTGGCCTACCTGTCGGACACCCAGGCGTCGCATACCGGGCCACTGGCGGTCATGATCACCACCATCGCCATGCTCTGGAACCTGGTCTACAACACCCTGTTTGAACACTGGGAGAGCCGCCAGGCCAAGCGCGGTCGCAGCGTGGGGCGCCGAGTGGCGCATGCCATCGGTTTTCAGCTGACCCTGGTGGTGTACCTGATCCCGCTGATTGCCTGGTGGCTGGACATGACGCTGGTTGAAGCGCTGCTGGTGGACATGGCATTCATCATTCTGGTGCCTTGTTACACCTTTGCCTACAACTGGGCGTTTGACCGGGTGTTTGGGCTGCCTAGCTCGGCCATGGCTACCGCCTAAGGCGGCAGGCGGATGATCAAAGGTTCTTGCTGCTGCTTCACCTGCTGCTCCGCCGGTTGCTCGGCTGGCCGCGGCATGCTGGCCAGCAAGCTGTCCTCAACCTGCCCCGACAGATAATACACCCCAGCCATTGCCCCGCTCTGGCGGTTCTCCATCAACTCCTGCCATTCCTGGTTCAGTGCCACGTTGAGGATCACCCGCAACTGCTCGACCATCTGCGGCTGTTCGCGGTCATGGGTCATCATGCCGTAGCCGGCCGCGGCGATCGAAATCATGGCCCCTGCCACTTTGCCGACTGCCGATGCCACGGCGCTGGCGATGCCGCGTGGGGCCAGGGTAGCGCCGAGCTTGTCGCTCGCCTGGGTGGCCACCGAATTCAGCCCGATATCGGTCTTCCCGGGGCCTTTGCTGGCCAGTTGGTGAAGGTGCTGGCGCATGGCTTGCCAGGCCGGCTGCTGGTCCAGCGGCTTGGCCCGTAGCAGTTGATACAGACTGGCATTGCGGGCATCCGGTGGCCCCAGGGCGATGGCGGGGATCCGGTTGAGGCGCTGGCTGAGCTGCTCGGGCGGTGCGTTGTAGCGGCTGATGATGGCTGGCAGCTGCTGGCCGAACAGTTGCAGGTACAGCTCGCAGGCCCGGTCGCGGATGCCCTCGGGGTTGATCTGTTCGGCCACCGGCTCGATCACCCGCTCGTGGTACTGCTCCTGCAGGTACAGGGCCAGGCGCTTTTCCGCAGGTTCCCGGCCTTTGCCACTGTCCAGTTTGTACCAGGCCACCTTGAGGGTCAGCCACTGTTGGGTCCAGTAGCCGGTGAACCAGGGGATGAAGTCACTTTCAGTGCGCTGTTGTACCTGCTCCCGCCACACCCGCATGGAGCGCCGGGCATAGTCGTTGGCCGAACCGGCGGCGCCGACCGAGGCATCGATCAGTTCCTGGTCGATGCGTTGCCAGGCGGCGGGCGTGAGCACCGCAGGGGGTGGCGGGGCAGGCGGGCGCTTGCCCGCGCAACCGGCGAGCGCCAGCAGAAGGCACAGCAGCAGAGGGATTCGAGAACTCACGCAACCGCCTCCCTGGTAGAGGCTGGGGTGGTTCTCGCAGTATAGAGTGGGGTTATTGGAGCTGCTGTGCAGCCCATCGCCCGGCCACCGCGGCCCCTGTAGGAGCAGCCTTGTGCTGCGAAGAGGCCGGCAAGGCAAAAGATCATCTTCGCCAGCTATGGCTTCTTCGCAGCACAAGGCTGCTCCTACAGGAACCGCGTCAGCATGAGCGGTTATTTCAGGTCGAGCTTTTCTTCCAGGCGGTCCAGGTGCTTGTGCATCAGCCCAAGCGCCGCCTCGGCATTGCCTTGCTCCACGGCATCGATGATCGCCGCATGTTCCTGCCAGGCGCAGTGGTCGCAGCACGGCGATTCGTAGCGGGCGATGATCAGCGAGGTCATGGGAACCAGGCCATTGAGAAACCGCGCCAGTGGCGCATTGGCTGCAACCTGGGCCAGCTTGAGGTGAAACTCGCCGCCCAGGCGGATCGCCGCGCAACGTTCGCCGCTCTCATGGTGCTGGCGTTCGCGGTCCACCAGTTGCCGCAGCTGGCGCACCTGCGCCGGCCGGGCGCGCTGGGCAGCCAGGGTGATCAGTGTGGTTTCGGCCAGGCGCCGGGCACTGAGCACCTGGCGCGCCTGGTCCGGGTCGGGCGCGGCCAGGTGCGCGGTGTGGCTGGGGCGCTGCACCACCACCTGCTGGTCGGACAGGCGCCCAAGTACACGCCGAATCACGGTGCGGCTGACACCAAAGGCATGGCCCAGCGCCTGCTCGGGCAACAGGGCCCCCGGTGGCAGGCGCTGTTCGAGAATGGCGTCGAACAGCCGAGGGTAGATCTGCTCGGCCGACAGGCGGGTTTCGCCAGCAGCCAGCAGGGATGGCAGGTGGGGGGCGGCGTTCATGGTCGCTCTCCTGGGGTCATGGGCGCGGGTGGTCGTCCGGGATGTTCAACGGGATGCCCATGCGCTGGCCTTCGGCCAGAATGTGCTGGCGCATCTGGGCGCTGGCCTGGGCACTGTTGCGTTCGCGAATGGCGCGAACCACGGCTTCGTTTTCCTTGAGCCGCGCGGCCAGGTGTTCCGGCGAATTGCGCAGCATGTCGGCACTTTGCTTCAAGGCATTGCCGGTCTGCTGCACCACGCTCTGGAAGATCGGGTTGGTGGTAAGGGTGAACAACGCCTCATGGAACGCGATGTAGGCTTTTACCCCGGCTTCGCTGTCACCGGCCTCCAGCGCTTCACGCATGTCCATCAGGGTGAGGCGCAACTGGCCGACGTCCTGGCTGTTGGCCGACTGCGCCACCAGCCCGACGATGAAGGGTTCTAGGGTGTAGCGTAGCTCCAGCACATCGGCCAGGCTGGCCGCGGCGCTGGTGTCCATGCCTGGTTCCTGGATGACGGCGTCGGCGTCCAGTACCAGTACGCCCTTGCCCGGCAGGGAGCGTACCAGGCCCAGGGTTTCCAGTACGGTCACCGCTTCGCGCAGGCTTGGGCGGCTGATGCCCAGCTGTTCGGCCAGCTCACGCTGGCCCGGCAGCATGTCGCCGGTGCGCCATTGGCCCCGGGCCAGGGCCTGGCGCAGTTTTTCCACCACTGAGGTGACGACGGTCGATGAGCTGATCACGGTTCGCTCCTGCAAGGGCCGGCGTCATCGCCGGCCACTTTCGGTCAAAATTCCTGTTGATGATGTGTGTTGGGCTGTTTGCGCGGCGTCGGGGTAAAGCCGAGCTTGCCGTCGAGCACGTTCTGCGCGCGCTCCAGGTCAATGTCCTTTTCCCAACGGGCGATGGCCACGGTGGCCACGCAGTTGCCAATCAGGTTGGTCAATGCCCGGCCGATGCCCATGAACCAGTCCACCGCCAGCACCAGCACCAGGCCCACCACCGGAATCGCCGGCACGGCTGTCAGGGTGGCGGCGAGGATCACCAGCGCCGAGCCTGGGATGCCGTGAGCCCCCTTGGAAGTCACCAGCGACACCAGCAGGATGGTCAGCAGGTCGGTCATTTCCAGCGGCGTGCCGGTGGCGTTGGCGATGAACACGATGGCCAGGGTCAGGTAGATGGAGAAGCCGTCGAGGTTGAACGAGTAGCCGGTGGGGATGACCAGGCCGACCGTGGAGCTGCCAATGCCCAGGTGCTCCAGCTTGCGCATGATCTGTGGCAGCACGGCGTCGGACGACGCGGTGCCAAGGACGATGGTCAGCTCTTCACGCAGGTACTTGATCAATGGCAGCAGCTTCAGGCCCGACAGGCGCATCACCGTACCCAGCACGATCAGCACGAAGCCGGCGCAGGTCAGGTAGAACAGTGCCACCAACCCGCCCAGGTGCTGCAGCGACTCCAGGCCGTACTTGCTGGTGGTGAAGGCGATGGCGCCGAACACGCCGATGGGGGCCAGGCGCACGATCATGCCCATGATGCGGAAGATCACATGGCTCAGTTCGTTGATCAGCCTTGAGATGCCGGCGGCCGAGTCACCCACCAGGTTCAGTGCGCTACCGAAAAGCACCGAGAACAGCAGCACCTGGAGAATGTTGTTGTCGGCGAAGGCACCCACAACCGAGGTGGGTATCAGGTCCATGAAGAAAGCCGTGGCGCCATGGATGTGCTGGCCGCGCTCGGCCAGGCCGTTGGCATCGGCGCTGGACAACTGGTCCAGGTGGATGTTGGCACCGCTGCCGATGCCACTGCTGAAGGCGAACACCAGGCCGATCACCAGCGCCAGGGTGGTCAGCACTTCAAAGTAGATCACCGACTTCAGGCCGATGCGCCCGACCTTTTTCAGGTCGCCCGCCCCCGAGATACCGCTGACCACCACGCAGAACACGATCAGGCCGATGAGCATCTTGATCAGCTTGATGAAGCCGTCGCCGAGGGGTTTTAGTTGCAGGGAGAGGTCGGGAAAACTGAGACCGCAGGCGATGCCGAGGGCAAGGCCGAGCACGACTTGCAGGAATATCGAACGCGAGCACCATTTGAGCATGGGGGGAGTCTCTGATCGGTGTCCTTGCTTCGGTAGCCGCACGGGGCGAAAGAGCGCAGGACTTAATTATTGTGGTCTTACCGGTTTGTTCAGCGCGAAGCCATAAAAGCGCGAAAAATCCTACATTGCAAGGGTTTTTGGCCTTACCGGTCTGACCAGTTGTGGTGCAATTTGGCTTGCCAGGCTCTACTTCGGTGCGTGCCGTGAGGGGAGCCCGCACGCGTTTGTGCAGGGCCCGGCCACTGCCGGGGAATACCGCTGCAATCAGCTTGCCAAGCGCAGCCGGGAACGTTGAATCATCGATAACGCCATGATCCGTAAGGTTGATTTGCTTTATGTGGCGGGACTCGTAGAATCCGCGCCTGACCGGGCAGTCACTGAGAGCGCATTGACGGATTTTTTATCCCGCAAAGGCTCGCAGCAAGCGCCTGGCACCCCCTTGAATGGAGTCTCATCGTGCGCCTCAACCTGCCGGTAACCCCGGTCGAGCAACGTTTTCCCTCTGGCCAGCGGCTGATTTCCGCTACCGATACCGCCAGCCTGATCACCTATTGCAACCCCGAATTCGCCGCCATCAGCGGCTACAGCGATGCCGAACTGATCGGCAGCCCGCATAACCTGGTGCGCCACCCGGACATGCCGCCGGCGGTATACGAGTTGATGTGGCGCTACCTGAAGGCTGGCAAGAGCTGGATGGGCATCGTCAAGAACCGCTGCCGTAACGGCGACTATTACTGGGTCAACGCCTACGTCACGCCTATCCTCGAAGGCGGGCGGGTGGTTGGCTATGAGTCGGTACGGGTGTGCCCCACGCGTGAGCAGGTGGCCCGCGCCGAGGCCTTGTATGCGCGGATGCGTACCGGCCAGGCGGTACTGTCGGCGCCGCGCCGGCTGAGCCTGCTGGTGCAGGCACTGACGTTGCCCCTGGCCGGTGGGCTGTTGGCGCTGGGCGCCAACCAGCTGTGGCCTGGCCTGGTGGGGCAGGGGCTGACCGTGGGGCTGTTCATGGCCTATGGCCTGTGGAAACGCAACGCCCTCGGCCGCCAGATGCAGCAGGTGGTCGAGGGTGCCGAAGGTACCTTCGCCGACCCGGTCGCGGCGTTGACTTACAGCGACCTGCCTGGCGCTGCCGGGCAGCTGCAACTGATGCTGATCAGCGAAGAGGCACGGTTGAAAACTGCGTTGACGCGGTTGAGTGACCTGGCCGGGCAAATGGCGGTGGCGGCCCACGATGCCGGGCAGCTGTCACGCAGCACCGAGGCAGCGTTGCTGGAGCAGCGCGCAGAAACCGACCTGAGCGCCACGGCAATGAACCAGATGGCGGCCTCCATCGGTGAAGTGGCCAACCACGTGCAGTTGACTGCGGCCGAAGCCCACACGGCGCACCAGTTGGCCGAACAGGGTAGCCAGGTGGCCGATGCCAGTGGCGCGGCCATTCGCACCTTGGCCAGCACGGTGACCCAGATCAACCAGGCAGTCAGCCACCTGGCCGGTCAGACCGGTGCCATCGCCGAGGCGGCCGGGATGATCCGCGGTATTGCCGAGCAGACCAACCTGCTGGCCCTGAACGCAGCCATTGAAGCCGCGCGTGCGGGCGAACAGGGCCGTGGTTTTGCCGTGGTCGCCGATGAGGTGAGGGCGCTGGCTGACAAGACCCGCCAGTCGACCCTGCACATCCAGGCCATCATCGACACCCTGCGCAGTGGCGCCGAGGAAGCCGTGACAATTGCCAGCCAGGGCATCACGGGCGCCGAGCAGGGCGTTGCCCAGGTACAGGAAACCCGCGAGGCACTGCATGGCATTCGTGATGCGGTGCAGCGTATCAGTGACATGAGCCAACAGATGGCCACCGCCTCGCAGCAGCAGTCGGCAGTGGCTGAAGACGTTTCGCGGCAGATCAATGGCGTGGCCGGCATTGCCCAGCACAGCGCCCAAAGCGCCAACGCTGCCGCCTCGCGCGGGGCCGAACTGGAACAGGTGTGCGTCGGCTTGCGCGCCCTGGTGGAGCGCTTCAACCGCTAAGGCAGGATGCTTCATGGATGATAACTATCGTGCGGCCGTGGACGCGGCCGCGATCTTTTCCGAAACCGACCTGCGTGGGAACATCACGTACGTCAACCAGCAGTTCTGCAGCATCTCGGGCTACAGCCGCGAGGAACTGCTGGGCGCCAACCACCGTATCCTCAACTCCGGCCTGCACGAGCCGGCGTTCTTCGTCGGCATGTGGCAGGCCCTGACCGCCGGGCGGGTGTGGAAGGGCGAAATCTGCAACCGGTCCAGGGACGGTTCGCTGTATTGGGTCGACAGCACCATGGTGCCACTGGTTGACCCGGCGACTGGCCAGGTGCGCAAGTACGTGTCGATCCGCTTTGACGTCACCGAGAAGCGCCAGCTGCTGCATACCTTGCAATGGCGGGTGGGCCACGATGTGCTAACTGGTCTGCCCAACCGCGTCTACCTGTCCGAGCTGCTGAACCAGGCCCTGGCCTACTCGCGCCGCGAAGACATCTCGCTGGCGGTGTGCATGCTCGACCTGGATGGCTTCAAGGCGGTCAACGACGGCTACGGGCATGCCGTGGGCGACCTGCTGCTGGTGGAGGTGGCGCAGCGCTTGAAGAGTATCTTGCGCGGTGCTGATGCCGTGGCCCGGTTGTCGGGTGACGAATTCGTGCTGATCCTGCGCAATGTCGATGATGAGCGCCAGCTGCATGCAGCCCTGAGGCGGGTGTTGCGGGCATTGGCGGCGCCCTGTGTGGTACGCGAACACACGCTGTCGCTCAGCGCCAGTATCGGCGTGACCCTGTACCCCCAGGATGACGAAGATGCCGATACGCTGGTACGCCACGCCGACCAGGCCATGTATGTGGCCAAGCAGCGCGGGCGCAACCGCTATCACTTGTTCGACGTATCGCAGGAGCAGGAGCTCAAGGCCACCCACCAGACGGTGGCGCGGGTGCGACGGGCCCTGAACAACCACGAGCTGTGCCTGTATTACCAGCCCAAGGTGAACCTGCGCAGTGGCCAGGTGCTAGGTTTCGAGGGCTTGCTGCGCTGGCAGCGGCCAGGCCGTGGCGTGGTGCCGCCCGGCGATTTTCTGCCCTGGGTTGAGCAGACCGACCTGATCGTCGAAATCGGCGAATGGGTGATCGGCCAGGCCCTGAGCCAGCTGCAGGCCTGGGGGCGCCAGGGGCAGCCTTGGTCATTGAGTGTGAACATCGCTGCACGGCATCTACAGCGCAGTGACTTTACCGAGCGCCTGCAGCAGCTATTGGCAGCGTACCCGCAGGTGGACCCGTCGCGGCTGGACCTGGAAATCGTCGAGTCAGTGGCCATCGACAACCTGCAGCACGTCAGCCGCTGCCTGGACGCCTGTCGTGCGCTGGGCGTGCGCTTTTCGCTGGACGATTTCGGCACCGGTTACTCGTCGTTGAGTTACCTGAAACGCTTGCCGACCCAGACGATCAAGATCGACAAGTCGTTCGTGCGCGACATCCTGCACGACCAGGATGACCTTGCCCTGACCGCCGCAGTGATCGGCCTGGCGCGAGCCTTCGGCCGCGAGGTCGTAGCCGAAGGACTGGAGAGTGTGGAACACGGCAGGGTGTTGATGGGCCTGGGCTGCGAGCTGGCGCAGGGCTATTGCATCGCCAGGCCGATGCCGGCCAATGAAGTGCAAGCTTGGGCACAGACCTACCGCCAGCCGGTGCAGTGGCGCGACCCTTGAGCGGCCATCAGCCGCTCGGTCAAGTGCAGCATTGGTGCAAATATGGCTTCATCGCGCCCGCAAACGCTTGTACAGCGTGGTGCGGCTGATCCCGAGCCGGCGTGCGACCGCCGACAGGTTGCCGTTGGCTTGCTCGACCAGCATCTGCAGGTCCGTCTCTTCGGCCGCCACCAGCACCGCCATCGGCGACTCGGCCAGAAAGCCCGCAGGCAGGTGCTCGACGCCGATAGGCCCGTTGCCCGCCAAGGCCAGCGCAACTTGCAGCACGCTTGTCAGTTCACGCAGGTTGCCTGGCCAAGGGTGTTGATCCAGCAGGTCGATAATGGCCGGGGACAGCCGCGTGGGTTGCCCAGGGTCGCGAAAACGCGCATGCACCTGCTCGATCAACTGGCGCCGGTCACCGCGTTCGCGCAGCGGCGGCAGCACCACGGCCAGGCCGGCGATGCGGTAATACAGGTCCTGGCGAAAGCGCCCTGCGCGCACTTCTTCGGCCAGGTCGCGGTTGCTGGCCGACACCACGCGGATATCCACTGCCACCGGCTCGCCACTGCCCAGCGGCTGGATGCTCCGTGACTGCAGCACACGCAGCAGGCGTGCCTGGGTGGGCAGTGGCATGTCGCCGATTTCATCGAGAAACAGGATGCCGCGGTGGGCTTTGCGGATCAGCCCCGGGTTGCCCTTGTGGTGCGCGCCGGTGAAGGCGCCTTTGTCGTAGCCGAACAGCTCCGACTCCACCAGCTCGGCGGGGATCGCCGCACAGTTGACGGCGACCAGCGGCCGGTTGGCGCGGCTGCTGGCGCGGTGCAGGCTGTCGACGAACACTTCCTTGCCGACGCCGGTTTCACCTTGCACCAACACCGGGATGTCTTTTTCCAGTAACAGGCCGGCCTGTTGCAACGCTTTTTCCAGGCGAGGTTCGCCACTGTCGGCCTCGGGGCGGCGAGCGGTTTTGCGTGGGGGATGGCACTGGCAATGAAAGCGGTTGCGCCCGGTGGCTTGCAGGGCAAATGCCTGTTCTCGGGGATGACTGAGCAGCTGTTGCAGGGGCAACTGGAACAGCTGCTCGATGTTCTGCCGCAGCGGATTACCACCGAGCAGGCTGTCGGCCCGGTGATTGGCGGCCAGCACCTGCCCACGCTCATCGAACACCAGCAGGCCGGCCCAAGGGCTGTCGAGGTTGTCGGAGGCGCTATTGAAGATCAGCTGCGCATGCCGGTCGGCATGCTCGGCGAGGATCAGGCGGTTTTCCAGGCTCTGGCCCATCATGCGCACCAGGCCAAGCGTCTGGCTGGCCGGCAGGTAGCCGTCGCTGGCAACGTCGAGCACTCCGACCAGCTGCCGCGCGGCGTCGAACAGGGGGGCGGCTGCGCTGGACATGTAGCGGTTCTGGCGCAGGAAGTGCTCGTCCTGGCCCACGTGGATCGCTTGGGCGCAAATTAGCGTGGTGCCCAGGGCATTGGTGCCGACGCCACGCTCAAGCCAATGGGCACCGGCGCTGAAACCCTGCTGCTGGTTCGGCTCGATGAAACGCCGCGAGCCCCAGCTATCGAGTATGCAGCCGCTGGCATCGGCCAGCATCACCAGGTAGCTGGCGTTGCCCAGCAGGTGTGTGTATTGCGGCAGTACCTCCTCGCGGGTCAGCCGCAGCAGCGCCTGGCGCTGTTCCAGCAGGGCGCTTAGCTCGGTGCGGGTCAGGCAGTCGAAATCCGGCGCGTGCTGCGGCTGCAGGCCGTGATCGCGGCAGCGGGCCCAGGAAGCCTGGATCAGCTGGGCGTGGGTCGAAGCGGATGCGGCCATGGGCCTGTCCTTCGGGTTGTTGTTATGGGCCGACCGCTGTTCAGTGTTGTCCACGGGTGTTCATTGTCAAACCGGCAAGTGTTCAGTTGTTCAGTGATTGTGTTCAGGTGTGAAGCCGCGATTTGCCAGCGCTGCCACCCAGGCCCCGGACCAGAGCACCGGGGGGGCGACTGGCACGGAACTGGCTGTGCATGGCAGACAACAATCACAAGAAGGCCACGCCATGTCCCTGGTGCTGGAGCAGGTCAGCCGCAGCGTCGATAACCAGCCCTGGATCGTCGAGGCTTCGCTGCGTTTCGAGCCCGGTTCGTTCAACGTGCTGCTGGGCCGCACCCTCGCCGGCAAGACCAGCCTGATGCGCCTGATGGCGGGGCTCGACCGCCCGGACAAGGGCCGGGTGCTGATGGATGGCCAGGACGTCACCGGTGTGCCGGTACGCCAGCGCAATGTGTCGATGGTGTATCAGCAATTCATCAATTACCCGACCTTGAGCGTGTTCGAAAACATCGCCTCGCCGCTGCGCCAGGCGCGCATGGCCGAGGACCAGATCCGCCGGAGGGTGCAGGAAACTGCCGAGATGCTGCGCATCGAAACCTACCTGCAGCGCCTGCCGCTGGAACTCTCCGGCGGCCAGCAGCAACGCACGGCGATGGCCCGGGCATTGGTCAAGGATGCCTCGTTGATCCTCTTCGATGAGCCGTTGGTGAACCTCGACTACAAGTTGCGCGAAGGCCTGCGCCAAGAACTGCGCGAACTGTTTGCGGCGCGTCATTGCATTGCCGTGTACGCCACCACCGAGGCCAACGAGGCGCTGGCGCTGGGCGGCACCACCACCCTCGTGCACGAAGGCCGGATCGTGCAGAGCGGGCCCACCACCGAGGTGTATCAGCGCCCGGGCAGTGTGCTGGCTGCCGAGCTGTTTTCCGAGCCGCCGATAAACCTGGTGGCGGGCCGTATCAGTGGCAACGAAGTGAGCCTTGCCCAGGCTGTACACTTTGCCCGCAATGCCGACTTGCAGCCGCTGGCCGAGGGCGACTACCGCTTTGGCGTGCGCCCCAGCCATATCACCCTGGTGCCGGCCCATGACGATGACCTGGAGCTGGCGGTGCTGGTGGAACTGGCAGAGATCAGCGGTTCAGAAACCTTCTTGCATGTGCGCAACGAATACTGGCGCATGGTCCTGCACCTGCCCGGTGTGCACGAGTACCAGGTGGACACGCCGATTCGCGTGTTCATCCCCACGCACAAGTTGTTCGTCTTCGACAGCGCCGGGACGTTGGTGCAGGCCCCGGGGTTGCGCCAGGCAAGGAGAGGGTGATGGCCGAAATCCGCCTGCGCCAACTGGCGCACAGTTACAGCCGCCAGCCCGCCAGCGAGGCCGACTATGCCCTGCACGCACTGGATCATGTGTGGGAGCAGGGCGGTGCCTATGCCTTGCTCGGGCCATCGGGCTGCGGCAAGTCGACCTTGCTCAATATCATTTCCGGGCTGCTGACGCCGTCCCATGGCGAAGTGCTGTTCGACGGCAAACCGGTCAACCAGCTGTCGCCACAGGCGCGCAATATCGCTCAGGTGTTTCAGTTCCCGGTGGTGTACGACACCATGACGGTGTTCGACAACCTGGCCTTCCCCTTGCGCAACCAGGGGCTGGATGAAGCCCGGGTGCGTGCCCGGGTGGAAGAAATTGCCGAGGTGCTCGACCTGGCTGGCGTGCTGCGCAAGAAGGCGCGCAACCTCAGTGCCGACGAAAAACAGAAGGTCTCCATGGGGCGCGGCCTGGTGCGCGATGACGTGTCGGCGATCCTGTTCGACGAGCCGCTGACGGTGATCGACCCGCACCTGAAGTGGAAGCTGCGGCGCAAGCTGAAGCAGATCCATGAGCAGTTCAATATCACCATGATCTACGTCACCCACGACCAGTTGGAGGCTTCCACCTTCGCCGACAAGATCGCGGTGATGCACGGCGGGCGCATTGTCCAGTTCGGCACACCGCGCGAGTTGTTCGAGCGGCCGCGGCATACCTTCGTTGGCTACTTCATCGGCAGCCCGGGGATGAACCTGATCGACGTGCGTGCCAAGGCGGACGGGGTGGTGTTCGGCGATGTCCACCTGGCGCTGCCCGATGGCCTGCGCGAGCGCCTGGCGGAGACAGTATGTGGGCGACTGCAGGTGGGCATTCGCCCAGAGTTCGTGCAGCTGTGGGACAGCCCGTTCGATGATGCCCACCCGGCACGGGTGCTGGATGTCGAAGACCTGGGCACCTACCGCATCGTCACCCTCGAACTGGGCGGTGTCGCGCTCAAGGCGCGGCTGGGCGAGGACCGCCCGTTGCCCGTGGAGCAGGCCTGGGTCAGCCTGCCGGCGCAGTGGCTGATGTTGTACGTCGACGATGTGCTGCTGGAGGCCGGGCCATGAGCAACAAGGTGCAGAACAACAAGGCCTGGTGGCTGGTGCTACCGGTGTTTCTGCTGGTGGCATTCAGCGCAGTGGTACCGATGATGACGGTGGTCAACTACTCGGTGCAGGACATCTTCGATCAGTCCAACCGCTACTTCGTCGGTGCCGACTGGTACCGCCAGGTGCTGCGTGACCCGGCGCTGCACGATGCGCTGCTGCGCCAGTTCATCTACTCCGCCTGTGTGCTGCTGATCGAGATCCCGCTGGGTATCGGCATTGCCCTGACCATGCCGACCAAGGGGCGTATGGCCTCGCTGTGCCTGATCATCATGGCGATCCCGTTGCTGATCCCGTGGAACGTGGTCGGCACCATCTGGCAGATTTTCGGCCGTGCCGACATCGGCCTGCTCGGCGCCACCCTGGCCAAGCTTGGGGTCAGCTACAACTATGCCGGTGACCCGTTCGACGCCTGGCTCACCGTGCTGGTGATGGATGTGTGGCACTGGACCTCGCTGGTGGCATTGCTGTGCTATTCGGGGCTGCGCGCCATCCCCGACGTGTACTACCAGGCTGCACGCATCGACCGTGCCTCGGGCTGGGCGGTGTTCCGCCATATCCAGCTGCCCAAGCTGAAGAACGTGCTGCTGATCGCGGTGATGCTGCGCTTCATGGACAGTTTCATGATCTACACCGAGCCATTCGTGCTGACCGGTGGCGGGCCGGGCAACGCCACGACGTTCCTCAGCCAGACCCTCACGCGCATGGCCGTGGGGCAGTTCGACCTGGGCCCGGCAGCGGCGTTCTCGCTGGTGTACTTCCTGATCATCCTGCTGGTGTCGTGGCTGTTCTACACAGCCATGACCCATGCCGACAAGGACTAGGCCATGAGCACGCGCAAATCGCTGGCCCTGCTGCTGTACTTCTTCTTCCTGCTGGTGCCGATCTACTGGCTGCTGAACATGTCGTTCAAGAGCAATACCGAGATCCTGGGTGGCCTGACGCTGTGGCCGCAGGCGTTCACCCTCGACAACTACCGGGTGATCTTCACCGATGCCAGCTGGTACAGCGGCTACCTCAACTCGCTGTATTACGTGTGCCTGAACACGCTGATTTCGCTGCTGGTGGCGTTGCCGGCGGCGTATGCCTTCTCGCGCTACCGCTTCCTCGGCGACCGCCACCTGTTCTTCTGGCTGCTGACCAACCGCATGGCGCCACCGGCGGTGTTCCTGCTGCCGTTCTTCCAGCTGTACTCGTCGATTGGCCTGTTCGATACCCATATCGCCGTGGCCCTGGCCCACTGCCTGTTCAACGTGCCGCTGGCGGTGTGGATCCTGGAGGGGTTCATGTCGGGGGTGCCCAAGGAAATCGACGAAACGGCCTACATCGACGGCTACAGCTTCCCGCGCTTCTTCGTGAAACTCTTCATTCCGCTGATTGGCTCCGGCATCGGCGTCACGGCGTTTTTCTGCTTCATGTTCTCCTGGGTCGAACTGCTGCTGGCGCGCACCCTGACCTCGGTGAACGCCAAGCCGATTGCTGCGGTAATGACCCGCACCGTGTCGGCATCAGGCATCGACTGGGGTGTGCTGGCGGCGGCGGGGGTACTGACCATCTTGCCCGGCATGCTGGTGATCTGGTTCGTGCGTAACCATGTGGCCAAGGGCTTTGCCCTGGGCCGGGTGTGAGGAGGGCAACGCATGGAGTGGATGGCCTGGACCCTGCCGACGGCGCTGTTCTTCGTCGCCGTTGGCGTGCTGCTGGTGGGCATGACCCTGCTTGAACTGCGCCGCCCCTGCGTAGCGCGACGGGGCTTCTTGCCGCTGGTCACCAGCCGTGGTGACCGCTTGTTCATCGGCCTGCTGGCCAGCGCCTACCTGCACCTGCTGGTGGTCGGCGTCAGCGACTGGCCCTTGTGGGTGGCCTCGCTGCTATCGCTGGCGTGGCTGGTGGTGGTGCTGCGCTGGGGCTGAGCGAGCGGCCCTGTGGGATAACTGAAACGGGAGATCACAATGTTCGATAACAAGCACAACAGGCGACATTTGACCCTTGCCGCGTTGCTGGTACTGGCCAGCGCGCATGGCGCTGCCTGGGCCGACCAGTACGAAGATGCAGCAAAAAAATGGATCGGCAGTGAGTTCAAGCCTTCAACCCTTACCCCTGAACAGCAACTGGCTGAATTGCAGTGGTTCATCAAGGCCGCCGAGCCGTTCCGTGGCATGAAGATCAATGTGGTGTCGGAAACCATCACCACCCATGAATATGAATCCAAGGTGCTGGCCAAGGCCTTCAGCGAGATCACCGGCATACAGCTGACCCACGACCTGCTGCAGGAAGGCGATGTGGTGGAGAAACTGCAGACGCAGATGCAGTCGGACAAGAACATCTACGACGGCTGGGTCAACGACTCCGACCTGATCGGTACGCACTTTCGCTATGGCAAGGTGGAATCGATTACCGACCTGATGGCCAACGAGGGCAAGGCCTACACCTCGCCGACCCTCGACCTGAAGGATTTCATCGGTATTTCCTTCACCACTGCGCCGGATGGCAAGGTCTACCAACTGCCCGACCAGCAGTTCGCCAACCTGTACTGGTTCCGCGCCGACTGGTTCGAGCGGCCGGAGCTTAAGGCTAAATTCAAGGAAAAGTACGGTTATGAGCTGGGCGTGCCGGTGAACTGGTCGGCCTACGAGGACATTGCCAAGTTCTTCACCGAAGACGTCAAAGAAATCGACGGCAAGCGCGTTTACGGGCACATGGACTACGGCAAGAAAGACCCCTCGCTGGGCTGGCGCTTCACCGATGCCTGGTTCTCCATGGCAGGTGGCGGTGACAAGGGCCTGCCCAACGGCTTGCCGGTGGATGAATGGGGCATTCGCGTCGAGGAGTGCCACCCGGTGGGTTCCAGCGTGACCCGCGGCGGCGACACCAACGGGCCGGCGGCCGTCTATGCCACGCAAAAGTACGTGGACTGGATGCGTGCCTACGCGCCCAAGGAGGCCCAGGGCATGACCTTCTCCGAAGCCGGCCCGGTACCGGCGCAGGGCAACATTGCCCAGCAGATATTCTGGTACACCGCGTTTACCGCCGACATGACCAAGCCTGGCTTGCCGGTGGTAAATGCCGACGGCACGCCGAAGTGGCGCATGGCGCCCTCACCGAAGGGGCCGTACTGGGAGGAGGGGATGAAACTGGGCTACCAGGACACCGGCTCATGGACGTTCTTCAAGTCCACCCCCGAGAAGCAACGCCTGGCGGCCTGGTTGTATGCCCAGTTCGTCACCTCCAAGACCGTGTCGCTGAAAAAGACCATCGTCGGCCTGACGCCGATTCGCGAGTCGGACATCAACTCCCAGGCCATGACCGACCTTGCGCCCAAGCTGGGCGGGCTGGTGGAGTTCTACCGCAGCCCGGCGCGGGTGCAGTGGACGCCGACCGGCACCAACGTGCCGGATTACCCGCGGCTGGCGCAGCTGTGGTGGAGCCATATCGCCGAAGTGGCCAGTGGCGAGAAGACCCCGCAGGAAGCCCTGGACGGCCTGGCCCGCGACCAGGACCGCATGATGGAACGCTTGCAGCGCTCCAATGCCCAGGCGACCTGTGCACCCAAGATGAACCCGGAGAAAGACGCCCAGTACTGGTTCGACCAGCCGGGCGCACCGAAGCCCAAGCTGGCCAACGAAAAGCCCAAGGGCGAGACAGTCAGCTACACCGAACTGCTGAAGTCGTGGGAGGCGGCGCGCAAGTGATCGGCTGAGCACCGCGTTGGTTTCTTCGCGGGCTCGGCTGCACCGCTCTCAAGGGTTGTGGGGTTCCTGTGGGAGCGGGCAAGCCCGCGAAGAGGCCAGCAAGGCCAATGCATAAATCACAGGCAAAAAAAACGGCACCTGCCAGAGGTGCCGTTTTCGCATCACGCGCTATTACTTATGCAGCTCTTCCGCCGCATACAGCGTGTTTTCCAGCAGGCAGGCCCGGGTCATCGGCCCGACGCCACCCGGCACCGGGGTGATCCAGCCCGCGCGCGGCAGGGCGGTCTCGTAGACCACGTCGCCGACCAGCTTGCCGTCTTCCTGGCGGTTGATACCCACGTCGATGACGATGGCGCCTTCCTTGACCCACTCACCCTTGACCAGGCCCGGCTTGCCGGCAGCCACGACCACCAGGTCGGCACGCCCGACATGGCCGGCCAGGTCCTTGGTGAAGCGGTGGCAGACGGTCACGGTGCAGCCGGCCAGCAGCAGCTCCATGGCCATCGGGCGACCCACGATGTTGGAGGCGCCGACGATCACCGCATCCATGCCATACAGGTCCTGACCAGTGCTTTCCAGCAAGGTCATGATGCCTTTCGGTGTGCAGGGGCGCAGCAGCGGAATGCGCTGGGCCAGGCGGCCTACGTTATACGGGTGGAAGCCGTCCACGTCCTTGTCCGGGCGAATGCGCTCGAGCAGCAGCGAGGCGTCCAGGTGCTCCGGCAGCGGCAGTTGCAGCAGGATGCCGTCTACAGCCGGGTCGTCATTGAGGCGATCGATCAGCTCGGTCAGGGCCTGCTGCGAGGTTTCGCTGGGCAGGTCAAATGCCTGCGAAATGAAACCGACCTCTTCGCAGTCCTTGCGCTTGTGCGAGACATAGACTTGCGAGGCGGGGTCGGTGCCGACCAGGATCACTGCCAGGCCGGGCGTACGCAGGCCTTGCTGGCGACGCTCCACGACACGTTGAGCGATCTGCTTGCGCAGGCTGGCGGCGATCGCCTTGCCATCGATTAGGTGTGCAGTCATAGACGCGTGATTAACCATCGAGAAGGAAACAATAAAGAGCGCGTATTCTCGCACGACACGCGCCAAGGGCAAAGGCGGGTGGTCGGGCAAATCCCCTAACCCCTTAAATAATTTAAATTTTTTTGAAAAAGGTGTTGACGACTTTCGGGGTCGCCTATAAGATTCGCCGCACTTGTCGGGCACAGCCTAGCACTGGTTGGCTAAGTCGGGCAGAATGAGTGGTTTAGCAGTTACCTGTTAATGACTCGTTCGGTTAGGCTTCAAGCTTAAGCGCCCGTAGCTCAGCTGGATAGAGCATCCGCCTTCTAAGCGGATGGTCGCAGGTTCGAGTCCTGCCGGGTGCGCCATTAGGCAGCATGGGCAAGCAAGTAAGGTTGTAATGCAATATGGTGGGCGTAGCTCAGTTGGTAGAGCGCCGGATTGTGATTCCGGTTGTCGTGGGTTCGATTCCCATCGTCCACCCCATATTCTTCAAAGGCGCCTCGATAGCATCTGGCGCCTTTGTTTTAAGCGTTACGCGGACGTGGTGAAATTGGTAGACACACTGGATTTAGGTTCCAGCGGCGCAAGCTGTAAGAGTTCGAGTCTCTTCGTCCGCACCATGCTTCTGTAAAGCTGTACTGCAACACTGCAACACCAGCAATATGGTGGGCGTAGCTCAGTTGGTAGAGCGCTGGATTGTGATTCCAGTTGTCGTGGGTTCGATTCCCATCGTCCACCCCATATTCCAGAAAAGGCGCCTTGATCGTAAGATCGGGCGCCTTTTTGTTTTGGGTTTTGAGTGGTTGTGGTGTGTATGGCTTGGGTGTTTCAGCGCCAGTGAGATCGAGCGCCGCCCGCGCGGCGCTTCGCAGCACAAGGCTGCTCCTACATTTGTTTTGGGCCAGTCAATCCTGCGGCAGACGCACGCGACCGCCTTGCTTGTACGGCGCGATATCGCGTCATGCGCCAAGGTATTCGCGCGCAAATCTCACAGAAATAATTGGCCCGAAACAAATGTAGGAGCAGCCTTGTGCTGCGAAGCGCCGCGCGGGCGGCGCTCGGTCTCACTGGCGCTGAAAATGTCGTGGCGAACGCCCTCCCAGCCAATTCACATCCGCCCCCCTTGCAATCCTCTAGTGGCATCCCAATAAAAGCTGTTAGATTTCAGCCGGTTGAAACACCGGCCTGGTTGGCCGGCAGAGGAACAGCCCAATGATTGCAAAAGAATCCCGTCAGGCCCTGGCGCTACAGCGCTTTGCCGAGGCCAACCCGCAGCTGCTCGAAGAGATTCGTGAGCTGGATGCGCGCGAGCAGGCCCAGCAGATCGAGTGGGCATTCGAGGATGCGGCCGATGAGCAGGGCATTCAGCCCTGGGAGCTGGCGCTGCAATTGATTGCCGAAACCCCGGAGCAGCTGCAGGCCATGCGCCTGGAGACGCACCGCGAGGTGGCCGAGGCGCTGGGGATGGGGTGGGAAGAATATTGCCAGTTCAACGAAATCGATCCTGAATAATAAAGGAAGCGAATTCGCCACTGGCAGTTGTTTGACAAGGTATTTCGGCTGCAGGTCGCCCCGGGCGTCGTGCCGCCCTTATTGAAGCAGGCTCGGCGGTAAGCCGTGCGGGCCTTGAAAGTTAATCGACCGGCGTGGTTTCCCGTCGTCCCGAGTGGGGTGACTTCTGCTGCGCGACTCACTAGAATGCTTGCCCTTGATTCTGGAGTCGGGCTAACGCCGGCTAACGTCTGTGCAACGAGGAATATCCATGCAAGTTTCTGTTGAAAACACTTCCGCTCTCGAGCGCCGCATGACCATCGCCGTTCCGGCCGAGCGCGTCGAGAACGAAGTCAACAAGCGTCTGCAGCAGACTGCCAAGCGCGCCAAGATTGCGGGCTTCCGTCCTGGTAAAGTGCCGATGAACGTGATCCGTCAGCGTTTCGAAGCTGACGCCCGTCAAGAGGCTTTCGGTGACCTGGTCCAGGCTTCCTTCTACGAAGCCATCGTCGAGCAGAAGCTGAACCCGGCTGGCGCCCCTGCTGTAGAGCCAAAGTCCTTCGAAAAAGGCAAGGACCTGGAATTCGTCGCCATCTTCGAAGTGTTCCCTGAGTTCACCGTTGCCGGCCTCGAGTCGATCAACGTCGAGCGCCTGAGCGCCGAAGTGGCTGACGCCGATCTGGACAACATGCTGGAAGTGCTGCGCAAGCAGAACACCCGTTTCGAGGCTGTCGAGCGCGCCGCGCAGAACGACGACCAGGTAAACATCGACTTCGTCGGCAAGGTTGACGGTGAAGTGTTCGCCGGTGGTTCGGCCAAGGGTACCCCGCTGGTGCTGGGCTCCGGCCGCATGATCCCGGGCTTCGAAGAAGGCCTGGTTGGCGCCAAGGCTGGCGAAGAGCGCGTTGTCAACGTGACCTTCCCAGAGGACTACCAGAACCTGGACCTGGCTGGCAAAGCTGCCGAGTTCACCATCACCGTCAACAGCGTTGCCGCCCCTGTGCTGCCAGAGCTGAACGAAGAGTTCTTCGCCCAGTTCGGTATCAAAGAGTCGACCCTGGAAGGCTTCCGCACCGAAGTTCGCAAGAACATGGAGCGTGAACTGCGCCAGGCGATCAAGACCAAGGTGAAAAACCAGGTCATGGACGGTCTGCTGGCCGCCAACCCGATCGAAGTGCCAAAGGCCCTGCTGGAAAACGAAGTCAACCGTCTGCGCGTGCAGGCTGTTCAGCAGTTCGGTGGCAACATCAAGCCTGAGCAACTTCCTGCCGAGCTGTTCACCGAGCAAGCCAAGCGCCGCGTAGTGCTGGGCCTGATCGTGGCCGAAGTGGTCAAGCAGTTCGAGCTGAAACCGGACGACGCCAAGGTTCGCGAGATGATCGAAGAAATGGCTTCGGCTTACCAGGAGCCTGAGCAGGTCATCGCCTGGTACTACAAGAACGACCAGCAAATGAACGAAGTCCGTTCGGTTGTGCTGGAAGAACAAGTTGTAGATACTGTTCTGCAGAAAGCGACTGTGACCGACAAGTCGGTCTCGTACGAAGAAGCCGTAAAACCAGCCGAGGCACCAGCCGAAGCCGAGTAATACGTTTTCTCTCGTAGGAAACCCCACAAGCCAGCCTTCGCGCTGGCTTGTGCGTATTCAAGCCATGACTATTTGGGAGTGAGCGCAGGACATGTCCCGCAATTCTTATATTCAGCAGAGCTCTGACATCCAGGCCGCAGGCGGCCTGGTCCCGATGGTTATCGAGCAGTCCGCCCGTGGCGAACGCGCCTATGACATCTACTCGCGTCTGTTGAAGGAGCGAGTGATCTTCCTGGTAGGTCCTGTAGAAGACTACATGGCCAACCTGGTAGTGGCGCAGATGCTGTTCCTTGAGGCGGAAAACCCGGACAAGGATATCCATCTTTACATCAACTCCCCAGGCGGCTCGGTGACTGCTGGCATGTCGATCTACGACACCATGCAGTTCATCAAGCCGGACGTCTCGACCATCTGCATCGGCCAGGCCTGCAGCATGGGTGCGTTCCTGTTGACCGCCGGTGCCAAGGGCAAGCGTCACTGCCTGCCTAACTCGCGGGTGATGATTCACCAGCCATTGGGCGGCTTCCAGGGCCAGGCTACCGACATCCAGATTCACGCCCAGGAAATCCTCAGCATCAAGGCGCGTCTCAACGAGCTGCTGGCCTACCACACCGGCCAGGACCTCGAGACCATCCAGCGTGATACTGAGCGTGACAACTTCATGAGCGCCTCGCGCGCGGCCGAGTACGGCCTGATCGACTCGGTCTACGACAAGCGGCAACTGGCCTCCTGAACCGGGGTGTCAGAGCAGGTAGGCGCGGAAAGCGCCTACCTGCGGACTTGAAAAAGCCCGCAATTGCCTTCATCTTGTGTTGCAAGCCTACCGGATTGGATCGATCGAATGACTGACACCCGTAACGGCGAGGACAGCGGCAAATTGCTCTATTGCTCCTTCTGCGGCAAAAGCCAGCACGAAGTGCGCAAATTGATTGCCGGGCCCTCGGTATTTATCTGCGACGAGTGCGTCGACCTGTGCAACGACATCATCCGTGAGGAGGTGCAGGAAGCCCAGGCCGAGAGCAGCGCGCACAAATTGCCTTCGCCGAAAGAAATCAGCGGCATCCTGGACCAGTACGTCATTGGTCAGGAGCGCGCGAAGAAGGTGCTGGCCGTAGCGGTATACAACCACTACAAGCGCCTGAACCAGCGTGACAAGAAGGGCGACGAAGTCGAACTGGGCAAGAGCAACATCCTGCTCATCGGGCCGACCGGCTCGGGCAAGACCCTGCTCGCCGAAACCCTGGCACGCCTGTTGAACGTACCGTTCACCATTGCTGACGCCACCACCCTGACCGAGGCCGGTTATGTGGGTGAGGACGTCGAAAACATTATTCAGAAGCTGTTGCAGAAGTGCGACTACGACGTGGAAAAGGCCCAGATGGGCATTGTCTACATCGACGAAATCGACAAGATTTCGCGCAAGTCGGACAACCCGTCCATTACCCGTGACGTTTCGGGTGAGGGCGTGCAGCAGGCGCTGCTTAAACTGATCGAGGGTACTGTGGCCTCGGTACCGCCGCAAGGTGGGCGTAAGCACCCGCAACAGGAGTTCCTGCAGGTCGATACCCGCAACATCCTGTTCATTTGCGGTGGCGCGTTCTCGGGCCTGGAAAAAGTCATCCAGGGCCGTTCCACCAAGGGTGGCATCGGTTTTGGCGCAGAAGTGCGCAGCAAGGAAGAAGGCAAGAAGGTTGGCGAGTCCCTGCGTGAGGTCGAGCCGGATGATCTGGTCAAGTTTGGCCTGATTCCGGAATTCGTCGGCCGTCTGCCGGTGCTGGCTACCCTCGACGAGCTGGACGAGGCTGCGTTGATGCAGATCCTCACCGAGCCGAAGAACGCGCTGACCAAGCAGTATGCCAAGCTGTTCGAGATGGAAAGCGTCGACCTCGAGTTCCGCAGCGATGCACTCAAGGCCGTTGCACGCAAGGCCCTGGAGCGCAAGACTGGCGCCCGTGGCCTGCGTTCGATCCTCGAAGGTGTGCTGCTCGACACCATGTACGAGATCCCTTCGAAGAAGGATGTCAGCAAGGTGGTGATCGACGAGAGCGTCATCGAAGGCACTTCGCAGCCGCTGATGATCTACGAGAACAGCGAGCCGCAAGCCAAGGCCGCGCCAGACGCCTGATTCAGGCAATGGCCGGTGACGGTTGCAAGCAAGAAGGGGGCCTACGGGCCCCTTTCTGCTTTTCCTGCGCTAGCGCTTGTAATTTCCCAAGCGTGCCCCCACATTAGGTCCAAGCATCATTTCCACCGGTTTCCGGCCATAAGGCCGCTGTAGAGGCGAAATCATGAAGACCACCCTCGACTTGCCTCTTTTGCCATTGCGCGATGTCGTTGTTTACCCGCACATGGTTATCCCGCTGTTCGTGGGGCGCGAAAAATCCATCGAAGCCCTCGAGGCAGCGATGACGGGCGAAAAGCAGATCCTGCTGCTGGCCCAGAAAAACCCGGCCGACGACGATCCGGGCGAGGACGCCCTGTACCGTGTCGGCACCGTCGCCACTGTGCTGCAGCTGCTGAAACTGCCTGATGGCACCGTCAAGGTGCTGGTCGAGGGCGAGCAGCGTGGCGCGGTCGAGCGTTTCACCGAAGTAGAAGGGCACATCCGTGCCGAAGTCTCCCTGATCGACGAAACCGACGCCGCCGAGCGCGAGTCGGAAGTGTTCGTGCGCACGTTGCTGTCGCAATTCGAGCAGTATGTGCAGTTGGGCAAGAAAGTCCCTGCTGAAGTGCTGTCTTCGCTGAACAGCATCGAAGAGCCAGGGCGTCTGGTCGATACCATGGCGGCCCACATGGCCCTGAAGATCGAGCAGAAGCAGGAAATTCTCGAAATTGTCGACCTGACCACCCGTGTCGAGCACGTGCTGGCGCTGCTGGATGCTGAAATCGACCTGCTGCAGGTTGAAAAGCGCATTCGTGGTCGGGTCAAGAAGCAGATGGAGCGCAGCCAGCGCGAGTACTACCTGAATGAGCAGATGAAGGCCATTCAGAAAGAGCTCGGTGATGGTGACGAAGGCCACAACGAAGTCGAAGAGCTGAAAAAGCGCATCGAAGCCGCTGGCCTGCCCAAGGATGCCCTGGCCAAGGCCCAGGCCGAGCTGAACAAGCTCAAGCAGATGTCGCCGATGTCGGCCGAGGCCACGGTGGTGCGTTCGTACCTCGACTGGCTCGTGCAGGTGCCGTGGAAGGCCCAGAGCAAGGTGCGTCTGGACCTGACCAAGGCCGAGGAAATTCTCGATGCCGACCACTATGGCCTGGAAGAGGTCAAGGAACGCATCCTCGAGTACCTTGCCGTGCAGAAGCGCGTCAAGAAAATCCGCGGCCCGGTGCTCTGCCTGGTCGGCCCACCTGGCGTGGGCAAGACCTCGCTGGCCGAGTCGATCGCTGCTGCCACAAACCGCAAGTTCGTGCGCATGGCCCTGGGTGGCGTGCGTGACGAGGCCGAGATCCGTGGCCACCGCCGTACCTATATCGGCTCCATGCCTGGCCGCCTGATCCAGAAGATGACCAAGGTGGGTGTGCGCAACCCGCTGTTCCTGCTCGATGAAATCGACAAGATGGGCAGCGACATGCGTGGCGACCCGGCTTCGGCACTGCTGGAAGTGCTCGACCCGGAGCAGAACCACAACTTCAACGACCACTACCTGGAAGTCGACTACGACCTCTCGGACGTGATGTTCCTGTGCACCTCGAACTCGATGAATATTCCGCCGGCGCTGCTTGACCGGATGGAAGTCATCCGCCTTCCGGGCTACACCGAGGACGAGAAGATCAACATCGCGGTCAAGTACCTGGTGCCCAAGCAGGTCAAGGCCAACGGCTTGAAGAAGGAAGAGCTTGAGGTCGACGTTTCGGCGATCCGCGACATCATCCGCTACTACACCCGCGAAGCCGGTGTGCGGGGCCTGGAGCGGCAAATTGCCAAGGTCTGCCGCAAGGTGGTCAAGGAACATACCGGGCAGAAGCAGGTCAAGGTCAAGGTGGCCAGCGAGCAGCTGGAGCACCTGCTGGGCGTGCGCAAGTTCCGTTACGGCCTGGCCGAGCAGCAGGACCAGATCGGCCAGGTCACCGGCCTGGCCTGGACCCAGGTGGGTGGCGAACTGCTGACCATCGAAGCCGTGGTCATCCCCGGCAAGGGCCAGTTGATCAAGACCGGCTCGCTGGGCGATGTGATGGTCGAGTCGATCACCGCCGCACAGACCGTGGTACGCAGCCGCGCCCGTAGCCTGGGGATTGCCGCCGACTTCCACGAGAAGCGCGACGTACACATCCACATGCCGGAAGGCGCCACGCCGAAGGACGGCCCAAGCGCGGGCGTGGGCATGTGCACCGCGCTGGTGTCGGCCCTGACGCAGATTCCGGTACGTGCCGACGTGGCCATGACCGGCGAAATCACCCTGCGTGGCCAGGTGCTGGCCATTGGCGGGTTGAAGGAAAAACTGCTGGCGGC
The DNA here is from genome assembly GCF_046534675.1 of Pseudomonas sp. SIMBA_067. NCBI lineage: Bacteria > Pseudomonadati > Pseudomonadota > Gammaproteobacteria > Pseudomonadales > Pseudomonadaceae > Pseudomonas > Pseudomonas sp. SIMBA_067. The sequence goes on along the minus strand of NZ_JAWRYH010000007.1, from coordinate 316,201 downwards.
ACACCGTGGCGGCATCAAGACGGTGATCATTCCAGAGGAGAATGTTCGCGATCTGAAGGAGATTCCGGAAAATATCAAACAGGATCTTCAGATCAAACCGGTCAAATGGATTGACGAAGTCCTGCAAATTGCGCTGCAATACGCCCCGGAGCCCTTGCCAGATGTGGCTCCTGAGATTGTCGCGAAAGATGAAAAGCGCGACGGCGATGCTAAGGAAAGAATCAGCACGCATTAGTAGTTTTTGGCTGGGGGGCTTTCCTTGACAGTTTTTTCGGGCCCTTGCTATAAAGCGGCACGCTATTGTCATCAAGCCACCCAGCGCACGTTTCATAAGCTTTTCATTACATACTTAGAAACAAACTCAATAGAGAAATAAGGGGACTTAGAGTGAACAAGTCGGAACTGATTGACGCTATCGCTGCATCGGCTGACATTTCCAAAGCTACCGCAGGTAAGGCTCTGGACGCTGTGATCGACTCCGTAACCGGTGCCCTGAAAGCAGGCGACGACGTCGTTCTGGTTGGCTTCGGTACCTTCTCGGTAAAGGACCGCGCCGAGCGTACTGGCCGTAACCCGCAAACCGGTAAGGCGATCAAGATCGAAGCCGCCAAGGTTCCAGGTTTCAAGGCTGGCAAAGGCCTGAAAGACGCTGTCAACTAAGTCGTCTTTCAGCCGGACCTGGCTTTGCCGGGGCCGAGCACGCTGAAGGCGGGGCGCAAACGTTCCCGCCTGACACGTTTGCTAAGAAAAGGCGCATCCTCGGATGCGCCTTTCTTTTATCAGGATTCTACCCACGCTCCGCGGTTGTCGACGCAGTGGTACAGCCGTTTCTGGGGGACGCATGCTGCAAAATATCAGGGACAATTCACAAGGTTGGATTGCCAAGACCATCATCGGCCTTATCGTCGTCTTGATGGCGTTGACCGGTTTCGAAGCTATTTTCCAGGCCGCCACCCATAGCCAGGACGCCGCCAAGGTGAACGGCCAGACCATCAGCCAGAACGAGCTGGCCCAGGCGGCCGACATGCAGCGCCGTCAGTTGATGCAACAGTTGGGCAAGGATTTCGACCCAGCGCTGCTGGAAGACAAATTGCTGCGTGAAGAGGCGCTCAAGGGCCTGATCAGCCGCAAATTGCTGCTGCAAGGCGCCGAAGATGCCAAGTTTGCCTTCTCCGAGGCCGCGCTGGATCAGGTGATCCTGCAAACGCCGGAGTTCCAGGTGGACGGCAAGTTCAGTGCTGACCGTTTCGACCAGGTCATCCGCCAGATGGGCTACGGCCGCATGCAGTTCCGCGAGATGCTCGCCGAGGAAATGCTCATCGGCCAGCTGCGCACCGGCCTGGCGGGTAGCAGCTTTGTCACCGACCAGCAGGTCGATGCCTTCGCTCGCCTGGAGAAGCAGACCCGCGATTTCGCCTCCCTGACCTTCAAGGCCGACCCGGCCGCGGTCAAGGTCAGCGACGAAGAGGTCAAGGCGCATTACGAGCAGCACGCCAAGGAGTTCATGTCGCCTGACCAGGTGGTGATCGACTACATCGAGCTGAAGAAGTCGGTGTTCTTCGACCAGGTCAAAGTGACCGACGAAGAGCTCAAGGCCCAGTACGAGAAGGAAATCGCCAACCTCGCCGAGCAGCGCCATGCCGCGCACATCCTCATCGAGGTCAACGACAAGGTCACCGACGCCCAGGCCAAGGCTCGTGCCGAAGAGATCGAGCAGCGCCTGGCCAAGGGTGAGGACTTTGCCGCGCTGGCCAGGGAGTTCTCCCAGGACCCGGGTTCGGCCAACAGCGGTGGTGACCTCGGCTTTGCCGGCCCGGGTGTGTACGACCCGGCGTTCGAGGATGCGCTGTACAAGCTGCAGGACGGCCAGGTCTCGACGCCAGTGCGCACCGAGTTTGGCTACCACCTGATCAAGCTGCTGGGTGTGCAGGCACCTGAAGTGCCGAGCTTCGCCAGCTTGAAGGACAAGCTGACCCGCGACCTGAAAACCCCGCTGGTCGAGCAGCGTTACGTCGATGCCAGCAAGCAGCTGCAGGATGCTGCCTACGAGGCTTCCGACCTGGCCCAGCCGGCTCAGGACCTGAACCTCAAGGTGCAGACCTCTGCAGCCTTCGGTCGCGAGGGTGGTGAAGGTATTACCGCCAACCGTTCGGTGGTGCAGGCTGCGTTCTCCGAAGAAGTGCTGGAGGAGGCTGCCAACAGCACCGCCATCGAGCTCGACCCGGAGACCACCGTGGTATTGCGCGTCAAGGAGCACCGCAAGCCGGAGCAACTGCCGCTGGAAGCGGTGGCCAGCAACATCCGCGAACACCTGGCCAAAGAGAAGGCGACTGCCGAGCTCAAGGCCAAGGCGGACAAGCTGATCGCCGGCCTGCGTGACGGTTCCATCGCAGCTGACAGCGTGCACGAAGGGCAAGGCTGGAAGGCCTATGAAGCAGTTACCCGTGGCGAGGACGGTATTGACCCGGCCGAACTGCAGGCGCTGTTCCGCCTGGGCAAGCCGCAAGCCAAGGGCAAGCCGGTGTATGGCAGCGTAGTGCTGCGTGACGGTAGCCTGGTGGTGCTGCAGCTCAAGGGCGTCAACGAAGGCGCTACCGCCACCGACGAAGAGAAGCAGCAGATCCGCCGCTACCTCGCGTCGCGTGCTGGCCAGCAGGACTTCGCGGCCTACCGCAAGCAGCTGGAAGCCAATGCGGATATCACCCGTTACTAAGGTGATCGCTGCATGAAGAAACAGGCCGCCTCGTGCGGCCTGTTTCGTTTCTGTCGCTAGTGCCGGCCTCTTCGCGGTTGCTACGACGCTTAGCGTTTCACCCCTTCATAGTTATCCAGCGTATCCCGCGCAATCTCCCGTCCCAACGCAATCAGCTCGGGCGCTTTGTAGAACTCGAAGAACCGGCAGACCCGCTTGGGCACGTTGATCAGCACATCCGGTGGATACCCGGCGATCTTGTATTGCGCCAGTGAGGTCTGCATGACCTCGAAGCTCTGGTTGATCAAGTCCAGCAGCGAAGCAGGCCCCACGTTGTCGATGATGAACGAGCCGGTCGCCGACTTTGGCGCGCCCTGGCGTTCCGGTGCCGCCGCCGGTTGCTGGCCTTCCGGGTCGGCGGCATCTGCCAGCCACGGGTTGGGCGGCGCCAGGCCCTCGGCGACTATTTCCTGTTCGATGCGCATCAACTCTTCCGCCGGCTTGCGCCGGAATGGCAAGCGAGAGCCCAATGAGCTCAGCAAGGAGTCAAAGCGCATCTTGAACGCCGCGGGGCGCTCGATCACCGGCAACTGGTACTGCTTCTGGTTGGTGGCGTTGAGGTTGACGGCGATGATCAGGTCGCAGTGGCTGGACACCACAGGCACAATCGGCAGCGGGTTGAGGATGCCCCCGTCGACCAGCATACGGTTGCCCTGCATCACAGGGGTAAACAGGCTGGGGATGGCCGCCGAGGCGCGCATGGCCTGGTGCAGGCAGCCTTCCTGAAACCAGATTTCCTGCTGGTTGGTAAGGTCGGTCGCAACCGCTGTATAAGGGATGCGCAATTGCTCGATGTTGATCTCGCCGACGATCTTGCGGATTTGCCCGAACACCTTGTCGCCGCGAATGGCGCCGAGGCGAAAGCTTACGTCGACCAGGCGCAGTACATCCAGATAGTCGAGGCTCTCGATCCAGTTGCGATAGTCGCTCAGTTTGCCGGCAGCATAGATGCCGCCAACCACTGCACCCATGGAGCAGCCGGCAACGCAGGCAATGTCGTAGCCGCGCCGCTCGATTTCCTCGATCACACCGATGTGTGCATACCCCCGGGCTCCGCCCGAGCCCAGTACCAGTGCCACGCGTTTGCTCATGAATAATCCCCGTCCAGTGCAACCTTGGTCCTACAATGCACCCATCACAGGCTGTGCTTCAATGTAGATCGTGCTGAGCTACTGTAATAAAACTGGCCGGGCACAGCCGGCCGGGCAGGGCACTTTTCAGCTGCCGGGGCGTCGAACAGCCACTGTTTTTTCCATTGAGGTATTACCGATGAAAGCCTGGATCTGCCTTCCACTGATTGCCTTGGCCCTTGCTGGCTGCGCGGGCAAGACGGCCTACCGTGACAGCTGCGCGACCCAGCTGGATGCCGCCTGGAAGGAACTGGACCTGGCCAAGGCCGAAGGCTTTGCCGGTGCAGTGAGTTACTCCAAGGCCTTGTCGCTGCTGACCGGGGCCAAGACCCAGCAGCAGTTCGAAGGTTACGAGAGCTGTACGCGCAAAGCCGAAAAGGCGCGCTTCTACATTCGTGAGTCGCGCGCCGGGCGCTGACCAAGGAGCGTCGTATGTCTGCCATGCTAGACCATGTAGTAGCCCAGATACTGGCCTTGCAGGTGCGCCTGATGGCCTGCCGCGAACGCCTGGCTGCCGATACCGACAGCGAAGCCTTGCACGACTTGCGCATCAGCCTGCGGCGCCTGCGCAGCCTGCTGCGGCCGCTGCGCGGGCTGCCTGGCGTGGAGCAGCTGGAGGGTGCCGCCAGCGCGTTGGGTACCCTGACCACGCCGCTGCGTGACCGGGAGGTGCTGGCAGCCGAGCTGATCGGGCGCGGCTATACCGCCGCCGGCCAGCGGCGCCTGGAAGGGCGTGGCAGGACCTTTGCCAGTGTCGCTGCCAGCCCGCAGCTGGCCCGGGTGCTGGCGATTGTCGACGCGTTTCCGTTGTTCCTGCGGGCGGCAGGCCGCGAGGGGCTGGTCAAGTCACTGGACAAACGCATTGACAAACGCCTGGTCAAGCAATGGCGCAAGTTGCACGAAGCCTTGCAAGACCCCGCTCACGACCGCCACCGCCTGCGCTTGCTGATCAAGCGTGCGCGCTATGGCGACGAGGCCTACCCACAACTCGACCACGCCGGGAAGAAACTGCAGCGCCTGCTGAAAAAGGCACAGGGCGACCTGGGCAAATGGCATGACCGCCTGCAGTGGTTGCTGCAGGCACGCGAGCATGCTGACCTGGCCCCCTGCAAAGTCGCGTGGGAGCAGGAGCTGCACGAGGCCGAGCGCAAGTCGGATGTGACGCTGGATGCCCTGCTGCAGGTGCTGGCGCGTCGCTAGCCCGACAATTGACCGATATGCGGGCTGATCGCCCGGGGTTTGCTAGCTACGATGGGCAGACCTTTTCACTGCGGGCAGGAGCCAGCCAATGAACTTCAACCAACTGCTCGACGCCGTGCGGGCCAACCCGGATGCCGTCAGCATTCCGCCTGGCTGGGCCCAGGGCCGCGCTGCCTTTGGCGGGCTGATGGCGGCCATGGTTTATGAGGCCATGCGCCTGAAACTCTCCGACAGCCGCCCTGTGCGCTCGCTGGCCATCAGCTTCGTCGCCCCTGCGGCTGCAGATGTACCAATCCGTTTCGAGGTGGAGGTATTGCGTGAAGGCAAGGCGGTCAGCACCTTGCTAGGCCGCGCTGTCCAGGATGGCCAGGTGGTGACCCTGGTGCAGGGCAATTTCGGTGCGGGCCGGCCTTCGGTGGTCGACGTGCCCGCGTCACCGGCGATGGAAATGCCAGCACTCGACGACGCTGCTCCCGAGTTACCGTATATCAAAGGCGTTACCCCGGAGTTCATGCGGCACGTGGCCTTGCGCTGGGCGGTGGGAGGGTTGCCGTTCAGTGGCAATCAGTCGCGCAGGATGGGCGGCTGGGTGCGCTTGCGGGATGTAGCTGAAGAGCAGGTCAATGAGTCGCATTTGCTGGCGCTGGTCGATGCCTGGCCGCCGAGCCTGATGCCGTTTCTCAAGCAGCCCGCAGCGGGCAGCACCCTGACCTGGACCATCGAGTTCATCCAGCCCACGGCGAAGCTGTCGACCCTGGACTGGTGCCGGTACTGCGTGGAGACCGAGCATGCGCGGGAGGGTTATGGGCATGCTGCTGCGGCGTTGTGGACGGCAGAGGGCGAGTTGCTGGCCCTGAGCCGACAGACCGTCACCGTGTTTGCCTGATCAATCTGGGAGCGCTGCGCGCTCCTTTCGCGACACAAGGCCGCTCCCGCAAGGATCTCGCAATTTTCAGATTGCGCGTGATTCCTGTGGGAGCGGCCTTGCGTCGCGATTGGGCTGCAAAGCAGCCCCATGGCATCAATGGCGGTGTTTGTGCCGCTCCCGCCAGGCCTTCCACCAGGCCCCACTCAGCACAAAGCGCGGAAAGGTAATGAACTGCTCCGTCAGCAAACGTTGCACGGCATCCTGGCGATTGGCGAACGGCTCAGGTTGTTCGGCCTCCAGGCGATGACCATGGCGCTGTAAGCCAAGGCCGGCAATCAGGGCGATCACGCCAACGGCAATCTGGCCCAGGTCCAGGCCGAACAGCCCCGACAGAATCAGCAGCGCGCCGAGAATGAACAGCGGCACGGCAATCAGGTGCAGCACCAGATTGGCCGGGTGGCGATGGTTATTGTGGTAGCCGCGCCATTGCCAGGCGGGCAGGTTGGGCAGGCGTTTGCTCATGGGCATTTCCTCTCGGTCATGCTCAAAGCTTAGTGCGGCCCCCGGGCGGGGGCCAATCGAGGCTGGCTATGGTGACTATAGCTTGAGCTGGCCAATGGCCCTGTTCAGTTCGCCGGCCAGGGTCGCCAGTTCGCTACTGGTGGTTGCCGAGCCCACTGTCTGTTGCACGGTCTGTTCGGTGACATCGCGGATGCTGACCACGGCGCGGTTCATTTCCTCGGCCACCTGGCTTTGCTGCTCGGCCGCCACGGCAATCTGGGTATTGCTTTCGCGCATCTGCGCCACAGCACCGGTAATCTCCGCCAGCGCCTCGCCGGCCTCCTGGGCCTGGCGGACGCAATCGTCGGCCTTGTACGAGCTTTCCTGCATGAATTCCACTGCATCGCGGGTGCCTGATTGCAGGGCAGAGACCATGGTGGTGATTTCGTCGGTAGAGGTTTGCACGCGCTTGGCCAGGTTGCGCACCTCATCGGCTACCACCGCAAAGCCGCGGCCCAGATCTCCGGCGCGCGCCGCTTCGATGGCGGCGTTGAGCGCCAGCAGGTTGGTCTGCTCGGCGATGCTGTGGATTACACCGACCACGCTGTTGATCTTCTGGCTGTCTTCGGCCAGTTGGCGAATCATTTCGGCGGTTTGCTGCACACCGCTGGACAGCCCGGAGATCGAATCCTGCACCCGGCTGACCACCTCTTTGCCGCTGCCGGCCAAGGTGTCGGCGGTTTGTGACAGGTCACGGGTGGCACCGGCATGCTGGGCAATGTGGTGCACCGTCGCTGACATTTCGTTGATGGCGGTGGCGGCCTGGTCAGTCTCGCTCTGCTGGCCGAGCATGCCGGTGCGTACGTTGTTCATGCTGGCAGCCAGGCGTGCGGCGCCCGAGTCCAACTGTGCAGCGGTGTGGGCGACGGTGCTGACCACGCGGTGGTAGGTGGCCTGCATGGCATTGAAGGCCCCGGCCATCTGGCCGACCTCGTCGCCGCAGGCCAGCGGCACACGGGCCGCCAGGTCGCCGGTCCTTTCCACGTGCAGCATCACATCCTTCAGGGTATTGAGCTGGCTTAGCAGGAAGCGGATCAGCAATTGCGAGGCGCCGAGCATGGCCAGCATCAGGACCAGCACACATACCGCGTAGGTGCTGAAGCGCTCGAAGAATACCTGGCGCAGGCTTGGCGACTGGGCGAGCACGGCCACCTGTTGGTCGCCGTGGCGCACTACCTGCGCCCCGCGCAGCGGGTTTTCGCCGAGGATCCAGGCGCTTGGTAGCTCCACCCAGCCCTGGGCGTTGCGAAGGCTATCGAGCGCCTCGCCGGCGAAAGCCGGCGTTTGCCCGGCCGACCAGCTGATGACGTTGTCCGGGCGCGGCAGTGCTTGCCCGGCAGGCCAGGCAGCCAGCAGCTGGGCTTGCGCTGCCGCCTGCGCCTGCGCCGCTTCGGCGCGGGCGCGTTGCTCCAGGTGCACGGCATAGAGCACCAGCAGCAGGGTCGTGACAAAGGCCACCGCATTGACGGCCCAGAATTTGTACTTCAGGGAAACATTGCTAAGCCAGGCACCCATGGGCAGGTCTTCTCTGAGTTGAGCGGAAACAATTTTGGCAAGGTGCCATCATTGTGCCTGCACTCGCTCAGCTAGTTGTTGACCCATATCAACAGCCAGCGTGCAGGGCTCAAGGGAGCTGGAAGAACGCCCGCGCCGTCGCGGTGGTATGCGCCGCCGTGTGCTCGGCTGATTCGCCCCGATGCAGCGCCACTTCGCGCAACACTTCCGGCAGAAACGCCGGCTCGTTGCGCCCGCTCTTCGGCTTGGGCCGCAGGCTGCGTGGCAGCAGGTAGGGTGCATCGCTCTCCAGCATCAACCGCTCTTCGGCGATGTTGCCCACCAGCGGGTGCAGGTGGGTGCCACGGCGCTCGTCGCAGATCCAGCCGGTGATGCCGATGTGCAGGTCCATGTCCAGGTAGGCGAACAGTGCCTCGCGCTCGCCGGTAAAGCAGTGCACCACCGCGCCGGTCAGATGGTCGCGGTAATGCTTGAGAATCGCCAGCAAGCGCTCGCTGGCGTCTCGCTCGTGCAGGAACACCGGCAGGCGCAGCTCTGCGGCCAGTGCCAACTGGGCTTCCAGGGCTTGTTCCTGGAGTGGGCGAGGGGAGAAGTCACGGTTGAAATCCAGGCCGCATTCGCCCACGGCGCGCACGCGTGGTTCATTCAACAGCTGGCGCAACTGGCGCTCGCTGCCAGCATCCCAGGCCTTGGCATCGTGGGGGTGCACGCCTGCAGTGGCGAACAAGTGCGCACCACTGGCGTCCAACTGCTGGCACAGCTCCAGCGCCTGTTCGCTGACTGCCAGGCTGGTGCCTGTCAGCACCATTTGTGTCACCCCGGCCTCAAGGGCGCGCTCAACGATTGCCGCCTGTTGATCGTGGAAACTGCTGTTGGTCAGGTTGACGCCGATATCGATCAGTTGCATGGTGCTATCTCGTGCCGCGGGGCGGCCAGCATAGCAAAATCCGCGTTTTTTCTGAAAAACCAAGAACTTCATGCTGTTACCGTGGTCTTTTATCGTCATTTCTCACTTGGCGGTGCAGTCCATGGATGCCGCCCAACCACCACGGACACGTTTTGCATGCTGCGATGCTGGCTTGTTTTCCTGCTGACGCTCGGGCTGACCCTGACCGGCCCGGCACAGGCGCGCGCGCCGGGGCCGCAGCAGAACATACCGCCCGCCAAGGTGCGTGACCTGCAGCAGATTCGTACCAGCAAAGTGCTGCGGGTGCTGGTCAACCAGAGCCGCAACAGCTCTGGCGAGGTCAAGGGCGAGCCGGTCGGCATCGAGTATTACCGCCTGCGGGCGTTGGAGCATTATCTCAATGCGCGTGCCGCCGATGACCAGCGGATCCAGCTAAAGCTCATACCGCGAGCCAAGGAGCAGTTGCTGGGCGCTCTGGCCCGCGGCGAGGGCGACCTGGCTGCGCCGGGCGAGCTGCTTGACCCCAGCACGGTGCGCGGCATGGGCAGCAGTGCGCCGATACTCGACCAGGTGCCGTTGATGCTGGTCGGGCGCAAAGGCGAGCGAAGCTTCAGCAAGGTCGAGCAGCTGTCCGGGCGTACCGTGGCCTTGACCAGCGCCAGTGCCGCCGGACCGCTGATCCAGCAGGCTAACCAGCAACTGGCACTGCGCAAGCGTCCGCCGATCAAGGTGGAGTGGGTCGACTCGACACTGGCGGTGGAGGATGTACTGGAGATGGTGCAGGCTGGCATCTACCACCTGACGGTGGTCGAGCAGCCCATTGCCCGGCGCTGGGCGCGGGTCATGCCGCGCCTGCGCCTGGACAGTCGGGTGCGCCTGGGGGCGCCGCAAGCCATGCGCTGGTATGTGGGGCGTGATGCGCCGCAATTGTTGGCCACGGTCGATCACTTCCTGCAAGGTTACCGCGCACCAGACAACCAGGATGCCGCCTTCGAGCGTATCTACCGGCGCCAGTACCGGGTGCACAACCCGTTGGCCAGCAAGGACCGCCAGCGCCTGGCCTCGGTGCGGGCGGTGCTGCAGAAGCATGGCCAGGCGCAGCAGATCGACTGGCTCAACCTGGCCGCCCTGGCCTTCAAGGAGTCGACGCTGAACCCGGCTGCACGCGGCACGGGAGGCGCCCATGGTCTGATGCAGATTACCCCTTCGGCCGCCCAGCGCGTGGGAGTGAGCAACACCGCCACGGTGGATGGCAATGTGCAGGCCAGCGCCCGCTACCTGGCGCTGATCCGGCGCAAGTTCTTCGCCAGCGCCAAGATCAACGAGCGCGAGCGCATGGCTTTTACGCTGGCGGCCTACAACCTCGGCCCCGAACGCGTCCAGGCGATGCGCTCCGAAGCCCGGCGGCGCGGCCTCAACGGGGACCAGTGGTTCTTTCAGACCGAACGCATCGCCATGGAGCAGGTGGGCATGGGGCCGGTCAACTTCGTCAACAGTGTCAACAAGTACTTTTTGGCGTTCAACCGCGAGCGGGCTGCGCTGGAGCGTGTGGCAAAGCGCTGATAAATCGATTATATCGATTGTTATGTTGGGTTTTTTACGATTTTCATATCTATCGAATTGATTATGATGGCGTCCATCCCAACACAACTTCTTCGCTTCAAGGACGCTTCGACATGAACAACACCACCCTCAACGCCCTGTTCTCCACCCGCGCCGGCGCCGGTCTCAGCGTTATCCGCATCCTGGTCGGCATCATCTTCATGGCGCACGGCGCGCAAAAACTGTTCGGCCTGTTCGGCGGTTATGGCCTGGAAGGTACCGGCCAGTGGATGGAAAGCATCGGCCTGGCCCCGGGCTACCTGATGGCCCTGTTGTCCGGTAGCGCCGAATTCTTCGGCGGCCTGGCACTGGTGGTCGGCTTGCTGGCTCGCCCGGCGGCCCTGGCGCTGAGCGTAACGCTGGTGGTGGCGATCCTCTCCGTGCACATCGGCAACGGCCTGTTCATGTCAAACAACGGCTACGAGTTCGCCCTGGCGCTGCTGGCCGGCACCGTTGCCGTCATGATCGAAGGCGCTGGCCGCTTTTCGCTGGACCGCCTGATCGCCCGGTAAACAGCTGCAAGCAGTGAACTGCAAGCCGCAAGCAAGAGCGGGCCGGTACTCGGCCTGCTTTTGCTTGCGGCTTCTAGCTTGCAACTTGTAGCTCATCGCTCTAGCATACCGCCTGCGCCGATTTAAACAGCTACTTGCGGGGCGCAGGAAAGCCCCCTCCGGGCCATCCGAAATACCGCTAAAGCGCTGGTTCGGTGACGCCTCCCACCGCTGCCCAGCGGGATTCGCGAGGCGGAGAGAAGCTCCATGAGTTGTCCACGTACCAGTGTCTGTTTGAGCCCTTTGCCAGCCAGCCAGGCGGCCCGCACACCGCGCATTCTGCTCGGCGGCCAGCATCAGCCCACCCTTTTGCGTCACCTCGAAGGCCTGTCCCGTCGCAAGGGCCAGGCGCGTGCCTTCCTGATCCAGTTCGTCGATATCGGCTGCCACCTGGCGCAATACGGCAATGACCGTTTCGACCTGGCCGTTATCCAGGCCCCGGCGCCGGACGAGGCCGCCGAAGTCATTGGCCACCTCACCCGCATCGCGCGCCAAGGCCTGATTACCCGCCGCTGAGGAGTGCGCTGTTGAGTACCAACATCATCACCACGGAAGGCCATGAGGCGCTGAAGAAAGAGCTGGACCACCTGTGGCGCGTCTATCGCCCGGAGATCACCCAGAAGGTTGCCTGGGCGGCGTCACTGGGCGACCGCAGCGAAAATGCCGACTACCAGTACAACAAGAAGCTGCTGCGCGAAATCGACCGCCGGGTGCGTTACCTGCGCAAGCGGCTTGAAGATGTGAGGGTGGTGGCCTACTCGCCGCAACAGGAAGGCAAGGTGTTTTTTGGTGCCTGGGTCGAGATCGAGAACGACGATGGCGAGACCATGAAGTTTCGCATTGTCGGCTATGACGAGATCTACGGGCGCAACGATTACATCTCGATCGACTCGCCCATGGCGCGGGCCTTGCTCAAGAAGGAGGAGGGCGATGAGGTGGTGGTGCACACACCTACCGGTGAAGCGACCTGGTATGTGAAGGGCATCACTTACGGCCGGTAAGTTGATGTTGTCTTTGCCGGCCCCTTCGCGGGCATGCCCGCGAAGGGGCCGGTGCAGGTAACCCTCAACCCTCGCGCAACACCGCCAACGGGCTGGCATTCAGCGCCCGCCGCGTCCCCAGCACCCCTGCACCGCCCACCAGTAGCGCCCCCATCAGCGGCAGCGCCAGCAGCCACGGGTGCGGGCTCCACTGCAAGTCGAAGGCATAGCGGTACAGCACCAGGGTAATCAGCTCACAGCCCACTGCGGCCAACAACCCGCTGGCCGCCCCCAGCAAGCCGAACTCGATACGCCGTGCCTTGACCAGCAATGGCCGCGCCGCCCCCAGCGCACGCAGCAAGGCACCCTGGCGGATGCGTTCGTCCAGCGTTGACTGCAGGCCCGCAAACAACACCGCCAGCCCGGCGGCCAGTACGAAGAGCAGCACATACTCCACCGCCAGGGTCACCTGGGCGAGGATGCTGCGGAGCTGGTCGAGCAAGGCATCCACCTGCAGGATTGTCACCGCCGGGAATGCCCGTGACAGCGCCACCACGTCCAGGTCGTGGCCCGGCGCCAGGTAGAAGCTGGTCAGGTAGGTGGTCGGCAGCCCCTGCAGTGTGCCGGGCTGGAAGATCATGTAGAAGTTTGGCTGGAAGCTGTCCCAGTGCACGCTGCGCAGGCTGCTGACTCGGGCCTGGCGTTGCTGGCCGGCGATTTCGAAGGTTAACAGGTCGCCCATTTTCAGTTTCAGGCTGCTGGCCAGCTCCGCCTCCACCGATACACCGGGGATTTCGTCGCTGCCGGGCAAGGCTTGCCACCACTTGCCTGCGGTCAGTGCATTGCCTTCGGGCAGCTCGGCGGCCCAGGTCAGGCTGAGGTCGCGCTGCACGGCGCGCTCACCTGCCGTGTCCTTGCTGACGATTTGCTGTACCGGTTGCTCGTTGATTTGCACCAGGCGCCCCGGCGTTACCGGGTACAAAGGCGCTGAAGTGGCGTTGACCTGATGCAGGCGTTGAGCGAACGGCTCACGATCATCCGGCAGGATGTTCAGGGCGAAATGGTTGGGCGCATCCTTAGGTAACTGAGCTTGCCAGGTGTCGAGCAGTTCTGCGCGTAGCAGGGCGACCAACGCCATGGCTAGCAGGATCAGGCCGAAGGCCAAGGCCTGGCCGGCGGCGGCCGTGGGGTGGCGCAGCAACTGGCCAAGCCCCAGGCGCCAGGCCAGTGGCGCCCCGGCCAGCAGCTGGCGGAGGCTGCGCAAGCCGAGCAATAGCAAGCCGCCGAGCAGTAATGCGGCGACCAGGCCGCCCCCGAGCAGGGCGAAGGTGAGCAACAGATCGAGGCTCAGGCGCCACATGATCAGGCCAAGGGCAAACAGAGCGGCGCCGTACACCAACCAACTGCTGGGCGGTATCGGCAACAGATCACGGCGCAGTACCCGCAGTGGCGGGACCTGGCCCAGGGCGGCAATGGGTGGCAGGGCGAAGCCGGCCAGTGCAACCAACCCGGTGCCGATGCCGGCCAGGGCCGGGATGATGCCGCCTGCCGGCACCACGCTTGGCAGCAGGCCGTGCAGCAGGCGGAACAGGCCCAGTTGTGCCAGCCACCCGAGCAGCGCCCCGGCAAGGGCGGCAACCAGGCCGAGCATGGCCAGTTGCAGGCAATACAGGCCCAGTGCCTGGCGGCGCGAGAGACCCAGGCAGCGCAGTAGTGCGCTGGCATCCAGACGACGTGCGGCATAACGGCTGGCCGACAAGGCCACGGCGACCCCGGCCAGCAGCACCGCCACCAGACTGGCCATGTTCAGGTAGCGTTCGGCCTTGCCCAGGGCGCCGCCGATCTGCTGGTTGCCATCGCGGGTGTCGCGCAGGCGCTGGTTGGCGGCCAGGTCTTTTTCCACGCCCTGGCGGTATTGGGCCAGCGCCCCGGCATCGCCGCGCCACAGGTCGCGGTAGGTGACCCGGCTGCCCGGCTGGATTACACCGGTGGCCTCCAGGTCGGCCAGGTTCATCATCACCCGCGGGGTGAGGCTGTAGAAGTTGTTGGCGCGGTCCGGTTCGTAGGTCAGCACACGGCTCATGCGCAGGGTTTTTATGCCTACGTCGATGCTGTCGCCAATCGCCAGCCCCAGCGCCGCCAACAGGCGGGGCTCGACCCACGCCTCGCCAGGTGCCGGGCCGCCGCCAGGTGTTTCCTCGGCATAGGGCGCCGGCGCGCTGCGTACTTGCCCGCGCAATGGGTAGGCGCTGTCGGCGGCCTTGACGCTGGACAGCTGGATGCCGTTGTCGCCGCCCACCACACTGGTGAACTCGACCACCTGCGCGTGACGCAAGCCAAGTGCGGTGCCGGTATCGATCTGCTGCTCGCGGGCGGGGGCGCTCCCCTGCAGCACCAGGTCGGCACCCAGGAATTCGCTGGCGCGCAGTTGCATGGCGCCGTTCAGGCGGGCGCCGAAATAGCCGATGGCGGTGCTGGCGGCCACTGCTACCAGCAGGGCAAAGAACAGCACGCGCACTTCGCTGGCGCGAATGTCGCGCAGCAACTGGCGCAGGGCCAGGCCGCACAGGCGGGACAACGGCATGTGCTTCATCAAGCCTCCACCGGCGCCACCAGGCGCCCCGCGTCCAGGCGGATCTGGCGGCGACAGCGCCGGGCCAGGCGTTCGTCATGGGTGACCAGCACCAGGGTGGTACCGCGCTCCTTGTTCAAGTCAAACAGCAAGTCGCTGATGCGCTCACCCGTGTGGCTGTCGAGGTTGCCGGTGGGCTCGTCGGCAAACAACACCGCAGGTTGTGCGGCGAAGGCGCGGGCGATGGCTACCCGCTGCTGTTCGCCGCCCGACAGTTGGCGTGGGGTGTGGCTCAGGCGCTTGCCGAGGCCGACCCGCTCCAGCAGGGAGCGCGCCTGCTCGCGGGCATCGCGGCGGCCGTCCAGCTCCAGTGGCAGCATGACGTTTTCCAGCGCATTGAGGCTGTCGAGCAACTGGAATGACTGGAACACGAAACCCACATGTTCGGCGCGTACCCGGGCGCGCTGGTCTTCATCCAGTGGCCCCAGGTCGTTGCCGGCGAGGATGACCTTGCCGGCACTGGGCAGGTCGAGGCCGGCGAGCAGACCGAGCAGGGTCGACTTGCCTGAGCCCGAGGCGCCGACGATGGCGAGGCTGTCGCCTTTGGCCAGTTCGAGGGAGAGTGCGTGGAGGATCGTCAGGTCACCTTCCGCGCTGGGGACCACTTTGCTAAGGTTCTGCGCAACGAGTATGTTGGGGCCCATGGAGAATCCGATGCGAGTGTGGTGGTTGAGTGCCGGTCTGGCCCTGTATTGCCTGGCCCAGAGCGCGGCGGCGGGAACACTGCTGGTTGTTGGCGATAGTATCAGCGCCGGTTTTGGCCTGGATAGCCGCCAGGGTTGGGTCACTCTGTTGCAGACCCGCCTCAAGGACGAAGGTTTCGACGACAAAGTGGTCAATGCCTCGATCAGCGGCGACACCAGCGCAGGTGGCCAGGCGCGGCTGCCGGCGCTGCTTGCAGCGCATAAACCGAGCTTGGTGGTGCTGGAGCTGGGCGGCAACGATGGCCTGCGTGGGCAACCGCCCGCGCAATTGCAACAAAATCTTGCCTCGATGATTGAGGAGGCACGCCAGGCCGGTGCCAAGGTGGTGTTGCTGGGCATGCGCCTGCCGCCCAATTACGGGGTGCGCTACACCACCGCTTTTGCCAAGGTGTATGAACAGCTGGCTGCGGACAAACAGGTGCCGTTGGTGCCGTTTTTCCTCGAAGGGGTAGGGGGCGTGCCTGAGTTGATGCAGGCCGATGGCATCCATCCGGCCCAAGGTGCCCAGCAGCGCCTGCTGGAAAATGCCTGGCCGACGATAAAACCCTTGCTGTGACGCTTTAAACGGGGCGGGCTTTCGGCTAATGTTGCGCCCCCCGTTTCGAGTGCCCCCGATGCCGCGCCCTGCCTGGTCCCTGTATGCCTATCAACTGATCGAGCCCGATGAGCAGCTCGACCTGTTCGCCTGCCAGGAAATCCGCGTCCACCTGGTGGCCCGCCAGCTTGAGCTGGGCGTGCCGGTCGACCGTACCTTGTGCGGCGGCCTGCTGCCGGCGCAGCCGCGCTGGTCGGGGGTGCCGCGCGCGATCTACCGCGATAGCCGGCTGTGTGACTTGTGCCGAGCCATCCTCGATGCCCAGCGGCGCGGCATGCGCCCGGTCTGGCCAGAGCTGCAGGCGAGCTGAACGGCAAGCACCTTTCATCATCTGAAACGCTTGCATCGCGCCAATGCCTCCCGCTTGCATCGGCGCGGGTGTACAATCGATCCTCTTGACCCACCTTTCGAAGGATTTACCGGATGTTGCCGCGCTTTCCTGCCGTCACCCGTAGCCTGTCCCTGGCCGCCCTGCTGGTAGCGGGCCCCGCTGCTGCGCTGGAGCTGCCACTGCCACCGCCCGGTGAAGACATCGTCGGTCAGGTGCATGTGATCAAGGCAAAGTACGAGGATACGTTCGCCGACATCGGCACCGCCAACGACCTCGGCTACCTGGAAATGATTGCCGCCAACCCGGGCGTCGACCCTTGGCTGCCGGGCGCTGGCACCGAGATCATCCTGCCGACCCGCTACGTGCTGCCGCCTGGCCCGCGCGAAGGCATCGTCATCAACCTGGCCGAGTACCGCCTGTATTACTTCCCGAAAGGGCAGAACGTGGTACATACCTTCCCGCTAGGGATTGGTCGTGAGGGTTGGGGGTCGCCGATCGCCAATACCAAGATCACCGCCAAGACGCCGAACCCGACCTGGACGCCACCTGCTTCGATCCGCAAAGAGCACGCGGCGGACGGTGACATCCTGCCGACCGTAGTGCCCGCTGGCCCGGACAACCCGCTGGGGCCGTTCAAGTTCACCTTGGGCGTGCCGGGCTACCTGATCCACGGTTCGAACAAGAAGTTCGGCATTGGCATGCGTACCAGCCACGGCTGCTTCCGCATGCTCAACAACAACGTGCTGGAACTGTCGAAGATGGTGCCGGTGGGTACGCCGGTGCGCATCATCAACGAGCCTTACAAGTTCGGTATCAGCGGCGGCAAGGTCTATCTGGAAGCGCACACGCCGCTGGATGACCAGGGTAACCCGTCGGTAGTCGATAAACACACCGCCGTTATCAACGCCTTGCTCAAGCGTGAAGACCTGGCCAATAACCTGCGTATGAACTGGGACATGGTGCGTGACGTGGTGGCCGCAGAAGATGGCATGCCGGTAGAAATTGCCGTGCCGGTCGAGAACCAGGGTAGCGCACCTATGGTGTCGAGCATTCCGCCAGAACTGCAGTAAGGTAATTGCGACACATCACGGCCCGCCTTAGTGCGGGCCTTTTCGTTACTGCCTGGCGCATTTACCTTGCTGGCAGGCAATAAAAAAGCCGACCCACAAGTGGGTCGGCTTCTTAACAATCCGCGAGGATTATTACTTGCGGCTGGCTTTGTCCAGCATACGCAGAGCACGCTCGTTGGCTTCGTCAGCGGTCTGCTGAGCCTTCTGAGCGGCTGCCAGTGCGTCGTCAGCCTTACGGTAGGCTTCGTCAGCACGAGCTTGAGCGCGAGCTGCTGCGTCTTCAGTCGCAGTCAGACGAGCTTCGGTTTCTTTGGATACGCTGCTGCAACCGGTAGCCAGAACTGCGGCCAGAGCCAGAGCAGAGAATTTCAGAACGTTGTTCATCGTGTTCCCCTTCAAGGACTTTCTATTAAATAGCCATCTCTCAGGAAAGAGAAACTGGCCGGCGTACATAGTACCCATTACTTGTAGTAAGTAAACTGACTGAGCGCAAGAACTGCAAAAAAAATGTGGCTTGGCGCCACGCCGACAAGATTTGCGACGTGCGTGTGAAAAAAACGTGCAGGGTTCGCAAGCGATTGTAGTGCCGGAACTTTTTTGTTGAACTAACGGTGACTTTAACTGTCCTTCGACGTCTTAAGCCCTACAACATCCGGCGGCTGTTGAAGGCAGCAGGGAAGAGTCGCTTTCTCAGCATTTTCGCCATTTTTCGCCGCTGCCACCTTGAGCAATCCCATTTGCGGCGCCTACTATCTTGTGAGTGCCACAGGATCCGAACGATTACAATCGTCCAGAGGTCGAAGGGGCAACAGGTGGCGTAGAGGATTTAGCGCCGGATAAACCACCATCGGTTAAGGTATGGGTCTGCCGAGAAGACCTGCGAGGAGTAGTGATGAGCGAAGCGCTGACCATCCACCATGACCAGGCCGGTCATCAGTTCGAGACCACCGTGGACGGTCATCGTGCCTATCTGACGTACATGGATCTGGGCAAGCAGACGCTGGACATCTATCGCACCTTCGTGCCCAACGCCTTGCGGGGCCGCGGGATTGCTGCCGCTTTGACCGAGCGGGCGCTGGAGTACGCTGAACAGATGGGCTATACGGTGATTCCGTCCTGCTCATATGTGGAACGCTACATGGAGCGCCAGCAGCGGCATTCGAGCAAGGCCTGACGCTTTACATAAAAAAACGGGGGCCGCTTCGCGCCCCATTCGCGGCACAAGGCCGCTCCTACAGGAGATCGCATATCCCTGTAGGAGCGGCCTTGTGCCGCGAATGGGGCGCGAAGCGGCCCCGCTTTTTTATATCAATCAGCCGCGCTTACGCTGCGGCAGCACATCCTTGAGCTTGGCATGCATGCTGCGCAAGGTTTTCTCGGTCGCGGACCAGTCGATGCACGAGTCGGTGACCGAGACGCCGTACTGCAATTCGTTCAGGTCTTTCGGAATCGACTGGCAGCCCCAGTTCAGGTGGCTTTCCACCATCAGGCCAATGATCGACTGGTTGCCTTCGAGGATCTGGTTGGCAACGTTCTCCATGACCAGCGGTTGCAGGGCCGGGTCCTTGTTGGAGTTGGCGTGGCTGCAATCGACCATGATGTTGGCCTTGATCTTGGCTTTGGCCAGGTCCTGCTCGCACAGGGCGACGCTGACCGAGTCGTAGTTCGGCTTGCCGTTGCCGCCGCGCAGTACCACGTGGCCGTACGGGTTGCCCTTGGTGGTGACGATGGACACGCCACCTTCCTGGTTGATACCGAGGAAGCGGTGTGGCTTGGACACCGACTGCAGGGCGTTGATGGCAACGGTCAGGCCGCCGTCAGTGCCGTTCTTGAAGCCGACCGCCGAGGACAGGCCCGAGGCCATTTCGCGGTGGGTTTGCGATTCGGTGGTGCGAGCGCCGATGGCCGACCAGCTGATCAGGTCCTGCAGGTATTGCGGGGAAATCGGGTCAAGCGCTTCGGTAGCGGTCGGCAGGCCCATTTCGGCCAGGTCCAGCAGCAGCTGGCGGCCAATGTGCAGGCCATCCTGGATCTTGAACGAGTCATCCAGGTACGGGTCGTTGATCAGGCCTTTCCAGCCGACGGTGGTGCGTGGCTTTTCGAAGTACACACGCATGACCAGGTACAGCGTATCGGACACTTCGGCGGCCAGCACCTTCAGGCGCTCGGCGTATTCGTGGGCGGCCTTGATGTCGTGGATGGAGCAAGGGCCGACTACGACGAACAGGCGATGGTCCTTGCCATCGAGAATATTGCGCACCACTTCACGGCCGGCAGTCACGGTCTGCAGGGCCTTGGCGCTGAGGGGGATTTCCTTCTTGAGCTGATCGGGGGTGATCAGGGTCTCGTTGGAGGCAACGTTCAAGTCATCGATCGGTAAATCAGCCATCGTGTTACTCGTCAGGTCACGGGTGCCGGCCGCCAACTGTCCCCGTGCGGCCCAGCAGCAAGAATAATCGCAGCGGGGAGCCGAACCTTAGCGCGTTACGGGTGGCGCGACAATGGGCTGAAGTCGCGTCAGCATGCTGTTTTCCCTGCTGTTGTGGCACTTTGGCGTGCATGGGCTAGCTGGCAGTGTGCAAGCTGTGTAAAAAGAAAGCTGACCTTGACCTGGAAATCGGCATGCATCCGCGCGCACCACGCATCGGCATCATTGGCAGCGGAGCTATTGGAGGCTTCTATGGCTTGATGCTGGCCCGGGCTGGTTTCGACGTGCATTTTCTGCTGCGCAGCGAGTCCGTCCAACGGTCTGTCGGTATTGCTGGGCGAAGGCACCGCCGGGCTGATGGCAAGCAGCCATGACCGTGAACTGATCCAGGCCCTGATGGCCGAGGTGTGCAAGGCGCTGCCGCCTGTGGGCATGTGTTACCCGAGGGGTATGCCGAGCACTTGTTCCAGATGACCGAGCGCATGCCTGACTATTGGCCAAGCATGTTTCACGACTATGCCCTCATGCGCCCGCTGGAGCTGCAGGCTATCTATGCAGAGCCGCTGGCGCGTGCGCGTATGGCAGGCTGCAGCTTGCCGGGCATGGGAACCCTGTACCAGGCCATGAGTTTCCTCGACACCAGAGATCGGCCCTGCTGACGGCGGCTTTGACCTTGGCGTTGCTTTTTTTGCGCGGGCCTGCAGGCCACGCCGGCAGCGCGCCGGACGGCAAAGCGTGCGTTCGGCGCGCTGCTAAGCTGAAGCTTGCTCTGCCGTTGCGGCAGTCGAGGAGGTCGAATGATCCGCTCCATGCTGTACGCCACCGACCTCGGTGTCTACGCCCCTTTTGTGATGCAGCACGCGCTGGCCTTGGCGCGCACGTTCAATGCCGAGTTGTATGTCATTCACGCCGTGGAGCCAATGGGCCAGTTCGCCGAATCCCTCCTGCAAAGCTACCTCGATGAGCAGACGCTCGACCAGTTGCATAGCCAGGGGGTGAACGCGGTGATGGCCAACATCGAGCAGCGCGTGCTGGAAAACTTCCGCGATGAGCTGGGCGAGGAGGCCGACCTTGCGGTGATCAAGGCGGTGCGGGTACGCCAGGGCGATCCGGCGCAGGTGATCCTTGACCAGGCGCAGCGGCTTAGCGTCGACCTGTTGATTTTCGGCAGCCACAGCGCCGGCGCCGGCGTGGATGTGCCCTTGGGGCGCACGGCAGTGCGACTGCTGCAACTGTCGCCGGTGCCGGTGTACATGGTGCCTTTGGCGCAGCACCTGGGGCGTAGGAAAATATGAAGTGGAGTGTCTGCTTTTTCCGAGAGTACGTAACAAAATAGTTCTAGATTTATTTCCAGAACCACTAATATAGTTATATATCGTCGCTGCCTGCTGCCGCGGACTCATCGCTGAACCGAGGGAAACCTATGAAGCTTCAACAACTGCGCTACATCTGGGAAGTGGCGCACCATGACCTCAACGTCTCCGCGACGGCGCAGAGCCTGTATACCTCCCAGCCAGGTATCAGCAAGCAGATCCGCCTGCTCGAAGATGAACTGGGTGTTGAAGTCTTTGCTCGCAGCGGCAAGCACCTCACCCGTGTAACCCCGGCCGGTGAGCGCATCATCAATACTGCCGGCGAAATCCTGCGCAAGGTCGAAAGCATCAAGCAGATTGCCCAGGAGTTCTCCAACGAGAAGAAGGGTACGCTGTCCATTGCCACCACCCACACCCAGGCGCGCTATGCCTTGCCGCCGGTGATCAGCAGCTTCATCAAGCAGTACCCGGAAGTGTCCCTGCACATGCACCAGGGTTCGCCCATGCAGATTGCCGAGATGGCTGCGGACGGTACGGTCGACTTCGCCATCGCCACCGAGGCGCTGGAGCTGTTCGGCGACCTGATCATGATGCCGTGCTACAAGTGGAACCGCTGCGTGGTGGTGCCACAAGGTCACCCGCTGGCCAAGCTGCCGAAACTGACCCTGGAAGCGGTTGCCGAATACCCGATCGTTACCTATGTGTTCGGTTTTACCGGGCGCTCGAAGCTGGACGAAGCCTTCAACCACCGTGGCCTTACGCCAAAAGTGGTGTTCACCGCAGCAGACGCCGACGTGATCAAGACCTATGTGCGCCTGGGGCTGGGCGTGGGTATCGTCGCGGGTATGGCCGTGGACGCCAAACTCGACAATGACCTGGTGGCCCTGGATGCCAGCGAGCTGTTCGAAGCCAGCATTACCAAGATCGGCTTCCGTCGTGGCACCTTCCTGCGCGGCTTCATGTGCGACTTCATCGAGAAGTTCGCCCCGCACCTGACCCGCGAAGTGATGGCCAAGGCCATTCAGTGCCATAACAAGCAAGAGCTTGAAGAACTGTTCGCAGGCGTTGAACTGCCGGTGCACTGATCCGCAATTGTGCGGGGCCGCTTTGCGGCCCTTTCGCGGCACAAGGCCGCTCCTACAGGGGATGCGATCTCATGTAGGAGCGGCCTTGTGTCGTGATAGGGCTGCAAAGCAGCCCCGGCTATCTCAAGCCTTGCTGATCAGGTTGCCGGCGTGCAGCCCGCATTCCTTTTGCGTCGACTCTTCCCACCACCAACGCCCTTCACGCTCATGCTGGTTCGGCAGCACCGGACGGGTGCATGGCTCGCAGCCGATGCTGATGAAGCCGCGCTCATGCAGGCTGTTATATGGCAGCTCAAGCATGCGGATATAACCCCACACCTCTTCACTGCTCATCTGCGCCAGCGGGTTGAACTTGTACAGGGTGCGCTCGGGCGTGGAGAAGGCGCTGTCGATTTCCAGTGCCGCCACCTGGCTGCGGGTGCCTGGGCTCTGGTCGCGGCGCTGGCCGGTGGCCCAGGCGCTCACGGTGGCCAGCTTGCGACGCAGCGGCTCGATCTTGCGAATACCGCAGCACTCGCCGTGGCCGTCCTTGTAGAAGCTGAACAGGCCCTTTTCCTTGACGAACGGGTCGAGTTTGGCACGGTCGGGGCTGAGCAGTTCAATTGGCAGGTTGTACTGCTCGCGCACCTGGTCGATGAACCGGTAGGTCTCCGGGTGCAGGCGGCCGGTGTCGAGGCTGAACACCTTGACCTGCTTGTTCAGCTTCCAGGCCATGTCGACCAGCACCACGTCCTCGGCGCCGCTGAAGGAGATCCACAGGTCATCACCAAAATGCTCGAAGGCGAGCTTGAGAATGTCCTGCGGGGACTTGTTGGCGTAGGTCGCGGCCAGGGCGGCGACGTCGAAGGGTTGGCTCATCAGGCGGTTTCCATCTTGGCTGTGGCGCTGTGCGCTCGTAGTAAGGTGATGGTAACAAAAAAACGCGGGCTAGACGGACTCACAAGCCCTGCAAGGTCTGCATCAACACCCGCACTTTGGCGATCGACTCTTCATATTCGGCCTGCCATTCGGAGTCGGCCACCACCGCACCGCCGCCCCAGCAACTGACCTGGCCGTCCTTGACCAGCAGGCTGCGAATGGCAATCGAGCTGTCCATCTCGCCGCGCACATCCACATACAGCAGCGAGCCGCAGTAAAGCGCCCGGCGTGCAGGCTCCAGCTCGTCGATGATCTGCATGGCGCGAATCTTCGGCGCCCCGGTGATCGAGCCGCCGGGGAAGCTGTCGCCGATCAGGTCCAGGGCATCCTTGTCGCTGGCCAGCTGGCCGGTGATGCTGCTGACCAGGTGGTGGACGTTGGGGTAGCTCTCCAGGCTGAACAGCTCCGGTACCTTCACAGAACCGATCTTGCAGGTACGCCCCAGGTCGTTGCGCAGTAGGTCGACGATCATGAGGTTTTCCGAGCGGTCCTTGGGGCTGTGCAGCAGCTCCTCGGCATTGCGCTTGTCTTCAATCGGGTCGCTGGCGCGCGGGCGAGTGCCCTTGATTGGCCGGGTTTCCACCTGCCCCTGGCTGACGCGGACGAAGCGCTCCGGGGAGAAGCTGAGCAAGGCACTGCCATCGGCCAGTTGCTGGTAGCCGGAAAACGGCGTCGGGCAAGCTTGGCGCAGGGCCTGATAGGCGCGCCAGGGGTCGCCCTGGCAGGGCGCGCGAAAGCGTTGGGTAAGGTTGATCTGGTAGCAGTCGCCGGCCTGGATGTAGCGCTGTACCTGGTCAAAGGCGGCTCGGTACTGGTCGGGCTGCAGGTCGCCGGCCATCGGCGCGAGCAGCTGGAAGTCGCCACTTGCAGCACCGCAGGCGCCTTCGAAAAGCGTGATCAGGCGTTCGCGTTCACTGCCGGCCAGGCTTGGGTGGAACATCAGCTGGCTGGTGCTGTGCAGGTGGTCGCTGACCAGCGCCCAGGCATACAGGCCCAGCTGTGCGTCGGGCAGGCCGAGGTCATCCACGGCCAGGCTTGGCAGGTGTTCCAGGCGGCGACCGAAATCGTAGCTCAGGTAGCCGATCAGGCCACCGGCGAAGGGTAGCTCGCTGCCTTCGGGCAGTTGTGCATGGCCCAGGTGGGCCAGGCCGTCGCGCAGGCGCTGGAGGAAGGCGCTGCCTTCTTCATCGGGGTGCGCTTGCAGCTGTTGCAGCGGCCAGGCGCTGAGCAGGTCGAAGCGGCCGCGTTCGGCGCCGGGGCGGGCGCTGTCGAGCAGGATCGCGCCGGGGGCCTGGCGCAGGCGGGCGAAATAGGCGGCTGGGTCAGGCTGGTAGGGCAAGGGGTAAAGCGTACAGGTCGGCATCAGTGTGGACGGCGATGTAAAAGCGAGGAGGGCGATTGTAGACCTGTGTAGGAAAAGCGCCTAGCACTGGGCGCGACATTCGCCAGTGTGTTTGGCCCATTCGCAGCACAAGGCTGCTCCTACAGGTGAAACGCAGCCCTGTAAGCCTGCGCAGTATCTGTAGGAGCAGCCTTGTGCTGCGAATGGGCTGCAAGGCAGCCCCCGGCAATTCAGCGGTTAGGCACGTGCCCGAACAAACCCTGAGCTACCCGAACCCGCTGTTCGGCATCTTCGGTAATGCCATCCTTGGCCAGCGCTTCGATATGCGCCTCAATGGCGTGGGTGCGCTGGGTCAGACCGCAGTCGTTGGCAATCTGGATGTTAAGGCCCGGGCGGGCGTTGAGCTCGAGAATCAGCGGGCCTTTTTCCTGGTCCAGCACCATGTCCACGCCGATGTAGCCCAGCCCGCACAGTTCATAGCAGCCGGCGGCCAGCTTCATGAAGCCGTCCCAGTTCGGCAGCTGCACGCCATCCACCGCATTGGTGGTGTCCGGGTGCTTGCTGATGATGTTGTTCAGCCAGGTACCGCGCAAGGTCACGCCGGTGGCCAGGTCAACGCCCACGCCGATGGCACCCTGGTGCAGGTTGGCCTTGCCGCCCGACTGGCGGGTCGGCAGGCGCAGCATGGCCATTACCGGATACCCCATCAGTACGATGATGCGGATGTCCGGCACGCCTTCGTAGCTGATGCTTTTGAAGATCTGGTCGGGGGTAACCCGGTACTCGATCAGCGCGCGGTCGCGGTGGCCGCCCAGCGAGTACAGGCCGGTGAGGATGCTCGAAATCTGGTGTTCGATTTCCTCATGGCTGATGATCTTGCCCGACACCGTGCGGTAGCGGTCCTCGAAGCGGTCGGCGATCACCAGGATGCCGTCACCGCCGGCGCCTTGCGCCGGCTTGATGACGAAATCGCTGCGCCCGCCAATGATCTGGTCGAGCTTGTCGATTTCTTTCTCGGTTTCGATGATGCCGTACATTTCCGGCACATGGATACCGGCCGCCAGGGCGCGCTCCTTGGTGATGATCTTGTCGTCGACGATCGGGTACAAGCTGCGCTTGTTGTACTTCAACACGTAATCCGCGTTGCGCCGGTTGATACCCATGATGCCCCGGGCCTCCAGGGCTTTCCACGTCTTGATCAGGCCAAACATCAGGCGTCAGCCTTCTTCAGGAATGCCTTGAAGCGCACGAGTTCGGTCAGGCGGTAGCCACGGTAGCGGCCCATCGCCAGCATGAAGCCCACCAGGATCAGCAGTACGGCCGGGAACGTGAACACGAAGTACACCAGCTCCGGCACCATCATCAGCAGGTGCGCCAAAGAGGCTGCAAACAGGGTGCCGATGGCCACTTTCATGGCATGGCCACCGCCACGTTCTTCCCAGGTGATCGACAGGCGCTCGATGGTCATGGTCAGGATCACCATCGGGAACAATGCCACCGACAGCCCGCGCTCAAGGCCCAGCTTGTGGCTGAACAGGCTGATGGCGGCGATCAGCACCACGACGAAGGTCAGCACCACCGACAGGCGTGGCAGCATTTGCAGCTTGAGGTGTTCCAGGTACGAGCGTAACGACAGGCCAAGCGCGGTAATCACCGTGAACAGCACGATGCCAAAGCCCAGTTGGGTCTCGCGGAAGGCCAGGGCGATCAGCACGGGGGTGAAGGTACCCAGGGTCTGCAGGCCGACCAGGTTGCGCAGCACCAGGATCACCAGCACGCCGATAGGGATCATGACCATGATCATGAAGGTTTGCTGGGTCTGCAGCGGCAGGCTGTACAGCGAGTACTCGAGGAAGTCGGCGTCGGTGTTCTCGTCGGTCAGCTTGGCCAGGCGGATGGCGTTCATCTCGCTGTTGTTCATGCTGAAGGTGACGTTGGCCTTCTTGCCGCCATCGACGGTGATCAGGTTGTCGTCACCGGTCCACCACAGCAGGCGGTCGCTGGGCAGGCCTTGCTCGCCGGTGTCCGGGTTGAAGTACAGCCAGTCGTTACCGTTGAAGCTGCGCAACCACAGCTCCGGGGTTTGCGGGGTGTCGGCCACCAGGCGGATGGTGTGCACCTTTTCCATCGGTACGTGGGCGATCGACAGCAGCAGGTCGATGATCTGGGCTTTCTTCATCGGCGAGGTGTCGCCGGCCAGCAGCAGCTTGACGTTGTCGTCGTTGAGGTTGTTGACCCGCTTGATGGTCTCGCTGACGAAGGTCTCTACGTCGGCAGAGTGCTGGCGAATCGGCGCCATCAGGGCTTCGGCGGCGATCTTCTCGGGGCCTTCGATAGCCAGGCTGTCACGGAAGGTCGGGCCTTTGACCGTGGTCTTCTCGTTGCTGTAGCGCTTGGTCAGCACCAGGCGGTAGTAGAGGGTCTGGTTGCCGCTGGCGCGGCGGGCCGACCAGGTGACCTTGCGGTTACCGTCGGCACGGTTGACGCTCACCCCGTAGTTGTTGGAGATGAAGCTCTCGTTGAGGCTGACATAGTCGCGGTTCAGCGGTGGCACGAACATCTGCACCTTGACCGGGTCCTTGGTGCTGGCCACGAACTCGACCTTGGCGTCGATGTTCCACAGGTCGTCGGTTTCATCCTCGGTCACCGGGATGCCGAGGAAGAAGATCTGGTAAGCCGTGACCGCCACACCCAGTAGCACCAGTACGGTGATCAGGACTTTCAGATGGAGGGTAAGAGAGCGCATCGGAATTACTCTGCTTTGTGAGCGTCGGTGGCACAGGCAGGTTTGCCGGCCGCATATTTAAGGCTTGGGTCGACCAGCGCGTCGAAGTGCTTGAGTGCCTCGGAGCCGATCAGCAGCGGGAACTGGAAGGCGCTGCGGTCGGTGAGGTTGACTTCGATGGTGCGCATGGCCTGGCCCATGCAGATTTCAAGTTCGATGACCGGGCGTGCCGTGTAGGCCTTGCCCGATTCGGCATCATAGTCGCCGGCCCGGCGCTTGATCTTGCTTACGCGTGCCAGCGGGCGCTCGATCGGGTGCGAGTGGGCAGCATCGATGGCCAGGTAGAAGCGCACCCAGCTTTCGCCGTTGCGCTTGAACCGCTTGATATCGCGGGCGCTGAGCGAGGCGGTTTTGGCACCGGTGTCGAGCTTGGCGGCCACTTCCAGGTCCAGGTCGCCCAGCCGTGCATATTCGTTGAGACCATAGACGGTCTTGCCCGCAGCCTGACCAAGGGCCGGCAGCAGGGTGAGGCATAGCAGCAATAAAACGGGTGTAAGTCTCATAATCCTGGCGCGGTGCAGTGCAAGGTTCTAGGCAAGGTTCTGGTCAAGGCGACTGGCAACTACTGCGCAAGCTTCCTCTTTTATCTGTCAACAAGCATGAATGTATGACAGACAGGCTATCCATACCCCATCGGAGGCGCGGCATTCTATCACGCCGACGTATTGACGCCAGCGGTGCGCGATCTGACAGCACCGGGCGGGGGTTAGTTCGTTATTAGACAATTGTCGACAATGTTCATTTTGTCTTTGACTGGCGAGCCTGTTTTCGCTAATTTCTGGCAAAGAGATTTTCAAGGTGTCGACAATATGCAGGACCTTTCCACCGCCAGCCCGGTGCTGACAGACGAAACGGAAACCTTGTCTGAAAACGTCTTCCGGCGCATTCAGGCGGCCATCGTCAAGGGCGAAATTGCCCCCGGCAGCAAGATTTCCGAGCCGGAGCTGGCGCGCACCTACGGCATCAGCCGTGGGCCGTTGCGCGAGGCCATCCACCGCCTGGAGGGCCAGCGCCTGCTGGTGCGCGTACCGCATGTTGGCGCGCGCGTGGTATCGCTGAACCACGCCGAACTGATCGAGCTGTACGAAATTCGCGAGTCGCTGGAAGGCATGGCCTGCCGCCTGGCAGCCGAACGCATGAGCCAGGGCGACATCGACGAACTGCGCCGTGTGCTTGATACCCACGAGCGCGATGCCGCATTCCAGGCTGGTGTGGGTTACTACCAGCAGGAAGGCGACTACGACTTCCATTACCGGATCATCCAGGGCAGCGGCAACCAGACCCTGGTCAAGATGCTGTGCGGCGAACTGTACCAACTGGTGCGCATGTACCGCATCCAGTTCTCTGCCACGCCCAACCGGCCACGCCAGGCTTTTGCCGAACACCACCGCATCCTCGATGCCATCGCCGACCGTGACGGCGAGCTGGCCGAACTCCTGATGCGCCGCCACATCGGCGCGTCCAAGCGCAACATCGAGCGTCACTATCTGGACGCCCACAACAACAGCCCACGAGGTGAGAAATGACTGTGAAGAGCACCCCCGGTCAGCGTTTCCGCGACGCCGTTGCTGCCGAACATCCCCTGCAGGTGGTTGGCGCCATCAACGCCAACCATGCCCTGCTGGCCAAGCGCGCCGGCTTCAAGGCCATCTACCTGTCCGGCGGCGGCGTGGCCGCAGGCTCGCTGGGCTTGCCGGACCTGGGCATCACCGGCCTGGACGACGTGCTCACCGATGTGCGCCGCATTACCGACGTGTGCGACGTGCCGTTGCTGGTGGATGTCGACACCGGCTTCGGTGCGTCGGCCTTCAACGTCGCCCGCACCGTACGTTCGATGAGCAAGTTTGGCGCTGCTGCCATCCATATCGAGGATCAGGTGGGCGCCAAACGCTGCGGCCACCGTCCGAACAAGGAAATCGTCAGCCAGCAGGAAATGGTCGACCGCATCAAGGCCGCTGTCGATGCCCGTAGCGATGACAGCTTCGTGATCATGGCGCGTACTGACGCCTTGGCCGTCGAAGGCCTGAACGCTGCCCTTGATCGCGCCGAGGCCTGCATCGAGGCTGGCGCCGACATGATCTTCCCGGAAGCCATCACTGAACTGCAGATGTACAAGACGTTCGCTGATCGGGTGAAGGCGCCGATTCTGGCCAACATCACCGAATTCGGCGCCACGCCGTTGTACACCACCGAAGAGCTGGCCTCGGTCGACGTGTCGCTGGTGCTGTACCCGCTGTCGGCGTTCCGTGCCATGAACAAGGCCGCCGAGAACGTGTACACCGCGCTGCGCCGCGACGGCACCCAGAAAAACGTGATCGACACCATGCAGACCCGTATGGAGCTCTACGATGCCATCGGTTACCACGCCTTCGAGCAGAGCCTCGACGCGTTGTTTGCCCAGAAGAAAGGCTGAGCAACACCCCGAATTAGCCAGAATAAATCCATAACAAATTCAAGAAAGGAGAAACATCATGGCCGAAGCGAAAGTACTCAGTGGCGCAGGCCTGCGTGGCCAGGTGGCCGGCCAGACCGCACTGTCGACCGTTGGCCAGGCCGGTGCCGGGCTGACCTACCGGGGTTACGACGTGCGTGACCTGGCGGCAGGTGCCGAGTTCGAAGAAGTCGCTTACCTGCTGCTGTACGGCGAGCTGCCAACCCAGGCCGAGCTGGCCGACTACAAGCTCAAGCTCAAAGGCCTGCGTGACCTACCGCAAGCATTGAAGGAAGTGCTGGAGCGCATCCCGCGTGACGCCCACCCGATGGACGTGATGCGCACCGGTTGCTCGGTACTGGGTACCCTGGAGCCCGAGCTCACCTTCGAAGCCCAGCGCGACAAGACCGACCGCCTGCTGGCGCTGTTCCCGGCAGTGATGTGCTACTGGTACCGCTTCACCCACCATGGCGTGCGCATCGATTGCACCAGTGACGAAGACACGCTCGGCGGCCATTTCCTGCACCTGCTGCACGGCAAGAAGCCGAGCGAGCTGCACGTCAAGGTCATGAACGTGTCGCTGATCCTGTACGCCGAGCACGAGTTCAACGCCTCCACTTTCACCGCCCGCGTTTGCGCCTCGACCCTGTCCGACCTGTACTCCTGCGTCACCGCTGCCATCGGCTCGCTGCGCGGCCCGCTGCACGGCGGTGCCAACGAGGCGGCGATGGAGCTGATCGAGCGCTTCCAGAGCCCGCAGGAAGCCACTGCCGAGCTGCTGCGCATGCTGGAGCGCAAGGACAAGATCATGGGCTTTGGCCATGCCATCTACAAAGAGTCCGACCCGCGCAACGAGGTGATCAAGGGCTGGTCGAAGCAGCTGGCCGACGAAGTGGGGGACAGCGTGCTGTACCCGGTTTCAGAAGCCATCGACAAGACCATGTGGGAGCAGAAGCGGCTGTTCCCCAACGCTGACTTCTACCATGCCTCGGCGTACCACTTCATGGGTATCCCGACCAAGCTGTTCACCCCGATCTTCGTCTGCTCGCGCCTGACCGGCTGGGCGGCGCATGTCTTCGAACAGCGTGCCAACAACCGCATCATCCGCCCGAGCGCCGAGTATGTCGGCGTCGAGCAGCGCCAGTTCGTGCCGATCGAGCAGCGCTGAAACCGAACCTGTGGGGTGGCCTGTTCCGGCGATGAGGCCGGAACAGCCAACACAGGACAGCAATTAGAAAGCTATCCACGACCGTACCGTGACCGAGCCTGATAACGATATGAACACAGCATTCCGCAAGCACCTTCCAGGCACCGACCTGGACTACTTCGATGCCCGTGCGGCGGTCGAGGCGATCAAGCCCGGCGCTTACGACGGCCTGCCTTACACGTCCCGCGTGCTCGCCGAAAACCTGGTGCGCCGCTGCGACCCGGCCACCCTCGACGCCTCGCTGGGCCAACTGATCGAACGCCAGCGCGACCTCGACTTCCCGTGGTTCCCGGCCCGCGTGGTGTGCCACGACATCCTCGGCCAGACCGCGCTGGTCGACCTCGCCGGCCTGCGCGATGCCATCGCCGACAAGGGTGGCGACCCGGCCGCCGTCAACCCGGTGGTGCCGGTACAACTGATCGTCGACCACTCGCTGGCAGTGGAGTGCGGTGGCTTCGACCCGCAGGCCTTCGAAAAGAACCGGGCCATTGAAGACCGCCGCAACGAAGACCGCTTCCACTTCATCAACTGGACCAAGAAGGCGTTCAAGAACGTCGACGTGATCCAGCCGGGCAACGGCATCATGCACCAGATCAACCTGGAGAAGATGTCGCCTGTCATCCACAACGACCGCGGCGTGGCCTACCCGGACACCTGCGTCGGCACCGACAGCCACACCCCGCATGTCGACGCCCTGGGCGTGATCGCCATTGGCGTTGGCGGCCTGGAAGCCGAAAACGTGATGCTCGGCCGCGCTTCGTGGATGCGCCTGCCGGAAATCGTCGGCGTCGAGCTGACCGGCAAGCTGG
Source organism: Pseudomonas sp. SIMBA_067 (assembly GCF_046534675.1). NCBI lineage: Bacteria > Pseudomonadati > Pseudomonadota > Gammaproteobacteria > Pseudomonadales > Pseudomonadaceae > Pseudomonas > Pseudomonas sp. SIMBA_067. The sequence goes on along the minus strand of NZ_JAWRYH010000007.1, from coordinate 284,485 downwards.
CACCGAACATCACCGCCACCGACCTGGTGCTGGCCCTGACCGAATTCCTGCGTAAACAGAAAGTCGTCGGCGCCTACCTTGAATTCCACGGCGAGGGCGCCCGCGCGCTGACCTTGGGTGACCGCGCCACCATTTCCAACATGGCCCCGGAATACGGCGCCACCGCCGCTATGTTCGCCATCGACCAGCAGACCATCGACTACCTGCGCCTGACCGGCCGCGAAGAGCAGCAGGTCAAGCTGGTGGAAACCTACGCCAAGGCGACCGGCCTGTGGGCCGACAGCCTGGGCGGCGCTGTCTACGAGCGCACCCTGAGCTTCGACCTGTCGAGCGTGGTGCGCAACATGGCCGGCCCGTCCAACCCGCACGCTCGCGTGGCTACCACCGACCTGGCAGCCAAAGGCATTGCCGGCAGTTGGGAAGAGGTGCCGGGGCAGATGCCGGACGGTGCGGTGATCATTGCCGCCATCACCAGCTGCACCAACACCAGCAACCCGCGCAACGTGATAGCCGCTGGCCTGATTGCACGCAATGCCAACAGGCTTGGCCTGGCCCGCAAACCGTGGGTCAAGTCGTCGCTGGCGCCAGGTTCCAAGGCTGTGCAGCTTTACCTGGAAGAAGCCGGGCTGGAGAAGGAGCTGGAGCAACTCGGTTTTGGTATCGTCGCCTTCGCTTGCACCACCTGCAACGGGATGTCTGGCGCGCTGGACCCGGTGATCCAGCAAGAAATCATCGACCGCGACCTGTACGCCACCGCCGTGCTGTCGGGTAACCGCAACTTCGACGGGCGTATCCACCCGTATGCCAAGCAGGCCTTCCTGGCTTCGCCGCCGCTGGTGGTGGCCTATGCCATTGCCGGCACCATCCGCTTCGACATCGAGAAGGATGTGCTGGGCGTGGTCGATGGCAAGGAAATCCGCCTCAAGGACATCTGGCCGAGCGATGAAGAGATCGACGCCGTGGTGCGTGCCGCGGTCAAGCCAGAGCAGTTCCGCAAGGTGTACATCCCGATGTTCGCCATCGAGGAAGACCGCGGGCCGAAAGTGGCGCCGCTGTATGACTGGCGCCCGATGAGCACCTACATCCGCCGCCCGCCGTATTGGGAAGGCGCGCTGGCCGGTGAACGTACCCTGCGCGGCATGCGCCCATTGGCGGTGCTGCCGGACAACATCACCACCGACCACCTGTCGCCGTCCAACGCCATCATGCTCGACAGCGCCGCCGGTGAATACCTGGCGAAAATGGGCTTGCCGGAAGAGGACTTCAACTCTTACGCCACCCACCGCGGCGACCACCTGACCGCCCAGCGTGCCACCTTCGCCAACCCCAAACTGTTCAACGAAATGGTGCGCAAGGAAGACGGCAGCGTGAAGCAGGGCTCGCTGGCGCGTATCGAGCCGGAAGGCAAGGTGACCCGCATGTGGGAGGCGATCGAGACCTACATGCAGCGCAAACAGCCGCTGATCATCGTGGCCGGCGCCGACTACGGCCAAGGTTCGTCCCGCGACTGGGCGGCCAAGGGCGTGCGCCTGGCGGGTGTCGAGGCCATCGTCGCCGAAGGCTTCGAGCGCATTCACCGCACCAACCTGGTGGGCATGGGCGTGTTGCCGCTGGAGTTCAAGCCAGGCACCGACCGCAAGACCCTGGGCCTGGACGGCAGCGAGACCTATGACGTGCTGGGCGCACGTACGCCACGGGCGACCCTGACGTTGGTGGTTACCCGCGCCAATGGCGAGCGCCTGGAAGTGCCGGTGACCTGCCGCCTGGACACCGCCGAGGAAGTGTCGATCTACGAAGCGGGCGGGGTGCTGCAGCGCTTTGCCCAGGACTTCCTCGAAGCGACCGCCTGAGCATGAACGGGGGCCGCTTTGCGGCCCTTTCGCGACACAAGGCCGCTCCCACAGCGTCACGCGATCCCTGTAGGAGCGGCCTTGCGCCGCGATGGGCTGCAAGGCAGCCCCAGAGGCCATATGCATTTCAGACAGGACAGCACATCAATGGCACACGTACCGCAAATAAAAATCCCCGCCACCTACATCCGTGGCGGCACCAGCAAAGGCGTGTTCTTCCGCCTGCAAGACCTGCCCGAGCAGGCGCAGATCCCCGGCCCAGCCCGTGACGCACTGCTGCTGCGGGTAATCGGCAGCCCCGACCCCTACGGCAAGCAGATCGACGGCATGGGCGGTGCGACGTCCAGCACCAGCAAGACCGTGATCCTGTCGCAAAGCATCAAGCCCGGGCACGATGTCGACTACCTGTTCGGCCAGGTCAGCATCGACAAGGCGTTCGTCGACTGGAGCGGCAACTGCGGCAACCTGTCTGCTGCGGTCGGTTCGTTCGCCATCACCAGTGGCCTGGTCGACCCGGCGCGCATTCCGCGCAACGGCATCGCCACGGTGCGGATCTGGCAGGCCAATATCGGCAAGACCATCGTCGCCCATGTCCCGATCACTGAAGGTGAAGTGCAGGAAACCGGCGACTTCGAGCTGGACGGGGTGACCTTCCCGGCGGCCGAGGTGCAACTGGAATTCCTCGACCCGGCGGCCGACGACGGTGACGACGGCGGTGCGATGTTCCCTACCGGCAGCCTGGTCGATGACCTGGAGGTACCGGGCGTCGGCACCTTCAAGGCGACCCTTATCAACGCTGGCATCCCGACCATCTTCGTAAACGCGGCGGATATCGGCTACACCGGTACCGAACTGCAGGACGCCATCAACGGCGACCCGCAGGCGCTGCTGCGTTTCGAGACCATTCGTTCTTATGGCGCCGTGCGCATGGGCTTGATCGACAATGTCGACCAGGCTGCCGGGCGTCAGCACACACCAAAAGTGGCGTTCGTTGCGCCACCGAGCACCTACACTGCGTCCAGTGGCAAGGTGGTACAGGCAGGGGATGTCGACCTGTTGGTGCGGGCCTTGTCGATGGGCAAGCTGCACCATGCCATGATGGGTACGGCGGCGGTGGCGATCGGCACCGCAGCGGCCATTCCGGGCACGCTGGTCAACCTCGCCGCTGGCGGGGGCGAGCGCAGCGCTGTGCGTTTCGGCCACCCTTCGGGCACCTTGCGGGTCGGGGCCGAGGCGCGCCGGGTGGAGGGTGAGTGGACAGTGACCAAGGCAATCATGAGCCGCAGTGCTCGCGTGCTGATGGAGGGCTGGGTTCGCGTGCCTGGCGATAGCTTCTAAAGCACCACTGGCGCTCGGCTTTAGTTCGTTGGGGCTGCACAGCAGCCCCGGCAATTCTGAAGGGAGCTGGATATGAGCGCCAACGTAGACCTCAACGACCGCCCGGACTACGACCGGGTGTTGCAGACCCTGGCCGACTACGCCCTCGGCTACCGGGTCGATTCCGCCGAAGCCCTGGCCACCGCGCGCAACTGCCTGATGGACACTCTCGGCTGCGGCCTGCTGGCCCTGCGCTTCCCCGAATGCACGAAACTCCTCGGCCCTCAGGTAGAGGGCACGCTGGTGCCCAATGGCGCCCGTGTTCCCGGCACCGCCTACCGCCTCGACCCGGTCAAGGCTGCCTGGGACATCGGCTGCACGGTGCGCTGGCTGGACTACAACGACACCTGGCTGGCCGCTGAATGGGCTCATCCCTCGGACAACCTTGGCGGCATCCTGGCCGTGGCTGATCACCTGTCGCAGAAGCACGTCGCAGCGGGTGAGGCGCCGCTGCTGATGCGCGATGTGCTTGAGGCAATGGTCATGGCCCATGAGATCCAGGGTGTGCTGGCACTGGAAAACTCTTTCAACCGTGTCGGCCTCGATCACGTGATTCTGGTGAAGGTGGCCTCAACCGCCGTGTGTGCCAGGCTGATGGGGGCCAATCGCGAGCAGATGCTCTCGGCCTTGTCCCACGCCTTCGTCGACGGCCAGGCCCTGCGCACTTACCGCCATGCGCCCAACGCCGGTTCTCGCAAGTCCTGGGCGGCGGGCGATGCTTCCAGCCGGGGCGTGCGCCTGGCCGATATCGCCCTGCGCGGCGAGATGGGCGTGCCGGGCGTGCTCACGGCGCCGCAGTGGGGGTTCTACGACGTATCGTTCAGTCATACCAACAAAGACTTGGCGCTCAAGCCTGCCGGGCAGTACGAGCTGCGTCTGCCTCAGGCCTTGGGCAGCTATGTGATGGAAAACGTGTTGTTCAAGGTCAGTTTCCCTGCCGAGTTTCATGCCCAGACCGCCTGTGAGGCGGCAGTGACCCTGCATCCACTGGTGCGCAACCGTCTGCATGAAATCGACCGCATCGTGATCACCACCCAGGAGTCAGCGATCCGCATCATTTCCAAGAGCGGCCCGCTGGCCAATGCTGCCGACCGTGACCACTGCTTGCAGTACATGGTGGCGGTACCGCTGATCTTCGGCCATTTGGTGGCAGAGCACTATGAAGATGCTTTCCATGCCCACCACCCGAGCATCGATCGCCTGCGCGAGAAGATGGAAGTGGTGGAAGACCTGCGCTTCAGTCGCGAGTACCTGGAGCCAGACAAGCGCTCGATCGCCAACGCGCTGCAAGTGTTCTTCAAGGATGGCAGCAGCACTGACCAAGTGGTGGTGGAATACCCGATCGGGCATCGGCGGCGGCGAGGGGAGGGCATACCGTTGCTGGAGGCCAAGTTCAGGGCAAACCTGGGGACGCGTTTTGCCCGTCAGCGGTGTGCGCAGATTGTGGAGGTGTGCAAGGACCAGCAGCAGCTGGAGGGGATGGCGGTGCACAGGTTTGTGGATTTGTTTGTGATCTGAGGTTGCCTGTACTGGCCCAATCGCCGGCAAGCCAGCTCCCGCAGGTACTCCAAAGTTCTCAAGACCTGTGGAGTACCTGTGGGAGCTGGCTTGCCGGCGATTGGGCCGGTACAGGCTAAAACAAAAAGCCCCGGCATCGCTGCCGGGGCTTTCTTTACTGCCTGTAACTCAGCTTAAGCCTGAACCACCGGGATCTTGGCGTTGGCTGCCGCTTCGCGGAACTCGGCGATCTGGTCGAAGCTCAAGTAGCGGTAAACGTCGGCAGCCATGCTGTCGATGTCTTTCGCGTACTGCATGTACTCTTCGACGGTCGGCAGCTTGCCGATGATCGAAGCGACAGCAGCCAGTTCGGCCGATGCCAGGTACACGTTGGTCGCGTCGCCCAGACGGTTCGGGAAGTTACGGGTCGAGGTGGAGACCACGGTCGAACCGGTCTGCACACGTGCCTGGTTACCCATGCACAGCGAGCAGCCTGGCATTTCCATGCGCGCACCGGCCTTGCCGTAGATGCCGTAGTAGCCTTCTTCGGTCAGCTGGTGAGCATCCATCTTGGTTGGCGGAGCCAGCCACAGACGGGTAGGGATGCCACCCTTGACCTTCTCCAGCAGCTTGCCGGCAGCGCGGAAGTGGCCGATGTTGGTCATGCACGAACCGATGAACACTTCGTCGATCTTCTCGCCCTGTACCGAAGACAGCAGGCGGGCATCGTCCGGGTCGTTCGGCGCGCAGAGCACAGGCTCTTTGACGTCGGCCAGGTCGATTTCGATGATTTCAGCGTACTCGGCATCGGCGTCAGCCGACAGCAGCTCAGGGTTGGCCAGCCAGGCTTCCATGGCCTGGGCGCGACGCTCCAGGGTACGTGGGTCGCCGTAGCCTTCGCCGATCATCCAGCGCAGCAGGGTGATGTTGGACTGCAGGTACTCGGCGATGGCCTTTTCCGGCAGCTTGATGGTGCAGCCGGCAGCGGAACGCTCGGCCGAGGCGTCGGACAGCTCGAATGCTTGCTCGACGGTCAGTTCGTCCAGGCCTTCGATTTCCAGGATGCGGCCGGAGAAGGCGTTTTTCTTGCCCTTCTTCTCGACGGTCAGCAGGCCCTTCTGGATGGCGTAGTAAGGGATGGCATGTACCAGGTCACGCAAGGTGATGCCCGGTTGCAGTTTGCCCTTGAAGCGCACCAGGATCGACTCTGGCATGTCCAGCGGCATGACGCCGGTGGCGGCGGCGAAGGCCACCAGGCCGGAACCGGCCGGGAACGAGATGCCGATCGGGAAGCGGGTGTGCGAGTCGCCACCGGTACCGACGGTGTCAGGCATCAGCATGCGGTTCAGCCAGCTGTGGATGATGCCGTCGCCTGGGCGCAGCGACACGCCGCCACGGGTGCGGATGAAGTCTGGCAGGGTGTGGTGGGTGGTGACGTCGATCGGCTTTGGATAAGCCGCGGTGTGGCAGAACGACTGCATGACCAGGTCGGCAGAGAAGCCCAGGCACGCCAGGTCTTTCAGCTCGTCGCGGGTCATCGGGCCAGTGGTGTCCTGGGAACCGACGGTGGTCATCTTCGGCTCGCAGTAGGCACCTGGGCGCACGCCCTGGCCTTCTGGCAGGCCACAGGCACGGCCGACCATTTTCTGCGCCAGGGTGAAGCCCTTGCCGGAGTCGGCAGGCTGCTCTGGTTTCTTGAACAGGTCGGAAGCACCCAGGCCCAGCTCGGCGCGGGCTTTTTCGGTCAGGCCACGGCCAACGATCAGCGGGATACGGCCGCCAGCGCGGACCTCGTCCAGCAGCACTTCGGTTTTCAGCTCGAAGTTGGTGACCAGCTCGTCGCTTTCGTGGCGGCGTACTTCACCTTTGTACGGGTAAACGTCGATGACGTCGCCCATGCCCAGGTTGGTGCAGTCGAATTCGATCGGCAGGGCGCCGGCGTCTTCCATGGTGTTGTAGAAGATCGGGGCGATCTTGGTGCCGAAGCAGAAGCCACCGGCGCGCTTGTTCGGCACGTACGGAATGTCGTCGCCGAAGAACCACAGTACCGAGTTGGTAGCGGATTTACGCGAGGAACCGGTACCTACCACGTCACCTACATAGGCAACCGGGAAGCCCTTGGCCTTGACGGCTTCGATCTGTGCCAGCGGGCCGACCGAACCAGGCTGCTGTGGCTCGATGCCGTCGCGGGCCATTTTCAGCATGGCCAGGGCGTGCAGCGGGATGTCAGGGCGCGACCAGGCGTCTGGAGCAGGCGACAGGTCGTCGGTGTTGGTTTCGCCTGGCACCTTGAACACGGTCAGGGTGTACTTCTCGGCGATGGCCGGGCGGGCGGTGAACCACTCGCCGGCAGCCCAGGAGTCCAGCACGGCCTTGGCGTGAGCGTTGCCGGCCTTGGCTTTTTCGGCCACGTCGTGGAAGGCATCGAACATCAGCAGGGTGTGCTTGAGCTGTTCGGCCGCGACGGCGCCCAGTTCGGCGTCATCCAGCAGTGCGACCAGCGTTTCGATGTTGTAGCCGCCCTGCATGGTGCCGAGCAGTTCGGTGGCGTGCTTGCGGTCGATCAGAGGCGACTGGGTTTCGCCCTTGGCAACAGCAGAAAGGAAAGCAGCCTTGACGTAGGCAGCTTCGTCGACCCCTGGTGGTACGCGGTTGGTGATCAGGTCTACGAGGAAGGCTTCTTCGCCGGCCGGCGGGTTTTTCAGCAGCTCGACCAGGCCTGCGGTTTGTTCGGCGTTCAGCGGCTGGGGCACGATACCCAGGGCGGCACGCTCTTCGATGTGTTTGCGGTAGGCTTCAAGCACAGTTATTTCCCTCATCAGTGGTCCCTAAAGGGGGTCCGGGACGCTTATCCAGCATTCGATGCACCCATGCGCTGCCACGGCTTTGTGGGCCGCCCAGCCAGAGTCGCAAAGAATCCTTACAGAAGCTGCTTTCAAAGTTTTACGCCTGCAGAACGGGGAGCTGATGAGGGCTGGCGCGGGCATGCGGGGGATGCATGGCCCGGGCCAACGCCGTTCTACCGGATTAACTGTGCTCGTGACGCTTTGAAAACAGCTTCCAACGGACATTGTTGCCTTTGAAAAGGCCGGATGATTCTACGGCAAAAAAAGCCCGAAAGTAAGGCGCAGAAGATGACTTTAACGAGTGACCCTGGTTAGACAAAGGGCTAACATGGGCCCGTGTTCCTCCGCCAAACTGTTATTTTTCATGTCCAACAAGTCCATCAAGACCCCTTGCGTCGGCCTGTGCTCCACGGTTTACGGAGACACGGTGTGCCGTGGCTGCAAGCGTTTCCACCACGAGGTGATCAACTGGAACGGCTACGACGACGCGCAGAAACGCGCGGTGTGGCTGCGCCTTGAGCAGTTGCTGGTGCAGGTGATGATGGCCAAGCTGGAGGTGTTCGACAAAAGCCTGTTGCGTCAGCAACTGGAGCAGCGCTCCATCCGCTTTGTCGAGCAGCAGTCGGAATATTGCTGGGCTTACCAGCTGATTGCCCGCGGGGCGCGGATGATCCGTGACCTGGAGGCCTACGGCATGGTGCTGCTGCCGGAGTTTCGCGACTGGGAACTGCCGCAATTGCGCGATGCCATCGATCGCGAGTTCTTCCTGCTTTCAGAAGCGCATTACCAGCGCTACATCGCCCCCAGCTTCCTGCGCGATGCCATGGGCAGCACGCAGGGCCAGTAGCGCGGGCGAATCAGTCGCCGGTATATTCGCAACCGCTGGTGCAGGTTTCGTGGATGCGCACTTTCGACAGTTCCGGCATCAGCGGCTTGACCTGGTCCCAGATCCACTTGGCGATCACTTCGCTGGTGGGGTTCTCAAGGCCCGGGATGTCGTTCAGGTAGTTGTGGTCCAGTTGTTCGTAGATCGGCTTGAAGATCGCCTTGACCTCGGCGAAGTCGCGGATCCAGCCGGTGTGCGGGTCGAGCGGGCCGGTCAGGTGCAGGCCGACCTTGAACGAATGGCCATGCAGGCGGCCACATTTGTGCCCTTCAGGGACGTGGGGCAGGCGGTGGGCCGATTCGAATGTAAATTCCTTGAAGATTTCCACGCTGTCTTAACTCTGTGTGAATCAATAATGCGCGCATTCTACCAGCATGGCCGTTACAAGGCTTGCAGGCGTTCATGCAGCCGCCCGGTGGCGACCAGCTCCAGCAACTCGTCGCCCAGGCGCTGGCTTTCAGCGATAGCCTTGTACCAATAGCGCTTGCGGCCTGGCGCATCACCCATGAAGCGCTTGAAGTCGTTGCGGTCCGGCAGCTTGCCGTAGGGCAGGGCGGCCAGGTACTGCGGCGAAGGGGTCATCAGCAGCACGTTCTGCAGGCGGGTGGCATCGCCTTTGCGCCAGGGCAAGGCTTTGTCGAACCAGCCCGGTACCACCTTGTCGGTGAAGTGCGGGTACAGCACCAGGTCGTCGCCGCGATAGGGCAGGTCGAGGTGGTAGTCCAGCAGGCCGCCGTCGCGGTAGGTGCCAGCGCCCACGCCGGGGATGTCTTTCACACCCTGCATGACCATGGGGATCGAACCCGAGGCCAGCAGGGCGTGGCGCAGGTTGGTCAGGTCCAGCGGCAGGTAGCGTGAGGGGAAGTCGGTCAGTGCGTCGAGCGGCGGCGTGGCGCGCCCGTCGTGCAGGATGATGCGCTCGAAGTGGCGCGCCAGGCGCGAACGGCTGAGCAGGTTGCTGGCCACCACCGAGCCCAGGCCCAGGCCCAGGCGGCCACGATGGTCGTGGGCAAGCTGGCCATGGCTTTTCACTACCAGGATATTCAGGTGATAGTGCGGGTTGGCCAGCAGCTGGCCGTCGCGGCCCTGCAGCAGGTCGTCGAGCATGCGTTGGCAGCTGTGGCTGATTTCGGCCGGGGTGGCGCCCTTGGCGAAATCCAGTTCGGTGTACAACTCGCCCAGGCGACGCAGACCCGCGATGGGGTCTTCGAGGCAGGCGCTGGCGAAGCGCCAGGCACCGATCGAAGCGCCAATCAGGGCGCGCGGGCGCGGTGCCGAAGGCAGCCACTCGCCGAACAGTGCCAGGTCCAGGCCCTGGATACCCAGCGGCTTCGGGCCACCGGCCGCACCTGGCAGCACCCCGACATCGGCCGCCTGCAGGCCGCGCTCGCGGATGAGCCGCAGGGCACGGTCACCGGCCTTGAAGGTGAGGGCAGGGTACTTGATGTGGATGGCGCTCATGGCGGATCTCTTGGGTTTGTAGGAGCAGTCTTGTGCTGCGAAAGGGCCGGTACAGACTACACAACTGTTGTGCCTGCACGGGCCCTTTCGCAGCACAAGGCTGCTCCAACAGGAGGCCGAGTCTGGCTGGCGGTGTAACTGCGCTATCATGCCGCCAGCTGTTTTCAGGTTGAATTAAGGACCGGTGGTTAATCTTAACCCCGTAGACAACTTACACAGTTCTCAGGAGAGAAGAACGATGAAAACCTTGACTGCCCTGTTCGCCGCCGCCGCCTTCGCCCTGGGCGCCAATGCCGCTTTCGCCAAGGATGTACAGCCTGACGAAGTGGTCAAGCTGGTCAACGCCAAGACCATCAAGTCGCTGGACGAGCTCAAAGCCACCGCCGTGGCCAAGCACCCCGGCGCCACCGTCACCGACTCGGAGCTTGAAGACGAGTACGGCCGCTACATCTACAAGGTCGAGTTGCGCGACACCCAGAACGTCGAGTGGGATGTTGACCTGGACGCCAAGACCGGTGAAGTGCTGAAGGACGAGCGGGACAACTGATGATCCACTTACCGCGGCCGGCGCGCTACCTCGCGCTGGCGCTGCTGGCCGTGTGCTCCCTGGCCGCAGCCCGCGACCTTGACCAGGACGAAGCCCTGAAGCTGCGGCAGAAGGGCGTCATCCTGCCGCTCGAGCAATTGCTGGAAACCGCCCTGGGGCGTCACCCCGGGGCGCGCCTGCTGGAAGCCGAGCTGGAAGAAGACGACGATCGCTACGAATATGAGGTCGAACTGCTGACGGTTGAAGGTGTGGTACGCGAGATCAAGCTCGATGCCAGCACCGGCGCCCTGCTCAAAGACGAGGAAGACGACTGAATGCGCCTGTTGCTTGTCGAGGACAATGTACCGCTGGCCGATGAGCTGACCGCCGGCCTGCAGCGCCAGGGCTATGCCGTGGACTGGCTGGCCGACGGCCGCGACGCGGTTTACCAGGGGCAGAGCGAACCCTACGACCTGATCATTCTCGACCTTGGCCTGCCGGGCTTGCCGGGCCTGGATGTGCTGGCCCAGTGGCGTGCTGCCGGCCTGGCCACGCCGGTGCTGATCCTCACCGCCCGCGGCTCGTGGGCCGAGCGCATCGAGGGGCTGAAGGCCGGGGCTGATGACTACCTGAGCAAACCGTTCCACCCGGAAGAGCTGCAATTGCGTATCCAGGCATTGCTGCGCCGTGCCCGGGGCCTGGCCAACCAGCCGAAACTGGAGGCAGCGGGGCTGCACCTGGATGAAAGCCGTCAGTGCGTGAGCCGTGATGGCATGGATGTGCAGCTGACCGCCGCCGAGTTCCGGCTGCTGCGTTACTTCATGCTGCACCCGCAGCAGATCCTGTCCAAAAGCCACCTGGCCGAACACCTTTACGACGGCGAAACCGAACGGGACTCCAACGTGCTGGAAGTGCACGTCAATCACTTGCGGCGCAAGCTGGGCCGCAGCGTGATCGAGACCCGGCGTGGGCAAGGGTACATTTATGCAGGGAGCGCCGAGTGAAGTCGATCCAGGCGCGCCTTAGCCTGGGCCTGGTGGCGGTGCTGGTGGTGGTCGGCGTGGTGCTGGCGCAACTGACCTTGTGGCTGTTCGAAGCTGGCCTGCAACGCTACCTGGAAAACGGCCTGCGCAAGGAAAGCGAGAACCTGCTGGTGGCGTTGGTACGTGGGCCGTCCGGCCTGCAGCTGGATGAGCGGCGTATTTCGGCGGCCTACCAACGGCCTTTTTCCGGGTACTACTTCCGCATCGATTTTGACAAAGGTACCTGGAGGTCTCGTTCGCTGTGGGACCTTGACATGCCCAAACCATCGGCGCCCGGGCTTTCCGATAGCCATGAACTCGGCCCGGAAGGGCAGCAACTGCTGGCCCTGCGCGCCGACTACCGGCGCCTGGGCCAGGACATTTCGATCAGCGTGGCACAGGACTATTCGCCGGTGCGCGAAGGTTTCCGGCGCATGCAGCAGATCGGCCTGGGCATGGGCCTGGTGGCGCTGATTCTGGTTCTGGTGCTGCAGCGCATCACGGTTACCCGCTCGTTACGCCCGCTTGAGCGGGCACGCCAGCAGATCGCCCAGCTGCAGCAGGGCCAGCGCTCGCAGCTGGATGAGCAGGTGCCCAGCGAGTTGGCGCCGCTGGTGGGGCAGATCAACCACTTGCTCAGTCATACCGAAGACAGCCTGCGCCGTTCGCGCAATGCCTTGGGCAACCTTGGGCATGCACTCAAGACGCCGTTGGCGGTACTGCTGAGCCTGGCCTCCAGCGAGCGCTTGAAGGACCTGCCCGAAGTCCGCGCGCAGATGCGTGAGCAACTGGAGCAGATCCAGCAACGGCTGGCACGCGAGCTGAACCGTGCGCGGCTGGCAGGGGATGCGCTGCCGGGCGCGCAGTTCGACTGTGACGCCGAGTTGCCGGGGTTGCTCGGGACATTGGGCATGATCCACGGCGAGGGCCTGCTGCTGGCAAGTGATGTGCCGCCCGGGCTGTTATTGCCATGGGACCGCGAAGACTTCCTGGAGCTGCTGGGCAACCTGCTGGACAACGCCTGCAAGTGGGCAGACAGCGAGGTGCGCCTGGGCATTGAGCCCAATACCGAGGGCTTCCAGCTGTGGGTCGATGACGATGGCCCAGGCATCCCTGAGAACCAACGGCTGCAGGTGCTGGAGCGGGGCTCGCGGCTGGACGAGCAGGTGGACGGGCATGGGCTGGGGTTGGGTATCGTGCGCGATATCGTCGACGCCTGGGGCGGGCGTCTGGCCTTGGAGCAGAGCCCGCTGGGAGGATTGCGTGTGAGCATCGACCTGCCGCGCAAGGCTCGGTAATGCCGGGGCCGCTAGGCGGCTCATCGCGACACGAGGCCGCTCCCACAGGTGTGCCCAATCCGCCGAGGCCGTATCAGTACTGCAAAAAAATTGCAGTACAGCCGCAGTTTTTTGAATTAGCCCAACTTCCCTCCACCCGGCAAAATCCCTCTCACGAAACCCTGCGGTTTCCATCTCTCCATGGAAGGAGCCCCTTGTGGTATTGCACGCGCAATACGAGGCCCAGGCCAGCTCGGCTGGGCTTTCTTTTTAATCTGAAAAAACCAAAGACCCCGATTACCCAATGTCTGCCTCGCGTTCCGAAAACCGCCTGCAGCGCCTGTTGCCGGCGCCCCTGAATACCTCTCCAAAAGAATGGTTGCGTGCCGGTATCGGTGCGTTGCTCGGTCTGTTCCTCGCTGGCTGGCTGACCAGCATGGCCTATGGCCCCGGCATCGCCTTGCACCTGCTGGGCCCGCTGGCGGCCACGGCAGTACTGGTGTTCGCCGTGCATTCCGGCCCGTTGGCCCAACCTTGGCCAGTGCTGGGCAGCTACGCGCTGGCCGGCGCGGTCGGCCTGGCCATGCGTCAAGGTTTCGGCCCGGAGCTGTGGGTGGCCGCAGCGGCCCTGGGCGTCTCGATCCTGGTGATGTGCCTGCTGCGCTGCCTGCACCCGCCGGGTGGCGGGGTGGCAGTGAGCGCAGTGCTGGCTGATTCGGGGCTGACCGCCATGGGCGATCACCTGCTTGAGCCCATCCTGCTCAACGCGCTGATCCTGGTGAGCGTGGCGGTGCTCTACAATCGCCTGACTGGTGTGCGCTACCCGAAAGGCGTAGCGCCGCGCAAAGATGTGCACCATACCCACGACCCCCTGCCCAGTGAGCGGGTCGGCATCCGTGGCGAGGACCTGGATCAGGCCCTGGAAGAGCTGGGTGAGTTCGTCGACGTCACCCGTGACGAGTTGGAACGCATCATCCTCGCCACCGAGCAGCACGCCCTGCAGCGCAGCCTTGGCGGTATTACCGCGGCTTCGGTGATGTCGCGCGATGTGCAGTTCGCCACGCCCGAAACCACCCTTGAGCAGGCCTGGAAAATGCTAGCCAGCCACCACCTGAAAACCCTGCCGGTATTGCAGCAGGGCAAGCTGGTGGGCATCGTCAGCCTCAGCGACCTGGTCGGCCCGGCCATGCAGCGTGGCCGCTTCAGCTGGCGCGGGCTGTTCGGCCGCAAAGCGGTACGCATGGAGCAGGTGATGAGCCGCCGGGTGGTCAGTGTCAGTAGCCAGCATCCGCTGGAGCGCCTGTTGCCGCTTCTGTGCGAGCAGGGCCTGCATTGCCTGCCGGTGCTCGATGCCGGCAAGCTGGTGGGGGTAATCACCCAGACCGACCTGATTGCTGGCCTCAAGCGCCAGCTGCTCAGCAACGGCGAGGCTTCAGATAACCGGGTCCCAGCGTTGTGACCAGTCGCTGGCGCCGGCGGCTACCAGCCGGCGCAGGATGGCGAAGGCCTGTTGCAGGGCTTCGCTGTCGCGTTTGCGTGGGTACACCAGGAAGGTCGGGTAGGTGAATTCCGGCGCCTGCGGCACCCGTTCGAACACGCCGCTGTCCAGGTACGCCTGCACCACCCGCGTGCGGAAGTAACCGCTGCCGCCCTGGTCGAGAATAAACTGCAAGGCCAGTGGGCCCAGGTTGAAACTGAGCGCCGGGCGGGCGCAGTCGGGCAGGGCGGCATCGTGCTGGCGGCGAAAGGCCTCGCCCCAGTCGATGTAGATGTAGGGCTCTGGCTGGTCGACCCGGCGCACGCGGATCAGCTTCTCTTCCATCAACTGTTCCACCTGCAGGCCCGGCCCGTAGGTCGGCTGGTACACCAGCGCGGCGTCCAGCAAACCCATCTCGACCTTGCGCAGCAGCGACTCGCCGTCACTTACCTCGCTGCGGATGGCATGGCTGGGCAGCTCACGGTGCAGGGCACTGATCCAGTCAAGCATCATCGGGTTGCCCAGGCTCACTTCTCCCCCCACATGCAGCACTTGCTGGCAGCCCTCGGGCAGCGGCAGGTCGCGCCGCGCCGCTTCCCAGGTTTGTACCAGCTGGTTGGCATAACTGACGAATGCTTCGCCGTCGCTGGTCAGGCTGGCGCCGTTGCGGCTGCGCACAAATAGCTGGCAGCCCAGTTGCTGCTCCAGGCGCTGCACTCGGGCAGTAATTGCCGTCTGTGACACGAACAGGCGTTCGGCGGCGGCGACCAGGCTGCCGCAACGCACGATTTCCAGGAAGGTTCGGGCCTGATCGATATCCATGGGCTGCTCGGTGGCTGAAGGGTGGCCTATTCTAGAGGCTTTGCACCGTTATGGGGCGCTTTTGCGTTGTCTGCAAATTTGCAGGTCGGTTGTGACTTTAGTCCCATGGCGGCGCGGGTGTAGCGGTCCATACTCAGGTTTCGCCCTTCAATAACAACAAGTACCGGGTTCCCTTCGATATGAGCTACCAGCACAGCTACGCCCATTCCATTTCCGACCCTGCCGCTTTCTGGGCGGAACAGGCCGCGCACCTGGCCTGGCACCGCAAGCCTGCCCTGACCCTGCAAGACAACGCCGACGGTACCCACCGCTGGTTCGCCGATGGCCGTCTGAACAGTTGCTACCTGGCCCTCGACCACCAGATCGAGCTGGGCCGTGGCGAGCAGGTGGCGCTGATCTACGATTCGCCGGTCACCGGCGTGCAGCAGGCCTACACCTACAACCACTTGCGCGACGAAGTGGCGCGCCTGGCCGGTTTGCTGCGCCAGCTGGGGGTGGAAAAGGGCGATGGGGTGATCATCTACATGCCCATGGTGCCGCAAGCGGCCATGGCCATGCTGGCCTGCGCGCGGATTGGCGCGGTGCATTCGGTGGTGTTCGGCGGCTTTGCCGCCAACGAGCTGGCCCTGCGCATCGATGACGCCCGGCCCACGCTGCTGCTGACGGCATCCTGCGGGCTGGAATTCGACAAGGTGATTGCCTACAAGCCGCTGGTCGACCGCGCCTTGCAGCTGGCCCGGCACCAGCCGCGCAATGTGCTGGTGCTGCAACGGCCGCAGGCGCAGGCGCAGCTGCAGCCAGGCCGCGACCTGGACTGGCAGGTAGCCTTGGTCGGCGCCCAGCCGGTAGCACCGGTCGAGCTGGATGCCGGCGACCCGCTGTACATCATGTACACCTCTGGCACCACCGGCAAACCCAAGGGCATCGTCCGCGAAAACGGCGGCAATGCCGTGGCGCTGTGCTATGCCATGCGCCATATCTACGGCATGCAGGCCGGAGACGTGTGGTGGGGCATTTCCGATGTGGGGTGGGTGGTCGGCCATTCGCTGATCGTCTATGGGCCGCTGATGAGCGGCTGCACCACGGTGTTCTACGAAGGCAAACCGATCCGCACGCCGGACGCCTCGGCTTACTGGCGGGTGGTGGAGCAATACAAGGTCAACGCGCTGTTCTGTGCGCCCACCGCGATGCGTGCCATCCGCAAGGAAGACCCGGAGGGCGAGCTGATCCGCAAGCACGACCTCAGCTCGCTGCGCCAATTGTTCCTGGCGGGTGAGAAGCTCGATTCCAGCACCCATGAATGGCTGGAGCGGGTCAGTGGCAAGCCGGTGCACGACCACTGGTGGCAGACCGAAACCGGCTGGCCGGTCACCGCGCCCTGCGTGGGGCTGGACGGCAGTGCGGCGAAACCGGGCTCAAGCAACCGGGCGGTTCCGGGCTATCACGTGCGTGTGGTGGATGACGAGGGCCATTTGCTGGGCCCCAACCACCAGGGCTCGATCGTCATTGCCTTGCCATTGCCGCCTGGGTGCAGCCAGACCCTGTGGGGCGATCACGAGCGTTATTTGCAGGCTTACCTGCGCACTTACCCGGGGTATTACCACACGGGTGACGGCGGCTTTCTGGATGATGATGGTTTCGTCTACATCATGGGGCGCACGGATGACGTGATCAACGTCTCTGGCCACCGGCTGTCCACGGGCGAAATGGAGGACCTGGTGGCCTGCCACCCGGCGGTGGCCGAGTGTGCGGTGATTGGCGTGCACGATGAAATCAAGGGTCAAGTGCCGTTGGCGCTCATTGTGCTCAAGGACGGCGAGGGCATTGCCGAGGCGCAGTTGCTGGTAGACCTGGTGGGCAGCGTGCGCGAAGCGATTGGCCCGCTGGCCTGTTTCAACCGGGTTCGGCTGGTGAAGCGGCTGCCCAAGACCCGCTCGGGGAAAATCTTGCGCGCGGTGCTGCGCAAGATTGCCGACGGGCAGGACTATGTACCGCCTTCGACTCTGGATGACCCGGCGGTGCTGGGGGAAATCGAGGCGGTGCTGGCGGATTTGCCCAGGGCGGGTTGATATTTTGACCATCAGGCCGGGGCGGGCAATGCAGTGCTAAGGGGCTACCTGGTGCAGTTGCCCCAACCGGCTGCGGGTACGCATCAGGTCGGCAAGCGGCCCGCCCAGGCTCTCTTCCAGCGGCCGCTTACCAACCACTGTCACCTGTCGGTCCTGGTCATACAGCACATCTACCAGGTTGACGAAGCGCTGCTGCGCCGCCAGCGAACACTGCGCCAGGTCATCCAGCCCATCGATGATCCATTCATCGTACTGCTGCGCAAGCGCCAGGTAGTCGATCACCGCCGTGGCCTTTTCGCACAAGTCGTCAAAGCCAAGCACCACCCGCCGGCCATCGATGGCCAGTGCGCGCAGCGGGCGGTTGTTCACTTCAAGCATTACCGGCTGCTCGTCCGGCATGCCCAGTACCTGGCGCTGCGCTGCCGTCCCCGGCCATACATAGTGGCCTTGGGTAAACCGCTGGTGCTCGCGGTTGGCCGGCAAACTGCGAAAATCGGTGTCGCCACCCACTTCCAGAACCTGCATGCGCCCGTTGATCAGGCGGATCACCGGCAGGAAACGCTCGTGGTACAGCGGGTTGGGCAGCAGCCCTTCGGGCGCGTAATTGGAGGTCACCAGCAGGAACACGCCGCGGACGAACAGGGCGTTGAACAGGCGGGTAAGCAGCATGGCATCGCCGATGTCATGCACGTGGAATTCGTCGAAGCACAACACCTGGCAGCCACCTACCAGTTCGTCGAGGGTTGCGCCCAGCGCATCGTCCAGCGCCCGGTGGCGGTGCATGCCCTGGTGCAGGCGGGCAAAAAAATCATGAAAGTGCAGGCGGCGCTTGGCTTCAACCGGCACCGCCTGGAAGAACCCGTCCAGCAGCCAGCTCTTGCCGCGCCCCACCGAACCATACAGGTACAGGCTGCGTGGCTGCCCTTGTTCGAGCAGTGCCAGTTGTTCGGCCATGCAGTGGATCACCCGTCGCTGGCCATCACTCAGCTGGTAACCGCGGCTTCGGGCTTTGTCCTCGAACCAGTCGAGCAGTTCGCTCTGGCCGGCGGGGGCGCCGCGCAGGCGCTGGCCAAGCTGGCGCAGTGGGGCAGGGATCCAGGCAGACAAAAGCAAAGCTCCTTGGGCGATGACGGGGCAGCGCGCAGCTTGCCCGAGGGCAGCCATTTTGACTAATACAGAAAGTGATCGGCAATGATCACCTGATGCGATAGGTCTGGCTGCACACCTGCATTGCCTAGGCTTTACGTTCCAGTTGGCGCTCGATCATGTATTTCACCGCCAGGCGGCGCTCCTTGAGGTGGCGCAGGTCTTCGTCAACAAAGTTGCCCGCCGAGATCGATTCGGCGGCCAGCACCTGGTTGTCGATGTCCATGTACTCGTCCAGCAGCCGGTCCAGCGCTTTGTCCTGCTGGCGGCGCTGCTGGACGATTTCGCGCGGGTAGTGCAGGTCCTGGTATAGGTCGTGAGAGACAGGCATGGGGTCCTCCTTGGTCAATGCAATTGGCTCAATAGATTGGAAGGGAGGAATGCGATTGTGTTGAAGCGAAGCGGGGGGAAAGCGACGGATGGTCACTGTACAAACCGCTGAAATGACTAACTCGCTGTTTTTTGACAATTTTTTTTCATCAGGGGGTTCACAGATCAAAACTTTGTTGTTAAAGTGCCGCGCATTCCAAGACAACAACCCAGTTGTCACTCAGTTGGAATTGTCAGAGCAGCGAATGCTGCATCCGATACAGGGGCGTCGCCAAGCGGTAAGGCAGCAGGTTTTGATCCTGCCATGCGTTGGTTCGAATCCAGCCGCCCCTGCCATTTTCCAGTTTCAAACGTATATCGCCCGGTGCTTAGAAAGATAAGCGCTGGGTTTTGTCGTTTCCGTATTTTTGATTCCGTCACACGATTCTTGCAGGAGCGGCCTTGCCGGGCCGCTCCTGCAAGGGTTTTGCTTTCCCGAATTACCCGGCAATGCCCAGCATCTCGTTCAGCACCCTGGCGAGTTCATCCGCTTGCGCCGGCTTCTGAACCACCACGCTGCCCGGCAACTCCAGCCCCTGCAACTCCGCATAGCCAGTCAGGAACACCACCGGCAAGCGCGGGTACCGTTCGCGTGCCGCTAGCGCCAGTTGCGCGCCGTTGAACTCGGGCATGGCGAAATCGGTAAGCAGCAGGTCGATCTCGTCGTCCAGCAAGGCCAACGCCTGTTCGCCGCTGTGCGCCTGACGCACTTGGTAGCCATATTGGCGCAACACATCGCCAAGCAGGTCCCGCACCAGATGGTCATCATCCACCAGCAATACCGTGCGGTTGCGGCCGCTGTCGCTGACCGGCTGGCCGAGCGTCGGGATCACCGGCTCGCTCACGATATGGTCCTTTACGGCGGGCAAGTACACCGCCACCTGCGTGCCGCGGCCCGGGGTGGTATCGATGCGTACACCACCCCCGGACTGCTTGGCGAAGCCGAACACCTGGGCCAAGCCCAGGCCCGAGCCCTTGCCGATGTCCTTGGTGGTAAAGAACGGCTCGAACACCTTGGCCAGCACGTCTTCGCTCATGCCGCAGCCGGTATCGCGGATGCTCAGCATCACGTACTCGCCCGGGTCCGGGTCTTCCGGGCGTTGCGGGCGGTTGTCAATGCGGGTGTTGCGGGTGGTCAGGGTCAGCTGGCCGCCGTCAGGCATGGCATCGCGGGCATTGATCGCCAGGTTGAGGATGATCATCTCAGTCTGGGTGGGGTCGGTCAGTGCGTGCCACAGGGCCTGGTCCAGGTCCAGGCGCACCGAGACGTTGCCACCCAGTGTGCGGCGCAACAGCTCTTCCAGGCCGGCCAGGGTCTGGTTGAGGTTGAGCGCTACCGGTTCCAGGCGCTGGCGGCGGGAAAATGCCAGCAGCTGCGAGGTCAGCTTGGCGCCACGCTCGCCCGCCTCGCGGATGTGGGTGAGACGCGTACGGGCCTTTTCCAGGTTGGCCTTGGCAAGGTCGCGCTCAAGAAAGCTGGCGCCGGTAAGGATCACCGTCAGCAGGTTGTTGAAGTCGTGGGCCACGCCAGCGGTCAGTTGACCGACTGCTTCAAGTCGCTGCATCTGCTGCAGCGCCGCCTCGATGCGTTCGCGTTCGTTGATCTGTTCGCGCAGGCGGGCGTTGGCTTCTGCCAGGCCCAGGGCGGCTTCGCGCTCGCTGGTGATGTCGCGTGCCACCACATACAGCAGGGTGTCTTCCGGCACCACCACCCACGATAGCCAGCGCTGCTGGCCGCCGGCATGCAGGATGCGGCCGACGAAACGTACGCTGGTACGGCCATGGGCGAGGGCAGCCAGTTCGGTCAGCAGCAGATCCTGGTCGGCTTCGGGCAGCAGATGCAGCAACGACGACTGGCTCAGGCGCTCGCGGGAGAAGCCCAGGCTGGCTTCCCAGGCGGGGTTGAGTGCGACTGGGGTCAGGTCCTTGTTCAGCACGGCCAGCAGGTCCTGCGACAGCTCCCAGGCACGGTCGCGTTCGCGGGTGCGGCGTTCGACCCTTTCCCCCAGCATCTCGTTGAGCTGACGCAGCGCCTGGGTGGCCAGGCGCTGGGTGTGGATGTCCTGCAGCACACCGGAAAAGCGCACGCACTGGCCATCGACGAACTGGCTCTGGCCGCTGCTGAGCAACCAGCGCGGCTCCAGGCCGTTGGGTTGCGCGATGCGAAATTCGACGCGGTAGCGGCCGCCGCTTTCCGGGCGCATGGCGTATTCCACCGCCTCACGCACCATTGGCAGGTCATCGGGGTAGATGCCACCGAGGAACACCTCAAGGCTCATTTCGGTGCTGGTAGGCAGGCCGAACAAGGTCTTGCAGCGGTCGTCCCACACCAGCAGGCCTTCCTGCGGGCGCAGGTCCCAGGTGCCCATGCCGGCGGCGTCGATAGCGATACGTGCCCGCACCTCGACGTCGATCAGAGCCTCTTCGGCGCGGCGCCGGCGCTGGCGTTCCTGCACTTCGGTCAGTGCCCGGCGTACCGCCTTGGGCAGCAGTGGCAGGTTCTTCTTCAGCACATAGTCGGTGGCGCCCAGGCGGATCATTTCCACCGCGTGCTCTTCGCCGTAGATGCCGGAGAGGAAGATGAACGGAACGTCCGGTGCCAGGCGTTGGGCAACGGCCAGCACCTCGGTGCCAGACGACCCCGGCAGCACGCAGTCGCACAGGATCAGATCGTAGCGGGCCTCGCGCAGGGCATGGTCGACACCCACATGGTCGAATACCAGCTGGGACTGCACATGCAGCCCGCTGCGCTCCAGGCGCATCAGGGTAAGCTCGGCGTCCATCGAGCTGTCTTCGACCATCAGTAGTTTCAACGGCGTTTGCTGCATCGTTGCGGCGGCCTCAGTTGCTACCGCGACGATTCAGCCGCAGTGAGCCGGGTGGCGGTTCGTTAAGCACTGCCCAGAATACCCCGAGGTCAGAGATGGCGGCGACGAATTCCTTGAATTCCACCGGCTTGACCACGTAGGCGTTGACCCCGAGTTCATAGGCGCGCAACAGGTCGGGCTCCTCCCGCGAGGAGGTCAGCATCACCGTGGGGATGCTGCGCAGTTCGGCGGTGGCGCGCACTGCCCTGAGCACTTCAAGGCCGTCGACCTTGGGCAGCTTCAGGTCTAGCAGCAAGACGGCGGGGTTGCCGTCGTCGCGGTCGGCATAGGTGTTGCGGCGCAGCAGGTAGTCAAGTGCCTCGGCGCCGTCGCGCAGCACGATGACCTCGTTGGCCAACTGGCTGCGCTCCAGGGCCAGCAGGGTAAGTTCCAGGTCCCGGGGGTTGTCTTCGACCAGCAGGATGGGTTTGAGCATGATGGTAGCGGTGCCTCAGGTAGCAGTGTTTCGGGGGAGTGTGAAATGGAAGCTTGCGCCCTGGTCGATCTGGCCTTCGGCCCAGACCCGGCCATCATGGCGCTCGATGATGCGGCGCACACTTGCCAGGCCAATCCCTGTGCCCTCGAAATCTTCCATGCGGTGCAGGCGCTGGAATACGCCGAACAGCTTGTTGGCATAGGCCATGTCGAAGCCCACGCCATTGTCGCGGATGCAGATCTCGGTTTCGCCTGGATGCTCCACGGCACTGATCCCGATGTGGGCAGGGGTACGGCCGCGTGTGTACTTGATGGCATTGGCGATCAGGTTGTGCAGGGCCATGTTGATGAACGCCGGGTCGCCGATCACCTTGGGCAGCGGGGCGATGTCCCAAACGATTGCGCGGCCTTCGTAATCGGGGGCCAGTTCGCTGCGAATGGCCTCGACCAGCGCGTTAAGGTCTACGTCGGACAGGCGCAAGGCAGAGCGGCCCATCTGCGAGAAGTTGAGCAGGTTGTCGACCAGGCTGCCGGCAAAGTGCGCGGCTTCACCAATGTGCTGCAAGAACCGCTTGCCGCGCTCGGTCAGGCCCTGGCCTTCCATTTCACTCAGCAGTTCGGTGTAGCCGGCGATGTGCCGCAGAGGCGCGCGCAGGTCGTGGGAAACACTGTAGGAAAACGCTTCGAGCTCCTTGTTCGAACGGCGCAAATCACCCGCCAGCTGTGCCAGTTCTTCGGCTTTGCGCAGGACTATGCCAAGCACGGCGGTGCGCAGTTCCAGCACGCCGTCGATCACTAACGGGTCCCAAGGCTCGCTATAGCCGCGCAGCTCTTCCTGCCAGCGTTCGAAACTGTGCCGTGGGTCGAGGTTACCCTGCGGCCCGACCTGCTTGGTCGGCTGGCCCGCCCAGTTCACCGTGCGCACCTGTTCGGGCCGGAACCACAGCAGGTAGTGCGAATGGATCTGCGAGATGGCCACCGCCAGAACACCACCGGCGTGGGTGGCCAGCTCGGGCAGGTCAGTGATGTCGCGGCGCACGTTGTCACTGTGGAATACAGTGTCTTCGCCGCGCTGGCCAAGCCAGTGCACCAGCGCGGTCACCTGGGCTTCAGGCGGGGTCTGGCCGATCAGGTCACAGCGTTCAGCCGAGATTACTGCGGCGCCTTGGGCGTCGGCAAAGGCCAGCAACACCTGGGGCAGGTCGCGCAGGCCGTCACTGACGCTGTCGTGGTCGGCCATGGACGAGATCATGCGCACGATGTGTTGGCGCAACGCCAGCAGCTTGCGCGTGCTGGCGTGGGACTCGCGGGACTCGATCTGCAGTGACAGCACACTGGCCAGCAACTCGCAGGCCGTGCGTGTACGCAGGTCCACCGCACGTGGCTGTTGGTGGTGGCAGGAAATCAGCCCCCACAGCTCACCGTCGACCACGATCGACAGCGACATCGAGGCCAGTGTGCCCATATTGCGCATGTACTGCAGGTGCACCGGCGACACACTGCGCAGTGCGGCAAAACTCATGTCCAGTGCCTTGCCGGTGCGCGGGTTGATGACCGGTAGCAGGGGCGAGGGTTGGTAGTTGGCATCCTCGATCACGCGGATGCGGTTGACCCGGTACAGTTCGCGCGCCTGGCGCGGGATGTCTGCAGCCGGGAAGCACAGGCCCAGGTAAGCGGGGTAGCCTGGGTCGGCGGACTCGGCCAGTACCTGGCCGTTGCCCTCGGCATCGAAACGGTACGCCTTGACCCGGCCAAAACCGGTGATGCGCTTGAGCTGCAGCACCGTTTGCTGCAGCAGGTCTTCGAGGCTGCTGGCCAGCTGCAGGCTGCCGACAAAGCTGCGCACGAGCGGGTAATAGTCACCTTGCCCGGTCAGTTCCGGCGACAGCCGAGGGGGTTCGAATTCGGCAATCAGTACTTCGTCGTGGCCGTGCACCAGCAAATGCAGCGGGGTGCTGTACGGCGCACTTTGGCGCAAGCGCACGTCACCGATGTGGAAGGGGAAGACTTCATCTTCGGGCAGCCTTGCGAGCTGCGCGTGCAGGTCAAAACCGTCGCTGACCAGGTTGGCGAAGGGGCAACCGATCAGTTCACGAGCTGGCAAGCCCAGCCAGTGCTCGACGTTTTCACTGGCCTGCAGCACGCAAAGGTCGATGGCGTCCAGCACCAGCAGAAAGCCGTGGGGCTGGATGCTGCTCGGCACGTGGATCGGTTCCCGGGCACAGCGCTCCATGGCTTCTGCCAGCGTGGTGTCTGCAGTCATCAATGAAAACGCTCCTGTCATGTCCGTCCATGTATGGCATTGGCGCCCGGCGCTGGAGGAACGTGGTTCACCCTACCAGAAACCAGGCACATTTACCGGCCCTCGGCCATTGGAGGCACGGAGGTGGCCTGGGGTTCTGCGCCGTTCCGGCTTTTTTTAACGCGGTGCTATCGCTTTATCGCTAATACCAAAAAACGGCTTGGGGCCACCACGGTTGCACTGCCTCGCTGCTACGCTCTGTTCAGGACGTTTCGACAAGGATAAAAAGGTGACGGAGCGCTTAATGGCCGCGTTGTTGGGCCTGTTGTTCAGCGGCAGTACCGTGGCAGCGGATTTTCTCGTGGAAGTGCGTGTGCTGGTGCAGCGCGGTTGCATGCTGGTCAACCAGACCCGCGACGCGGGAGCCCAGGCCCTCGGACGCATTGATCTGGGCACGGCGGCACGCCTGGACAGCCCCGGCGCACCGTTGAGCGGCGTTCTGCTAAGCCAGCGCCCACCGCGCCTTGAGTGCAACCCGGACACCCCTTATCAGGTGCGCGTCGATGGCGGCCAGCATGGTGGCGTCGGCGAGCTGCGCTACCTGGCCAGCGACGATCACACGGCTAGGCCCATCCCTTATCGCTTGTACCGCGACGCTGCCTGGCGTGAGCCGCTGGCGGTGGGGGTCGCCCAGTCGGCGAGGGTACCGAGCAGCGGCTCGGTCGAGCTGCCGTTGTACGCTCGCATCGACAAACTGGCCTGGGTACCGAATGCAGGGGTTTACGCCGACCTGCTCAAAGTCACGGTCACCTGGTAGGGACGCCACCATGCACAAGGACGCCACGCCATGAACCGCACTTCGATACTGTTGCTTACCCTTGGCCCGCTGCTGGTGCCCGGTGGTGTGGCGCATGGCAGCACCACCGGTTTTATCCAGGCGCGGTTGGTGATCAGCGCAGCCTGCCAGATCAGCAGCGACGACACGCAACCGGCTGTGCTGGGCAACCCGGGGCTGCTGGACTTTGGCGAGCGTGGCCCGAACTGGGACCAGCCGCTGCGCAGCCGGGTTGACGAAGCGGGCGGCGCGGGCTCCCTGCAGATCAGCTGCACGCCCGAAGTAAGGGCCTTCAATGTGCGGATCAATGGCGGCCTGAATGGCGACGACGGCGTGCGCCGGCTGAGCAACGGCCGGGAGCTGATCCCTTATCAACTGGCGGTCGACCCGGGCGGCAACAGCCGCTACGCCATCGGCCAGGCGCGTGCTTTCACCATCAACAGCACCCAGCAAGTACCAATCCCCATTTACGGTGTGCTGGTGGCGCAACCGCGCGCACTGCCGGCCGGGCTGTACAGCGACACCCTCAGAGTGACCCTGGACTGGTAACCACGCAAGGAGACCCCGATGCGAACGAACCTTTCATGCTGCATGCTCGCAGGTCTGGGCCTGGCACTGGCTTCCCAGGCCCAGGCCGCCACGGTGACCGGCAGCATCAACTCGACCCTGACGCTGATCTCGGCGTGCCAGGTAAATGGGAGTTCTGGCACGTCGGGGCTCAACTTCGGTGCCTTGAACTTCGGTACCCAGGATGCCTTGTTCGTCACCGCCAATGCCCAGGTGCTGGGAGGCGGGGGCGGTGCCATGAGTATCCTGTGTTCGGCGGGTACGGTACCCGCGATCAAAGTGCGCGCAGGCCTGCATGACGGCCAGTCGAGCGGTGGCACGCGTGCGCTCGCCGATGGGGCCGGCAACTTTGTGCCGTATGACCTGTACATCGACACCGGGCGTACGACGCTGCTGGCCATCGACGGCACCATCACCCTGCCCACCAGCACTGGCGTGGCCCAGACCGTCAACCTTTACGGCAAGGCCGTGGGCAAGGCGGGCCTGCCCGCAGGGGTCTACAGCGACACGATTTCGGTCGAACTGTCGTTCTGAGCCATGCGCGGCTGGCTGGCGGGTGGGCTGACCGGAATCGGCATGCTGTTGGCTGCCCCGTTGGGGGCGGTGACCACCAGTACCTTCACGGTAACGGCGCAGATTGTCGCCGGGTGCCTGGTGGTGGGCGGTGTCAGCAGTTACGGCACGCTCGATTATGGCTCGCAGTCGGCACTGTCCAAAGCGTTGCTCAGCACCTCGCTGGGTGGCTCGACAGTGACCTTCCAGTGCACGCCGGGCGTGGCCATGAGCATGAGCGTGGACGGCGGGCAGAACAGTGCCAGTGGCACACGCAACCTGAAACGCACCAGCGGCACGCAAGTGCTGGCTTACCAGTTATACCGGGACGCGGCGTACAGCCAGGTCTTGGGGATCGGCCAGAGCGTGGCCGTGAGCTATTCCGACCCGACGGCGATCAAGCTGCCGGTGTACGGGCGAGTCCAGCTGACCGGCGAGCTGCCGGCAGGGACCTACACCGATGTGGTGCAAGTGACGGTGACCTGGTGAAGGCCAGCGCACCAAAGACAAGTGTCTAAGGAGAGCTGCATGCGGGCAGGCGCGAAGTGGGCGCATGGATTGATCGGATTGTTGTGGCTGGCAAGCCTGCCGGCCGGGGCGGCCACCTCGGTGCTGATCTGGCCGATCGACCCGGTGCTGGAGGCCGACCAGAAGGCCGGTGCACTGTGGCTGGAAAACCGTGGCACTGAGCCGGCCAATTTGCAGGTACGGGTATTCGCCTGGCGCCAGGGTGATTACCAGGAACAGTTCCAGGCGCAGCGTGAGATCATCGGCAGCCCGCCGGTGGCCAACATTGCCCCCGGGCAGAAGCAGCTGATCCGCCTGACCCGTACCGGCCCTTCACCTGCCGGCCAGGAGCAGGCCTACCGCATCATCATCGACGAGATCCCGCCCGCCATCCCGGTCGACAAGGCCGAGCCCGGCGCTACTGCGGCCATCCGTTTGCAGATGCGTTATTCGGTGCCGCTGTTCGTCTATGGCGAGGGGCTGTTGGGCAAGGCCGACCCTGAAGGCAAACGCAATGCCGAAGGCGTGGGCAAGCCGCAGCTCAGCTGGCGGCCGGTGACGGTGCAGGGCAAACCTTACGTGGAACTGCGCAACACAGGCCCCGTGCATGCGCGGCTGACCGATGTGGTGGTGCAGCAAGGCAGCCAGAGCAAGCCACTGGCCGAAGGCCTGCTGGGTTATGTGTTGCCGGGCGCCAGCATGCGCTGGCCTACTCCCGTGGCCTCCACCAGCGGCAGCGTGCTGAAGGGCAGGATCAATGGCCAGAGTGCAGCGGACGCCATCCGCCAGGGCCAATGAGTCAACGACTGTATACAGTGCAGGGGCCAAGGAGGACCCGGCAATGGTTGGAAACCGTGTGTGAAATGGCTCTCGGCGACGACGCGCCGCTGGTGCCTGGGGCTGGTCATGACCAGCCCTGTGCTGGCGCTGGCCGACGACCTGCCCCCGCCGCCCACGGAGATGTCCGCCATCGCCGACGCTACCCTGTATCTGGACCTGGTGGTGAACCAGATGCCCAGGGCTGAACTGGTGCCGGTGCAGCAACGGGCCGGGCAGTTGTACCTGGGCAGCGACGTGTTGCGGGCAGCCGGTATCTCGTTGCCGGGCAATCCCCAGGGCGAGGTGGCCCTGGAAAGCATCGCAGGGCTGCACACCGACTACGACACCCAGAACCAGCGCCTGCTGCTGCAGGTGCCGCCGGCCTGGTTGCCAGACCAGCAAGTGGGTGACCGCAACCTGTACCCGGCCAGCGATGCGCGCAGCAGTTTCGGCGCCTTGTTCAACTACGACCTGTATCTGAACGACACCGATGAGGGCGGCACCTACCTGGCCGCCTGGAACGAGCTGCGCCTGTTCGACAGTTGGGGGACCTTCTCCAGTACCGGGCAATGGCGCCAATCATTCAATGGCGCACAGGCGGACGATACCCGCCAGGGCTTCATGCGTTACGACACCACCTGGCGCTTCACCGACGAGCAGCGCCTGCTCACCTACGAAGCCGGTGACTTCGTGACCGGTGCCTTGCCCTGGAGCAGTTCGGTGCGGGTGGGCGGCCTGCAAGTGTCACGCGACTTCGCTGCACGCCCCGATCTGGTCACTTACCCGTTACCGGCGTTCGCCGGCGAAGCCGCGGTGCCGACCTCGCTCGACCTGTTCATCAACGGTTTCAAGTCCAGCACCACCGAGCTGCAGCCTGGGCCGTACACCCTGACCAACGTGCCGTTCATCAACGGCGCGGGGGAGGCGGTGGTGGTCACCACAGACGCCCTTGGCCGGCAGGTGTCGACCACCTTGCCGTTCTATGTCACCAGCAGCCTGCTGCAGAAGGGCCTGTCCGATTACTCGGTGGCCGCCGGTAGCCTGCGCCGTGATTACGCGGTGCGCGATTTCAGCTATGGGCCCGGGGTTGCCTCGGGCAGCCTGCGCTATGGCCTCAGCGACATGTTCACCCTGGAAACACACGCCGAAACTGCCGAATCGCTGATGCTGGGCGGCTTGGGCGGCAACATGCGCCTGGGCAACTTCGGCGTGCTCAACGCCGCCCTTGCGCAAAGCCGGTTCGACGGTGACAAGGGCCACCAGGTCGCCTTGGGTTATCAGTACAACAGCCAGCGCATTGGCTTCAGTTACCAGCGCCTGCAACGCCACGGCGACTACGCCGACCTGACCCGGGTGGACTCCCCGGACATGCAACTGAGCAAAAGCAGCGAACAGGTCACCCTCAGCCTCAACCTGAACGAGTACGGCAGCATCGGCGCCGGTTACTTCGATGTGCGCGCCGGTGACGGCACGCGCACTCGGCTGATCAACCTGAGCTACAGCAGGCCGCTATGGGGCAGCAGCAGTGTGTACCTGTCCGCCAACCGTGAAGTGGGTGACAGCCAGTGGGCCGTGCAGGCGCAGCTGGTGATTCCGTTCGACCTGCACGGAACCCTGGCCCTGGGCATGGAGCGCAGCAACGAAGGCGAAAGCCTGCAACGAGTTAACTACAGCCACGCCGTGCCGGTAGGTGGCGGTGTTGGTTACAACCTGGGCTATGCCGCAGGCAGCGACCGCGATGCCTACCGCCAGGCCGACGTCACCTGGCGCTTGCAGTCGGTGCAGTTGCAGGCCGGTGTGTATGGCAGCAGCGGCGCGATGACCCGCTGGGCCGACGCCAGTGGCTCGCTGGTGTGGATGGATGCCGGCGTATTCGCCGCCAACCGCATCGACGATGCCTTCGTGGTGGTCAGTACCGGCGGTTACGCCGAGGTGCCGGTGCGCTACGAAAACCAGGATGTCGGCCGCACGGATGCCAAGGGGCACTTGCTGGTGCCGTACAGCAGTGGGTATTACCGCGGCAAGTACGAGATCGACCCCATGGACCTGCCGCCGGACATCCTTGCAGCGGAGGTGGAGCAGCGTGTGGCCGTGCGCCGGGGTAGCGGCTACTTGCTGGAGTTCCCGCTCAAACGCGTAATGGCGGCCAGCATCGAACTGGTGGATGGCAACCAGCAAGTGCTCAAGCTGGGCAGCCGTGTCACTCATGAAGAAAGTGGCAGCCAGGCCGTGGTGGGCTGGGATGGCCTGGTGTATCTGGAAAACCTGGCGGCGCACAACCGCCTGCTGGTGGAGCTGGAGGGTGGTGGCCATTGCGAGGTGACGTTCGATCTGCCTGAGGCACAAGGCTCGATCCCCTTGGTCGGCCCCTTGGTGTGCAAATGAAGGCCTGGTGGGGCGGGGTGTGGGCGTGCGCCGTGCTGCTGTGTGCGGGCCCGGCCTGGGCCAAGTGCACGTCAGTGGCGACTTCGGCAGCGGCATTTGGCTCACTCAACTCGACCCAGGTACGAACCACGGTGCAGACGGCTTCCAGTGCCAACTCGGGTTTGCAGTGCAACGGCTCGGTGCTGAGTGTGCTGAGTAGTACCGATTCCTTCGTGGTGAAGATCACCTCGGCCACCAACGGCCTGGTAGGGCCCACCGGAGATGTCATCCCTTACACGCTGTATGCCGACGCCACCACTACCTATCCGATCACGCGCGGCACGGGCTTCGAATTCAGGACCACCGGCATCCTCGACTTGCTGGGGCTGCTCAACGGTACGCCCAAAGCCGTGCCGATCTACATGCGCACTCAGATCAACGCCAACGTGGCGGCGGGGCTCTACCAGGAAACCCTCAATGTCGAGTGGACATGGAAGTACTGCGATGGGATTGGGTTAGGCGGCATTTGTATCGGGACTGACCAAGGCACGGGCACCAAGCCGCTGACGGTGACCCTGACGGTGACCAACGATTGCCAGATCACCACACCTAACATCAGCTTCGCCAGTGCGCCTGTGGTGGCAGGGTTTGGCACGGTGAGCCAGGGCATAAACGTGTCGTGCACCAAGGGCAGCAACTACACGGTGGGGCTGGATGACGGGCAGAACGTGTCGGGCGGGCGGCGACGGATGAAGTCGTCGGCCAACAACTACCTGGCCTATGACATTTTCAAGAGCGCAGGGGTGGTGCGTTGGGGTTCATCGGGGGCTGCCAGGCGTTCCAGCACGGATGCCGACGTAAACCCCGGTGCGGGTACCGGCACGGGTAGCCAGGTGTTCAACTACAACGCCAAAGTCTATACCGACCAGCCTACGCCGCCGGCAGCAACCTATTCCGACAGCGTGATACTGGATGTGCAGTTTTGACTGAACCCCATGCCTACCACGGTCCCCCTGTAGGAGCGGCCTTGCCGAGGCGCCGGACCGGCCGGATGGGCTGCGCAGCAGCCCCAGGATGGCAGACCCAGCACAGATTGCCGGGGCCGCTATGCGGCCCATTCGCGGCACAAGGCCGCTCCTACAGGGACCGCGTGAGGCAGGGCTCAGCGCAAATCGTCCGCCATTTTTGACAGGGTCTCCAGCACCGCCCCCGCCAGCGCCTTCGAACGTGCACCCGACCACCCGGTTACCGGATCGGGCGCGTCGTCGTGGTCCTTGAACGGCATCTCCAGCGTCAGCGACAGGCAGTCATGGGCCATGCCCACGGCATTGCACGCCAGCGTGGTGTTGGCCTGCCCCGGCTCATCACGTGTGTAGCCATACTTCGTCTGGAAGTCCGGCGTAACGCTGCACAACGTAGTGCGGAACTGCTCCTCCAGCTTGGCCAGCCGCGGCGTATAGCCGGGGTTGCCTTCGCAGGCCGCCGTGAACACATGCGGGATTTCCTCATCCCCATGCACGTCGATAAACGCGTCCACCCCATATTGCTTCATCTGCGCCTGGGCAAAGAACACCTCCGGGCTCAGCTCGACACTAGCATCCTGCCAGGCTCGGTTGAGGTCTTTGCCCTTGAAGTTGGTGCGAAGGTGGCCAAGGAATGCGCCATCGGGGTTCATGTTGGGGATCAGGTACAAGTCGGCTTTAGCCAGCAGTTGCTGAACGACGTCATCGTTCGCTTGCAGCCGATCGATCACACCCTCCATGAACCACTCGGCCATGTGCTCGCCTGGGTGCTGCTGGGCGATCAGCCACAGCTTGCGCTTGCCCGCGCCACCGTTGCCGGCGCGCAGCAGGGGGATGTCGCGGCCTTGCACGCTGCGGCCATGGGCCAACAGCTCGACCCCTTCGATTTTCTGGGCACGTTCGATCAACTGGTTGTGGCGCGCGCGTGGGTAGGGCTCGAAGTAGGCAAACCAGATCTGCTCCTGCTCGGCCTTCACTTCAAAGGCCAGTGCCTTGCCATCGAACTGGCTGGGCACACGGAACCAAGTGTGCTGGTCGTAGGAGGCCACGGCGTTATAGCCGGCCCAAGCGTTCTTGTAGGAGGACTCGCTGGCGTTGTCCAGGCTGAAGCGATGAACCTGACCGGGGGTGAGGCCGCTGACCTTGAAGTGGAACCACTGGAAGTGGCCGCTGTGAGTGTCCGGGCGGATGGCCAGGTGCACCTGGGCAGGGTTGCTGGCGTCCAGTACCTGGATGTTGCCGGAATCGAAAGCGCAGTCGATCTGCAGGGGGGATAGCGTCACGGTCATGTGCCGGGCTCCTTTGCGGGCGTTGTTGTAGGGGTACTGTACACGGCTTGGCAGGTTCGCTGCCTCTTTAACGCGGTTGTCATACGGGCATGGCAGCATCCGGGTCCCCCTTTGCACAGGTGAACCTACAGTGCATTCCGGCATGACCCGCAAGCCGTTCATCCTCCGCTCTCGCGACATGCGCAGCGATGACTTTGGTGCTTTGTTCACCCAGATGTTCGGCAACCTGTATGCCGACATGCCGCCGCTGGCCGAGGGCATCAGCATTGGCGGCGTATATGGGCGCTTTGAAGGCATGAGCGTGCGACGCCTGCAGTATGGCGGGGATTTCAGCATCACCCTGCCCACGCCACAGGACGAGATCACCTTCGTGCTGTCTACTGCTGGCAAGATCATTTTCGATCACCGAGGCGAATCGGTTGGTGATGCCCAGGTGGGGCTGGCGGTCGACAAACGCGATATTCGCACGGTGCGCTTTGCCGAAAACCATGCCCAGTGCGGCATGTCGATACACCGCGGGTTGTTTGCCGAGCGCCTGTCCCTGTTGTTAGGCCAACCCTTGGCGGCACCGGTGTGTTTTGCCCCGGTGGTGGACCTGGCGTTGCCGGTGTTCCAGGGCATACGTGCGTTGCTGGAAATGGCCACCGGTACGCAGTTCGACCAGCTGATCAATACCGGCGTGCTGATGCCGACCCGCCTGCAGGAAATGATGGTGGATGCGGTGCTGGAGGCCTGGCCGCACAACTATAGCGATGCCCTGCGCAGCCCTGCGCCCGGGTTGGCGCCGCGCCATGTGAAGCTGGCGATGGCGTACCTGCACGAGCACCCGGCGCGCTTGGTCAGTGGCACCGAGCTGGCGGGGTTGGCCAATGTCAGCCTGCGCGCCTTGCAGGATGGCTTTCGCCGTTTTGCCGGGACCTCGATTGCCGGGTATCAACGGCAGGTGCGGCTGGAAAGTGCGCGCCAGGTGCTGGCGCGCGGGGAGGGCGGGTCGGTGGCCGAAGTGGCCTTGAGCCATGGGTTCAGCAACGCGGGGCGTTTTGCCCAGTACTTCCAGCAGGCGTTCGGAGTAAGCCCGTCTGAATTACGGCGCAGTGGTTAGCGCTGCCGGGCACCGGCAAAGCCGGTGCCAGCGGTTACAGGATCAGAACGCGTAGCTGGCCTTGAGGCTGCCGCTCACCCCGTGGCTGTCGCCCCCGCCCATCGCCGCCACTTCGCCGCCGACACTCAATGCACCCAGGTTGGCCATAAGGCTCACCCCGCCAGTGAACTGATCGCGGTTGTCGAATGCCGCACGTTGCTCGATATCCAGCCCCAGCAGATGCCCCTGGCTATCCACCTGCTGATCACCCAGGGCATGCTCGTAACCCACTTCCACTCCCGGCACCAACCGCCAGCTGCCTACCGGAATCGGCGCGAACGACGCCTTGAGGTTGGCCACCGCACTTCGACGGGTTTCTTTCAGGTCGTCCACTTGCAGGGCCAGTTCGCTGCCTTTCTCGGTGAAGCCGTTCAGGTCGACGTGGCTGACCCGCACGCCAAGGCTTGGCTCCAGCACTACGCCATGGGTGGGCAGGCGATAACCCAATGCCAGGCTGGCACCCGCCAGGGTGCCGTGGCTGTCACCTTTGGCCGTGCCCAGGCCGCCGCCCAGTTCGCGCTTGCTGGAGTAGTCGAGCCAGCCGCCGCTGATGACGGCATCGATGAACAGCCCGTGCTCCAGGCTCCCCGGGGCAAAGCGTGCCCCCAGGCTGAGGAAGGTCAGGTCAGTGTCGGCCTCGCCACCGGCACCGCCCACATTTCCGCGGTTGTAGCCAAAACCGGCATGGCCGCTGAGCTGTTCGGAGAAGCGCTGGGTCATGCCCACCATCAACCCTTGGCTGTGTGCGTTGCTGCTGGCCGCATGGGCTGAGCCGTCAGTGCCCAGGTAGCCGGCCAGCGCCGTGCTCCACAGGCGCGCCTGGCCGACCTTGAGGTTGCTGGCGTCGGCAAAGGGCGAAGCCGCGCGCGTGACCATGGCGCCTTGGCGCAACAGGTAGCTGGCGGCATCCGCGTGCACCTGGCCGCCAACCGTCGAGGTCACGCCGCCGAGTGTGCCGGCATCGATGGCCGATTGCAGGTAGTAGTTGTAGGCGCTGTAGCTGCCCGACAGCGAAGTGTCCTGCAGCTCACGCAACAATTGCGCGCCGGCGGCAGCGTTGCCCAGCAGGCCAGCCTCGCCGGGCAGGGAACCATAGCGCACCATCTTGCCGCGCAGCACGTAGATCGTTTCCTGGCTCAGGCCCAGGCCCTGCTTGAGGTAGTTTTCCATGTTGCCGTAGTCGGCGCTGATTTCATCGAGGCCAGCCTGCAGGTAGCTGGCTTCGACCCCCAGTAACGGTGCATAGATTTCGGCCATGCTCGCCGGCATCGCCGCCAGGGTGGCAGCCACTCGGGCGGCGGTGTAGTCGTTGGTTGCCAGGTAGTTGCTCATGATGGTGGCCTCGTCCACCCCGGCGATGCTCAGCAGCACCGCTGCCGTCCAGCCGGTGCGGTCCTTGCCCGCAGTGCAATGGAACAGCGCCGCGCCATCGGCAGCGGCCAGTTCGTTGAACAGCACGGCAAACTGGCCACGCATGCCGGCGTCATTGACGAAGGCGCGGTTGGTCTCCTGCATCATCGCCCGCGCCTGTTCTGCGCTGCTGAAGGAAATATTGGTGATGTTGGAGCCCGATGTGGTGCTGCCAATGATGTCGATGTTGGTGTAGCTGGCGCTGTCCGGCAGGGTATCGGGGGTGCTGGCTGTTTCGCTTGGGGTGCGCAGGTCGTACACATCGCCGATACCCAGGCCATTGAGGGTAGCCAGGTCGGCGGCGGTCGGGGTAAGGGCATTGGAGCGGTAGAACACGCCCGCCCGCATTGTGCCGTCATGGCTGGTGGTGTAGGCACTGGTGGTGCCGGCGATGTCGCGGAAATTGTCCATGCCGGCCAGGCGCGGGGTGTCGAGCGCTTCGGCAGCGTGGGCGGTGGAAATGGCAAGGGTGAGCAGGGACAGGGAGCAGAGCACACGTTGCAGCACGGATCAGGCCTCAGGCAGTGGTTTGGGCTGTCTACTGTCCTGGAGCAATATGAAACTGAATGTTACAGGTTGCAGTGATGTGTAAAAGCTTGCGCGATCTGTCCTGTTTTTGCGTGTTCTGTCCGGCGACAGGGGCGCAAAGCGCTCCCATCATCACCCACTGGTTACGACGAGGATTATTCGCGCTCAATATTTTTTGCATATTAGCTTATTACTTTAATCACTTTTATTTATTTGATGCGGCCCGCTACATTCGCAGTTCTTCCAACCTGCAAGGAACTGCGGATGTCCATTCGATCTCGCCTGCTGCTGCTCGCCGCTGTCACACTGCTGGCCACACAGGCATTTGCCAGTGACCGCCTGACCCTGCGCATCGGTGACCAGAAAGGCAATATGCGCGCCCAGCTGGAGGCCGCCGATGCCCTGCGCGACCTGCCTTACGACATCCGCTGGGCAGAATTTCCCGCTGCCGCGCCGTTGGCCGAAGCACTGAATGCCGGCGCGATCGATGCCGGCATCATCGGTGATGCGCCATTGCTCTTCGTGCTGGCCTCCGGTGCGCCGGTCAAGGCCATTGCCGTGGACAAGTCAGACCCGTATGGCACGGCGCTACTGGTGCGCCCTGATGCTGCGCTGCACAGCGCGGCCGACCTCAAGGGCAAGCGCATCGCCACTGGCCGTGGCTCCATCGGCCATCACCTGGCGCTGAAGGCGCTGGATCAGGTCGGGCTCAGCGAAAAAGACGTGGAGTTCCGCTTTCTCGGCCCGGTCGACGCCAAGATCGCACTGGCCAATGGCTCGGTGGACGCCTGGTCGACCTGGGAACCCTACACCGCGCTGGCAGAGCTGAGCGGCCAGGGCAAGGTGCTGGTTAATGGCCGCGGGCTGTCCTGTGGCAACAGTTTTCTGGCGGCCACCGACAAGGCGCTGGATGACCCGGCGCGCAAGGCCGCATTGCAGGATTACCTGGCCCGTTTGGCCGCCGCCCAGGTCTGGGCGTACCAGCACCTGGACAGCTATTCGCAAACCCTGGCCGCGATCATCGGCTTCCCGCAGGACGCTGCCCGGCTGCAATTCGAGCGCCGCCAGTTGCGTTGGCAGGCCATCGACGCGAAGACCATCGGCGAACAGCAGGAAACCGCCGACTTCTACCACGCCCACGGCCTTATGAACCAACGCCTGGACGTTGCCCCGACCTTCGCCACGGGCTTTACCGTGCCCGCCACTGACTCGCTGGCCCAACATTGACCTGGAGACACCCCATGCTGCACCGTAGACATCTGCGTCACCTGGCCCTGGGCCTGCTGCTCGGTGGCCTGCTGCCGTCGCTTGCCAACGCCGAGCAGACCCTGCGCATCGGTTACCAGAAATCCTCCACCCTGCTGACCCTGCTCAAGGCCCGTGGCACGCTGGAGCAGCGCCTGCAGGCCGAGGGTATCCGCGTCAGCTGGCACGAGTTCCCCAGCGGCTTGCCGCTGCTGGAGGCGCTTAACCTGGGCAATGTCGACCTGTCCGCGGATGTGGCCGACACCGTGCCGGTGTTCACCCAGGCGGCCGGTGCCAAGCTCACCTATTTTGCTCGTGAGGCGCCATCGCCCTCGGCCCAGGCCATCCTGGTACCAGCCAGCTCGCCGCTCAAGACCCTGGCCGACCTCAAGGGCAAGCGGGTGGCGGTGACCAAGGCGGCGGGTAGCCATTACCTGTTAATCCAGGCCTTGGCCAAGGCCGGCCTCAGCTTCAAGGACATTACCCCGGCGTACCTGATCCCGGCCGATGGCCGGGCGGCGTTCGAGAATGGCAAGGTCGATGCCTGGGTCACCTGGGACCCCTACGTGGCCAGCGCCCAGCGCCAGCAGAATGCGCGCGTTCTGGCTGATGGCAGCGAGCTGGCGAGCTACCAGCGTTACTACCTGGCCGGCAGCGATTACGCCAAGGCGCACCCTGAAGTGCTGCAGCAGGTGTACCAGGCGCTGCGCGAGATCGGTGCCTGGACCAAAGCCAACCCCGCAGCGGCTGCCCGGGTGCTGGGGCCGCTCTGGGGCAACCTGGACAGCGCCACGGTGCAGCAGGCCAATGGCCGACGCAGCTATGACGTGCAGCCGGTGCAGTTGGACAACCTTGGTGAACAACAACGCATTGCCGATGCCTTCTACCGCGAAGGGTTGCTGCCCAAACCGGTGGATGCGCGAGCGGTGACTGTATTCGAGCCCAAGGCTGCTGACTAAGGCTGCCCTGCAGCCCTTTCGCGACGCAAGGCCGCTCTTACAGTTGATCGCGGTGAAAGATCAATACCCGGCTCGCTTCAGAATCATCGCTCGTGCCTGGCCATCCAGCGCAGCAATGCAGCGATCGGCACGCTGCGGTGAGCCTCGTGCCGGTACGGTTTGCCTTCGGCGGTGTAGCGTTCGCGATAGCGGCTGAGGACCAGATTGCGGCCGTCGGCGGACACCCGAGCCTCCAGTTCGTGCAGCAACAACGGTTGCCGGGCGGCGCCTTCCAGGCGCCGGAACAGCAGCATGGCCGCTTGCGCATCATTCATGGCCGGTTACCTGCGAGCAATTGGCTTGCCACGTTCCGGGCTTGCCTGCCTTGCCTTCTGCTACGAGGTTGTTGCGTTGCTGCGCGGTGTAGTCGCGCAGCGCCAGGTAATAATCGGGCCAGGTTTGCAGCCAGGCCGTCAACGGTAGCGCGGCGGCGCGGCTGTCCACGACATGCCCGGCAGTGGCCACGGTACTGAGGGTGTCGACCGTATCGCTATTGTCGCCGAACGGGTCCACCGCCAGGCTCAACACGCTGCCCGTTGCGTCGCGCAGGTTGTGCGTACCCAACAGCGGCAGTTCGACGGTGGGGCCATTGGCGATGCCCCAAACCCCGAAGGTCTGGCCAAAGTCTGACCTGTGCTGGCTCAAGCCCATTTTGCCCGCCACATCGATTACGCCCGCCACACCCAGGGTGGTGTTGAAGATGACGCGTGCGAGGCTGGTCATCGCCCGATCGCCATTACCCTGCAGCAGGTCATTGACGAATACCTTGGGCTCGCCAAAGTTGTTGGCAAAGTTGTGCACGCCTTGCCGGGCAAAGCCGGGGAGCATGCCATAGCCCCGGGCGACAGGCGCCAGCAGGTAGTCGTCGACCGTGCGGTTGAAGGCGAATACCGCGCGGTTGGCCGGCTCCAGCGGGTCACTGACCTGATAGGCGAGGTTGCCGCAGGCGCTGGTGGCGTGAGCGCGTTGGCTGCAGGCTCCGGCCGCGAGCAGCGATAACACCAGCGCAGCAGAGCGCGCCGTAGGGGAGGTGGATGATGAACGGGACATAGACACATTCCTGGCAAGATCTGGCGGCGATGCTGCGCAATGTTCGTTGCCCGGTAATGTCCGGATCGTCTCGGCACTGACACTTTGTTTCCGGGTTGAAATATATGACGACCGCAGGGGCATGGCCTTAAAGTACGGCTTGTTTACCTTGTCTGTGGTGCGTTTTCGTGAGCCATTTGCTGATAGTCGACGATGATGTCGAGGTGCTTGACCTGCTGCAGAAGTTTCTTCGCCAGCATGGTTACGAAGTGGACGTGGCCCAGGATGGCCAGGGGCTGTGGCAGGCGCTTGATCGGCGGGTGCCTGACCTGGTCATCCTCGATGTAATGTTGCCCGGCGACAGCGGCCTGGTGTTGTGCCAGCGGCTGCTGGCCGAACACAAGGTGGCGGTGATCATGCTCACGGCCATGGGCGAGTTGAGCGACCGGGTTGTGGGCCTGGAACTGGGGGCTGACGACTACGTGACCAAGCCGTTTGCTGCCCGTGAACTGCTGGCGCGGGTGAGGGCAGTCTTGCGTCGGGCCGGCGAAAAGGCAGTGGGCACGGCGGGCCACACCAGTAATAGCCTTGAGTTTGCCGGCTGGCAGCTGGACGTGGTGCGGCGCGAATTGCGCTCGCCGGACAACGTCATGATCCCCTTGTCCAATGGCGAATTCGAACTGCTGCTGGTGTTTGCCGAACACCCGCGTCGGGTGCTCAGCCGCCAGCAATTGCTGGACATGGCCCGTGGTGATGCCTACGACGCTTATGACCGCAGCATTGACGTGCAAGTAAGCCGGCTGCGCCGCAAGCTTGAAACCGACAATGGGCATGAGCCCCTGATCCGTACACTGCGCAACGCCGGTTACCTGTTCACCCCCATGGTCGCGAAGCGATGAGCCTGGTTGCCCGGTTTCGCCAGGCCCTGCCGCAGCCCAGAATCACCATTGCCCGATGGATTGCGTTGACCACGCTGACAGCGATGCTGTTCCTGCTGCTGCTCAAGGGGCTGTTCAGCCTGCTGCTGAGTGTGTGGGCGCAACCACCGCTGCTGGAGAGCGGGGTGATCGAGAAGGTAGCAGCGGTGACCCGCATCCTCGATGCCGCGCCCATGGCGCAGCGTGCCAATATCGCCACTGCGGCAGGTGACGGCTCCTATTCCGTGCGATGGTTGCGACGCCATGACGAGGCGGGAGTGCCTGCGTTGGTCGATGCCGAGTTCCGCGAGGGCACGCCTATCCTGCGTGCGCTGCTCAAGCGCCCGGATGCCAGGGTCGAGGCGTTCGAGCCGTCCGATATGCCGGAATACACCTCTGAGCGTGGCTATGCCTTGATGATCGAGCTGGCCGACAAGTCGTGGGTGCTGTTTCGAGCCACAGACCGCAGCTGGGGCCTGGAGGAGCTGCCGCGCAACCTGGTCGTCCTGGTGTTGATGCTGGTTTCCAGCCTGGTCGTCGCACTGTTGGCTACACGCTATCTGGCCAAGCCGCTGGAGCGCTTTGCCCTGGGGGTGCGGCGTTTTGGCAAGGACTTCAACGCCCCGCCGATTCCGGTGGTTGGCCCGCACGACCTGCGCCAGGCCATTCTTGCGTTCAATGCCACCCAGGCCCAGCTCAAGCATTACCTGAACGACCGTACCCAGATGCTGGCGGCAATCTCCCACGACTTGCGCGCACCGCTGACGCGCATGCGCTTGCGTGCCGAGTTCAT
The DNA here is from genome assembly GCF_046534675.1 of Pseudomonas sp. SIMBA_067. Taxonomy (NCBI): domain Bacteria; kingdom Pseudomonadati; phylum Pseudomonadota; class Gammaproteobacteria; order Pseudomonadales; family Pseudomonadaceae; genus Pseudomonas; species Pseudomonas sp. SIMBA_067. The sequence continues at coordinate 244,300 of NZ_JAWRYH010000007.1, read as the reverse complement.
CGACGATGCCCAGCTACAGGCCAAGTTGTTCAAGGACGTGGATGAGATGCAGGCGATGGTCGACGCCGCGCTGGCGTTTTTCCGTGATGATGCGCGGCTGGAGCAGACGACCGTGTTCGACCTGGGCGAGTTGCTGCTCACGGTGGTGGACGATTTCAAGGATGCGGGTGTCGAGGTCGGCCTCAGCGGGCCGCGCCGTTGTGTGTATACAGGGCGTCCGGTGGGTATCAAGCGGGTGTTGGTCAACTTGATCGACAATGCCGCCAAGTACGGTCGCGAGCCATCGGTGGTGTTGGCGCTAAGTGCCAGGCAGATCGAGATAACCGTGCAAGACCGCGGCCCAGGCATCGCGCCGGCGCTGCTGGAGCAGGTATTTGTGCCGTTTTACCGTATCGAAGGTTCGCGCAATCGGGACACGGGTGGTGTGGGGCTGGGCCTGCCCGCAGCACGGGCCATCGTGCTGGAACAAGGCGGCAGCCTGACCCTGAGCAACCGCCCCGGTGGCGGTTTGCAAGCAAGGGTCGTGCTGCCGCTGGGTTGATCAGAGGCCCAGTTAGGGGTATAGGCGAGTGCATCTTTGGCCGGGTTGCGGCCGTTCCAGCCATCAGTCCCAGGCAGGCGCCAGGCCGTCAGGGCTGACCTCGCGGCCATTGCGTTCCAGCGTGGCGATGCGTGCCATGTCGTCGGTGTCCAGCTTCAGGTCGCGGGCAAGCAGGTTGCTGGCCAGGTTTTCGCGTTTGGTCGAAGACGGGATTACCGCGTAGCCCAGTTGCAGGGCCCAGGCCAGGGCAACCTGGGCGACGGTGGCCTTGTGCTTGGCCGCGATGTCGGCCAGCACCGGGTCTTTCAGGACCTTGCCATAGGCCAAGGTCATGTACGAGGTGACGGTGACGCCTTGGTCCTTGAGAAACGCGGCCAGCTTGCTGTTCTGCAGGTACGGGCTGAGCTCGATCTGGTTGGTGGCAATTTCGCCCTTGCCAACGATTTCGATGGCCTGGCGAGTCAGTGCGATGTTGAAATTGGACACACCAATCTGTCGGGTCAGGCCCAGCTTCTTCGCTTCGGCCAGTGCGGTCATGTATTCCGGCAACGCTACGCCGTTGCCTGGGGCTGGCCAGTGGATCAGCAGCAGGTCGACGTAGTCGGTACGCAGTTGCTTCAGGCTTTCGCGCAGGCTTGGGACCAGCTTGTCCGCCGCGTAGTTGTCGACCCAGATCTTGGTGGTAATGAAAAGCTCGCTGCGCGGTACGCCGCTTTCAGCGATGGCTTGGCCGACTTCCGCTTCATTCTTGTAGATCTGTGCGGTGTCGATGGCCCGATAGCCCAGCTCAAGGGCCGATTTGACCGAGTCGATGACGGTCTGGCCAGTGAGTCGGAAGGTGCCGAGGCCGAAGGAAGGAACGCTCATGGGCTTACTCCTGGGAAGTGGGGTTGGATCCTGTGGCAGCCAGTGTGCAGGTTCGCAGGGCAACGAATAACCGGCTGCTGCGTCAAAGTCCTTTGACCTGCGGGCAAGAATCGCGTTTCACCCTGGCCTTCATTACATAAGTAACGCCAGAACGGGGTGAGACCTTGGTCAGCTAACGCTTTTATCAAGCGGACACACTGCCCATGACCCTTTCTGTGATACCTGCCGATTCCATCGATGCGCTGATTGCCAGTCATCTGCCTGGCTGGGTAAAGCGCGCTCGTGTCGAACACCTGACACTGTTGCGCGCAGCTTCATTGCGTCAGCAGCGGGCGCAGGAGCAACTCCACGCCAGGTTGCAGGCCCTCAAGCCTCTGGACGAGTTCGCCGAGGCGCTGCTCAAAAGTGCGCTCGCGGCGCGCTCCATCACACAGGTAGACCTACGCCTGGCCAGGGTCAGATGGGTGACCCTGCGGACAAATCCGCCGATATCGCCTGCTTTGCCAACTTCCTCGACGCGGGTCGAAAGTACCCAGTCGCTGCTTTCGGCGGCACTGCACAACTTCCACGAAAATGAAACTCGACCGGGCTGGTTCGCCACAGGGTCACAGCTGGTCAATGCCAGTGGAAAGAGGCTGCCATTGAGCGTTGAGGTCTTCGCCCAGCTCTGTCGCAGCCTCGATATCGGTCGACATTATCAACGCCATCTGCAATCGCAGCTGCAAACCGAAAGCATGGCCGGTATGCAGGTCGAGGCCATCATGGAGGAGGCATTGAGCGCCAGGCTGGAGCTTGACGCGGTTGTCGCCAGGGTCAAGGGTGAAATTGACGAGTTGACGTATCAGCGTATCCGCCATGTTGTCGAAGCAGCATCAGGGCCTGCCGAGGACACCGTTGTGAGGTGCCACACCCTGAGGCTGCTGGGCAAGAAGATCATTGGCGCACTGGCGATCGAAGTGCGTCAGAACGCCCGCCTGGTTGGCGTTATCGCATGGTTGCCTGAGGACCGGTACGCCGCAGTGAGTTGGCATGCCAACTGGGAACTGCTGTACCTGACGCTGGGTGTACGCATGCGTGACGAAGCGTATCGCCAGTTCTTTCAGCGCTTTGTCGCAGAACGGGATCGCGTTGCTTTCTACACGGCCCTGAACGCGCTGCTGAGGCAGGGCAATACTGTTTTACCGCTTGAGCTGGATGGCCGCTGCTTTGCGGTCGAAGGCGACGTGTTCACCGCGCTGCGCAAAGCGCTGCTCGACAAGATGCTGGATGATGCACGGGTACTGGCGGTATCAACGGAGGATGAGGATATCGCCGACCGCCAGGCCCGTCTGCAAGGCTATCTTGACTTGGGGCTCAGCGTGGCAGGCCTGGCAGCGCTGTTTGTGCCCGGGTTGGGCCAGGCCATGCTCGGGCTCACGGTCGCGCAGTTGGCGGGCGAAGTCTACGAAGGGTACGAAGACTGGCAGCTAGGTGATCGCAACGCTGCCTTGGGCCACCTGTTCAACGTGGCGGAGACGGTGGCGACAGGGGCGTTGACGGCTGCAGGGGCGGTGGCTCTCGGCAAGCTCGCCCAGCGCGTGGCACGCGTGGATGCGCTGGTGCCGGTACGCCTGGCGGATGGCCAGTTGCGTCTGTGTGATCCGGCTTTGCCAGGCTATCAGCTAGCGGGCATCGACCTGCCGCCAGGGCAGGCCATCAATGAAAATGGCCGTTCGCTGAGGCGCCTGCACGATGCCGCTTATGAGGTAAGTGAAGGCGACGATGGAGCATGGCGCATTCATCATCCGTCCAGGCCGGGGGCCTATTTACCGGCACTCGAGCACAATGGTGCCGGGGGATGGGTGCATGAGTTCGAGCAACCGCAGCGCTGGCAGGACGCCGCCTACATGGTTCGCCGGCTTGCCAGCCGCACAGCGGCTATTTCCGACGAGGCGGCAGCCTTTGGCGTGCAGGTTACAGGTTACGGCGCTGACCAGCTGCGCCGGTTGGTTCTGGAGAGCGCAGCACCACCGGCGCGTTTGCTCGATGCCATCGAGCGCTGGCACCTGCACAATGAGTTTCCGACTCTGCGGGGTGAGGCATTCGAGGAATTGTTCAATGAGCGGCAGGTCAACCCGAACGCTGCGGACCAGGTGCTGATGCGCGACTTCCCTGGCCTTTCCCATCGCTGCGCACGAGAAATTGTCGAGCAGGCCAACAGTGTCGAGCTCGAGCGCCTGAATGATGCGGGGCGGGTGCCGCTTACCCTGGCGGAGCGAGCACGTTGGGCCGTGCGTGACAGCCGGATTGATCGCGCCTTGGCAGGGTTGCGTCAGCCTGCTGCGGTAAATGCTGATACCGAAAAGCTCGCGCAGGGCGGGCTGGGCGATGCCCTTGGCGAGCGGGAGGCGGCGGCCCGAATGATTGGGCTGGCCCCGGTGGGGCAAGGCGTTCGCCCCCCTTTGCGGTTGTTCGATGGGCGCTTGGGCTACCCGCTCAGTGGCCACCTGTCGGGGAGCCGCCAGGCGCTGCGGCGCACTTTGAATCATGTGTTCCCGCTGATGACCGGTGAAGAGTTGCAGGCATACCTGCAAGACCTGGCTCGGCGGGGTGTAGAGCCGTGGAACCATGTCAGCCAACTGTTACAAGCCAAGGTCAGCCTCAAGCAGGCATTGCACGCCTGGCGGAGTGAGCCAGGGCTGAACCTGGTTCGCCGCTGGCGCCGGATCAAGGTTGCCAGGCGCATCATGATGAGCTGGCAGCGCGCGACGCCGGGTGATGTAGCGGGTGATTACCACCTGAGCATCGTGGGTGAGCGGGTGGGCAATCTGCCGTCCTTGCCTGAGCATGTGTCTTTCGACCACATCACACACCTCACATTGCGCGATATGCGGGTGACGAGCGTCGAGGCGGGTTTCCTGGTTCGCTTCAGCAACGTGCGTAACCTGGATTTGCGGGGCAACCAGCTGACCCGGCTTCCGGCAGGCATCGAGCAACTGGGCGAATTGAGAAACCTGCGCCTTGCTGACAACCAGATCGTACTTACCCGCGACGACAACCTGCGCCTCAGCCAGCTCGAGGGGCTACGCCGCCTCGAACTGAACGGTAACCCGGTAGGCTTGCTGCCGCCATTGGCATCGTTCCCGCTGATGCGCCGGTTGTCCTTGCGCAACACCGGGCTGGGCGAATTGCCCGTTGATCTGGCCAGGCACGGCAACCTGGAATTGCTGGACATGCGTGACAACCAGATCCAAACGCTGCCTGAGGCACTGTCTGCGCTGCCGCTTCGCTTGTTGCAGGGCCTGGAGCTGCACGACAATCCACTCTCGGATCAGACCGTGCAGCGCCTGCAATTGGCCAGAGCGTCCGCCGGGTTATCTGCACGTCGGCTCGCACCTCACCCATCGTCGGGCCCGAGCGCTGCATTACCTTGGCTGTCGGGGTTTTCCACGGCGCAGCGCGAGGCGCGACTGGCGCTCTGGGCCCGCTTGTACCGGGAGGACGGTGCGAGTGATCTGTTCCGGTTCATTTCAGACTTGCAGGGCCTGCGTGAATACCACGCACAGCCCCGCGATTTTCAGTTGCGGGTGTGGCACATCCTTGATGCCTGCGAGCAGCACGCTGAAGTGCGTGCGAGCCTGTTCGAGCAAGCTAGCCGGCCGCGCAGTTGCAGTGACGAGTTGCTGCTTACGCTCAGCGAACTGGAGATTGGCGCGATGGTCGCCAGGGCTGGAACAGCTGGCGATGGGTTGCACAAGGAGCGGGCGCTGGTGAGGCTGGGGCGTTCTTTAGCCCGCCTGGACAAAGTCAACGCAATTGCGGCCCGGCATATTGCTGAGCAGCATTCTATCGATCCCGTCGAGGTGTATTTGACCTATCGCGTAAAGCTTGCGGATAGCCTCGACCTCCCTGCGCAGCCTGACAAACTGATGTACCAGAGTGTCAGCGGGGTGGGCCCTGACGAGCTGGACGCTGCACGCAACGAGGTTCTGCGAGAGGAAACACCACAAGTCTTGGCGCAGGCCCTGGCAGATCGAACCTTTTGGCAGGCCTACCTGCACGAACACCAGGCGGCACGCTTCAGCCAGATGGAGGTGCCTTTCCAGCAGCGCTTGGATACGTTGTTCATGCAATGGAAAACACTGAGTGACGGCGACTATCTCGCGCAAATCGAGCAAATCTGCACTGAGCGCGAGGCCGTGCGAAACCAGCTTTTGCTGGCGTTGAGCCGGGAGGCAATGCAGCGCCACGGCCTTTAAACGAAACAGCCCGCCGAGGGGCGGGCTGTTCGCTGGAGCGGGACGATCAGCGGCGGCGGAACAGCGGCAGCGGTTCGTCAGTCGCGGCCTGGTAGGTCACCGAGAAGTCCTTCAGGCTTTGCAGCGCGTCTTCCGGGTCCTTGTCGGCACGGATGGCGAACGCATCGAAACCGCAACGGGCCATGAAGAACAGCTGGTCGCGCAGTACGTCGCCGATGGCGCGCAGCTCGCCTTTGAACTTGTAGCGGTCACGCAGCAGGCGCGCATTGGAGTAGCTGCGCCCGTCGGTGAAGGCCGGGAAGTTCAGTGCGATGACCTGGAAGTACTGCACGTCTTCGCCGATTTCTTCCGCTTCTTCGTCGCTGTCCAGCCACACGCCCAGGCCGCCGTCGCGGGCCTTGAGCACGTGGGCATGGTCACGCCACAGCTGCAGCGGCACGATGTAGTCGTCGCAGTTGGTCAGCTCGTCGAACGAGGTTTCCTTGGGCAGCAGGTGCCAGGTTTCGTCGACGATCTGGTTGTTCTTAATGATTCGCTGCATAGACGCGTTCCTTGAAGGGGTCGATGCCGATACGCTGGTAGGTGTCGATGAAACGCTCTTCCTCGGTACGTTGCTCGACGTACACGGCGATCAGCTTCTCGATCACATCGGCCATGGCATCCTGGGCGAAGGACGGGCCGAGGATCTTGCCCAGGCTCGCGCCGCGCGCGGCATTGCCGCCCAGCGATACCTGGTAGAACTCCTCACCCTTCTTGTCCACGCCGAGGATGCCGATGTGGCCCACGTGGTGGTGGCCGCAGGCGTTCATGCAGCCAGAGATGTTCAGGTCGATCTCGCCGATGTCGAACAGGTAGTCCAGGTCGTCGAAACGGCGCTGGATGGACTCGGCGATCGGGATCGACTTGGCGTTTGCCAGCGAGCAATAGTCACCGCCCGGGCAGCAGATGATGTCGGTCAGCAGGCCGATGTTCGGGGTGGCGAAGCCGCCTTCGCGCAGTTCCAGCCACAGCGCGTGCAGCTGGCGCTGCTCGACGTCGGCGAGGATGATGTTCTGCTCGTGCGAAGTACGCAGGAAGCCGAAGCTGTAGCGCTCGGCCAGGTCGGCCACGGCGTCCAGCTGCTTGTCGGTCAGGTCGCCCGGGGCAACGCCGGTAGGCTTCAGCGACAGGGTTACAGCGACGTAGCCAGGGCGCTTGTGGGCACGGGTGTTACGCGAGCGCCAACGGGCAAAGCCTGGGTTTTCGGCGTCCTGGGCGGCGTAGTCGACGTTTTCGAGGGCCAGGTAGTCCGGGTCGACGAAATGGCGCGATACGCGCTGCACTTCGTCTTCGGTCAGGGTGGTGCTGCCGCCGCGCAGGTGGGCCATTTCGGCCTCGACCTTCTCGGCGAACACTTCAGGCGTCAGTGCCTTGACCAGGATCTTGATCCGCGCCTTGTACTTGTTGTCACGGCGACCGTAACGGTTGTACACGCGCAGGATGGCGTCCAGGTAGCTGATCAGGTCCTGCCACGGCAGGAACTCGTTGATGAACGAGCCGACCACCGGGGTACGGCCCAGGCCGCCGCCGACCAGTACACGGAAGCCCAGCTCGCCAGCAGCGTTGCGCACCGGCTCCAGGCCGATGTCGTGCACTTCAATGGCAGCGCGGTCTTCCTGCGAGCCGTTGATGGCAATCTTGAACTTGCGCGGCAGGTAGGCGAATTCCGGGTGGAAGGTGGTCCACTGGCGGACGATTTCGCACCACGGGCGCGGGTCGATGATTTCGTCTGCGGCCACACCGGCAAACTGGTCGGTGGTGGTGTTGCGCAGGCAGTTGCCACTGGTCTGGATCGCATGCATCTGCACGGTGGCCAGTTCGGCGAGAATGTCCGGAATGTCTTCCAGTGCCGGCCAGTTGTACTGCACGTTCTGGCGGGTGGAAATGTGCGCGTAGCCCTTGTCGTAGTCGCGAGCGATCTTCGCCAGGGTGCGGACCTGGCGGGCGCTCAGCTGGCCGTACGGCACGGCGACACGCAGCATTGGCGCGAAACGTTGGATGTATAGGCCGTTCTGCAGGCGCAGAGGGCGGAATTCTTCTTCGCTCAGCTCACCGGCCAGGTAGCGGCGGGTCTGATCACGGAACTGCTTGACGCGGTCCTCGATGATCCGCTGATCGTACTCGTCGTATACGTACATAAAAGTCCTGTCTCAGGCATGCAGCTATTCGCGCGCACGGCCGCGCACTCCGGTACGGAGCCGGGGAACGATATCAGGTTGCGGTTATGCGCTAAAGTGATGTTTTTGCATATGAAAAGAACCAAATGAACTATGTGAGACTGACTGCCATTTGTACGCTGGCGGTAGCCAGGCGTTTATAATCCGGGGTTTGCTTCGCAGAGATGTGACCCCATGCTCAAGGCCCTGTGCCAAAGCTTGTGTCTTGCCCTGCCACTGGCGGCAAATGCGCAGCCGGCCTCGGTGGTGTTTCTCAATCCGGGGCTGTCCACCGAGACGTTCTGGACCAGCTACACCCGCTTCATGCAGGCCGCTGCGGACGAACTGGGCATGTCCCTGCGCGTGGAGTACAGCGAGCGCCGCGCCGACCTGGCGCTGACCCAGGCCAGGGCGATCCTGGGTGGGGCGCATCGGCCGGATTACCTGGTGTTGGTCAACGAGCAGTACGTGGCACCCGAAATTCTGCGGTTATCGCGTGGCACCGGGGTCAAGCTGTTGCTGGTCAACAATGGCCTGACCCCCAGCCAGGCCCGCAGCATCGAGACCCAGCCCGACAAGTATGCCGAGCCCTTGGGTACCTTGATGAGCAATGACGAGCAAGCGGGCTTCCAGATGCTGCACCTGATGGTTGCGCAACTGCCTCGTGACGCAGGCCCGGTGGACCTGGTGGCCTTTGCCGGGCTCAAGACCACACCGGCTTCGCAGCTGCGCGAGGAGGGCATGCGCCGCGCCCTGGCCGACTTCCCTCAGGTCCGCCTGCGCCAGGTCGTATACGGCGGCTGGAGCCGCGAGCGCGCCTACGAGCAGGCGCAGCAATTGCTGGAGCGATACCCGGCCACTCGCCTGGTGTGGTCGGCCAATGACGAGATGGCCTTTGGTGCGATGCAGGCGTTCGAGGAGGCCGGGCGCACACCGGGGCGTGACGTGCTGTTCGGCGCCGTCAACAGTTCGCCCGAGGCCTTGCGTGCGCGCATCGACGGGCGCTTGAGCGCGCTGATGGGGGGGCACTTCACCCTTGGCGGTTGGGCCATGGTGATGTTGCACGACGATGCCCAGGGTGTCGCGCTGAACCGCGACGGCCAGCGCGTGCACAGTGCCCCGGTACTGCAGGCAATCGACCAGGCCAAGGCCAGGCGCTGGCTGAAACTGCTGGAACGGCCCGACTATGGCGTCGACTTTCTGCATTACAGCGCCGAAGGGCGGCCGGCCAGCTACCAGTACCCGTTTCTGACGTCACCGGTCGACTATTGAAAGACCTTGCTTGAGGGAAGGGCATTGCTCGTCTTAACTGCTGGTTGTGAAGTGCATTCCCATAACCACTACAAGAGGCAATGCAATGGGAAACTCAACCAAGGTCCGCAAAGCTGACAGCAGCGTCGATGCCTGGGCGATCCTATGCCTGATCGTCCTGGTGGTGGTCACTGCCGTGTATTGGGTCAGCCACCAGTAGACTTTTCTTTTAGACCGTGATGTAGCCAGAGCGCCTGCGGGAGGGAATCCTGCAGGCGTTTTCATTTCTAGCGGGCGGTAAGGTGCAGGGCCAGCTGCACCAACCCGATCAGCACCATAATGAATATCAGGGTGAAGAGCGTGCCCAGTGCAATGAAATGGCTGGCTTTGCCGTGGGTGAAGTCGCGAGCGCGGTTCTTGCCGCTTTGCACGCCAAAGGCGGCGGCGAGGATGCTGTGCAGCATCTGCCAGAAGGTTGGGGGTTTGCCTTGGCTGGAATCGTCCATGGTGGCTCCTGAAGAATCAGAGGCAATCAAGGACAGTGTAGGTGCCCATTGGGGCTGCTGTGCAGCCCCAATAGTCTTAGTTGTCGTACCCGAGGTTTGGCGCCAACCAGCGCTCGCTGACGCTCACATCCTGGCCTTTACGTGCGCTGTAACGCTCGATCTGGTCCTTGTCGACCTTGCCCACGGCAAAGTACTGCGCCTGCGGGTGGGCAAAGTACCAGCCGCTGACCGCCGCCGCCGGGAACATTGCAAAGTGTTCGGTCAGGAACACCCCGCTTGGCCCGGTTTCGCCGATGGCGGTGCCGTCGAGCAGGCGGAACAGGGTTTCTTTCTCGGTGTGGTCGGGGCAGGCCGGGTAGCCCGGGGCCGGGCGGATGCCGCTGTACTGCTCCTTGATCAGCGCTTCGTTGTCCAGGTGCTCGTCGCGGGCATAGCCCCAGTGCTCTTTACGCACCTGCTCGTGCAGCCACTCGGCGCAGGCTTCGGCCAGGCGGTCGGCCAGGGCCTTGACCATGATCGAGCTATAGTCGTCGCCTTTGTCCTGGTAGGCCTTGGCCACTTCTTCGGCACCGATGCCGGCAGTGGTGATGAACGCGCCCACATAGTCGGTGACGCCGCTGGCTTTTGGCGCGACAAAGTCGGCCAGCGACCAGTTGGGCTTGCCGTCCGGCTTGATGGTCTGCTGGCGCAGGTGGTGCAGGGTGGCCAGCGCCTTGCCGTCCTCTCCGTACACCTCGATGTCGTCATCGGCCACCTGGTTGGCCGGCCAGAAGCCGAACACCGCGCGGGCGCTGATCAGCTTCTCGTCGATCAGCTTGTCGAGCATCTCGCGGGCGTCCTTGTACAGCGAGGTGGCAGCCTCGCCAACCACTTCGTCGGTGAGGATGCGCGGGAACTTGCCGGCCAAGTCCCAGGAGATGAAGAACGGGGTCCAGTCGATGTATTCGGCCAGGGTGCGCAGGTCGATGTCTTCCAGTACCTTGACGCCGGTGAAGGAGGGCACCGCTGGCTGGTAGCCGGCCCAGTCGTACTGCGGCTTGGCGGCGATGGCCTGGGCGTAGCTCAGGCGCTCGGTGCGGGCACTGCGGTTGGCGGTGCGCTCGCGCACATCCACGTACTCCAGGCGGGTCTTCTCGACGAAGCCCGGCTTGAGCTCCTTGGACAGCAACTGAGTGGCCACGCCAACCGCACGCGAGGCGTCGGTGACGTAGATGACGGCGTCGTTGCTGTACTTCGGTTCGATCTTGACTGCGGTGTGCGCCTTGGAGGTGGTGGCGCCGCCGATCATCAGGGGCAGTTCGAAGCCCTGGCGCTGCATTTCGCGGGCAACGTGGACCATCTCGTCCAGCGACGGGGTGATCAGGCCAGACAATCCGATGATGTCGCACTTCTCGTCGCGGGCGGTTTGCAGGATTTTCTCGGCAGGCACCATGACACCGAGGTCGACGATGTCGTAACCGTTGCAGCCCAGTACCACGCCGACAATGTTCTTGCCGATGTCGTGCACGTCACCTTTTACCGTGGCCATCAGGATCTTGCCCTTGGCTTCTGGCTTGTCGCCTTTTTCTGCTTCGATGAACGGAATAAGGTGCGCCACTGCCTGCTTCATCACACGCGCCGACTTGACCACCTGGGGCAGGAACATCTTGCCTGCACCGAACAGGTCGCCCACCACGTTCATGCCGCTCATCAGCGGGCCTTCGATGACCTCGATGGGGCGTGCGCATTGCTGGCGGCACTCCTCGGTGTCCTCGACGATATAGGCGGTGATGCCTTTGACCAGTGCGTGCTCCAGGCGCTTGCCGACCGGCAGCGAACGCCAGGCTTCGTTTTCGACTTCCTTGGTGGCGCCGCCGCCTTTGTAGTCGTCGGCAATGGCCAGCAGGGCATCGGTCCCTTCCGGGGTGCGGTTGAGCACCACGTCCTCGACCTTCTCACGCAGCTGGGCCGGGATTTCGTCGTAGATCTCCAGCTGGCCGGCGTTGACGATACCCATGGTCAGGCCGTTGCGGATGGCGTGGAACAGGAACACCGAGTGGATCGCCTCGCGTACCGGGTTGTTGCCACGGAACGAGAACGACACGTTGGACACACCGCCCGAGGTCAGCGCATGGGGCAGGTGGTCACGGATATAGGCACAGGCCTCGATGAAGTCGACGGCGTAGTTGTTGTGCTCTTCGATGCCGGTGGCGACGGCGAAGATGTTCGGGTCGAAGATGATGTCTTCCGGCGGGAAGCCCACTTCGTTGACCAGAATGTCGTAGCTGCGTTTGCAGATTTCCTTCTTGCGCGCGGCGGTGTCGGCCTGGCCGACCTCGTCGAAGGCCATCACCACCACGGCGGCGCCGTAGCGCTTGCACAGGCGGGCGTGGTGCTTGAACTGCTCGACGCCTTCCTTCATGGAAATGGAGTTGACGATGCCTTTGCCCTGAATGCACTTCAGGCCGGCTTCGATCACTTCCCATTTGGAGGAGTCGATCATGATCGGCACGCGGGAAATGTCCGGCTCGCCAGCGATCATGTTGAGAAAACGGACCATGGCCGCCTGGGAATCGAGCATCCCTTCGTCCATGTTGATGTCGATCACCTGGGCGCCGGCCTCGACCTGCTGCAGGGCGACTTCCAGGGCTTCGGTGTAGTTCTCTTCACGGATCAGCCGGGCGAACTTGGCGGAACCGGTGATGTTGGTGCGCTCACCGACGTTGACGAACAGCGACTGGCGATCGATGGTAAACGGTTCCAGGCCCGACAGGCGACAGGCCTTGGCGATCTCCGGGATCTCGCGAGGCTTGTATTTGGCCACGGCTTCGGCAATGGCCTGGATGTGGCCCGGGGTGGTACCGCAGCAACCACCGATGATGTTGAGGAAACCGCTGGCAGCGAATTCCTCGACTACTGCCGCCATTTCGGCCGGGGTCTCGTCGTACTCACCGAAGGCGTTCGGCAGGCCGGCGTTGGGGTGGGCGGAAACGTGGGTATCGGCCTTGGTCGACAGCTCTTCCAGGTACGGGCGCAGGTCCTTGGCGCCGAGGGCGCAGTTCAGGCCCACGGAAATCGGCTTGGCGTGGCGCACCGAGTTCCAGAACGCTTCGGTGGTCTGGCCCGACAGGGTACGGCCGGAGGCGTCGGTGATGGTGCCGGAGATCATGATCGGCAGTTCGACAGCGTCCTCCTCGAACACATGCTGCACGGCAAAAATGGCCGCCTTGGCGTTGAGTGTGTCGAAGATGGTTTCGATCAGGATCAGGTCGGCGCCGCCCTCGATCAGGCCACGGGTGGCCTCGATGTAGTTCTCTACCAGCTCATCGAACGTGACGTTGCGGTAGCCGGGGTCGTTGACGTCCGGGGAAATCGAGCAGGTGCGGCTGGTAGGGCCGAGCACGCCTGCGACGAAGCGCGGCTTGTCGGGCGTTTCCAGGGTCTTGGCATCGGCTACCTGGCGGGCAATGCGCGCGCCTTCCACGTTCAGCTCATAGACCAGCGATTCCATGCCGTAGTCGGCCTGGGAAATCTGTGTGGCATTGAAGGTGTTGGTTTCAAGGATATCCGCCCCGGCATCGAGGTAGGCTTTCTCGATGGCAGCAATCACGTCCGGGCGGCTGAGCAGCAACAGGTCGTTGTTACCCTTCACATCGCTTGGCCAATCGGCGAAGCGCGTGCCACGATAGTCGTGTTCCTCGAGACGGTAGCTTTGGATCATAGTACCCATGCCGCCGTCGAGGATCAGGATGCGCTCTTTGAGTGCGTTCTGGAGTGCTTGGAGACGAGCGCTGCGGTCGGACATAGGAACTACCTGGTCGGGCAAATATCAGAAGGTGCGGAATCATATCAAAGTTGCGCGGTTCTTAGGCGCATCGCCCATTTGCATGAAAACCGCTCATGTTGATGACACGGTTAACAGCACCCGGCACGACCAGGCAACAAACGTGATGGCTTTTTGAAATCAGGACTTTTCGCACATGGTGCATCGTATCCTTGCCGGCGCCTTCGCCCTGCTCATCAGCGGCGCGGTGTTCGGGCAAGCCCCCCAGTCGAGCCCGGCTATTTCGTACACCCGGGACATTCAGCCGATCTTCACCGAGAAATGCGTGGCCTGCCATGCCTGCAACGACGCCGCCTGCCAGCTGAAGCTGGAAAGCCCCGAAGGTGCGGTACGTGGGGCCAGCAAGGTCCCGGTCTACGAGGGCGACCGGAGCAAGGCGGTGCCCACCACGCGGCTGTTCTACGACGCCCACAGCGAAGAGCAATGGCGCAAGAAAGGCTTCTACTCGGTGCTCGACAACCAGGGCAGCCAGGCCGCGCTGATGGCGCGCATGCTGGAGCTGGGGCACAAGACCCCGCTCACGCCCAACGCCAAGCTGCCCGAGGAAATCGTCCTGGGCCTGAGCCGCAACAACATGTGCCCGTTGCCTCATGAGTTCGACGCCTATGCAGGTGCGCACCCCAAGGAGGGCATGCCGCTGGCGGTGACCGGGCTGACAGACAAGGAATACGACACCATGCGCCGCTGGCTGGCGGCCGGTGCGCCAGTGGAGTACCAGCCGATCAAGCCCAGTGATACCGAAGCCAGGCAGATCGCCGACTGGGAAGAGCTGCTCAACCGCCCGGGTTCCACCGAGGCGCTGGTTGGCCGCTGGCTTTACGAGCATCTGTTCCTGGCGCACATCTACTTTGTCGGCGGCGAGCAGGGCCACTTCTTCCAGTGGGTGCGTTCACGCACGCCCAGCGGCCAGCCGGCCGACATTATTGCCACGCGTCGCCCCAACGACCCACCGGGCACCGACTTCTATTACCGCCTGATCCCGGTGCAGGGCGTGATCGTGCACAAGACGCACATCACCTACCCGATGGGGCCGCAGAAGCTCAAGCGGGTGAAGCAGCTGTTCTACGCCGGCGACTGGCATGCCGCCGCGCTGCCAGGCTACGGCCCGCGTCACCGGGCCAACCCGTTCGAAACCTTCGAGGCCATCCCGGCAGTGGCGCGCTACCAGTTCATGCTGGATAACGCCGAGTACTTCGTGCGCACGTTCATCCGTGGGCCGGTGTGCCGCGGGCAGATCGCTACCGACGTGATCCGCGACAACTTCTGGGCATTGTTCCAGGAGCCGGCCTTCGACCGCTACATCACCGACGCCAAGTACCGTGGCGAGGCCACGCCGCTGCTGGCCATGCCCGGGCAGATCGATGACGTGGGCAGTGTGCTGAGCCTGTGGCACGCCTATCGCGACAAGCGCAACGCGTATGAAAAGCTGCGCCGCGACGCCTATGCCGACATGCCGGCGCCGGGCTGGTCGACCTTGTGGGCCGGTAACGACAACGCGCTGCTGAGCATCTTCCGCCACTTCGACAGTGCCTCGGTTACCAAGGGCCTGATCGGTGATGTGCCGCTGACCATGTGGTTGTTCGACTATCCGCTGTTCGAACGCACCTATTACCAACTGGCGGTCAACTTCGATGTGTACGGCAATGTTTCGCACCAGTTGCAGACGCGCCTTTATTTTGACCTGATCCGCAATGGCGCCGAAGTCAACTTCCTGCGCCTGATGCCGGCCGAAAAGCGCAAGGACATCCTCGGCGACTGGTACCAGAACAGCGGCAAGGTGAAGATGTGGATGGATTATGAAGACATCGATACCGACACGCCCAGCGGCATTTCGCTGGACGCGCGTAACCCCAAGCGCGATTTTGGCCTGAAATTGCTGCAACGCACCGGCAGCCTGAATGCTGCGCCCGACCCGATAAACCGCTGCCAGGGGGCCTTCTGCTCACGGCCGCAGGTGAGCGAAGAGTTCCGCAATGCCGAGCAGTCGCTCAGCCGCCTGGTGTCGCGCCCGGCTGCCGGATTGAAAGTAATCAACCAGTTGCCCGAAGCGACCATGCTGCGCATTGAAGGGCAGGGCGGCCAGCGCCAGGTGTACAGCCTGCTGCGCAACCGCGCGCACAGCAACGTGGCGTTCCTGCTGGGCGAGGCGTACCGCTACCAGCCGGGGCTGGATACCCTGACTCTGTACCCGGGCGTGCTCAGCAGCTACCCCAACTTCATCTTCAATGTTCCAACCAACGATGTGGCGGAATTCGTCGAGGACATGGAGTATGCGAAAGACGATGCAGCCAGGTTCGAGCGCATTGTCATGCGGTGGGGGGTGCGCCGTAGTCACCCTGACTTCTGGCGCTACTTCCATGACCTGAACAGCTTCATCAAGGAGACCGCGCCGGTCGAGGCGGGTGTGCTGGACATGAACCGCTATGAGAACCTCTGATCGGGTAGGCTGACCTTTCCGAGTACCCTGCGGTCGGAAATGGTGGGTGGTCCGGGAGCTGCTATGCAGCCCGATGGCCGGTGGGCGCGGTCCCTGTGGGAGCTGGCTTGCCGGCGATGGAGCGCAAAGCGCTCCCGAAGGCCTCAATGCACCGGCAAGCGCAGGGTATTTCATGCTGTATTCGCTTCAGGCACTGCGGGCGTTCGCCGCCTGGGTAGTGGTCTGCCACCATTTCATGCAGATCTTCTTCGACTTCCACGCCACCGGCCCTGTCGGCCAACTGCTTACCGACCGTGGCGCCGTGGGTGTCGACATCTTCTTCGTCATCAGCGGGCTGGTCATCTACCTGTCGACCCGCGACAAAACCATCGAACCGCGCCAGTTCCTGCTCAATCGGGTGCTGCGTATTGTCCCTGCCTACTGGTTCTACTCAGTATTGATGGCCACGTTGCTGCTGGCCTTCAGCCAATGGATGCCGCATCAAGCGTTCGCCTGGCATCACCTGCTCCTGTCGATGCTGTTCATCCCGGCAGAAAACCCCGGTGGCTATGGCCTGTACCCGACCCTTAACGTGGGCTGGACGCTGAACTTCGAGATGTTCTTCTACCTGCTGTTCGGTTTGGCCTTCCTGGTACGCCAACGGCATCAGCTGCTGCTGGTTACCGTCGCACTGTTACTGGTCAGTGAGGTGCTGGGCCGGCTGGGTGTGCTCAGCCGCTTCTACAACAACGACATCATCTACGAGTTCCTGCTCGGCATCGGCCTGGGTGTGTTGTACCGCCGTGGCCTGATCCGCCAGGGGCGTTGGCTGCCGCTGGTGGTGCTGGGGGTGGCGGGCCTGGCCATCTATCACCTGGATGCGTCCCAACGCTTGCTGCACTGGGGCGTGCCGAGCGCGATGATCGTGCTGGCCTTCATCGCCCTGGAACCGGCCTTCCAGGGCAACCGGCTGCTCAAGGCCTTGGGCGACTGTTCGTATTCGGTGTACCTGGTCCATGTGCTGGTGCTGTACGCCGGCTGGTTCGCCAGCGAGCGGCTGCATTTGAACCCATACCTGGTGTTTGCCCTGTGCGTACCGTCCATTGGACTAATGTCGTGGTTCAGCTACCAGTGGCTGGAGCGCGGCCTGTACCGGCGCATGCAGGCTTGGCTGGCGGCGCCACGGGGGCAGGCCGCGGAATATGCGCTTTCCCGAGTCAAATGCTAGGACTTTGTTCGAGGAGCCGGTTGGCGTACACTTGGCGGCAAGTCTGTGAGGAACCTACATGAGCGATATAACCATTACCGACGCCGCCCATGACTACCTGGCCGATCTGCTTTCCAAGCAGAACACGCCTGGCATCGGCATTCGAATTTTCATCACCCAGCCGGGCACTCAGTACGCAGAGACGTGCATTGCCTATTGCAAGCCGGGCGAAGAGAAGCCTGACGACACCGCCGTGGGTCTGAAGAGCTTCACCGCTTACCTGGACGCAGTCAGCGTGCCGTTCCTGGAAGACGCACTGGTCGACTACGCCACCGACCGCATGGGTGGCCAGCTGACCATCAAGGCACCGAACGCCAAGGTGCCGATGGTCAACGAAGACAGCCCGATCAACGAGCGTATCAACTACTACCTGCAGACCGAGATCAACCCCGGGCTGGCCAGCCACGGTGGCCAGGTCAGCCTGGTGGACGTGGTCGACGACGGCATCGCGGTGCTGCAGTTCGGTGGTGGTTGCCAAGGCTGCGGCCAGGCCGATGTTACCCTGAAGGAAGGCATCGAGCGCACCTTGCTCGAGCGTATTCCGGAGCTGAAGGGCGTGCGTGACGTGACTGACCACACCCAGAAAGAGAACGCCTACTACTAAGGCTGACGCACCTGCATGGCTTGTGTAAGGGCGGCTCTCTTAGCAACAAACTGTTACGGTTTCAACCCCTGCGACAACAGGCCGCAGCCCGTATTCAAAGGGCTGCAGGCCATACCCGCGTTCGTCGGGTAGAACCGCTTTGGGTGTCATGCAAGAATGCCCCGGTTTTTCAGCCGGCCCGTCCCGAGGGCCGGCACCTTCCCTGTAAAGGATGGTTTCATGAATGATCTATTTACCCGGCGCGCGGTTGTCGCCGGGATGGGCGTTCTCGGGCTTGGCCTGCTGGCAGGCTGCAGCCCGGCCCGGGGGCTCGAATTCAAGTACGGCAAGAACATGAGCAACGAGATCCTTGGGCGCAAGTTCCGCCTCAAGGACCCGCAAGGCAATGTGCGCACCCTGTCGAGCTTCTACGGCAGTATGCCGATGATCTTCTTCGGGTTCACCCAGTGCCCGGCGGTTTGCCCGACTACCCTGGCGCGCGCGGCACAAATCCGCAAATTGCTGCGCGGTCGTGACCGCGACCTGTTCCAGGTGGTGTTCATCACCCTGGACCCGGAGCGCGACACCCCCGAAGTGCTCGATGCCTACGTCAAGGCCTTCGACCCGTCGTTCACTGCACTCACTGGCACCCCCGAAGAAATCGCGGAAGTGGCCAAGGAGTTCAAGGTGTTCTACGAGAAGGTCCCGGCCGGTGACACCTATACCATTTCTCACTCGTCCACCAGCTACGTCTACGATACGCGTGGCACCCTGCGCCTGAGCCTGGGCCATTCCCTGAATGCCAAGGAATGCGCCGAAGACCTGGTCACCCTGATGGAGATCTGCTGAATGTCGATGCAACCGATCAAACGCGGCCTGGCTGCCCTGGCACTGATGGGTCTGGCCCTGCCGGCCCTGGCCCAGACTACCGTGAGCGATGCCTGGGTCCGTGCCAGCGTGCCGCACCAGCAGTCCACCGGTGCCTTCATGACCCTGACCGCCAGCAGCGATAGCAAGCTGGTGAGCGTGGCTTCGCCCGTGGCCAAGACCGTGCAGGTGCACGAGATGACCATGAACGGCGAGGTGATGGGCATGCGTGAGGTGAAGACCGTCGAGCTGCCGGCCGGCAAGACCGTGACCCTGGACCCCAATGGCCTGCATGTGATGCTGATGGGCCTGAACGATCAGGTGAAGGAAGGCGATAAAGTGCCGCTGACCCTTACCATCGAAGATGCAAAAGGGGCCAAGGAAACACTGGATGTGCAGGCAGAGGTGCGCCCGCTCAACGCCGAGGCTGGCGGTGGGCATGACCACATGCACATGAAGCACTGACAGACCAAAGGGCCGCGCTTAGCGGCCCTTTTCTTTTTCAGCGGCGCCTTTCAGCTACGAAAGCGCGGCAGCGGCCTGTCGAGCGTCAGCGAGGTCAGGGTCTTTCGAACCTGGGCCTCATCGGCCTCCAGTGCCTTCAGGCTGGCGCGGATCTTGCCGGCGGCGGGCACATCGCCCTGCCGGTCGATCCAGTCGGCAATCTCCTTGCAGGCACTGTTCAGGCAGGCCTGGCGCTGGTTCATCAGCGACAGGAGGGTGGTGAGCTCTCTTTCGGACATGGCAGGATCCTCCATTCAGCGTTGTTAGTGTAGCAGAGGGTTGGCGCAGCTCCGCTGCCTCTGCCGGAGTTGCCGAAGAGGCGAAAATGAACGCTCCATTGCCCGAGTAACACCGAGTTACTGTTTTGGGCGAATAAACACAGTGTTTAAACCGATGCCGCTACGCGGCATGGGGTATCAACCTTAACTGCTTGATCTGGTGTGCTGCATCGTTCTGTCATGCAGTTTTGCAGACCTAGGCCCGCTTTCGGCATCGGTTAAAGCGTGTAGGAGTATTCTCAGCCTGACTCTTTCTGCGCTGGCCGTGCCCGCTATGGTTACAACGTCAGCGTTGAGCCCGGTGGTGGATGAACTCTAAAGTCAGTCGACCTAAACCGCTGGCTCAGGAATACAGCCATTATGCAGGCGTTGAGTCGTAACCCCGGAACACGTTCTCTGGCGTTGGGCTATTGCTTTTCCAAATGTGGTGAATTTGCCTTCGAAGCTGCGTTTGCCGTGGCAATCGTGTCCATGACCGAGGCGGATCTGCTTTTGATTGGCATCGCCTATTTCTTCCGCTACTTGCCGAGCATGGTGTTTCACCCTTGGGGGGCTGGCTGGCGGATAACGCAGACAAGAAACGAACACTATTTGCGGTCGAGGCGGCCAAAGGCCTGCTGGCACTTGCCTTCTTTACCTTGTTCAGCTTGTCCTCACCCGTGTTGCCCGTCCTGGTCGGCCTTGCGATGCTGATGACAGCGCTCGAATGCCTTTATGTGCCTGCGTTTCGCGCGTACTTTCCGGACCTTGTCGAAAAGGCCCAGCTGGCCTCGGTGAACAGCGGTATCCAGGTGATCGAGGATGCTGCCTCTATTATCGGGCCGCTGGTGTTTTCGGCATGTGTGTTACTGCTGACTCGCGAAGCAACCTTCTTGTTCTTTGCGGGGTGCCTGGTATCGTCGGCCATTTCCATCGCTACCCTGGGGCCTGCCAGGCAGGGCGCCCGGCAGGCATTCGATGGGCGCGCCATAGTCCGGGATGCGGCGCGCAGTGTCAGTCAGCTCAGGGCCAGCAATGCGCCTTTGTTTGCTGTTATTGGCTGCACCACGCTCTGTGCGATGTTCGCCACCTCGGTGATTCGCTTCATCCTTCCTGCGTCAGTGCTGGAACACTTCGCCTCTGAAGCGGCGGTGGGCTACGTATTCTCACTGCTTGCGGCAGGCACTGTGTTGGGTGGCGTGCTCTACACACGCTTCAACCCGCGCACCACCGCACGATTGGTGGTGCGTTACTGGGTGCTGTACGGTGCACTGTTTTTTGCTGCAGCCGTGGCACTGCAATTCAACAACTGGCTGTTCCTGCTGATGTTGTTCCTGGTCGGCTTCGTGGGTGCATTTGTCGATATCGCTATCGTGACCAACATCCAGTGTTTGTCGAGCGAGCATGAAGTTGGCAGGAATTTTTCCCTCTACTACTTTACTGCCGTCATTGGTGACGCCGTTTCAGGGCTGGTTGCCAGCCTGGTCTTTGTGCTTGCGGGGCCGGCCACGTTGGTCTGGATGACGTTCATGCTGTTCATCGCGCCAGTACGCTGGAACCTGAAAGCACATTCCCTGGATGGCGACAATCGTGGATAGCCCGACGCGCGCTGTGGCGCATGGGGCAAGCTTGAGTTGGCTTCAGGCGGGTAATACAGATTGAGCGCATGCCTGCCGATACGCCCCCGGCGTCACCCCATAGGCTTGCTTGAACTGCCGGCTCAAATGGCTCTGGTCGGCAAAACCAAGGTCGAACGCCACCTCCGAGGCGGCCAGGCCGCTCTTCAGCATTTCCCGGGCGCGGGCCAGGCGCCGCTGCTTCAGCCAGGCGTGCGGCGGCTGGCCGGTGGCTTGGCGAAACACTCGGGCGAAGTGGAAGGGTGACAGGTTGACGGCCGCCGCCAGCGCTTCGAGCGAGGGCGGGTCGGCCAGTTGGCTTTCCAGCAGTTCGCGGGCGCGGGCCACGGCCAGTGGTTCGCGGCCTGGGGCGGAGGGTTCGGCGCATTGCCCGTGGCGTTGCGCCAGGGCCAGCACCGCCTGGCGCCAGGCGGTCTGTTGCTGCAGGGCGCTGGCGCCGTTTTCGGACAACTGATGCAGCTGGCTGAAGGCGATGGCCAGGGCCGGGTCGTGGATCACGCTGTCCTTGAAGCTGGGCATGCCGTGGCGGCCCAGTTCCAGTTCGTCCAGTACACCGGTGACCCGCTCGTGCTCGGGGTAAAAGCCGCGATAACGCCAGCCCGCCTCATGGGCGGTGGCGCCGGTATGCAGCTCGTCGGGGTTGATCAGCACCATGCTGCCGACCGGCGCCAGGTGCTCGCTGCCGCGGTGCCAGAAGCGCTGGGCGCCGGATTCGATCACCGTGAACACATAGCCTTCATGCACATGCGGGGCGAAGCGCTGCTGGAAGTAGCGCGCGTGCAGCATCTCGACGTCGCCCAGGGCCGGCGCCTGCCAGAGGTGTGTCTGCTCGCGCAGGGGCGTGGTCATGCCAGCCAGCTGCGCAGAAGGAAGAAGATCAACATGCTCACCAGCATGCTCAGCAACACGCTGCGGGTCAACAGTACCAGGGCGATGGCCACCAGTGAACCGAGCAGGTAGGGGTTGAGCAGGCTCAGGTTGAGCTGGTGGTCGGGCATGAAGATGATCGGGCCGCAGATGGCGGTGAGCATGCCGGGCACGGCAAAGCCGAGGAACTGCCGGGCATTGGAGCTCAGGCGCAAGGGCAGGCGTGGCTCAAGGAACGCGTAGCGGTTCAGGAACACAATGGCGCCCATGGCGAAAATCAGGATCCAGGTCATGCGCGGGCTCCGGCAAATTTCTGGCAGATGAACCCGGCGCTCATGCCCAGCAGGCCTGCAGCCACCAAGGCGGCCTCCCAATGCCAGTAGCTGAACAGCACCGAGCAGAACAGCGACACGGCTACGCACACCACGGTAGCCAGGTTGCGCACCAGCGGCGCGATCAGGGCGACGAAGGTGGCGACGATGGAAAAGTCCAGGCCGAGTTGGTCGAGGTGGGGAATGTTCTGGCCCAGCAGGATGCCGGCCAGGGTGAACAGGTTCCAGGCAACGTAGAACGTCAGGCCTACCCCCAGGGCATACCAGCGGTTGAATTGCTGCTGGTCGTACTTGCTGGTCAACGCGAAGAACTCGTCGGTCAGCAGGAAGCCCAGGCCCAACCGCCAGCGCAATGGCTGGCTGGACAGCACCGGGCGCATCGACAGGCCATAAAGCAGGTGCTGGGAGGTCAGCAGCAGGGTGGTGAGCAGGATCGACGCCAGGTTGGCGCCGCCCTTGAGCATGCCAATGGCAACCAGTTGCGCGGCACCGGCGAAGACGATGGCCGATAGCCCTTGCCCCTGCCAGGCACTGAGGTTGGCCTCGATGGCCATGGAGCCGGCCAGCAGGCCCCAGGGGGCGACGGCCAGGGACAACGGCATGATGGCGATGGCGCCGTGGAGGAAGGCTTGGCGAGCGATGTGGGGCATGATGGCTGCAATGCGTGTACGAGGCAGATCAGCATGCCAGACGGGGCGGGGGATGGCTTGAACGATCTTGCTGCTCGGGTTTGATTTCAAGGCAAACACAAGCCCTGTAGGAGCAGCCTTGTGCTGCGAAGAGGTCATGGCAGCCGAAAACAATCTTTAGCCTTACCGGCCTCTTCACAGCACAAGGCTGCTCCTACAGTGATCGCGCGGAATCCAAAGTTTGAGTGAGACAGTTGCCCAACAGGGACCGCGTCTGGCAGAGGATCACGGGTGGCGGGTCAGGTGTTGTTGCGCCGTCACGCAGCCGTTGATGTCCACGGCTTTCTGCAGCAGGCTCAGGCGGTGCGGTGGGTCCAGGTCGCCGAGCAGGCGGTACACCTCGGCCTGGTAGTCGCGCTGGCGCCCCCACAACATTTGCAAGCCTTCTGGCCGGCTGCGGCTGCAGGCCAGGCGGGTGGTCGGTTGCGGGTAGTAGGGGGCGTACACGGTGGCCATGCTGGGGATGGCCTCCAGCGCGGCACGGTATTCGCTGCTGGCATTGTAGGGCTGGCACCAGGTGGCGATCGCTGGCGCGGGTGCGGCAAACCCCTGCTTGAGACTGGCTTCGAGCAACGGGCAAGCGGCATCCGGAATCTGCGCGGCGGGCAGGTAAGTCATGTAGTACAGCGCCAGGCGGTACTGGGCGACCGGATGGCCCAGCTCTACCGACTTTTTCAACAGGGCAACCGCTGTCGGCAGCGTATGGGCCATGGCCTGGCCCTGGCGGCTGAGCTCGGGATCGCCGCCCAAGGCGGTGCGCAGGGTACTGGTATCGTCGCCCTGGTTATCGGCCTGCTCCAGCAGCGGCAAGGCCTGGCGATAGAGCAGGTCGGCGTGAGGGTCGATGCGCACCTCCAGCGCGTGCGCAGCCAGCGGCATCAGGGCGGCCAACAGCGGGGGCAGGCGTCGCATGCGGCTCACAGGCAAGCCCCGTGGGCGGCCAGGCAAGGATGGGCGGCTTCGATGTTAATGGCGGTCAAGCGTACGCCTCTGGAAAATCGGAACGACGGCCTATTCTAGCCACCCAATGGGGGTGGCCGGAAGACCAGTCGACAACTGTCAGACGAGCTTGATCGGCGTGACCTTGCGTTGAGCGTGTTTTTCCTGGGCCAGGCCAAGCTTGGCGGTAATGACCTTGGCCAGGGCGTTGTTGCCCAGGTCGTTCAGGTGCAGGCGGTCGATGAACAGGTCGGCGCCGAACACTGGCGAGCTGCTGAGCATGCCGTTCATGTCATAGCAGGGCACCGGGTCGGCCTGGCTTTTGATGCGGCGGAAGAAGGCCGAGTGCAACTGGCTGTCGAATGCGCCGTCCAGCAGCCGGTCGAAGTTTGCCGGTTGTTGTTCCAGCGCGGCCAGCATGGCCTGCTCGCCAGCGGGCAGGGTGTCCCGGCACCAGGGCAGCAACGGCTGCAGGATGAAGGTGAGGGTAGCGTGGCTGTCTGCCAGCAGCCGGTCCCACTGACGCAAGGTGCGGCCAATGCTGTCGGCCGCGCGGGCCAGTCGTTTTTCCGGGGGCGAAAGCGGCCAGATGACCGGGGCTTGGGCCGCAGGCGTGGTCAGGGCCTGGCCGATGCGCCGCCACAGTGACGGCCTGCGGGGTGGTGCGGCAGGCTGCAGGCCTTCGCTGAAACTGTTGAGAAAAGCCTGGTAGGCCTTGGCGTGCAGTGGGTTGTTGGCGCTGCCGAGCACTTCACTCAGCGCTTCGTGGGCCAGGCTGTTGAGGCCGCTGAGCACCACCACGTGGCCGAGCTGGCCGAGGCGGTGCTGGTGAGTCAGGAACATAAGCAGCTCCTGGCTGGCATTGAGCCCGCAACCGGCCAGGCTCAGCCAGACCTCGCCGGTGAGCGCCGACAGGTGCGAGGCCACCGTGTGTTCGTCGGAGCTGGCGCCGATGCCCAAGGCCGTGGAGCCGCCGACCAGCAGGTTGATACGTGAAGCGCCGCCGCGTTCGGCCGCCGAAAAACGCTTCCCGGCGCAATGGCTGTAGCGCAGGCCAAGGGCATCGGTGTTGATGGTGCCGGAGCGGTAGCCGGTTTCATGCACGTGCACAGTGTGCGGCGCACGGCGGCTGCCCAGCAGCAGAAAGCGCTGGTAGTCCTGTTGCAGCGGCGAAGGAGTCGGGCTCATATCAGTCGCTGTCATGGTTTTTCCTTCTGTTGCAACGGGCACTTCGCATCAGGGTCAGGCCGCCAGTTCGTTAATGTTGTACAGCAGGCCGCCGGCGGCGATCAGCAGCAGGGCAACGCCCGAAGCCAGGCTGATCACGCGGTTGCTGCGCTGCGAGGCGATTTTGCCGATGGCGAAGATGTACAGGCTGAGCACGGCGAAATCGATGGCCACCCACAGCAGCGACAACACCACCATGCTTTTGCCGAACGACTCGGTGATCTGGATGAACTGTGGGAAGAAGGCGATGAAGAAGATGATGTCCTTGGGGTTGGAAATACCCACCATGAAGCCTTGCAGCAGCCCGCCACGCGCGGCCTTGGGCGCCTCGCTCGCCGCCTCCGGAGCCGGCGCCTGCAGGGCGTCCCTCAGCGTGCCCACGGCGATGTAGCCGATGAACAGGCAACCCAACAGGCTCATGGTGCTGAGCCATGCCTTGTCGATCGCGGCGCTGGTGAGGATGATCCAGGCCGCGGCGCCGATCAGCACCAGTGAGGCCCAGTTGGTGCCAACGGCGGTGAACATGGCCTTGCGCGAGCCGGAGGCAGCCGCAGTGTTGACGATCAGCGCCACCACCGGGCCGGGGGTGGCGATGAGCAGCAGGACGGTGAGGGCATAGGTGAAGGTGAGTGCGGTATTCACGGTCAGTTCTCGATCAGTAAGTCGGGTGTCGCAGGGTGTGCGGCATGTGCGTGGAACGGGCAGCGCGACGGGTTGAGCGAGCCTGTCTCCTGCAGTTGGTATTGCTTCCATTCGTAGTTGTCGGTATCGCCGAAAAAGCCAAGGGTGTCGGGCATGACGCCGTCGTTGTAGTGGTGCACGCGCTCGCGTATGCGCTCGCGGATGCGTTTGCCACTCTCGGTGTTGGCGTTGGCCACTTCGTCGAAGTTCGCCCGTGGATTGATGACGAAGGTGATGTGATGCCCCAGGTTGCGGCTTTTCATCTGCTGGTGGCCAGGGAAGTTCATGTTGATGAACAAGGGCATGCCGGCATAGCAGAACGACCAGCCGTTGTCGTCGGGGTCGGTCGGCATGCCCTGCGGCCAGGGGTGCGGGTCGCGCGCATGCACGCCACGCAGCACCTTCCAGGCCAGCGCCTGCTGTTCGGCCAGGGTGTAATCGGCGGCGGTTTCGAGAAACACCACCAGTGGGCTGCCGATGCGCTGCTTGGGTGTGATCGGGGCGATGGTACCCACGTAGTCGGCCAGGCCCTGGGCGATGTCATCGGCCAGTTGCTCGGCGCGGGCGAAGAGGATGTGGCAGGTTTCGCCATTTACCGCCTTGCGGCCGAACAGGCAAGGGAAGTCGGGGTTGGCGAGGATACTGCGAAAGTGTTCTATGGTTTTGAAGGTCCAGTGTTGCGTATTGCATCCATGTTCAACGGCCTGCTCTAGCGCATCCAGGCGATAGCAATTTCCATATCCCGTAAACATGATTTCCCCAGGCGTTGATTAAGTGAACGTTCCAGTCATATGCAGGCAGGATCTTGGTTATGTTTATTATTTACCTGCATTTTCCGAGACGCTCTCGACGTTGTAAAACGCGTGGAACTATGACCTACTATTAGTCTTGTTCATGCTCGGGACGTCGCCATGTCGGAACGGATTCAGGCCTTGCACGCCCTGCGTGCCTTCGAGGTGGCCTCTCGCTATGGCTCTTTTACCCGTGCGGCGGAAGAACTGGCCCTGACCCAGGGTGCGGTCAGCCATCACATCAAGACCCTGGAAGCACTGTTTGGCTGCGACCTGTTCGAGCGGCGGGGCCCGAAACTGAGCCTGACCGAGCACGGGCGCCTGCTGTCGCAAGAGCTGAAGGTTGGCTTCAAGATCATCGAAAATGCCTGCGCGTTGCTGCGTCAGGACCGCTACGGCCTGCGCCTGAAGGCGCCGTCCACGCTCACCATGCGCTGGCTCTTGCGGGCGCTGGATGCGTTCAAGAAGGCCGATGACAACTGCAGCGTGCAACTGTCCAGCGTGTGGATGGATATCGACAGCGTGGACTTCTATTCCGAGCCCTACGACTGCGCCATCCTGTTGGCCAGCGGGCGTTTCCCCGCGGATATCGAGAGTTTCAAGCTGTTCGATGAATGGCTGATCCCGGTGTGCCAGCCCGATTACATGCCACAGGCTCAACCGGCCCTGGCGGACCTGGCCCAATGCGAGTTCCTGCACCCGTCACCCGACCGGCGCGACTGGCGGCGCTGGCTGGCGCGGATGGGCGCACTGGAAATCAGCATCGACCAGGGGCAAGTGTTCGATACGCTCGACCAGGGCATTTCGGCTGCCCAGCAAGGCCTGGGTATTTCGGTGGTCGACCTGGTGCTGGCCAGTGCCGACCTGCAGGCCGGGCGCCTGGCCACGCCGTTCAAGCATGCAGTGGCCACAGGTGACGGGTACTACATGACCTGGCTAAAGGCCAGCCCAAAAGCGCGGCAGATGCACAAGCTGCGCGATTTCCTGCTGGGCCAGGTGCCACCGCTGGCCTACAAGGACATCAATTACCTGTACGGTTGAACACCCGCTCGAGCATGAAATCGATGAACACCCGCAACTTCGGCGGCATCTGCCGCCCGGACGGCCACAGCAGGTAGAAGCTGCCGCGCCGTTCCATGAAGTCGTCGAGGACACTGACCAGGGAGCCATTGCCCAACTCACGACCCACGTTGAAGTCCGGCAGACAGGTAATGCCGCGGTGGTTCAAGGCAAAGCAGACGCGTGTTTCGACGTGGTTGCAGACCATCGAGATGGGGATGTCATAGGCTTGCTCGGGATGCTCCTGGCGCAGCGGCCAGGTTTCCAGCTTGCCGTTGCTGGGGAAGCGATAATGCAGGCAGGTATGCACCGCCAGGTCGCGTGGGTGCAAGGGGGTGCCGCGTTCGCGCAGGTACTCGGGCGAGGCCACCAGGCGGTGCTGAAAGTGGCCCAGGAATTTGGCGCTGAGCCGGGAGTCCACCGGCTGTCCGCCGCGCATCACCACATCGAAGCCTTCGCCGACGATATCCACCATGCGGTCGGAGAAGTCCAGGTCCAGTTCAACCTGTGGGTACAGTGCCATGAACTCGGCCAGTGCCGGCATTACCAGTCTGGTCACCTGCGGCATGCTCACCCGCAGGCGCCCGCGCGGCGTTTCGCTGGCCTGGGACAGTTCCTGCTCGGTGGCCTCTATTTCGGCAAGGATGCGGCGGCTGCGCTCGAGGAACATCGAGCCTTCGGCGGTGAGGGTAATGCTGCGTGTGCTGCGGTGGAACAGGCGCACGCCCAGGCGGTTTTCCAGGCGCGCCACGCGTTTGCCCACGGCCGAGGCAGTGATGCCCAGCGACTGGCCGGCGGCGACGAAGCTGCGGGTTTCGGCCACCCGATTGAAAACCACGAAGCCGCTGAGGCTGTCCATGTTGCATTCCTGATTGCGGACATAAATGTCCTGGGTGAGCGGCATTGTAACCGTCTTTTTCCGCATTGGCCTTGCTTGCAGACTGTCCGCCTTGTTTTCCCACTCAAGGCAATTGCAATGTCCCAGACATCCTCCCCACCGTTGCTGGATGCCAGTAGCGAACGCCTGCCCCTCAGCGGGCTGCTGGCACTGGCCATGACCGGCTTTATCGCCATCCTCAGCGAAACCCTGCCGGCGGGCTTGCTCGACCAGATCGCCGACGGCATGCACATCAGCCAGGCCATGGCCGGGCAATGGGTCACGGCCTATGCCTTGGGTTCACTGTTGACAGCCATCCCGCTGGTGACCTTGACCCAGGGCTGGTATCGCCGGCGGGCCCTGTTGCTGGCGATCCTCGGTTTTGTGCTGTTCAACGGGCTGACGGCCTTGTCGGGCTCCAACAGCCTGACCCTGGTGCTGCGCTTTTTCACGGGGGCTGCGGCCGGCCTGGCATGGGGCCTGATCGCTGGCCATGCCCGGCGCATGGTGCCGGCACCGTTGCAGGGCCGGGCCATGGCGTTGGCGATGCTCGGGCAGCCGATTGCCTTGTCGCTCGGGCTGCCCATTGCCACCTGGCTGGGCGCTGGGCTGGGCTGGCGTGCAACGTTTGTGCTGGTCACCCTGGTGGCGTTGCTACTGGTGGTGTGGGTGCTGCGCTCGGTGCCGGAGTACCCGGGGCATGCCGCTGGCAAGCGGCCCGCGGCCATGCAGGTGCTGCGCACGCCGGGGGTGTTGATCGTGCTGCTGGTGATCCTGACCTGGATCCTTGGCCACAACATCCTCTACACCTACATTGTGCCGCTGCTGGCGGCGGCCGGCATGGCTGGGGAAATTGGCGCGGTGCTGATGGTGTTCGGCCTTTCGGCGCTGGCCGGGATCGGCCTGGTGGGGATGCTGGTCGACCGACACCTGCGCAAGCTGGTGTTGCTGAGCCTGGCCGGTTTTGCCTTGGCCACGCTGGCATTGGGGCAGGCGTCGTCGTGGTTGATGTACCTGAGCATCGCCCTGTGGGGCTTGACCTACGGTGGCGCACCGACCCTGCTGCAGACCGCCTGTGCCGATGCGGCGGGCGAGGGCGGGGATGTGGCGCAATCGATGCTGGTGACAGTGTGGAACAGCGCTATCGCCTTGGGCGGGATCGTGGGTGGCGCGTTGCTCGTCGGGGGCGGGACCGAGGCTTTTGGCGGGGTGGTGTTGGCATTGATCGCGGTGGCCTTGTTGTTGACCTGGGCAGCGCGCAGAAGTGGCTTCGTGGCGGGGGCTCGCTAGCGTAGAATTGCGTTTTTCAGCAGAGGTCGACGCAGTGGAGTTGCAGCAGGGTTTTGTGCTGACCCGTCATTGGCATGACACGCCCGAAGGCACCTGCGTGGAATTCTGGCTGGCAACCGATCAGGGGCCACGGCAGCTACGTCTGGCGCCACAGGTCTCGGTGGCGTTCATTGCGCAGACGCATGAGGCGCATGCGCGGGTGTTGCTGGCCAACGAGCCCGGCGTCGAGCTGCGGCCACTGGGCCTGAAAGACTTCGACCAGCGCCCGGTGCTGGGGTTGTACTGCCGGCAGCACCGGCAACTGATGCAGTTGGAGCAACGCCTGCGTACGGCGGGTGTCGAGGTGTTCGAAGCGGATATCCGCCCACCCGAACGCTACCTGATGGAGCGGTTCATCACTGCCCCGGTGCAGTTCACCGGCCAACCCGATGCCCAGGGCGTCCTCTGCGATGCCCAGCTCAAACCCTCGCCCGGTTATCGCCCGCCGCTGCGCCTGGTGTCGCTGGACATCGAGACCAGCGAGCGTGGCGAGCTGTACAGTATCGCGCTGGAGGGCTGTGGCCAGCGCCAGGTGTACATGCTCGGCCCGGCCAACGGCGATGCCGCCGAGCTTGACTTCGACCTGGAGTATTGCGCTGATCGCGCCGCTTTGATTACCCGGCTCAACCAGTGGATGGCCAGGCATGACCCGGACGCGATCATTGGCTGGAACCTGGTGCAGTTCGACCTGCGCCTGCTGCATGAGCATGCCAAGTCGTTGCAGGTGCCACTGACGCTGGGGCGCAACGGTGCGGCCATGACCCTGCGCAGCCATGCCGGTGGTGGCCACGTTTTTGCCGATGCGCCGGGGCGTTTGCTGATCGATGGCATCGAGGCGTTGCGTTCGGCTACCTGGAGTTTTCCCTCGTTCAGCCTGGAGAACGTTGCCCAGACCCTGCTGGGCGAAGGCAAGGCCATCGACACCCCGTACCAACGCATGGACGAGATCAACCGCCGCTTCGCCGAAGACAAACCGGCCTTGGCGCACTACAACCTGAAGGACTGCGAACTGGTCACGCGCATTTTCGCCCATACCCGGCTGCTCGACTTCCTGCTTGAGCGTGCGTCGGTGACGGGGCTGGCCGTGGACCGCAGCGGTGGGTCGGTAGCTGCGTTCTGTCACCTGTACATTCCACAGATGCACCGCTTTGGGTTTGTCGCGCCCAGCCTTGGCAGCCGCCCTGACGAAGCCAGCCCCGGCGGTTTTGTCATGGATTCGCGGCCGGGGCTTTACGATTCGGTGCTCGTGCTGGACTACAAGAGCCTGTACCCGTCAATCATCCGTACCTTTCTCATCGACCCGATCGGGCTGATTGAAGGCCTGCGTCTGCCTGACGACGCACATTCGGTCGAGGGTTTTCGCGGTGGGCGTTTTTCACGCACACAGCACTGCCTGCCAGCCATCGTCGAACGGGTGTGGCAGGGCAGGGAAGCGGCCAAGCGCGAGGGCAATGCGCCGCTGTCGCAGGCCTTGAAAATCATCATGAATGCCTTCTACGGCGTGCTGGGTTCCAGCGGTTGCCGTTTCTTCGATCCGCGCCTGGCGTCGTCGATCACCATGCGCGGCCACCAGATCATGCGCCAGACCAGGTCCCTGATCGAGGCGTGTGGCTACGATGTGATCTACGGTGATACCGACTCCACCTTTGTCTGGCTCAAGGGGGCCCATGCCGAGGAGGACGCGGCGCGCATCGGCCGCGAGCTGGTGGCAAAGGTCAACCAATGGTGGCAAGCCCATCTGCACGAGACCATGAACCTGCAGAGCGCCCTCGAACTGCAGTTCGAGGTGCATTACCGACGCTTCCTTATGCCCACCATCCGCGGTACCGATGAAGGCAGTAAAAAGCGCTATGCCGGCATGGTGCAGCGGGCCGACGGTTCGCAAGAAATGGTTTACAAGGGCCTGGAATCGGTGCGCACCGACTGGTCACCGCTGGCCCGGCAGTTCCAGCAGGAACTCTACGGCCGTGTGTTCCGCAGCGAGCCCTACCGAGATTATGTCCGCGAGTACGTGCGGCGAACCTTGGCCGGCGAGCAGGACGAACTGCTGGTTTATCGCAAGCGCCTGCGTCGCCCGCTGGCCGATTACCAGCGCAACGTGCCGCCGCATGTGCGTGCCGCACGCCTTGCCGACGAGTACAACAAACGTCTGGGGCGCCCTTTGCAGTACCAGCGTGGGGGCTGGATCAGTTACGTGATCACCACCGCCGGCCCTGAGCCGCTGGAAAACCTGCAGGCACCGATCGACTACGATCACTACATCAGCCGTCAGCTATTGCCGGTGGCCGACGCCATCCTGCCTTTTGTTGGCGATGATTTCGTTCGCCTTACCGACCATCAGTTACTGCTGTTCTGAATGGGTGGTAGATAGCTAGGCGTCAGCATCACGCTGCAGTCTTCAGACTCGGACCTCCATGCTACCGCGGAGGCAGAGATGCACAACACGAGCAGTCAACCATCGGCTGCGGTCGATACCCTTGCCATGGCACAAGCATGCCAGGACCACTACATCGCACGGCGGCTGCCGGCCTGGATGAAGCGGCTGAGCATGGCCGAATTCACCCTGTTGAGCGGGGCATTGCCTGAACTGCTAGCCTGTCGCGCAGGCTTGTCCTCAGCGCTGGCGCGGCTACGCAACCTGAGTGCATTCACCCAGCCCTTGCTGCAGCAAGCGCTGGGTACCCACGGCAGCCTTGATGTAGATCGCTTGTACTTTCGCCAGTGGTATACCTTCACGTCGCCGACGATCAATTATGTAACCAGTCGGCTTCCGGTTGTCGCCAACGACTACTACGACATTCCTCTGCTCGAGGCCGCCTTGGGCAATTTCACCGCGCAACAGCAGCGCGACCAGCCGCCTGGTAATTGCCTGGTCGATGCGCATGGCGAAAAGCGTGCTGAACTATCTGCAACGGCCTTCGCCAGGCTGTGTCGCACGCTGGACCTCGGGCAGAAATACCAGGCGCACCTGGATGACGTACTGCAGCCCGAGGTCAAGGGGTTGCTGACACGACGGCAACGCTACAGCATGCTGGTGGATGCCTTGCAAGCCAGGGCGCAAGGCGTATTGAGCGCAGCCGAACTGCAGTGGGTGGTCGCGCTCTGCCTTGAGGACACGCTCGGCAAACTTGAAGGTGCACCGGTTCGCGTGCGGCAGTTGGCGTTGTTCGGTTGCCGCCTGCAGCAGATCGTCGTGCTGGACGTGATCGACGATGGCGTGTTGTTCGACACCAGCAAGCGCGTGCTGGTCTATGTGCCGGGTGACCCGCATGGCCCCTGGAGCGTGCGCAGCGACCTGGATGAGTATGCCCGCCGGGTGCTTGGCAAACGCCTGCGCGAAGATGACTACCGGCGTTTCTTCAACCGCTTCGTGCGCCGACGCGACAGCCAGCGATTTTTTTCGGCCGTCAGCGAGCGGCTGGATGACGTGGCCGGCTGGGCGACCAGAGACCTCGATGAGCAGACCTTCGCATATCGCCTGCCCCTGTTCGAACACCTTGCGAACGACTGGGTCGCGTGGATCAAGGACGATGCTGCCGTCATCGCCCCGCCCGTGGCCTTGCTTGATCGCGAGGTCCAGGCCGAACACGCCCGCCGTTTGCGTGCTGAAGGCTGGACGCTGTTGGGTGTTGCAGGGCTTTTCGTTCCGGCCATCGGCGCGGTGTTGTTGGGGGTGATGGCCTGGGAACTGCTACAGCAGACCTTCCAGGCGATAGGGGACTGGCAGGACAACGAACGCAATGCGGCACTTGCGCACCTGCTGAATGTTGGCAAAGGGCTGCTGGCTGTGGGGACAACCGTTGCCGTGGTCGCCACCGCCCGACGCGCCTGGAGCGTGGTCGACAGCCTGGTGCCGGCGCAGCTGGAAAGCGGGGAAGAAAAACTGTGGAACGCAGACCTCAGCCCCTATCGCGGCGAAAGCCCGCCAGCTACGGCAGTGCTGGACATGCAGGGTACGCACCGCTTTGGCGAGCGCCGCTGGATCAGCATGGACGGGCACTGGTATGAGGTGAGCTGGTACGACGCCGATGAGCAGTGGCAACTGCTCCCCTATCAGGGCTATGCGCCGCCGCTGCGCCACAATGGCGCCGGTGCGTGGCGGCTGTGGTGCGAGCAGCCCGCCGAGTGGGACGACACACGCCAGTTGTTCCGCCGCCTGGGCGGGCCATTCAGCGACCTTGACGATGCGCAGATCGACCGGTCGCTGGCGATCCATGGCCTCGATGATCAGCACCTGCGGGCATGGCATGTGTATGGACGACCAGCGGAGGCAGCGCTGGTCGACACCGTCGCACGCGTGCGGCTCGCCGGCAGGATTGGTACGTTGATCAACCAGTTGCGCGAGGGAGGGGTAACCGCAGACCCGCTGCTGATGGCGCGGGTCATGCGCCTTCCACAGGCGCCCGGGAAGCACGGGCCAGCGTTGGCCGATGTGGCTTGGGCCGGGCGACGGGAACTGCTGCAGACGGTATACGACGAGCAGAACCCCGACACGGAAACCGGCCGCCTGTTACGGCAGGATTTCACCAGCCTGCACCGTTTGGCCGCGGATGAGGTGCTGCGCAATGCCAGCGAGGATGACGTGCAGCTGTTGCGTGAAACGGGGCGTGTACCGTTGCTGATGGGCGAGGCTGCAAGGTTGCAGGTAGCGCGAATTCGAATGGCGCGGGTGTATGAGGCGCTGTGCATCGACACGCCGCAAAACCTCGACCTGGCGCGGGTAGTATTGAACCTGCTGGTGCATGTGCCAGGCGCTGGCGGCCCGGGCTGGCGGTTGTTCGATGCAGATGCCAGCGAGCCGTTACTGACGGTCCAGGGATCGGGGCAGACGTTTGACCTGCTTCATCGCCATGGGCTGTTCCGCCTGCGCGCCCGAACGCCCAGCGTTGTCGGTGAGACGGGCGAGTTATTCGAAGCTTTGGCCGGAGCCTATGACGACGCAGCACAAGCGGCCATCGGCCAGGGTCAGCCTTTTGTGCCTGCGCTGCGCCAGGCGTTGACCAACGTTGCTTTCGACCGACGCCAGGCCGTGGTGAACCTGCTCAGGCTGGAACAGCCCAGCGGCTCGTTTCTTGCGCCGCAGCGGCTTGCGGATGGCCGGATTGGTTACCCCATGGCTGGCGGCAGGCTATGGGGGGCGCTAGGGCGAAACAGGCCTAGGGCGTTTCAGGCCCGGTTGCGAGACCTGTACCCGGCCTTTACCGACGAACAGATCGAGCGCTGGTTGGCCTCAGGCGACGCGCAGGCCAGGTTAAATAGGCTGGAGCAGCAATATGGGGTGCTGAAGAGATACTTGACCAAGTGGGCACGCAGTGCCTTGCTATCCTCGGAGCTGGTCGCACGGCGTGAATTCAGAAAGGGCCTGATCGACTGCTGGCGCTCTCTTGTGCCCGAACTGCAAGCGCAAGCGGCACTGGACGACGGGCGCTTCATGCTGACCCAGACGATCAGCCGCTTGGGCCACCTGCCGGCCCTGCCTGCGCAGGTGGGCTTTCCCCACGTCTCCATCCTGGCCCTGCGCTCCATGCGCGTGGAGCATGTTCCGGATGAGTTTCTGCAGGCATTTCCCAACTTGCGCAACCTCGAAATCACCAATTGCCGACTCAGGCGTTTGCCATTGCCGCTGGGGCTTGTCCAGAAGCTGGAGGTGCTCGACTTGTCTGGTAACCAGATCGCGCTCGACCAAGGCCAGGCATTGGTCCTGGCAGATTGCCGGTCCCTGGTATACCTGAACCTTTCGAACAACCCGCTGCGCAGGGCATTTTCTGTCCTCGCAATGACCGAGCTGAATGCTCTTTACCTGACCAACACACAGATACCCGAGTTTCCCTACGGGCTGATGGACGCGCCAGAACTGCATACCCTGAATCTCAGCGGCAACCGTATTGCGGAACTGCCAGAGGGCTTTCATCGATCGCAGCTGTGGCGCTCGGGCAGGGTCGAGCTTTCCGGCAACCTGCTGGAGGGCGCTCAGGATGGGTTATCAACCTGGCATTTGCTTGAGGCCAGTCGCGTACCTTACCGGTTGCGCATTCTGGATGCGTTGCCTGGCGAACGTCGGGATGAAATGGCTGCACTGTGGGCCCATCTGGAGGCCGAGGAACAATCGGAAGAGTTCTTCAATACCCTGTCGATGCTGACAGAGTCGGGCGCCTTCAGTTTCTCATCGACCGCATCCGCGCTGGCGGCCCGGGTGTTCGACATGCTCCAGGCGATGTCGGAGCATGATGCCCTCAGGCAGGAGCTGTTCGAGCACGCTGCGGCGACCGGTTGCCAGGATAACGCCACCGCGCGTTTCGCCGACCTGGAACTGCGAGTGATGATATGGCGCACAAGGCATAGCGGATCCGCCCGGCCTGAACGGGCCTTGCTGAAGCTCGGTGCCCGGATGTGGCGGTTGGCGGTGCTTGAGCAAATTGCCGCTGAACATGCTCAGCGGGTGGGGGCGGGGGCTGAATCGATCGAATTCGCCTTGGCCTATCGAATTGGCTTGCGCACGTCGCTGGACTTGCCTGGCCATCCCGATGAAATGCTCTATGCAGGTATCCCTGCCTTGGGTAAGCAGGACCTTCTCCAGGCCCGTGAAAGGGTTCTGGCGCGCCAGACCCGGGAGGGCATTGCTGATTACCTGTCACGCCAGTGGTTCTGGCAGGATTACCTGCGCAAGACCTCTGCGGTTCGCTTGCAAGTGCCCCCATCCATGCACGCTGAGCTGGAGCGGCTGATGGCGCTGGGGAACCGGGACGAGGAAATCGCACGGCTGCAGATCCGCAATCAGCAACGCGAGCATGCGGTGTTGCTGCAGTTGACGCTGGAGGCGCTGGACCGGAATACGGTGCAGCGTGTGCTCAGCTAGCGGGTGGCCGGTTGTCTGGCCGCAGGCATTAGTTATATAGCGCCTGGCGGGGAGCAGGCGACTTAGTCTGGCTTCTTTTCATGAAGAGGCCCCTAGCCATGGACACCACTGTGCCGTCAGATGCGCAGGCCGCCATCGATGCTTTCCAGGACGGCATCATCGGCAGGCGCCTGCCACCCTGGTTGCGTCATGCACCGGCTGAGCAACTGCCAGAGATCGGCAAGGCATTGGCAAACAGTCTTCGCTGCCGTGAGCAAGTGAATGCCGTGCTGCGAGGTATCGAGGGCCTCGACAGTTTCGTCGCATCAGCCTTGGGAAAGGCCCTCGACGAGCGTTACGGGCTTGGCCGTAACCCGTACTTGCTCAGGTTTCTGGAGGGCCGCCGGGAGCCTGTGATCAACAGTCAGCCGGTAGGCGCGCACCTGACTGACGTGGTGTATGAAGAAAAGCCGCTGCTCGAAGTGGCATTGCGCAACTTCACGGCCGCGCAGGCGCAGGAAGGTGGTCAGCCACGCGGTAACCGGCTGCTGCTTCCACGCCACGGTACGGTCAAACCCCCTACGAGCATCGAATTTGCCGGACTGTGTCGTGAGCTGGACCTGGGTGAGCGCTATCAACGTCATCTGGATGCCATCCTCAAGCCCGCTGGCAGTGGCGAGTACGTGGTGTCCCGGCTTGTGGATGCCATGCGCTACAGCATGCTGGTGGACGCCTACAAGGCCCGGCAGGAAGGAACGCTGGATGACAGCGAGCTCGGTTTGATGGTGGCTGTGTGCGAGAAGGGGAAGCTGCTGCGTCTGGCGGGGGACCTTGTCCAGGCCATGCAGCTGAAGTTGCTGGGTTGCAAGATCGAGCAGGTGACAGTGTTCGTCGTGGTTGAGCAGGGTGTGCTGTTCGACACTACGCGTCGGGTGTTTCTATACGTACCTGGGGACCCTGGTTCGCCTTGGAGCGTGTTCGAGAGCATCGACAAACTGAACCGCCACCTGGGCCGTCGCTTGCGAGACAAGGCCTATCAGCGTTTCTTCAGCCGCTTCGTGCTGCGGCGTGATAGCCAGGCGTTTTTCGCCCAGGTCGCGGAGCTCTTCGATGACTTGGCGGACTGGGCCTTTCGCGATCTCGAACCGCGTTTGCAGGCCTACCCGCATCCGTTGTTCATAAGCCTGGCACAAGCACGCATCCACCAGATCAAGGACGATGCGGCGATGATCGCAGTTCCTGTGGCCAGACTGGATCGTGAGGTTCAGCGCCAGCATGACCTACGCCTTGAAGCCGAAGGGTGGGCGCTGCTCAACCTGGCCAGTTTCTTTCTGCCTGGGCTCGGCCTGGCGCTGCTGGCCGTGACGGCCTGCGAACTACTGCGTGAGGTCTACCATGGCGTCGAGGCTTGGCATGAAGGCGCTCGCCAGGAGGCGCTCGACCATTTGACCCATGTGGCTACAGACCTTGCCGTCGTGGCGACCACGGTAGCCGGGGTGGGTGTGGCTCGACGGATTTGGGCTCGCTCTGCACAGGTCGATGCCATGGTGCCGGCTCGGCTGGAGGACGGCACTGAGAAACTCTGGCAACACGACTTGACCCCGTTTCAAAGCCAGGCCCCCGTTGCGGCCTCAAGCCGGGATGCCTTGGGTATTCGGCGTCAGGACGGGCAGGCCTGGATCGAAATGGACGGGCATCACTATCGCGTGGCAGAGGCGGGTGATGATCAATGGCAGTTGCATCCGGTCGACGGCCACGGGCCGTTGCTGCGCCACAATGGCGCAGGTGCCTGGCGGTTGTGGAGCGAGCAACCGGCTCGGTGGACCGACAAATACCGCATGTTCCGGCGTTTGGGTGAACCCTTCAATGGGCTGAATGACGAACAGATCGATCAGGTTCTACTGTTCCATGGCCTTGATGGCGACGACGTGCGGGGCTTGCATGTACACGCCCAGGCACCGAGCCCCGGGATGATTGACAGTGTGGAGCGGGTCAGGCTTGACCAACGCATCCGCAGCATGATTGGCCGTTTGCGCAGCGGCGAGCCGGTAGAAGATGCAACAGTGCTCGATCATGCTCGGCGCTTGCCAGGCGCGAGTGGCCTGACAGATCAGGCCCTGGCCGCGCTGGCATGGACGCAGCGCCGAACACTGCTGCAGCACCTTTTCGAAGCCTTGCAGCCCAGCGACACCCCTGGCAGCGCAGCGTTGCGCCGGGTCTTCCCTGGGCTGAGCGTGCGCGGTGCGCAAGCATTGGTACAGGCTGCCACCAGCGTTGACCGCACACGGTTGCTATCCAGCGGCAGGGTTGCACTGGGGCTTGCCGAGGCGGCGAGGGGCAGTTTGCTGGTTACCCGGCAGGCTCGGTTATTTGAAGCGCTGTACCTTGATACGCCGCAGCATGCAGACCTGGCACGGGTAGCCGTGGGCTTGTTGCGGTATCTGCCTGGGGGCGAGCGAGGGGTGTGCTGGCGGGTGTACGAAGGTTGGCTGGGCGGGCCGATGCTGGCGAAGACCGAGCAAGGGCAGGGGGCGTTCGACCTGGTGCACCTGGAGGGTTCCTTTCAGCTGCATGACAGCCACGGCAGGGCGTGTGGTGAGGCAGGTGAGTTGTTCGACGTCATGGCGCCAGCCTATACCGATGTACAACGGGAGGCGATGGGGATCGGTGATCCATTCTCGCACAACCTCAGGGTGATACTGGGGCGCGAAGCGGTACGCCATCGTGATGAGATCAGTCGTTTGCTTGGCGCGGTACGCCCGGGTGCTGTTCGAGGGCCGATGCGCTTGGCCGATGGACGTATTGGCTACCCACTGGGTGGTGGTGGAGTGGGTGGCTTTGCATCCAGGGGGAGTGCCCTGAGGGCAACGTTGCGCGAGCTCTTCCCGTGGTTGAGTGATCAACAGGTCGAAACCTTCGCCGATGACGCCAGGCGTTCAGGGCACCAACTGGAAGAAGTACTGACTAGCCTTCACAATGAGTTCGCGATGCTTCGCAGGACCATGAATACCTGGGTGGCACGAGGGCGGGGCGATGTCATGGATGATCGCGAAGCGTTGCGCCAG
Source organism: Pseudomonas sp. SIMBA_067 (assembly GCF_046534675.1). NCBI lineage: Bacteria > Pseudomonadati > Pseudomonadota > Gammaproteobacteria > Pseudomonadales > Pseudomonadaceae > Pseudomonas > Pseudomonas sp. SIMBA_067. The sequence continues at coordinate 204,657 of NZ_JAWRYH010000007.1, read as the reverse complement.
ACGTTGTTCAATTGCTGGAGGCGGTCGGTGGGTGTGGGGGAACTGCAAATCAATGCCCAGGAAAACCTCCACGTCATGTTCTGTAATTTCAGGCCGGGCGGCTTGCCCAACATTCCCGTGCAGGTCAGCTTCAGGGGCGTTACCAGCCTGTCTCTGTTGCACCTTGACCTACTGGAGGTGCCAAGCAGCTTCCTGCTGGCTTTCCCTAATCTGCAAACCCTCGACCTGGGAGGGAATCTTCTGACGCGTCTTCCGCAACCTTTGCTGCAGATAGAGCAGCTGCGGCATCTGAGCCTGACCAACAACCGTATCGTCCTGAACATTACACAAACCGCCACACTGGCCAGTTGCGCCGGCCTGCAGTCACTCGACCTGTCCCATAACCCCTTGGGCAGCAGGTTCATGCTGGCGGGTTTGGCTGAATTGCGTTGGCTGAACTTGCGCGACACACAGATCTCACAATTTCCACTGGGCGTGTTCGACAACACTCAATTGCTGTCCGTTGACCTGCGGGATAACCGGATCCGGCTCGTTCCAGAGGGTTTCTACCAGTTGCCTGTGTGGCATCGGCGGCGATTTCGTCTGAATGCGAACCCCCTCGGCGAAGCCCAGACGTTACGCTTGCAGGCTGCGTTGAATAGTAATGGTCCTGACCTCGACGAGGAGCAAGTGCAGCTACGGATGAGTCATGCGCGTGAAATATGGGGGGATGCAGTGGCCCCGGAGCATCGCGGCTTGATGCTTGCTGCCTGGGACTCGCTGGATTCAGGGCAGGACGCCGAGCGTTTTTTCCGTGTGCTTCGCCAGTTGTTGCTGTCCGAAGATTTTCGTGTCAATGCGCGTGCAATGGGCAATCGGGTAATGGCGGTATTGCAAGCGATGGCCATTACGCCGGAGTTGCGGCAGAACTTGCTTTCAGTGGCCAATGATGAGTGGGGGTGCCAGGATGGTGCAACCTGGTGCTTGAGCAACCTTGAACTGAATTTGCTGGTTTGGCAGGTTGAGCACGCGGCTCAGGGAGAAAGCGAGCGCGCTTTGCTAGACCTGGGCAGACGTTTATGGCGCCAGGATGCAGTCGACATGTTCGCTACCCGATGGGCGTTACAGCATGGCAGGACACTGGAAGGAAGCGAGGTGGGGTTGGCTTTCAGGATCGGGCTGAGGGAGCGTCTCGACCTGCCATTGCAGGTGGGCGAAATGAGCTTTCTTGCGATCTCGGGCGTCCTGGAGGCGGACCTTGCAGAGGCAGAGGCTGTGGTGCGGGATGCAGAAACGCCGGAAGAGATTGCCCGCTCCATGGTTGACCGTGAATTCTGGCAGGCGCACCTGGAGCGTTCCCATCCTGAGCGATTCGCGGCGGTCGACCTGCCGTTCAGAAGGCAGCTTGAAACCGTGCTTGACGACGAAGCGCTGACCGAAGGGGCCATGATCGACCAGGCGGATGCCATTCGTGATGCTCAGCGCGCTGCACGCAGAGGGCTGATGCTGGATATGACGATTCACGCGATGGAAGTTGCACCCATGGGGCCAGCGATCGATGTGCGTTGACCAGCGCTCAGATCAAGGGCTGCCTGGCCCTGCCAAAGCGGCTTTGGGCTATGCTCAATCGTGCTGACAGTGGTTTGTACCAGCGCCGTAGTCTTGGCTTCAGGTGGCTCGGAAATCGACAGTTACTTTTGCACACCCCGTTCTGGAATGAAGTGGTTTAGGCTCCCTGTCGGATTTTTCTCCGTGATCTGTAGTCATTGGTATATCGAGACAATAAGGAGATACGCATGCTTGTCCGGTCACTGACCCTCGCAACCTTGCTTGCTGTTGCCGGCCCCCTGTTTGCCGCAGACAGTGATGCGCCTCTAGCCAAGGAACTGGGCAAGGCCAGACCATTGGTGGTTATCGCTCCCAGCAGTGCCGACCCAACGTTGCGAGGGCTGAACAAGGCGCTTGAGGACCCGGCCACCCAGGCTGCGTTCAAGGAGCGCAATCTTGTCCTGTACAGCGTCGCCAACATGATGGGCAAGCGAGAGGACAAGAACCTCGAGCAGCAGACGACAATGGCCCTGATTCGGGAACTGAAGCTGGGTGCGAGCAAGGGGACCAAGGTGATTCTGGTGGGCAAGGACGGTGAGCGGCACATGCTCAAGGACGACGACACCGGCGAGGCCATCGACCCACAGGTGATCCTCAAAGCGGTCGATGAACTGCCTGCCAGCGAAAAGGCGGTGGCGGCGCCCGAGCCCGTAGCGGCGGCCCCGCAAGCCAAGGACAAGGACAGCAAGTCGGCCAAGCCTGCCAAGCCCGCCAAGCCAGCGGCCCCGCCCAAACCGCTGGAAGACTGATCACGCCTCAGGGCTCCAAGGCACCTTGGGGCCCGTTGCCGGGTGGTGTGTATCGCACTGTATCTGCCTGTGCTGCAGACCTACTGCCATACAAAAGTGCGCCTGGCACGATACATCCACGACAAACCGCAACGGCCTAATGGCTCCACTTTCCAACCCCAGTGGAGCTGCATCATGACTCAAGCAAAAAACACCCTCGGCCTGCTCGGCGCCGCCCTGATCGGCAGCATGGCAATGAGCAACAGTGCGTTCGCCGTCGAGCCGCTGGCTCAAGGTTACCAACTGGCCTCGGCCAAAGTTGCCGGCGAGGGCAAGTGTGGTGAAGGCAAGTGCGGGGGGAGCGGCAAGGCTTCCCAAAGCGAAGGCAAGTGCGGTGAGGGTAAATGCGGCGCCGGCGCCAAGGCCGGGGCTGAGGGCAAGTGTGGTGAAGGCAAGTGCGGTGACGCCTCGTTCGCCAAAACCGACAGCAATCACGATGGCAAGGTCTCGCGCGATGAGTTTCTGGCGGTGGCCAAGGATCGTGCCCGTGAGTTTGACGCGATCGACCGCAACCATGACGGCTTCATCTCCGAGCAGGAAGCGGCGGATCACCTCAAGGCGATTTATCAGGCCAATGGCAAAGCCATGCCTGATGGGTTGTTCAGCCACCTGACCGGCAAGCCCTGACTTTCTACCCCATGAAACGCCACAACGCTCCTCCTGCTGGCCAGGTGGGGCGTTGTGCTGGTTGGAGAACTTTTATGTTTCCTGCAATGTTGAACATCGGGTTAGGCTTGCGTCGTGGCCTGTTGCCGGAACTGCTGGCCATGGAGGCGGGTGCAGTGGACTTTCTGGAGTGTGCGCCGGAAAACTGGATTGCCGTGGGCGGTGCCTATGGCAAGGGCTTGGCCCAGTTGGCGGAGCGCTTTGCTGTCACCTGTCATGGGTTGTCTTTATCGCTGGGTGGCAGTGAGCCGCTGGACCGCCATTTCCTTGAGCAGACCCGGCAGTTTCTCGATCGGTACCAGGTGCGGCTGTACAGCGAGCACCTAAGCTACTGCAGTGATGACGGGCACCTGTACGACCTGATGCCCATCCCGTTCACCGAGGAAGCCGTACACCATGTGGCCGCGCGCATACGTCAGGCTCAGGAGCAGCTGGAGCGGCGCATTGCCGTGGAGAACATCAGCTACTACGCCGCGCCGTATCAGGCGATGAGCGAACTCGACTTCATCCGGGCGGTGCTCGAAGAAGCGGATTGTGACCTGCTGCTGGACGTCAACAATGTTTATGTCAACGCCTGCAACCATGGCTACGACGCCCAGCAATTCCTTGCAGGCTTGCCCCCGGCGCGAGTGACCGGGATGCACGTTGCCGGGCATTACGATGAAGCGCCGGACCTCAAAGTGGATACCCACGGGGCAGCCGTGAAGGAGGATGTCTGGGCCCTGTACGCAAGCGCTTGCGTGCGCTTTGGCGTAAAGCCGACGGTGCTTGAACGTGATTTCAACTACCCGCCCTTGGCCGAACTGTTGGCCGAGACGGCGCGTATGCGTGCTGTGCAATGCGCTGCCGGAGGGCAAGCAGATGAATGAGACCCTGCGTACGCAGCAGTATGCCCTGGCCCGTCACCTGCGCGACCCACAGCGCCATGCCCCGCCGCCCGGCGTCGAGGCCCGGCGCCTGAAGGTTTACCGTGAATTGTTCTATGGTGCCATCGAAGGGTTGCTGGCTGGCAGCTTCCCGGTCATGCGCCAGGTGTTGGGCGAGCAGCGCTGGCACGCCCGAGTACGTGACTTCTACGCCAGTTACCGTTGCCAGACGCCATTGTTTACCGAAATTGCCGAGACGTTCGTCGACTACTTGCAACGTGTGGCGCTGGACACCCCTTGGCAACTGGAGCTGGCGCACTATGAGTGGGTCGAGGCGCAACTGTACCTGAGCGATGCCGAGGACCCGGCGCATGACCCGGGAGGTGACCTGCTGGCTGGAGAGCCGTTGTTGTCTTGTGTGGCGCGGGTGCTGGCCTATCGTTGGCCGGTGGAAAGCATTGGCATGGACTACCAGCCAACGGCTGCCCCAGCATCGCCGAGCTTGCTGCTGGTTTATCGCGATGCCCGGTTGCAGGTGCGTTTTGCCCGGTTGGCACCTATGGCGTACCGGTTGTTGGTGGAGCAGGGGACTGGAAGAGCGCGGCTGCAGGCATTGGGCGGGGATGTGCAGCAAGGGTTGGTATTGTTGGAGGCATTGCGCGAGCAGGGCGTCATTGTCGGAACAGTTTGAAGGCATTGGGGGGCTGCGCAGCAGCCCCCGACCCTCATCTGCCGAACCGCATGCCAAGCCAATGATCGAGGCTAAGGCGCCCGGCGCCCTTGAGCAGCAGGGGTAGCAACGCCACCAGGTAGATCAATGGCAACTTGTAATTGCCGAAGCCCTGGTCGGTAATGGCATAGCCTTGGGCCAGCTCCGCCAGGCCCGACCAATGCGCCGGCCAGTGCACTGCCGCTATCGCTACAACGGTTACCACCATCAAACCCAACGATGCCAGCCGGGTACCCAGGCCCAACAGCAGCAGCAACGGCAGCACCAACTCGGCCCACATCGACAGCTGCCAGTTCAGCTCCGTGGGCAGCAGGTTGAAGGGGAACGGGAAGCTGGACTGCAGGTCGGCGAACCAGTTGCTGCCGTTGAATTTCTCCAGGCCGGACTCGAAAAACTCCCACGCCAGAAATACCCGTAATGGCACGTCGGCACTCCAGCTACCGAGGCGATCAACGGTGCTCAGGGTACGGGTCAAGGTCGTCATTTGCGGTTCTCTCTTCAGGCAAGGGCGCGGGTGCTGCGGCGTTGTTTACGGGCCACTTTGGCGGTGAGCTTGACGGCGATGGCGCTGAACATCAGGGCGAACGCTAGCGGGTACCACCCCCCCATGGGGATGCGTTTGTAGAACGACAGGCAGAACACGGCAGCCAGTACCCACATGCCGCTGCTGTGCAGCGCTTGCCAGGCACGGCGGCCCAACAGCCGCATCGGGGCCTTGAACGAGGTGGCGGTGAGCAGCATCAGGAACAGGTAGCCGAATGTGCCGGGCAGGCTGGAGGTAAATGTGCGGCCGGCCCAGAACAGCTCGGGGAATTGCTGGGCGTAGCGATAAATCAGCACGCCGTGCACGGTGTGGGAGAACGCGAATGCCAACCCCAGGTAGCGTCGCTCCTGAAGGATGCGGCGGCTTGAGGTGCCAGGCAGCAAGGTCACCAGCGACGAGGCCAGGAACGCCAGCAGAAACAGTGCGAACGAGCTACGTGCGGTGGCACGAATGGCACTTCGCAAGCCGTCCGGGTCAGGTTGGCTGGCCAGGACTACGGCGGTCATCGCCAAGGTCAGGCCGGCGAGGACGGCGAACAGCTTCCAGCCGGAGGGTAAAGTGAGGGCTTTCATCAGGGACTCCCAGGGTGTGGTTGTGTGACCGGGAGTGTGTCGAGGCGGGGTATCTGCAGTGTGTCAGGGGGATGCAGTTGTGTATCTGTTTGTAGAGGCGACCTCGCGTTTTACAGGAACGGCCCGACCCAGATCCAAGGCCGTTCCTGCCAACGATCGCAGATGCACTTCAGGAGAGTTCTATCTGCGCGCACAATCCGCCCTGTTCACGGTTGCTCAGGGTCAGCCGGCCCCCCATGGCCTGGATCAGCTGGTGGGCAATGGCCAGTCCCAGGCCGGTGCCACCCGTGCTGCGATTGCGTGAACCTTCCACCCGGTAGAACGGCTTGAGCACGTCATCGAGCTCGTCACCGGGTATCCCCGGCCCGTTGTCGAGCACGCGGATTATGGTGGTACTGCCCTCGCGTGATACTTGCAGCTCGGCAGCACCTGCAAACTTCAGGGCGTTGTCGACCAGGTTCACCAGTACCCGGCGCAGCGCATGCGGGCGGGTCTCCAGCAGGGCACCGCTGCTGCCGTGGCGTTCAACCTGGGCGCCGCTGTCCTGGTAGTCGAATACTAGGCTGTCGAGAAATGCATCAAGGTTGACCCGGCAGGTCGCTTCGGTGCTGCTGTCCATGCTGCGGGCGTAAGCCACGCCTTCGCGCACCAGGTGTTCCATTTCATCCAGGTCGCTTCCGAACTTGTCCTTTTCGACCCCCTCATCCATCACTTCGACCCGCAACTTCATGCGAGTGATCGGTGTTTGCAGGTCGTGGGAGATGGCTGCCAGCAACTGCATGCGTTCCTTGAGGTGGGCAGCAATGCGCGCCTGCAGGGCGTTGAAGGCCACGGCAGCGTAACGCACCTCACGTGGCCCGCTTTCATCCAGTTGCACGCCGGGTTGGTCCGGGTCGAGGTTGTCCACTGCCTGGGCCAGTCGGGTGAGCGGGCCGATGGCCAGGTGTACCGCCAGCCAGGTACACAGCATCAGCACAGCCAGCTGAATCAGCAGCACCACGGGCAACCAACGGGCTACCGGGACCGGTGCGGGTGTCACATCGATGGTCAGTGGCGCGCCGTCGGCCAGGTTCAGGTGCGCCTGGAAGTGCGCATTGGGCCCCGGAATTTCCTGGAAGGTCAGGCGGTAGTCGCTGCCAATGGCCTTGACGATTGACGCGGCGGCCATCGGTGGGTCACTGCTGGCCATCGCTTCGCCTGCCAGGCCCTGGTCGAGGCGATAGCGGTAGGTGCGCCGTTCCAGGCGTGGCAGCCAGGCGGCACGCTCGGCTGCAGGCAGGCGATCAAGGATGGCAACCGAAGTCGCCACGTCCTGTTCGAGGTTGCTGAGCATCATCGAGCGGCTGCTGATATAGCGCTCGTAGGCCTGCAGGCCGAACGACAGACCATAAGCCAACACCAGGCCGGTGAAAAAGATCATCGCCAGACGCGAGGCCAGGGTGCGCGGCCATTTCATGAGGGGGACTCGAGCAATTGCACCGGCAGCGAAAACACGTAGCCCTCGCTGCGCACGGTCTTGATGCAGCTGGGCTCGCGGGCGTCGTCGCCCAGGCGCTGGCGCAGGCGGCTGACCAGCAGGTCGATGGAGCGGTCAAAGAGGTCGGCCTCGCGGCCTTGTGTCAGGTTGAGCAACTGTTCGCGGCTGAGCACCCGCTGCGGGTGGTCAAGGAACACCCGCAACAGGCGGTACTCGGCGCCGCTCAGGGCCACCAGGGTGCCGTCGTTGTCGAGCAGGTGGCGCGCGGTGGTGTCCAGCCGCCATTGGCCGAAGCGCAGCAGGCGGCTGCTTTCGCTGATGGTGAGGTTGGGTGGCAGCATGCGCGTGCGGCGCAGCACGGCATTGATACGGGCCAGCAGTTCGCGGGCAGAGAACGGCTTGGTCAGGTAATCGTCGGCGCCCATTTCCAGGCCGATGATGCGGTCGGTTTCATCGTTGCGGGCCGTCAGCATCAACACGGGGGTGTTGCGGTGCTTGCCGGCGCGCAATTCGCGGCACAGCAGCAGGCCGTCGTCGCCAGGCATCATGATGTCGAGCACGATCAGGTCGACGCTGTTGGCTTCGAGAAAGGCGCGCATCTGCCGGCCGTCGGCGACGATGCTGGTGCGCAGGCCGTTCTTCTTGAGGTAGTTGCCGACCAGTTCGCGGATTTCGCGGTCGTCGTCGACGATCAGGATGTGATCGACGTGTTCCATGCGCAGCGTTCCTGTTCGAGTGGGGTTGGCGCAGTGTACCCGGCGCGTTTGCGCTTGCCTGCGGGGGTTTGTATTGCAGTGTATCTGGCAGGGAAGCCGAACCGTGCCCGGGGGCTGGTTGAAGCGGCCCGCGGCCAGCCAGCCCAGTGCTGGCCATTGACCGCCTGGCCGATAAAAGCCGGGTACGCGGCGGGTTCCGAGCCTGATAGCACTACAGAGCGTACAATGATCGTTCGGGTAACTGTATTTCAGTGGCTCATTACCGAGTAGCCTCCATGCATCAGACATACCCCGGCACAGCCCAAAGAGCCCACGAACGCCTTTGCGAGCAAATCGAAACGTTCCTCCAGCATGGCGGCCATATCCAGCACGTAGCCAGCGGTGTCACCGGTACCCCGTATGGCGTAGCCAAAGCTCAGTGGGGCAAGGAACGTACAGCCAAGCCTTGATGGCCTGCCTTTGCTGCCTGAATCGACCACCATTCGAGCGCTTCAATACCGATTTTTGAAGGGGCACGCCCGTGAGCGAAGAGCCGAGCGACTGCGTAATTGCCGTTTGCATAGGTATTTCTGAACAACAAGTGACCCAATACCGACGGGAGAGCTTTTTGCTGGGAGACGGGTCATGGCTGGTGCATTTCGCTTTTGTCATGCCCAAAGAGCTTCGTCATCAACTCACCGGCAGTTTTACACTCCTGTTGAAGGCCTCACGAGCGCGTGGCGATACCCGCCAGGCCGACGAGCTTGGATCATGAAGCGCTTTAAATACTGCAACAGTGCGCAAAGAATATCGTTGTTATTTTCCTGTTCATGAAGCGCGGCTTATAGATTGTGTCCGGTGGTCTGATACCTGCTTCTTGTTTTCAGGCAGGGCGCATACTCAGTAAGCTCAGAATATCTGGGCCTATGAGAGGTGCTTATGTACGGTAAAAACCAGACAGGGCAGGGCTCGCCGGAGAGTGATCCGGAAATTGATCAGGATCGCCAACTGTTGCGCAATGATCGGCTTGTTCAGTCTCCAACTGATGATCGGGAAAATTACATCGATCCTGACCCTGTTACTGAGGTCGAGCCAGTGCCTGCAGCAAAGCTATTGGCCTCGAATGCACCGAGATTCAGCCGCCATTCGGACGGCCCGGATACCCCGTGGAGACGCGCCTGGCTGCACTAGCCCTGTGCTGATAGATCGCATGACAAAGCATGCTTTTTTCCAGCGTTCCACATCTTGAAGAACAATATGAGCCATTGAAACAGGTGGCTCTATCGAGGTTTTTATGAAAGATAAGCAAACCGTTCAAAGCGGTAGTTGCTCGGGTGATGGCGACAATAAATCCACTCAGCGTTCCAGTAAAGGTGAAAACAGAGGACCGCTGACAGAACGTGCATCGAGGGCTGAGTTATACAGCCGTCACGATAAAGTTGAACCTGTGAGTGATCACAAGCGTTAGGTTGTAACTAATTTAATCTATTGTATCTGTTTGTACAGCCGGGGCGCCCTTCATGGGCGCCTTCTTTTTTATAACTACCTGCTTGCGAAGGGTTTTCCATGATTTTGCGATGTTTTCCGAAAAGGATGCAGCTACAGGCGGACGCACATCCCGGGGTTGAGTGACACAGACGGGATACTTGGCAGGCGTCAAATGGCTCTCGACCGGGGAACAATACGCCCCACTGCCAAGCGTTTCACAGGAGAGATGCCATGAACTTCAAGACTTTCGCCAGCGCCAGCCTGTTCGCCGTGCTCAGCTTTGGCACCATTGCGGCCCAGGCCGCCACCGCACCCATGGGCGAGGCCGGTGCCATGCAGTACCGCTACGGTGAACACCTGGATGTGAAGAAAGTGCTGTCGGTGCAGGACGACCAGAGCAACGCCTGCGGCCTGGTGAACACCCGTATGGACTACCTCGACTCCAACGGCCATCAGCAGAGCGTGCAGTACCGCACCTATGCCACCGGTGGTTGCCATGAGAATTGATCGCCGCCTGATGCTGAAGGTGGGTGGTATTGCCCTGGCGCTGACGGGGCTGGGGTTGGCGAGGCACCTGATGGCCCGTGACAGCTACGGCGCCATGCCGTCGCTGTCGGGGGCCAGCGAGTGGATCAATTCGTCCCCGCTGGATGGGCCAGCGCTCAAGGGTAAGGTGGTGCTGGTGGACTTCTGGACCTGGGACTGCATCAACTGCCAGCGCAGCCTGCCTCATGTGAACGACTGGGCGCGGCGTTATGCCGAGCAGGGGCTGGTGGTGGTGGGCGTGCATACGCCGGAGTACGACTACGAGCACGATGTGGGCACCCTGCGAAACAAGGTGGTAGGGCTGGGTATCGGTTACCCGGTGGCGGTGGACAACGACCATAAGGTGTGGAATGCCTGGGGCAACCAGTTCTGGCCGGCGCATTACTTTGTCGACCGTAAGGGGCAGGTGCGCCATGTGCACTTTGGCGAGGGGGATTATGGCGGGCAGGAACAAGTGATACAGGCGTTGCTGGATGAGCGCGGGTGATTCGCCTGTACCGGCCTCTTCGAGGCGTCGAACCGCCGCGAAGAAGCCAACACTTTTCTATCAGGTGAAACTGGCAAAGTGCGCCTGCATCCGCGCCGCATCCGCCTGGCGCCCGCTGAACAGCTCGAACGCCTTTACCGCCTGGAACACCGCCATGTTGCTGCCATCCAGCGTGCGGCAACCCAAAGCCCGAGCCGCACGCAGCAGTTCGGTCTCCAGCGGGAAGTAGATGATTTCCGCAACCCATAATCCCGCATGCAGCAGCTCGACCGGCAGCGGTGTGCCTGGCAGCTTGGCCATGCCGACCGGCGTGGTGTTGACCAGCCCGTCCGCCTCGGCCACGGCTGCGGCCAGGTCGGTGCCGAGCACGGCACGGCCAGCGCCGAAATGGCCATTCAGGTTGTCTACCAAGGCCTGCGCGCGGGCCGCATCCACTTCGAACAGCACCAATTGCTCGACCCCTTCACCCAGCAGGGCGTGGGCCACGGCCGAACCGGCGCCACCGGCACCCATCTGTACCACCTGGCGTCGAGCCACGTCGGGCAGGCCGCGGCGCAAGCCTTCGGCAAAGCCCAGGCAGTCGGTGTTATGGCCAACGCGTTTGCCGTCCTTCAGCACCACGGTATTCACCGCGCCGATGCCACGGGCTTCGTCCGACAGTTCGTCGAGCAGTGGCAGGATCGACTGCTTGAACGGGTAGGTGATGTTCAGCCCGGTGAAGCCTGTGTGTTGCGCGGCGTCGAGCAGGCCGGGCAGGGCGCTGTCCTCCAGTTGCAGCTGGTCGGCATCAATCAGCCGGTACAGGTAGCGCAGGGCCTGGGCGTCACCTTCGTGTTCGTGCAAGGCAGGGGTACGCGACAACTGGATGCCGCGGCCGATCAGGCCGGCGAGGATGGCGTGCTGGCTCATGCCGTGCGCTCCTGGAACATTTCGGCAAAGTGGCTGAGGGCCATGCGGTAGCCATGGCTGCCCAGACCGCAGATCACGCCGACGGCGATGGACGATACGAATGAGAGGTGGCGGAACGGCTCGCGCTTGTGCACGTTGGACAAGTGCACTTCGATGACTGGCACTTCGCTGGCCACCAAGGCGTCGCGGATGGCCACCGAGGTGTGGGTCCAGGCGCCGGGGTTGATCACGATACCGGCACAACGGCCGCGGGCGGCGTGGATCCAGTCGATCAGTTCGCCTTCGTGGTTGGTTTGGCGGAATTCGATTTCCAGGCCGTTGGCATGGGCAGTATCGGCACAACTCTGGGCCAGGTCAACAAGGGTTTCGCGGCCGTATTGGGCAGGCTCGCGGGTACCCAGCATGTTCAGGTTGGGGCCGTTGAGCACGAGAATAAGGGGCTTCATGACGAGCATCGCTTTGTTGTTGTTGGATGCATCTAGTTTTGTACCGCCTGGTTAGTTTAGTCAATTGCACTAAAACGCTGCGCCCGGAAAGTGGGCGATTATCGAACCCTCAGCATGTACATACCCCTGTAGGAGCAGCCTTGTGCTGCGAAGAGGCCGGCAATGCCATTACATCTGCTGTGGCATTGCCGGCCTCTTCGCAGCACAAGGCTGCTCCTGCAAAGAGAAATGCAGCTGGATTACAGAATTGTAATTTTCCCGCCACCACCTCGATAACCACGGCTTCCTACAGTGCTTCGCCTACACGCGTCGACGAGGAATCTGTTCGTGCCCATCCCCCGCAAGATCGCCTTGCTCTGTCTGGTGCTGGCCAGTGCCAGCAGCGCCCAGGCCAGTCAGAGCCTGAGCCTGCCCCAGGCGCTCGCCGCCGCCTTTGCGCAAAACCCGGAGCTGGCCGCAGCCGGCCGGGAAATCGGCATTGCCGACGGCGAGCGGCGTCAGGCCGGGTTGATCCCCAACCCAGAGCTCTCCTGGGAGGTCGAGGACACCCGCCGCGACACCAGCACCACCACCGTCACCCTCAGCCAGCCGCTGGAACTGGGCGGCAAGCGCGGCGCACGTATTGCCGTGGCCGGTACCGGCCAGGCCATTGCCCAGCTTGGCCTGGAGCGCCAGCGCAATGGCCTGCGTGCCGATGTGGTGCAGGCGTTTCACGCCGCCTTGCGCGCGCAGACTGCGCTGGAGCTGGCGCAGCAATCACAGGCATTGACCGAGCGCGGGCTGCGCGTGGTGCAGGGGCGGGTGACCGCTGGCCAGTCCTCGCCCGTGGAGGCAACCCGTGCCCAGGTGCAACTGGCCCAGGCCCAGGCTGAAGTGCGCCGCGCGCAGACCCAGCGCAGTGTGGCCTACCAGGCTCTGGCACGCCTGACCGGTAGCCCGTTGGCAAGCTTCGACCCGTTGCAGGCCGCCAACCTTTCGCCTGGCATGGCGCCCAGTGCCGACGCCTTGCTCGACCGTGTCGAGCAAACGGTCGAATGGCGTCTGGCTGCTGCCCAGGTCGAGCGCGGAGACGCGTCGCTGGGGTCGGAAAAAGCTCAGCGTATTCCCGACCTCACCGTCAGCCTCGGTAGCCAGTACAGCCGCGAGGACCGCGAGCGCGTGAATGTAGTTGGCCTGTCCATGCCATTGCCACTGTTCGACCGCAACCAGGGCAACGTGCTGGCGGCTGCACGCCGTGCCGACCAGGCGCGTGACTTGCGTAACGCCGTGGAGCTGCGCCTGCGTAGCGAAACCCGCAGCGCCGTCAGCCAGTGGCACACGGCGATGCAGGAGGTGGATGCCTACGACCGCACCATCCTGCCCTCTGCGCAACAGGCCGTGGACACCGCCACCCGTGGTTTTGAAATGGGCAAGTTCGCGTTCCTCGATGTACTCGACGCCCAGCGCACGCTGATCGAGGCCCGCGGGCTGTACCTGGAAGCTTTGGCTGCGGCGACCGACGCGCGGGCGCAGGTCGAGCGGATCTATGGCGACCTCGATGACCTGAGCACCCCCTTGAACAGCAGGAGCAACAATGACTAACCCACGCAAAGTAGCCCTTCTGGTCGCCGCCATCGCCGCGCTCGGCCTGGGCGGGCTGGCTTGGACCGGCAACCTCGGCCAGGCGTCGAATGCGCAGGCCCGGCACGACGACCATGGCGAAGACAGCCACGGCCATGGTTCCGAGAAGGCGGCCGAAGGCCATGCCGAGGAAGGGCACGGCGAAGAAGAGGGCCAGTTGCACCTGTCCATCGCCCAGATCGAGGCCGCCGGCGTGCAGCTGGCTGCCGCCGGCCCTCGTGAGTTGGGCACCGCCTTCAGCTTCCCGGGGGAAATCCGCTTCGACGAAGACCGCACTGCTCACGTGGTGCCGCGTGTACCCGGCGTGGTCGAGGCGGTGCAAGCCGAACTGGGCCAGGCGGTGAAGCGCGGCCAGGTACTGGCGGTAATCGCCAGCCAGCAGATTTCCGACCTGCGCAGCGAGCAACAGGCCGCCCAGCGCCGCCTTGAGCTGGCGCGCCTGACCTTCCAGCGCGAACAGCAGCTGTGGCAGGAACGCATCAGCGCCGAGCAGGATTACCTGCAGGCGCGCCAGGTACTGCAGGAGGCCGAGATTGCCTTGGCCAACGCCCGGCAGAAGGTCGCCGCCGTAGGCCCGGCCGGCGCTGGCAACCGCTATGAGCTGCGCGCACCGTTCGATGCAGTCGTGGTGGAAAAGCACCTGACTGTGGGCGAGGTGGTCGACGAGACCAGCAACGCTTTTACCTTGTCTGACCTGAGCCGGGTCTGGGCCACCTTCGCCGTGGCCCCGCGTGACCTGGACAAGGTGGTGACCGGCCGCAATGTCACGGTCAGCGCGCCGGACCTGGGCGCTCAGGTCGAAGGCAAGGTCAACTACGTCGGCAGCCTGCTCGGCGAGCAGAACCGCGCCGCCACGGTCCGCGCCACCCTGGCCAACCCCAACGGCGCCTGGCGCCCCGGGCTGTTCGTCAATATCGCGGTCAGCGTCGAGCGCTTCAATGCCGCCGTTGTGGTGCCGGAGAGCGCCCTGCAAAGCTGGGAAGAACAGACTGTTGTGTTTGCCCGCACCGAGGAAGGCTTCGAAGCCCGCCCGGTGAAGGCCGGCCGCCGCGACGCCGGCCATGTGGAAATTACCAGCGGCCTGGCGGCCGGTACCCAGGTGGCCGCCGCCGGCAGCTTTGTCCTCAAGTCGGAACTGGGCAAGGGCTCGGCCGAGCATAGCCATTGATCACGGGGACACCTGCATGTTCGAACGCCTGATCCAATTTGCCATCGAGCAGCGCCTGGTGGTGATGCTGGCCGTTGTCCTGATGGCCGCGGTGGGTATCCACAGCTACCAGAAACTGCCGATCGACGCTGTGCCGGACATCACCAACGTCCAGGTGCAGATCAACACCGCCGCGCCCGGCTACTCGCCGCTGGAGACCGAGCAGCGCATCACCTTCGCCATCGAGACCGCCATGGCCGGCCTGCCAGGGCTGAAGCAGACCCGCTCGCTGTCGCGTTCGGGCCTGTCGCAGGTCACGGTGATTTTCGATGACGGCACCGACCTGTTCTTCGCCCGCCAGTTGGTCAACGAGCGCCTGCAAGTGGCCCGTGAGCAATTGCCCGAAGGCATAGAAGCGGGCATGGGGCCGATCTCCACCGGGCTGGGCGAAATCTTCCTGTGGACCGTGGAGGCCGAACAGGGCGCACTCAAGGAGGATGGCACCCCGTACACCCTGACCGACCTGCGGGTGATCCAGGACTGGATCATCAAGCCGCAGTTGCGCAATGTGCCGGGGGTGGCCGAGGTGAACAGCATCGGTGGCCATGCCAAGCAGTACCTGATTGCACCGGAGCCCAAGCGGCTGGCGGCCTACAAGCTCACCCTCAACGACCTGATCGCGGCCCTGGAGCGTAACAACGGTAACGTTGGCGCCGGTTACATCGAACGCAATGGCGAGCAGTTGCTGATCCGGGCACCGGGCCAGGTGACCTCGGCCGAAGACATCGCCAATATCGTCATTTCCAGTGTTGATGGCACGCCGATTCGCGTCAGCCATGTGGCCGAGGTTGGCCTGGGCGAAGAGCTGCGCTCAGGCGCGGCCACCGAAAACGGTCGGGAAGTGGTGCTGGGCACGGTATTCATGCTGGTTGGCGAGAACAGCCGCACAGTGTCCCAGGCCGTTGCCGCCAAACTGGTCGAGATCAACCGCAACCTGCCCAAGGGTGTGGTAGCGGTGACCGTGTATGACCGCACCAACCTGGTGGAAAAAGCCATCGCCACGGTGAAGAAGAACCTGATCGAAGGCGCGATTCTGGTCATCGCCGTGCTGTTCCTGTTCCTGGGCAACATCCGCGCCGCACTGATCACCGCCATGGTCATCCCGCTGTCGATGCTGTTCACCTTCACCGGCATGTTCAGCAACAAGGTCAGCGCCAACCTGATGAGCCTGGGGGCACTGGACTTTGGCATCATCGTCGACGGCGCCGTGGTTATCGTGGAAAACGCCATCCGCCGCCTGGCCCATGCACAGCAACGCCACGGCCGCATGCTGACCCGCAGCGAGCGCTTCCATGAAGTGTTCGCCGCCGCCCGCGAGGCGCGTCGGCCACTGATCTACGGGCAGTTGATCATCATGGTGGTGTACCTGCCGATCTTTGCCCTGACCGGGGTCGAGGGCAAGATGTTCCACCCCATGGCCTTTACCGTGGTCATGGCCCTGCTCGGCGCCATGATCCTTTCGGTCACGTTCGTGCCGGCGGCCATCGCCCTGTTCGTCACCGGCAAGGTCAAGGAGGAGGAAGGCCTGGTGATGCGCACGGCGCGTCAGCGCTATGCCCCGGTGCTGGCGTGGGTGCTGGGCCGGCGCAAGCTGGCGTTTGCCGCCGCGGCTAGCTTGGTGGTGCTGTCCGGGGTCATGGCCAGCCGCATGGGCAGCGAGTTCATCCCCAGCCTCAGCGAGGGCGACTTTGCCTTGCAGGCCCTGCGCGTACCGGGTACCAGCCTGTCGCAGTCGGTCGACATGCAGCAGCGCCTGGAGCAGGCGATCATCGCCCAGGTGCCGGAAGTGGAGCGGGTGTTCGCCCGTACCGGTACTGCCGAGATCGCCTCCGACCCGATGCCACCGAACATCTCCGACGCCTATGTGATGTTGCGCCCGCGCGAGCAGTGGGTAGACCCCGGCAAGCCGCGTGACGAACTGATCGCCGAGGTACAACGTGCTGCCGCCAGCGTGCCGGGCAGCAACTACGAGCTGTCGCAGCCGATACAGTTGCGCTTCAACGAGCTGATTTCCGGGGTGCGCAGCGATGTGGCGGTGAAGTTGTTCGGTGATGACATGGATGTGCTCAACCGCACCGCCGCGCAGATCGCCAGCAGCCTGCAGGGGGTAGCGGGTGCGTCCGAGGTGAAGGTCGAGCAGACCAGCGGCCTGCCGGTGCTGACCATCGACATCGACCGCGACAAGGCGGCTCGCCATGGCCTGAACGTGGGCGACGTGCAGGACGCCATCGCCATTGCCGTGGGTGGCCGCACCGCGGGCACGCTGTATGAAGGTGACCGGCGCTTCGACATGGTGGTGCGCTTGCCGGAAACCTTGCGCACGGATGTGGGCGGGCTTTCCAGCCTGCTGATTCCGGTACCGGCCAGTGCTGCAGTGGGCGCTGCGCAAATCGGCTTTATCCCGCTGTCGCAGGTGGCCACGTTGAACCTGCAACTGGGGCCTAACCAGGTCAGCCGCGAGGATGGCAAGCGGGTGGTGGTGGTCAGTGCCAACGTACGGGGGCGTGACCTGGGCTCGTTCGTGGAGGATGCCGAGCAGACTCTGATCCAGCAGGTGCAGATTCCGCCGGGTTACTGGACGCGCTGGGGTGGCCAGTTCGAACAGCTGCAATCGGCAACCGAACGCCTGCAGGTGGTGGTGCCGGTGGCCTTGCTGCTGGTCATGGCACTGCTGCTGATGATGTTCAACAACCTCAGGGACGGCCTGCTGGTGTTCACCGGGATTCCGTTTGCCCTGACTGGCGGGGTGCTGGCGCTGTGGCTGCGGGATATTCCGTTGTCCATTTCAGCGGGCGTGGGGTTCATTGCCTTGTCGGGGGTGGCGGTGCTGAACGGGCTGGTGATGATCGCCTTTATCCGTAGCCTGCGCGAAGAAGGGCGCCCGTTGCGGGTGGCGGTGGAGGAGGGCGCGCTGACGCGCTTGCGGCCGGTGCTGATGACGGCGCTGGTGGCTTCGCTGGGGTTCATTCCGATGGCGTTGGCGACGGGGACCGGGGCTGAGGTGCAGCGGCCGTTGGCGACGGTGGTGATTGGCGGGATCTTGTCTTCTACCGCGTTGACGTTGCTGGTGTTGCCGGCGTTGTATCAGTGGGCGTACCGGCGCGAAGAGGCGCAGGAGGGCTGATAACTCGGGGCCGCTTTGCGGCCCTTTCGCGGCACAAGGCCGCTCCTACAGGGTCCGCGTCATCCCCTGGCTGACACGGTCCCTGTAGGAGCGGCCTTGTGCCGCGAAAGGGCTGCAAAGCAGCCCCAAAAATCTCAGACGGTACTTCGGACTCCAGCCCGTACAGCGTCCGAGCCCACCTCATCATGCAACGAAATCCGCGAAGTCTCCGGCAACGCCAACCCACCCACCAACGCCACCAGCGCAATCACCACCAGGTAAAACGCCGGTGCCAGGCTGCTGCCGGTCTGCCCGATCAGCCAGGTCGCCACCAGCGGCGCGGTACCGCCAAAAAGGGTATAGGCCACGTTGTAGGTAATCGCCGAAGCGGTATAGCGGGTGCGGGTGGGGAAGCTCTCCGACAGCAGCGCTGCGGTCACCACGCCACTGCACAAGGCCCCCACCGCCAGCAGGATCACCCCCAGCAGTGCGCCGGACATCGAGCCCGAGCTGGCCAGCCAGTACGCCGGGAACACGCACATCATCACCCACAGGCAGGTAAAGCCAATGGTCTTGCGCCGCCCCACCCGGTCCGAGAATGCCCCGGCCAGTGGGCAGCCGACAGCGGCGAACAGCAGCGCCACGGTGGTTACCAGCAGCGACTGCGCGCGGGTCAGGTTGCCCACCAGTTGGAGGTACGTGGCGAAGTAGGTGGTGAACATATAGAACGACAGCGCGGTCAGCGAGATGAAAGCCCCCAGGTTGCGAATGACCCGGCCATGGTGACGCAGGGTGTGTTTGAGCGGCGAATGCTCATGCTCCTTGCCTTGGGCGACGGCTTCGCGAAAGGCCGGGGTTTCTTCCATGCGCCAGCGCAGGTACAGGCCAACCAACCCCAGCGGTGCGGCGATCAGGAACGGAACGCGCCAGCCCCAGGCATTCATCGCCTCGGCCGACAGGCTGGCTTCCAGCCCATAGGCGATCACGGCGGCGCAGGCGAAGGCGGAAAAGGTCGAGACCGGCACGAAGCTGCCGTAGAAGGCACGCCTGTCGTTGGGCGCGTGCTCCATCAGGTAGGCGCAGGCCCCCGCGTACTCGCCACCGGCAGAAAACCCCTGCAAGCAGCGCGCCAGGGTCAGCAGCGCGGGGGCTGCCAGGCCGATGCTGGCGTAGGTCGGCAGCAGGCCGATCAGGGTGGTGGAACCTGCCATCAAGAGGATGGTCAGCGACAGGATGCGCTTGCGCCCCAGGCGGTCGCCCAGCGCGCCGAACACGATGCCGCCCAGCGGGCGAAGGGCGAAGGCCACGGCGAACACCGCGAACGTCTTGAGCAAAGCCACGCTGGCGTCTTCGCTGGCAAAGAACTGGCTGGCGATCAGTGTGGCGAGAAAGCCATACACGGCGAAGTCGAACCATTCGACGAAATTGCCGATGGCCGAGGCGGCGATCACCCTGCGCAGGGTGGCGGGGGATACCTCATGAGGTGCGGACATGCGGGTGCTCTCCGGTTCCATTGGCAGCCATGATGAAAGTGGCACGGTCGGGCCGCGCCATCATTGTTGTGCTTGCCAGTAGATAACCGGGCGCAGGCCGGTGCTTTGTCGAGGGCGACCTCGGGATACCTGATTCAACCGCTGTTGCGGTTTACAGCCGGCCCACCTTCCAGGGGGCGTATTCCATTTCACTGTAACCCTTGGCCCGGCCGTGCTCGTCGGCGCTGAAGCCTGGTAGCTTGCTCAGGTCAAGCGCCATGCAGCGGCTGTTAACTTCGGCCTGCAGCTTGCCATCGAGACGAAAGTCATCCGGCCGGTTCGGGTGGGGATAGATCTGCACCAGGCAGCCTTGGACCTTGCCCTGCGCATTCGCATCATAGTAGAGCGAGGCCCTGCCGATGCTGTCCACCGGCAGGTCGCGGAACAGGTGCTGCCAGAAAAATTCACGTTGTGCATTGGCTTTGCGCCGCGGCGTTTCAGGCGCCTGGGCCGCAGCGGGCAGCACCACGAACAGGGGCGCACGTACTTCCACCGTGCCGTCTTCGTCGCGCAGCGACTTGGGCACCACGGGGTAGATGGTCTTCCAGCATTGCGCCTCGACTACGCTGGCCAACGCCTTGAAGTCCGAGCGGGGCAGGTCGGCAGGCAGCACGGTTTCATACTTGATCGGTGCCTTGCTGGCTTTGCAACTGACGGGCGCGGAATGCTGGTCGAGTTTGACATCCAGCATGACCACGCCGATCTGCTTGTCCGTGTCTGCTGTCGCGATGCCCAGCTTCAGGGCTTGTTGCATGTCGCTGACGAATGTCTGGCGCGCCTGCTTGTCCGCCTCGGAGGCAGGCCGGCTTTGGCAACCCGCCAAGGCGATGAGTGCGGTAGCCACGAGTGCCGGAGACAACGATCTGAACACAGAACCTTCCTTGATGTGATTGAGCCGGCCCTCATGCCGGCGGTGACAAGAAATTATCACGCGAAATGCGTGAGGACTGTGTGTGGTTTTTGTGGAGAAATGTGGGACCGACTATTTTCCACCATCACCCAAGCTACCACTCACCCGGTAGGAGCAGCCTTGTGCTGCGAAGAGGCCATTGCAGCACAAGGTGATATTTAGCCCTTCCGGCCTCTTCGCAGCACAAGGCTGCTCCTACAGGTGTTGGGCCCGCTGCCGGGAGTGGGTAACCGAGCTGAAGGTTAGAAGCGCATGTCCAGTGCCAGTTCGAAGGTGCGCGGCGGCCCCATGTAGTACTGGCTGTTGTAGGCCTGCTTGGCATATACCTCATCGGTCAGGTTGCGCACCCGCCCGGTCAGCGTGGTGTGTTCATCCAGCCGGTAGCGGGCGAACGCGCCGAACAGGGTGTAGGCCGGGGCCTTGAGGCTGTTGGCGTTGTCGGCATACACCGAGCCCACGTAGCGCCCGTCCGCGCCCACCGACCATGCCGGCGACAGGCTGTAGGTCAGCCACAGGTTGGCGACGTTGGCCGGCACGTTGGTCGGCGCATTACCCTTGCGTGACACCGATTTGCCGTTGACCGCCTCGTTGAACTCATCGTACTGCGCATCGACATAGGCATAGTTGGCCTCGGCCAGCAGTTTCGGCGTTACCTGCAAGCGCCCGGACAGTTCGACGCCGCGTGAAGTCTGCTGCCCGGCCTGGACTGTGATGTTGGCGTCGTTCGAGTCGCGCACGGCAAAGTCCTTGCGCACGATCTGGTACAGCGCCAGCGTGGCCGCACCGCGCCCGTCGAGGAAGTCGAACTTGCTGCCCACTTCCCACTGATCGCCCTTGGACAGGTCGAACAGCCCGACGTTGGAGTAGGTCGCCGCTGCCAGCGAACCGGCCGGTAAATCGGCCGAAGAGCTGTACTGCACGTACACGCTGGCCGAAGGTGTCAACGCATAGGTCAGGCCGATGCGCCCGGACAGCGGTTCCCAGCGTCGTTCGAAATAGGCTGGCGAGGTGGGCGTTACCGCGCCGTAGTTGGTCACTTCCATGTCCAGGTAGTCGTAGCGCAGGGCGGTCAGCAGGGCCAGGCGCTCGGTCAGCTGCAAGCGGTTTTCGGCGAACACTGCGCGGTTGATGACCTCGTGGTGGCGTTGCTTGGTCAGGCCGGCATTCACCCCGGGGATGTCATCGAAGCTGCCGGGGTCGAACTGCTCGGCGTCGACCACGTCGCTCCAGCTGCTGGAGGTGGGGTAGAGGGTCTGGCGCATGCGCGAGTACTCCAGCCCCAGCGACCATTGGCTGGCCAGGCCGAGCAGCTGGTTATCGTGGCGCAGCTCGATGCGGTCGCCCAGCAGGTTCTGGTCGTGGCGCTGCAGGTAAGGGCTGCTGCGCTGCACCTTGCCATCGCTGGTATAGGCGTAGCGTTCAAGGTTGCGGTAATCGCGCTGGGCGTTGTAGTGGTACAGGGTGTTCTGCACGCTGGTGCTGTCGCTGATCTGGTAGTCGAGGATCGAGCGTAGCCAGCGCACCCGTTGCTCATAGCGGCCGTCGGCTACGTTGTAGTTTTCGAAGCGGCGGCTGTTGTCGATCTTCATCGTGCTGCGCCCGGGCAGGATCGGTGAGCCCCAGTAGGGGCTGTCTTCGCGGTCTTCCTGATACTCCAGCGCCAGGGTGTGGGTGAGGTTGGGTGCCAGGTCGCTGAGCAGCGAAAAGGCCAGGCTGTCGGTGTGCCGTTCGTTGCGGTCGACGAAGCCGTTGCCATGCCCGCGGCTGAAGTCCAGACGCGCGAAATGGCGGGCATCGGCGGGGTTGCTGGCCAGCGCCTGGTTGATACCGAATGCCACCTCGCTGTCGTCGAAACTGCCATAGCGGATACGCCCGTCAATGATCTGCTGGTCGCGGCTGGCGAGCTTGGTGATGTAGTTGATCGAACCGCCCACTGCGCCCGCGCCATGCAGGAACGAAGACGGCCCTCCAATCAGCTCGACGCGGTCGAGTACCCAGGCGTCCACTGGCCGGGTGGCGCTGCTGTAGCCCAGGTTGATGCCGTTGTACAACTGGGTGACCTGGTTCTGGGTAAAGCCGCGATAGGCGACGAAGCCGCCAAAGCCTGGGTTGGCGGAGGCGTTGACACCGGTCATGGCGTTGACCACGTCCTGGCTGTCTTTGGCGCCGCGTTCTTCGATCAGGCGGCGGTCCGAGACGCTGACCGAGGCGGGCGTTTCCCGCGCGGTCAGGCCAAGGCGCGAACCGGTCCGGATCGGCTCGTCCAGCTGCACGCCGCTGGCGGCGTCGCGTTCGCCGTCGATGGTGGTGGCGCCGAGTTCGACAGGGGCGGTTTCAGCGCAGGCAAAGCTGCAGGTGCCCATGAGGAGCACCAGGGAGGTCTTGCGAAGCATGTTTGTGTGTCTTCCACGCAAAGGTCATGGCTGACGGCGAACGCGCGCAAAGGCGCGCCCGGCTGAAGTCAGGCGAAATGAAGTACGGCTGCGGGGGAGACGGCGGGGGAGGCGCGGGGGTTGAGGGCGGGGCGTTGGTAGCGCGGCGGCGGTTGTGCCCAGCTGCGCACCACGATGGGCGAGGTGGCCACGACTTGCGCCGGTGTGAACGACCAGCCGCCGCTGCTGAGCGGTACGGCCAGGCCAAACGAGGAGCACACCGGGCAGTCGAGCTGGGCCATGTGCTGGTCACCGCCGGCACCGTCCAGGTCGATGGCCACGCCGTGTTCGCTGTTGACCGAGCAGAAGCCGCCTTCAAGGCCGGCCAGGCGCAGGCCACCCATCTGGCCATGGTGCAGGCCGCACAGCAACAGGCTGAACAGGACGCTGGCATAGAGCGTCCAGGCAGTCAGCGTGCGAGTGTGCCGGGTGGTTTTCATGGCGGCGAATCTACCACCCTGATGAACGGTCGGGTAGTGCTTTTACTGCAAGTTTCCGGGGCGCAGAGCGCCCCCCGTTCTGTCAGGCCGCCCGCTCCAGCGCATCCAGCAAATCGACAAACTCCATCGCCAGCTTGTGCCGTGGCGCCAGGTGCACCAACGGCACTGACGCCTGGTGCGATTCACGCATCTTGATCGAATTGCTCAGGTACACCGGCAGCACCGGCAGGCCTTCGCTGCGCAACTGGTCGACCAGGGTCTGGTGCAGGGCGGTGCGCCCGGCGAACTGGTTGACCACCACACCTTCTACCTGCAACGCCGGGTTGTGGTCCTGGCGCAGCTCCTCGACCTCGGCCATGACACTGTGCAGGGCTTGACGCGAGAAGCTGTCGCAGTCGAACGGGATCAGCAGGCGCTCTGCCGCAACAAGCGCGCTGAAGGTGTAGAAATTGAGGGCCGGCGGGGTGTCGATGTAGATCCGCTCGTAATCCTCGCCCAGTTCCACCAGCAACTTGCGCAGCTTGTTGATCTTGAACTTGCTCTCCAGCTTGCTTTGCAGGTCGCTGAGGTCGGGGCTGGCGGTGACCAGGTGCAGGTTGCTGTAGCGGGTTTCGGTGATCGCCACCCGGTGCTTCTTGCCAGCCGCCGTGACCGGTGACAGGGTCTGGCGGAAGAAATCGGCGATGCCGGCAGGAATGGCGTCGTTGACCAGGCCGGTCAGGTAGTAAGTGGCATTGGCTTGCGGGTCGAGGTCGACCAGCAAGGTCCGATACCCCTCGGCGGCACTGGCAGCGGCGAGGTTGCAGGCGATGCTGGACTTGCCGACGCCACCTTTCTGATTGAAAACCACACGACGCATGAGACGCTCATCCATGAAATGAAAATGTCAGGTTGTGGTCAATCCTATGACCGGAACACGACAGTTTTATGACAAAGATTGTTACAACAATCACTTTCATCGTTGGCTGTACCTGCGCAGAGGCGGGTTCAGGCAATAGCTACCCGGTTACGCCCCTCCTGCTTGGCCTGGTAAAGCGCCCGGTCCGCCTCGCTCAATGCGTCCATGGGCCCGCTGCCAGCCTCGCCATCCCAGCGTGCCACCCCCAGCGAAACCGTCACCGCGCCCACCGGCTGCACGGGCGTATCCTGCACCGTGACCCGCAGCCGCTCGGCCACCACGGCGGCCACGTCCAGGCTGGCCCCCGGCAGCAGCATCAAGAATTCCTCGCCGCCGGTGCGGCACAGCAGGTCGCCCTCGCGGCAGCAGCGGCGCATCAGCTCTGCCAGGCGGCGCAGTACCTGGTCGCCGACCTCGTGCCCATGGTTGTCATTGACCTGTTTGAAATGGTCGATGTCCAGCACGATGGCGGCAAAGGCGCGGCCTTCGGCTTCCAGCAATGACAGGCTGAATTCCAGGCTGCGGCGGTTGCCCAGGCCGGTCAGCGGGTCGGTCTGGGCGTCACGGTTGAGCCGGCCGATGCGCTCCTGCAGCAGGTTCAGCCCGATCAACAGGGCGCGCTTGAGTTCGGCTGCCTCGAAGTACCAGGCCCGCACGCGATGCAAGCGCTCGGCGGTGCCAGCACGGTCCATCGCTCGGGCACCGGCAGCCAGTTGCCACAGCGGCCGGGCGATGGTCATGGCCAGCCACCACAGCAGCAGGCAGCCCACCAGCGCCAGGGGCGCAGAAGTGCCCACCACGCTGAGGATCAGGTGGTTCAGTGGCATCACCGTCTGCGTCAGCGGTTGCTGCGCCACCACCCCCCAGCCGGCGCTGGGTACAGTGGCAAACCCGGCGAGCATTTCCACACCCTGGCTGTTGGTCAGTTGCCGGGTACCGTTGTTTAGGGTCGCCAGCTGGTCGATCAGCGCATTGCCCTCCACCACTGTGCCGACCCGTTCGCTATCGGGGTGATACAGCAGGCGGCGGTTGCGGTCGACCACATACAGGTACGAACCGTCCTTGTAGAAATGTTCGCCCAGCAAGCTGTTGAGGATGTTGCGTTCACGCAGGTACAGGCTGCCACCGACATACCCCATGTAGCGACCGTTGCTGTCGAAAACGGGTTGCGACAGCGCCACCACCAGGTTGTCGGCCGCCGAAAGGTAGGGTGTGGAAACCAGCGGGCGGCGTTCTTGCAATGCTTCCTGAGCGCCGGGCGACTGTACGTGGCTGCCGACCAGGTGCCGTAGCGGGGCAGGGGATACTGCCAGCAGCACGCCGTTGGCATCGATCACGAAGGTGGAGTTGAAGGCCATGCTCTGGCTCAATACACGGTCGGTCTCCACCAGCAGCGCAGCGGCATCGCCCAGCTGCCGGCCTTGTACGCCGGCGCTGAAGGCCAACTGCTGCTGGGCGTTGCCGATGAAGGTTTCGGTGATGCTGGCCAGCTTCATCGCATACACCCGGTTTGCTTCCAGGGCGTGGTCGATCAGCAGCTGGCGCTGCACCCGGTAGCTGGCGAAATAGCTGGCGCACAGCATGACCAGGGCGGTGAGGGCGCAGAGCACCAGAATGAGTGTGCGTAGATCCAGGCGCAATCCGTGCTTGGCGTGTGGCAATCCTGACCTCGGGTGATTGAAAGTAGCGACGACCTTTCGCGCTAGGGGGGATGGGGCGCCGTGTTCAGGAACCAGGCCTGTCCAGTGCGTTCAGCTCGTCTTCCACCTGCTGCATGCGCCGCTCCACCAGCGCTTGCACCTTGACGTCGCGGGCGGTTTCGCGCATCAGCGCGGTGAGTTTTTCGCTCAGGCGCTTGCCGGCTTCGGTGTCTTCCAGCGCCCTGGCCTTGGCGGGGTCCTGGGTGGCGGCAACGATGGTGGCAAATTCGGCGTCGCTGAAGTTCTTTTCGCTGTACAGCCTGAACAGGTCCTGGCGCTGGTCCTCGACGGTCAGGTACTTGCGCAGTACATCCTGGATGGTGGACTGCGACAGCTGCGGGTGAGTGCGGCCCAGCAGCGTGGCCATGCGCTCGATGTTGTGGGTGTAGGCATCCTGCAGCGGCAGCTGGGCGAGGATCTGATCTTCGCGGGAGGGCTTCTGGTCGCAGGCGGTGAGGGCGGCAGTCAGCAGCAGGGGCAACAGCAACTTCTGGAAGCGAGGCATGGCGTGGCCTGGTCGGGCAGTGAAGACTGCCGATTATACCGATGTCCGCCTGGCCACGACGAGCTTTGTGATTTGCCTTGAACGGCGCGCTGAGGTAGAACCGTGCCCTCCAACCACTGCCAGCAGCCCCATGCCGAACTGGACCCTGCAACCTGTGGCGCGCGTCGCCATTGCCGAAGTCGTGGCGTTTGTCGATAACGCTCGCCGCGAGATGTTCCCGATGCTTGCGAAGGCGCCATTGCCGCACGACCTTGCGCATTTTGCCGACACCTACCTGGACGGCGCGGGATGCTTTCTTGAGGCCCGTGATGACGGGCGGCTGGTCGCGGTGATCGGCTACGTGCCCTATGACCACCGCTTTGCCCAGCTTGATTATCACGCTGAGCGGGTAGTCGAAGTGGTACGCCTGTTCGTGCTGCCGGCCTACCGCCGGCATGGCCTGGCTGCCGCGTTGTTCGGCGCGTTGCGCGAGCGGGCGGAGCAGGCAGGCATCGGCTGCCTGTACCTGCATACGCATCCGTTTCTGCCGGGTGCAATTGCGTTCTGGGAGCGGCAAGGGTTCGCGGTGGTGGATGTGGAGCAAGACCCGGTCTGGCAGACCACGCACATGCACTTGCGATTGCCCTGACCTGTGGGAAATCGCCTACAACGGCGCCTTTGGCGTGATCCACGTGTTCATTTCAAAACCGGCCCGGCTTGCTTACCTTCCCCTGTGCACGGCTTGCTCACTGCACCCGAGGGATACTCACGATGCCATACATGGCCCTGTACAAACTCAAGCTGCTGGACGAATTTGAAGAGCGTATTGACCGGTGGACCTTTGCGGATTTTGAAAAAAGGCTGATAGAACTGTGGCGGGGGGCGACCTACCATGACGCCAAGGGCATCATCAATGCGGCGCACAAGGAACGCCGTTGGCCGAGGGTGGTGAAGCGGTATCTGCTGACCAATTACAAGGTTTTTGGAAACGTAAGTTCAGAGCTGGAACGGGCGTTTGCCGAGGTGCTGGTCGCGATGAATGAACAGGAGCGGATGGAGTGGGGGTTGTTGCCTGCGGGTAGCTCGCTCGCATGATGGAGCCTGGGTGGCTCCTACAGGCGTCGCGCAGTCCGGGCTTTTCGCGATCCCTGTAGGAGCGGCCTTGCGTTGCGATGGGCTGCAAAGCAGCCCCAGGCTCCATCAGGCAACTCGGTCTATCAGAACCCCCCGGACAACGGCCACTCCACCGCCAACCGTATCTGGTCCCCGTCCAGCTCAGCCTGCGCCGTGTTCCCACGGTGCACGTTATGCCTCACCGAGAACGTCGTCCCCTTGGCCTTGCCGCTCTGCACCACATACCGCGCCTCCAGGTCGCGCTCCCAATGCTTGCCACCCTTGCCATACCCCAGGTACGCATACCCGCCATTGGGATCGACATGCGTGCCGTCGATATCGAACCCCCGCACATACAACGCCGTCAGGTTCAACCCCGGCACCCCATAGGCCCCCATGTTCAGGTCATAGCGTGCCTGCCAGGACTTCTCGTTCGGTGCGTTGAAGTCCGACATCTGCACGGCGTTGGCAATGAAGATTGCCCCTCGCGTCACGTAGTCGAACGGGGTGTTGCCGTCGACCTGCTGCCAGCCAAGGCTGAAACCGTGCGGCCCCTGGCTGTAGCGCGAGACCAGGCTCCAGGTGGTGTTGTCGATGCGCCCGGACAGCGCCTTGCCAGTGTCTGTGGTGCGGTACAGGTTGAGGTCCAGGCTGATGCTGCGTCGGTCATCCAGCGCATGGCTGAGGGTACTGCCCAGGTAGTGCTGGTTCCAGCTGTCTTCGTAGCGCGAGGTGTACAGGCTGCCGCTGAAGGCTGCGCCGGGGTTCCACACTACGCCGGCCAGGTCGAAAATGTTGCCCTGTTTGCCGTTGGAGTAGTTCACCACGAAGCCCTGGTCGTGGCTGGAGGCATTGCGGTCGGTGCTTTCGTTGAAGTGCCCGGCCAGCAGCTTGAGCGTGTCGAACTCGTTGCTGGTGAGGAAGAACCCTGTAGCGGTCTCGGGCAGCAGGCGGCTGTCGGAAGAGCTGAATACCGGGGTCTTGACCCGTTGCTCGCCATAGGAGAGCACGGTATTGGACGCCCGCAACTTCAGCGCTGCCCCTGCACGGCTGTATTCGTTTTTCGGGTGCCCATCGTTATCCACCCCCAGCAGGCGCGCTTTGCCCGTCCGCCCGCCGCCACTGTCGAGTTGCACGCCCAGATAGGCATGGGCATCGACGCCAATACCGATCAGGCCTTGGGTGAAGCCGGACTGAAATGTCCCCATCAAACCGTAGGCCCATTCCTCAGCCTTGCCATTACGTTCGCTGCGCGGTTTGTAGGCATTGCGCGCGGCACTGTTGCGCCCACCGTGCTTGTAGTCGCGTTGGTCGAATACGCTGCGGTTGAGCATGTTCCAGCTGCTGTCTTCGACAAAACCGTTGCTTTGCGACTGGGCGGCGTCGGCCAGGGCAAAGGTCGACAACCCCAGCAACGGCAGCGCCAACAACAGCCGGTTCATCGCGCGGCCTCAAGCTTCTGCAACTGGGCCGCGAAGCGGGCTTGCGCCCGTGCAGGCAGGCTGGCTGGCAATCCGGCAGCCGGCGCATCACCCACCTGGATCAGCATTACCATGCCCATCGCCAGGTGCGGAATGCATTGGATGCCGTATACGCCCGGCACGCTGAAGGTCTGCTCGAACGGCTGGTTCAACTTGCTCTTGAAGGGCTCGGCCCCGGTCGGTAGCAGGCCGGTCACGCTGGCTGCATTGTGCCCGCTCTGGGTGGGCAGAAAGCGCACCGTGTCGCCGGGGGCAATGCGCAGGTGGTCCGGCTCGTACACCATGGCGCCCTCGCTGCCTCGGTTGAGCATTTTCACTTCATGCACCTCGGCCAGTGCGGCGGGGGCAAGCAGGGCGCTGGCAAGCAGCAGGGCGACAGGGCGCAACAGCATCAGTAGAACTTCCTGGTTCAGGGGGCGCGAAAACGCAGGATGCGGGCGCCATCGAAGGGATCGGTGAGGTAACGTGCATGCACGCCGAAGGTGCACAGCAGGCGCTCTGGCGTGAGGACTTCGAACGGTTTGCCGAGGGCGACCAGGCGGCCGTTGTCCAGCACCGCGACGCGGTCGCAGGTGAGTGCCTGGTTGAGGTCGTGCAAGGCCACCAGCGTGGTCACCGGCAAGGCTTGAACCTGCTGCAGCAGGCTTAGCTGGTGCTGAATGTCCAGGTGGTTGGTCGGCTCGTCCAGCAACAGTACCTGTGGCCGTTGCGCCAAGGCGCGGGCGATGTGCACGCGCTGGCGCTCGCCACCCGACAGCGAACCCCACAGGCGTGTGCGCAGGTGCAGGGCGTCGAGGTCAGCCAGGGCCTGCTCGACGATGGCACGGTCCTCTCCAGAGAACGGTGCCAGTGCCGACAACCAAGGCGTACGGCCCAGGGCAACGGCATCGAACACACTGATTGCATCGAGGGTGTCAGCCTGTTGCTCAACCAGCGCCAGGGCCTGTGCAACACGGCGGCGGGGCAACTGTGCCAGCGGTTCGCCCAGCAGTTGCACGCTGCCGCTGGCCGGCTTGCGCAGCCCGGCCAGCAGCTTGAGCAGTGAGGATTTGCCGGAGCCGTTGGGGCCGACAATGCCCAGGGTTTCACCTGCCACAACGTGCAGGTCGATATCGCGCAGCACGGTATTGCCGGCCAGTTGCAGCCCCAGGCCCTGGCAGCTCAGTGGCGCAAGCTGTGCAGCGATCATGACCGTCATGAGTGCCCTCGGCGGCTGACCAGAATCAACGCGAACACCGGTGCACCGATCAGTGCGGTTACCACGCCCACGGGAATCACCTGGCCTGTAATCAAGGTGCGCGAAAGTACGTCGGCGGCAATCAGGAACAGTGCGCCGCCCAGTGCGCTGGCGGGCAACAGGCGGCTGTGCCCGGGGCCGAGTAGCAGGCGCAGGGCATGCGGGATTACCAGCCCGACAAAGCCGATGGCGCCGACGATGGACACCATCACCGCCGTGACCAGTGCCGTGCAACTGATCAGCAGTAACTGGGTGCGCCGCACCGGGATGCCCAGCGATGCAGCCGAATCGGCGCCGAAGGTGAAGGCGTCCAGCGCGCGGCGGTGCAACAGGCACACCACCAGGCCGAACAGCGCCACCGGCACAGCCAGCCACACGGAAGGCCAACGCACGCCGCTGAGATTGCCCAGTAGCCAGAACAGGATGCCGCGTGCCTGTTCGGCGGTGGCCGACTTGGTGATGAGAAAAGCGGTGAGGGCGGTGAACAGTTGCGAGCCGGCGATGCCGGCGAGGATTACCTGCGCGTTGTTGCTGCCTGGGCCGGCCGCACGGGCCAGTAGCAGCACCAGGGCGAACGCAGCCAACGCACCGATGAAGGCGCCACCGGACATGCTCAGCGCCAGGCTACCGAGGCCCAGCAGGCCGACCAGCACTGCACCGGTCGAGGCGCCGGCCGACAAGCCCAGCAGGTACGGCTCGGCCAGCGGGTTGCGCAGCAGCGCCTGGAGAACCACACCGCAGGTGGCCAGGCCGGCACCGCAGGCTGCCGCGACCAGGGTACGGGTCAGGCGGTAGTTCCAGACGATGCCGGCGTCGATCGGGTCAACCGGGTAGCCGGCCTGCCACAGGTGGTTGGCCAGCACCTGGCCGACCACGCTGGGTGACAGGTTGGTCTCACCGATGGCAGTGCCGGCCAGCAAGGCGGCCAACAGTGCCGCCAAGGCGATTGCGATGCAGGGTAACAGGCGAATCATCACTGGGCCGCTTTACCGCTGGCGAAGGCTGCCGACAAGGTTTGCAGGCCACGGAACAGGCGGATGCCGGCCTGCATGGCGTCGGCGTCGAGGACGATGATGCGGTTGTGATTCACCGCGTCCATGTTGCGGGTTACCGGGTCGTTGCGCAGGAATTCCAGCTTTTTCTGGTAGTCGTCGGCGGGGAAGCGGCGGCGGTCCATGCGAGCGATGATCAGCCAGGTGGGGTTGGCCTTGGCCAGGGTTTCCCAGCCTACGGTCGGCCACTCCTCGGTGGACTCGACCACATTTCGCACGCCCAACGTGCGCAGCATGAAGTCAGCGACCCCTTGACGGCCCGCCACGTAAGGGTCGATGTCGAGGTCGGCGCTGGAGAACCAGAACAGTGCCGAAGTGGTGGACAGGTCCTTGCCGGCCAGTTGTGCCTTGGCGCTGTCCAGGCGGCCTTTCAGCTCGGCGTTCAACGCAGTGCCTCGGTCCTGCACATCAAAGATCTCGGCCAGCTGGCTGACGCTGTTGTAGATGCTGCTGACCTGAAACGCCTGCAGGCGGGTGCCGTCGGCGCCGACCAGGTTGTCCTTGCCTTCGCAGTCCGAAGGCAGCAAGTAGGTGGGGATCTTCAGTTCATCGAACTGCTCGCGGGTGCCGACCACACCCTGGGCGCCGACCATCCATTCGAACTGCACCGTCACCAGTTGCGGGCGCTTGCCGACCACGGCCTCGAAGCTGGGGTCATTGTCGGCCAGGCGCGGCACCTTGTCGTTCTGCGCCTGGTACTCGGGCAGCACGTTGTTGAACCACAGCGAGGTGCCCGCCAGCTTGTCGCCAAGCCCGAGTGCGTAGAGCATCTCGGTGCCTGCCTGGCCGATGGTGACGGCGCGCTGCGGCGCCTGGGCGAAGGTTTGCGGTTTGCCGCAGTTCTCGACCGTCAGCGGGTAGTGGGTGGCAGCGGCCTGGGCCAGGCCAGTGAGGCCAAGGCCGGCGAGCAGGGTGGCGAAACGGGGCAGCATGCTGGGCGATCTCCTATCGGACAGTTCGGGTGAGGAACGCACGGACAGGCATCGCCGAGCCCCGCTGATGGCAGGGGCAACACTGATGGCCAATCCCGGACACCCCGCCGGTTGGTAAATGTAGGCCGGCAGGTCTCCTGACTGGTGCGTCATGGCCCGGCTCCGGCCTTCCCGGGCGCGTGGCCCAGTGGCATCGATGGAGCAGGCTCGGCACCTACAGTTGCGGGGGCAGTTCCGTTTGGCCCGTATTGACGGGCCTGGGATTCCCTATTAATTCCGTGGTGGAAACCGGCGGCCCGCATGGTAGACCATCGCGCCGCCGGGTGAAAACGCTTTTCAGAAGTACTTCAGCCAGGTGATGTCGCGGCGGCGCGCTTTCAGGCGGGCGAACCCGCGCACCGGCAGGTACAGCGAAACCGCCAGCGCCGCTGCGCCCAGCCACACCGCCGTGATGCCGTCGAAGCCGAAATAGTCGCCATGGTTGAGGCCGAACAGCGCCACGCAGGCCAGGTACAGCAGTTTCAGCACGTACAGGTGCAACAGGTAGAAGAACATCGGTGCTGCGCCAAACACTGCCAGCGCGCTGATCCACCGGGCCTGGCCGGCGCGCTCGAAGGCGCGCAGCAACAGCAGGCCGCAGCCCAGGGTCAGGGCCAGGAACAGCAGTGACGGCGGGTATTTGGTGATGTTGAAGAAGCTCATCACGGTTTGGGTGAGGGTCGGGTAACCGCTCCACGGCGCCTCGCCATAGCCGTTGAACAGGCGCAACAGGACAAAGCCCAGCAACGCAGTCAGCCCAGCCAGCAGCAGGCGCTGCTGGCGTTGGCCGGCTGTGCTGCCACGGGCGAACCAGGGGCCCAGGCCATAGCCCAGGGCGATGACGCCGATCCATGGCAGCACCGGGTAAGACGTGCGCAGGCGCAGGTTTTCGGAGAATTCAAGCCAGCCACGGTCGTGCAGGATGGCCCATGGCACGTGCAGGGCGGACTCCACGCCAAAGTGCAGGCCGTCGAGCAGGTTGTGACCGGCAATGATGACTGCGCCCAGGGCGAGCAGGGCCGCACGTGGCAGCCATACCAGCAGCGACAGGGCGATCATGCTGACGCCGATGGCCCAGATGACTTGCAGGTAGATGACGCTGGGGGGCAGTTGGAAGGTCCAGGCGAAGTTGACCAAAGTGAATTCCAGCACCACCAGGAACAGCCCGCGCTTGAACAGAAACGCCGAGACATCGCCACGGCCCTGGTGTTTTTCGCCATACAGCCAGGCCGACAGGCCGGTCAGCAGGACGAACACTGGCGCGCACAGGTGGGCCAGGGTGCGGCTGAAGAACAGCGAAGGCTCTGTGGCGTCGATGGTCATCGGGTCGCTGACCTGTCGGTGCAGGAAGAACGTTTCGCGGACATGGTCCAGAAGCATGAACAGAATCACCAGGCCGCGCAGGGCATCGATGCTCTGCAGGCGCTGGGTGATCAGGGAGGGCGTGGCGCTGGCGCTTGTCATGGAGGGTCGCTGATAGGAATGAATGTCATGTGAAACGTTATCTTATAACTAATTTATTAGAGGTTGGTAGAGTTTTTGTGTTGCCTGGGCCGGCCTCTTCGCAGCGCTAGGCTGCTCCTACCGGTCGGTGGTGACTTGTAGGAGCAGCCTTGTGCTGCGAAGAGACCGTTACAGGCAACTCAGTTCAGAAGGTGTAATCCACCGTCGCAAAGTACGACCGCGGCATCCCCATCAACCACTGCTGCCCACTGAAGGCCGACTGCACATACTCACGATCAAACAGGTTGTTCAACTGCAAGCCCAACTTCACATCCGGCAGCACCTGCCAGGCGATGTTGGCATCGACCACGGTGTACCCGGGGGCGCTCTGGGTATTGGCGGTATCGGCATAACGCTCATCTACGTAGCGCGCACCAATGCCGGCCTCTACCTGCTGGCCGAAGCCTTTGCTCAACCACAGGTTGGCGGTACGCCGTGGCACGTTGGCCGGCCGGTTGCCAGCACGGTCCTGCGCCACGCCGCCGACCATCTCGTCGAAGTCGTCATACCTGGCGCGCACCAGCGACGCGTTGGCCGACACCTGCCACTGATGCGCCAGGGCCAGTTCCAGGGTGGCCTCAAGTCCATCGGACGCCTGCTGCCCAGCCTGCTGCTTCTCGTGGGTGATCGGGTCGTCCACCAGCAGTTTCTTCTTGACGATGTGGTAGGCGGCAAGCGTCCATTCGCCACGGCCGTCCCAGAAGCGCTGCTTGAGGCCTACCTCGGTCTGCTTCGCCTCGGTCAGGTCATAGTGCATCTGGGTGGGGCTGAGGCTGATGAGGTTGTTGACCCCCTCCTGGCTAGTGGAGTACTGCCCGTACAGCGACAGGTCGTCGTTGATGGCGAACACGAGCCCGGCGCGCCAGTTGCCACCTTGCAGGCTGCGGTCGCTGCGGCTGTCGTTGGTCAGGTTGGTGCGGTCGATGTGGTTCTGGTCGCGGCGCACGCCGGTGACCAGCGACAGCCGGTCGCTCAGCTGCAGGCGGTTCTCGGCGAACAGGGCGAAGGTTTGGGTGCTGGACAAGGTTTGCGGGCGCAGCGGCGAGGCGCTGTGGAACCAGCCCGGTTCTGGTTGCCACGGGTCGATGTAGTCGCCGCCCACATCGTTGTAGGGCGCATTGCTGTCGACGTTGAAGCGGACCTTGTTGTATTCCGCGCCGATCACGGTCTTGCTGGCCAGGCCGAACACGCTGTGGTCAAAGGTGAAGGTCTGGCGGTCGCCGAACTGTTCCTGGTTGTGCTTGATTTCCAGGTAGCTGCCGCGCTGCAATTGCTGGCGCTCGGCGTCCCAGCCGTAGTCTTCGGCGTTGCGCCAGTGGCGGCGGCTCTTGATGTAGTACAGCTGGTTGCTCGCGCTGATGTGGTCGTTCAACGTCCAGTCGGTGGTCAGCCGGGTCCACTCATCGACGTAGTGCTGCACGTCGTTCTGCACGTTGTAGTTTTTCTTGCGCAGGCTGCTGCGGTAGTGCCCGTCGATCAGCGGGGTGCCATAGTAGTTGGCAGGCTCTGCATCGCCACGGTCGTGAGCAAGGGTGAAGCTGAGGTCGTCACTGGCATCGAAACGCAGCGCGGCACTCAGGGCCAGGCTGCGCGAAGTGGTGCGGTCGACCCAGCCGTTGCCGGCCTGCTGGTTGAGGGTGAGGCGATAGCTCAGGCGCTCGCTGAGGCTGCCGCCGCTGTCCAGGCCCAGCTGCTGGCGGTCCCACGAGCCGTAGCCCAGGCGCAGGTGGTTGCGCACCTCACCGGCAAACGGTTTTTTCGGGATCACGTTGATCACCGCGCCGGTGGCGCCTTCGCCATGCAGTACCGAAGCCGGGCCGCGAATCACATCGATGCGTTCGACCATCCACGGGTCGACAGGGAACGTCTGGGTGCCGGCACCGGTGTAGAGGCGGGCGCCGTCGAACAGGGTCATCACCGAGCTGTGGCCGGCAAAGCCGCGGGCGGACAGGCCGGTGCCGCCGTCGCCCGGTGAGCCGACGAAGGTGATGCCCGGCGACCGCGTTACCGCATCCTGCACGGTGAGGTTGTTGCGCTGCTGGATCTGCTCGGCGCTGATGCTGCTGGTGCTGGCCGGTGTTTCCAGGGCGCTGAGGCCAAGGCGCGAGCCTGCCGGGGTTGGCGTGGCCAGGTCGATCGCGCGGCTGTCGAGGGTGTCGGTGATGGCCGTGGAGGGCAAGGCCAGGGGCTGCGGGTCACGGTCATCGGCCAGGACCGGCAGGGCGACGGCCAGGCAGGCCGCCAGGGGGTGAAGCTTGAACTTACGGGACATGTCGTTCCACTGCTGCAGGAATGAATGGATCCCGGTGGAAAACACGCAAAGGCGAACCATGCAGGCAGGCGCGCGCACGGATTCCGGCCTGCGCCCGCCCACCGCGGGTTGCCAAGTGACGCTCCAGGCCGGTCTCCGGGCTTGCGAGGGGCATGACACCTTCACCTTCCCATGCATGTGCACAGTGGTATCTCGAAGGGGTCGCTCGCTTACCGTTGCGGGGGCAGCGCCGGACTTGTCGTGGGTACCACGACGCACCGGCTTCCCGTTTCACCCTGCGCGCGGCGGCGAAGGGCACCTGAAACTGGCGCGCATATGACCACTGAAATGCTGGGGCGTCAAATGTTGGCGTGCCATGAATACTGCGATAAAACACGAGGTTGCGCGCTTTTAATGACTTTTTTTCGAACTTTTCAGCTGGCGTTTGTCTCGAACCGCACGTTCGTCTTTCGTTATCAAGTCATGGAGACTTTACGCATGCCTGCTCGTCATCTGTTGCGCCACACCTGCCTGCTCGCCCTGATCGCCGCACCGCTGGCCGCCACCGCCGCACCCAGCACTGACCCGCTGTTCACCATCGGGCTGCAGGGCGCCTACGACAAGTTCAAGTTCGAAGGTGGCAGTGAAAGCGACAAGGAACACATGGGCCAAGGCGGCGTGTTCGCCACCTTCGGCAACAAGCTGACAGCCGAATCCGGGTTCATCTACCAGCTCGGCGCCGAAGCCAAATTCGGCAAGAAGAACGACAACAAGCTCAAGGAGGCCCAGGCCGACCTTGACCTTGGCTGGCGTGCGACGCTGGACGCTCGCAACTTTGTCGACGTGACCGTGGGCGGCGGTTACAGCTGGTCGCGCTTCGAGCCGGAAATCAACGACCTCGATACCAAGCTCACCGTGAAATCGCCCTTCGCCAAGGCGGCATTGGGCTACAACCATCAGTTCGACGCCTCGACCTTGCGCGTGGAAGTTGGGGCACGCCACACCCTGGACGGCCGCGCGCGGCTGAAGGTTGACGACTTTGGTAGCGACACGGTCGACCTGAAAGACCGCACCAACCCGTATGCCGAAGTGACGTTGCTGATGAACCAGCAGGGCGGTATGCCGGTGCAGGCGGGGGTTTATTACACCCGCACCGAATACAAGCTGGATGAAGACTCTCCAGCAGCAGACAACACCAAGCTCAAGCGTGACGAGTTTGGGGTGAAGGTGGGCCTGGCCTTCTGAAACTGAGCGTTTAGCATGCCCGACCTCTTCGCGGGTTCACCCGCGAAGAGGACTAACCTGCGAGAGAAGATCAGCGCCCGCGACGCCGTGACACCCGTGCCTCGATATTCTTGCGTCCGATCAGCAGTGGCGGCTTCTCCACCACCGGCTCATCCGCCAGCCACTTGTACATCACCAGGCAGTCCACCAGCCCCAGGCGGGCATGGCGATAAGCCTTGGGCAAGCGCCCGACCGTTTCGAAGCCCAGCTTGTGCCACAGTGCCACCGCGACTTCATTGCTGGCCACTACCGAGTTGAACTGC
Source organism: Pseudomonas sp. SIMBA_067 (assembly GCF_046534675.1). Classification (NCBI taxonomy): domain Bacteria; kingdom Pseudomonadati; phylum Pseudomonadota; class Gammaproteobacteria; order Pseudomonadales; family Pseudomonadaceae; genus Pseudomonas; species Pseudomonas sp. SIMBA_067. Next base: position 167,375 of record NZ_JAWRYH010000007.1, on the reverse strand, counting down.
AAGGCCAGAAAGCCCTCTTGGCGTGCCAGCTTCTGCGAGTGCTCGCACATCAGGCGCGCCACGCCCCGGCCACGTGCCTGTTTGCACACCATGTAGCCGCAGTTGCCCACGTGCCCGCCAGGCCCGGCGGCATTGGCCTTCAGGTAATAAGAACCCAGCAGCTCGCCATCCTCTTCGGCCAGCAGCGTGTGCAATGGCAGCTCCAGCCACAGCTGGCGTGCCTGGTCGAAGCTCAGGGCTGGGTCGAATGCGTAGGTTTCACAGGCCTGGACAATGGCCTGGAAGGTGGGCCAGAAGCGCTCGAAGTCTTCGGCTGTCATGGGGCGAATGTGGATCATGCGGGTTCCTGCAAGGGCTGGGCCGCCAAGTCTGTGGGGCGCGGCGCCGTCGCGCAAGGGCGACGACGCCGTTTGTGCCTAGCCGTTGGCCTTGCCCACCGCATCCATGGCCCGCGCCGAGTACACCAGCGCAGCACCGGCGTTCATCGCCACCGCCACGCCGAGGGCTTCGGCAATTTCCTCGCGGGTGGCACCGTGCTTGACCGCCTGCTGCGAATGCACGGCGATGCAGCCGTCGCAACGGGTGGTCACGGCCACGGCCAGTGAGATCAACTCACGGGTCTTGGCGTCGAGGTGGTTGGTCTTGGCTCCCGCGCCACTGGCGGTCATGTACCCGGCCACGGTGTCGGGGGAGAGTTGCTTGAGATCGCCGATGCCGGCCATCAACTGCTTACGGTAGGCGTCCCAGTCCATCATGCTCATCGTCTTCACCTTGGGGTGGTTGCGAGTGGAGCTTTCAGGCTAGTCGAAGAGTGGCGAGAGCGAGGCTTGTACTTTGGTGGGTGTGCAGCAGTACTTGTGAGGGCAACTGTCTTGCACCATCACTTAGGCTGCCGCAGCACCTTGTAGGAGCAGCCTTGCGCTGCGAAGAGGCCAGTAAGGCTAAAGATTTTCTTCAGCTGCAATGGCCTCTTCGCAGCGCAAGGCTGCTCCTACAGACGGGAGCGCGCTGAGCATTCAGATGTAGATGAACACCAGCACCAGCGCCGCAACCACTGCCCACTTTTCCAGGTAGTAGCGCATGCGGTTGCGCTTCTTCAGCGCCTTGCCGCGTTCACGAATCTTGTAGATGCGGGTGAACAAGCGGTTGATACCGCCGGTCTTGTCGCCGTCACCGTTAGGCGCGGCGGCAGCGGCCATGACGTTGCGGCTGAACCAGCGGTTGAACGCAGTTGCCCAGCGGTACTTGAGCGGGCGCTCGACGTCACAGAACAGGATGATGCGGTTGTGCTCGGTGGTGTTTGCCGCATAGTGGATGTAGGTTTCGTCGAAGATCACACCCTCGCCATCGCGCCACGAATACTTCTCGCCATCCACGTCGATGTAACAACCGTCGTCGTTGGGCGTGTCCAGGCCCAGGTGATAGCGGTACGAGCCGGCATACGGGTCACGGTGGCGCACCAGCTTGGCGCCCGGTGGCAGGGTGGCGAACATGGCGGCCTTGACCGTGCCGATGCTTTGCAGCAGCTCGGTGGTGCGGGGGCACAGGGCCATCGCCGATGGGTGGCTTTCGCCATACCACTTCAGGTAGAAGCGCTTCCACCCGGTCTTGAAGAACGAATTGAAACCGACGTCATCGTAATTGTCGGACTTCTTGATTTCGCCCACGTGCAGCAACTGGCGGCCTTCCTCGCGGATTTCCTGCCAGTGGTCCTGCAGCGGCTTCAGTTCGGGGAAGGCTTCGACCGGCAAGTAAGGCTTGGCCGGGAGCTTGGAAAACAGGTACAGGAAACTGTTGACCGGGGCCAGGAAGCTGGAGTGGTCGCCCAGCTGGCGGGTCAACTTGTGGCGAACCCGACCGCGCAGGTGCACGTAGGCAATCGAGAGGGCGAAGATAAGTACGAGTGCAATTTTCATGGACGTTTACTTGTCGAAAAATGGCCATGCGCCATGGCATAAGCCCGCCAGCATAAACAATCATGGGGGTAGTTTGTACTTATTGTTACGAAACGCCGGGGCGACATTGGTGTAATGCCCTACAGTCTTGCGCAAACGTTTCACGTCATGGAGTTGGTATGGTTCAGGATATACGCCCCAGCGGTAGCCCGTTCAAACGGCTGTTTTTCGCCTTGCCGGTCAGCGATGCCCAGCGCCGGGCCTTGGCCCAGTGGCGGCGTGGGCTGGGCCTGCGGAGCGGCAAACCGGTGCCAGCGGCCAACTTCCACGTCACGCTGTTGTTCCTCGGCGATGTAGATACCGCGCAGGTGCCTGCGATCTGTGCGGCAGTCGATCAACTGGCGCTGCCGGCCATGGCACCGCGGCTTTTGCTTGACCGCTTGCAGGTGTGGCAGCGGGCTGGCGCGCTGGTGCTGGAGCCACAGCAGACACCGCCAGCCCTGTTGCAACTGGTGTACGGCTTGCAGCAGGCACTGCTGCCGTTGGGGGTGGAGGTGGCCAACCGTGAGTATCGGCCACACTTGACCTTGTCCAGGGATTACCGCGGGCAACCACCCGAGGCCAGCAGCGCGCCGGAGTTCTACCTCGCGGCTCGCCATTTCACGCTCTACGAGTCGCGCAAGGGCGCTTACCGGCCCTTGGCGCAGTGGCCGCTGGCAGATTGACCCGGGGTCAGAGTTGCGGGGTATACTTGACCGTCAGCATGAAGTTGCGTGGCTCGCCATAGTTGTTGCTGCCATTGAGCTGGTTGAAGCCTGCAACCCAGTACTTCTTGTCGAACAGGTTGTTGGCGTTGACGGCAAGGTTCACGTCGGGGGTTAGCTGGTAGGCCAGGCGTGCGCTCCAGACGGTATAGCCAGGCACGGTGTAGGTACGCTCGTAGCCGAGGGTGTGGCTCTGGGTGGTGAAGCCCAGGCCGGTGCTCCAGCGCTGGCCGTCCAGTGGCAGGGTGTAATCGGCCCATGCACGCAGCATGTGCTTGGGTGTCCACTGGCTGAAGGTGCGGCCTTTGTCGTCAGGGTCATCGAGGAACTTGGTGGTGTTGTAGGTGTAGCCTGCGAACAGTTGCAGGCCACTCAGCACTTCGCCGCTGATTTCGGCTTCGACGCCTTGGCTGCGCACCTTGCCCGCTGCGGTGGAGCAGTACCAGTCATCGCAGGCGAAGCCGGAGGCTACGTCGGTGACGGCGCGGTTTTCCTGGTCGTAGCGGAACAATGCGATCGAGGCGTTGACCCGGCCGTCGAGCAGTTCGCCCTTGAGTCCCGTTTCGTAGTTGCTGCCGATCACCGGTTTGAGCGGCGTATTGCCCACGGCGCGTTCGGTTTGCGGTACGAACACGTCGGTGTAGCTGGCGTACCATGCCCATTCGCGGGTCAAGTCGTAGATAAAGCCTGCATAAGGGGTGACTTGGCCCGTTTCGGTCATGCGGCTGGTCGGGTAGCGGGTACCGGGGTCGGTCAGGCTGTCGAAGTCGATCGAGTCCCAGCTGTAGTCGAACCAGCTAACGCGCGAGCCAAGGACCAACGTCAGGTCCTGGGTGGGTTTGACGCGCCAGGCGCCGTACAGGCCTGTCTGGCGGATGTCGTAGCTGGCCCTGTTGGCACGTGCCAGTTCGCCCTCGAAGACGCTGTCGCGGCTGGGTTCCGGGCGGTCATGGTCGATGTCGAAGATGTTGCCGCCGGCATCGAAATTGCGCCAGTAGGCGTCATCCGAAGTCAGCTTCGAGTAGTTGCCGCCCACGGTGATTTCATGGGCCAGTGGGCCGGTATCGAAGTGGCCCACCACGTTCATGTCCAGGCCCAGCTTGGTCGAGTGAAAATCGGTGAGCCAGTCGGCGTAGGTGATGCCGCTGCCGTCAGGCGCAACGCCCTGGCGGGTGCTCTGCACGCGCTGGTGGGTGGATGTGTTGGTTTCATCCATGCGCACGGCTGCGGCCTTGAAGGTCCAGTCATCGTTGAAGCGGTGTTCAAGGTCCAGGTAGTACGTGGTGACGTCGGTTTCTGCGCGGCTCCAGCGGGCGCCGGTGTAAGTCGAACGCGGCAGGTCGACCGGTTTGCCACTGGCGTAGCGTGGGAGGCCGCGCAGCATCGGCCGGGACTGCTGGCGGTTGTAGCTGATACCGCCGCCCACCGTGGTCGCGTCGTTCAGGTCGATGTCCAGGGCGCCATACAACGAATGGCTTTTGCTCCAGACATAGTCGATGAAGCTGTCGCTTTGGTCTTCGTCAGCGACAAGCCGCCCGCGCACACGGCCGTCGGTCGTCAGCGGGCCGCCGGCATCCAGCTGCAGGCCATAGTGGTCCCAGGAGCCAGCTTTGCCTGTCAGCGTAACGGTCGGCGCCGTTTGGCCACGCTTGCGCACCAGGTTGATTGCGCCACCTGGGCTGCCGGTGCCTTGCAACAGGCCTGAAGCACCGCGCAGCACTTCAACCCGGTCGAAGAACACCAGGTCCTGGGTGGCCCAGTTGCCCAGCGAATAGTTGTTTCGCGGGATGGGCACACCGTCGTATTGCCAGTCATCAATCTGAAAACCACGCGAGGTCACGACCACGCCAGGGCCAATGCCCTGCGCGCCGACAATGCCCGTGGTGTGGTTAAGCGCGTCCTGCAAGTCGGTGATGCCCTGGTCATCCAGTTGCTTGCGCGTGATGACGGTGACCGACTGGGGAATCTCCTTGAGGGTGTGCGTGCCTTTGCCCAGGGTCACCGCGCGGGCGGCATACGACCCGGTGCCTTCGCTGGTTGCGTCCACATAGTTGTCGGTGATGCTGGTGCTGCCCAGCTCCATGACGTCGCTGCCCAGGTTGCCGGGCGCCACACTGAAATGGCCCTCGGCGGAAACCCGCAACTGCAAGCCGCTACCGGCCAGCGCAGCTTGCATGGCCTGCTCGGCACTCATCTGGCCGACTACGGCAGGTGCCTGCTTGCCGCGCACCAGTGCTGGCTCCAGCGCGATGATGTGGCCGCTCTGGCTAGCGATGCGGTTGAGCGTGTGAGCCAGGCTGGCGGGTGGCAGGTCGAACACTTGGGTTTGCGCCTGGGCAAGCACGTTGAAGCTGGCCAGGGCAGCGACCAGGGGCAGGGCGCGGGGCAAGGGGTTGTACACGGATTACTCCCGAATGAAGTGGCTGTCAGGAGGTATGTGGGATGAGCAAAGAAAACTTGCCACGATTGCGAATGATTTCGATAAATATTTTGATCAAGCGGGTTTCAGGTCGATCAACATCAGCCACGGGCCATAGCGCTCCACGCTGATTGGCAGGGCCTCGGCCAACGCCTTGAACGCCTGCTGTGGCTGGGCCAGAGGAAATACGCCTTGTACCCGCAGGTCGCGTGCCGCGGGGGCGAGCCGGATGTAGCCACGCTGGTAGGGGCGCAGCGCGTCGATCACCCCATGCAGTGGCGCGTCGAGGACCTCCAGGCGGCCCTCCAGCCATGCAGCGCGTTGCTGTTGCTCGCCTGTCAGCCGCTCGATGGTGTTGTTCCGTAGCAGGGCAGCCTGCCCTTGCTGCAGCTCCGCCCACTGCCCATCGGCGAGACTGGCGCGGACGCTGTGCTGCAGCACCACGACCCGTGTGGCGTCCTGCTCCTGGCTGACCAGAAACCGCGTCCCCAACGCCTGCACTTGCCCTTGCGCGGTGCGCACGCGCAAGGGGCGCAGCGGATCGCGCGCAACCTGGATCAGCAACTCGCCGTGACGCAGCACCAGAAGCCGCTGCCCGGCATCGAACTGCACGTCGACCGCACTGGCACTGTTCAGGCTCAGGCGGCTGCCGTCTGCCAAGGTAAAACTGCGCCGCTCGCCACTGCCCGTGTGCAAATCGGCCAGCCAGCCTTGGGTGGTGTCGCTGCGCCATCCACCCCACAGCGCCGCGCCGAACAGCCCCAGACTGGCCATGGCGCCAAGTACGTCACGCCGTGAGCGAGTAGGCTGCATCAGCAATCGGCGTGCCTCTGCTGCTTGGCCAGGGGCACGTTGATCCAGGGCGAGCAGCGCGGCGAACGGATGGCCAAGGCGTTGCTCCAGGCGGTTCCAGGCTTGTTGGTGAGCGGGGTCTTGCTGCAGCCACAACCTGACTCGTTGCAGCAGCGCCGGGTCAGGCGTAGCGGCCCTGAGCTCGACCATCCAGTCGATGGCTTGCTCGCTGACCCGGTCCAGGGCAGGTCTGCTCATGCCTGCACCTCGCACAGGTAACATTGGCGCAGCGCCTGTTTCATGTAGCGGCTGACAGAGCGTTCGCTGATCTGCAGCTTTGCCGCGATGTCGGCGTAGTGCATGCCGTCGAGCTGGCTGTAGAGGAAGGTGGCTTTGACGACTGCCGGCAAGCCGTCCAGTGCCTCATCGATGCTCACCAGGGCCTCGATCAGCAGCAGTTGCTCCTCGGCCGATGGCGCTACGGCCTCAGGCAACCGCGCCAGGTGTTCCAGGTAGGCCTGCTCGAGCTGGCGACGGCGATGGCGGTCGAAGATCAGCCGACGGGCGATGACTGTGAGGTAGGCGCGAGGCTGCTGAATGCTGTCCGGGTCGACCCGTGCGCCGAGCATCTGGCAGAACGTTTCGGCGGCAGTGTCCTCTGCGTCGGCGTGGTTGCGCAGGCGTTTCTGGATGTGCTGGAGCAACCAGCGATGGTGGTCGCTGAAGAAAAAGCCCAGTTTACGGGTCGATGTGCTGTCCAACGCCTGGCTTCCGGTTGTTAGTGTGAATCGTTCTCAATGGTAGCCGGGTCGTCTGATTCCCTGCAATGGGCCGGTTACAGAACCGAGGTGCCGCTACTTGAATAGCGGCACTGCGCACAGTTCAGGCTGCGGCCTGGCAATCTGCAAACAGTTTTTGGCCCAAAGCGTGTGCGTGGTGCAAGTGGGGAAGCTGGTCAGGCCCTTCGCTGTCATCCAACAATGTGGAACTGAGTACTTCGGCGCCGCAATAGTCGAAGATGCCGTGCCCAATCTGCACGCGCATCGCCTCGCCATAGCCGTGCCGTTCGAAGGTGCCTGTATCGGCACCCGCGACGCCGATCAGGTGAACCTTCATGCCGCGCAGTTTCTTGATCGTGGTGCCTTCGTCATAGTCGAACGCCCAGCCGTTGCTGAATACCCGCTCGACCCAGCCCTTGAGCAAAGCCGGCAGTGACCACCAGTAGACCGGGTAGACCAGCACCAGGGCATCGGCGCGCTCGATGCGGGCCTGCTCCTTGAGTACATCGGCCGGCGGAGCTGCCTGCCGGCGGTGCACGGCATGGTCCGCAAGACCGAAGCGGGGGTCGAAACCCTCGCTGGCCAGGTCGGCGATCTCGCTGCTGTGGCCTTCGCTGGCCAGGCCGTCGGCAACCTGCCGGGCCAGCGCGTGGGTGAGGGATTGCGGGTCATGGTGACCTACGACGATCAGAGCGTGCATGGTGGCTCTCCATTCAACGATGCAGGGTAGCCTGAAGCGTTATATACTCCAGGTAAGTTACGTTTAGTAAGTTACTTTTGGTAGGTTATCAATGTCAAGCGATGATCAAGCAGGTTCGCGCAAGCGCCTGAGCCGCGACGACCGACGCAGGCAGTTGCTGGATATGGCCTGGCAATTGGTGCGGGAGGAGGGTACCGATGCCTTGAGCCTGGGCCGCCTGGCTGAACAGGCGGGGGTGACCAAGCCGGTGGTCTATGACCATTTCGAGACCCGCAACGGGCTGCTGGTGGCGCTGTACCAGGAATACGATGCGCGACAGTCGCAGATGCTGTCGCAAGCCTTGGCCAGCTGTGAAGCCAGCCTGGCCAGCCGCGCCCGGGTGATTGCCGAGGCCTACGTGGACTGCGTGATGAGCCAGGGCCGGGAGATACCCGGGGTGTCGGCAGCGCTGGCCGGGTCGCCGGAAATGGAGGCGCTGAAACGGGCGTACGAACAGCCGTTCCTGGACAAGTGCCGCGAAGCCTTGGCCGGGTTTTCGCCGAGCGGTAATGTAGGGGCTGCCGGCATGCGCCTGCTGGTGGGGGCAGCGGATGCGCTGTCCCAGGCGGCTGCAGCGGGAGAGCTGGAAGCCGGGCAGGCCAAGGCTGAGCTCAAGGCCGCCATTATCGCCATGGTCGAACGGCAAACATGAAGCGCATGCGACCATTGTGGGAGCATGGCTTCGCTACACAGGCAAGCTCTGATAGGGCTGTTCATCCCCCGGGCTGCGCTCGAACTGGCGCTTGTACTCGCGGCTGAACTGCGAGGTGCTCTGGTAACCCACCCGGTGCGCTGCCTGCGCCACCCCCAGGCCTTCGCCGATCAGCATCTGCTGCGCCTTGAGCAGCCGCAAGCGCTTGAGGTACTGCATCGGTGCCATGTCGGTGCAGCGCTTGAAGTGTTCATGGAAGGTCGAAACGCTCATGTTGGCCCGCGCGGCCAGTGCCTCCACGCTCAGCGGCTCGGCGTAGTGCTGGCGCAGGTGGGCGAGGGCGGCGCCGATGCGCGCGAAGTGCCCCTGTTGCTCCACCAGTGCTCGCAAAACACCGGCCTGCGGGCCGCGCAGCGCGGTATACAGCACCTCGCGTACGCGCGCCGGGCCCAGTACCTTGGCGTCAAGCGGGTCCTGCAGGCAGTGCAGCAGCCGTTCCACACTTTCGCGCATTGGCGCATCCAGTGCTGCGGAGGTCATCGATTGCGGTGTTTGCGCCTGTACTGCAGCGTCCGGCACCAGGCCCATGCTCTGCACCAGTTCACCTAGCACGCCACGGTCGATGTCCACCGCCACGCCCAGCAATGGCGCGTCAGGGGTGGCGAAGGTTTCGCACATGAACGGCACCGACAACGCCTGCACCAGGTAATGCCCGGCGCCGTACTCCAGGGTGCGCGGCCCCAGGCGCGCCAGCTTGCTGCCCTGGGCCAGGATCATCAGGCTGGGTTCATAGATCTGCGGGCTGCTGGCCACATAGTGGTCCCAGCTCAGCACCTGCACCTGGGGCAGGTGCGTGGGCACAAAGCCTGGCCGCGTGGCGAGGCTGCGGATCAGTGCGCAAAGCGGCGCATTGGCGTCGACGTGACGGGTCAGTTGCATGGTGAACCAAGTGCAGAGAATCAGACAGCTTGATCATCGCAGATTGAAGGCGTGGCGCCAGGTGTTAGATGACACCTTCGGAGAATCAGGCATGCATGCCGGAGAATCAGCCGTGGGCGCGGCGAAGTTGGACGCGCAGAATGTGCCGACTGAATCGTTTCACTTTACTGCGAGGCCCTGTATGTATACCGCCATCGGTTACGCCGCCCAAACTCCGACCAGCCCGCTGGCCCCCATGACCTTCGAGCGCCGCAGCCCGCGCCCGGATGACGTCGCCATCGAGATCCTGTACTGCGGCGTGTGCCACTCCGACATCCACCAGGCACGCAACGAATGGGGCATTGCCGTGTACCCGCTGATGCCTGGCCACGAGATCATCGGCCGTGTCACGGCAGTGGGCGCCAAGGTCACCGCGCACAAGGTCGGTGACCTGGTTGGCGTCGGCTGCATGGTCGACGCCTGCCGCCACTGTGAAGCCTGCGCCAAGGACCTGGAGCAATATTGCCTTGAAGGCCCGACCATGACCTACGCCACCCCGGATCGGGTCGACGGCAGCAACACCATGGGCGGTTACTCCAGCAGCATCGTGGTCAGCGAGCACTTCGTGCTGCGCATCCCGGCCGGCATGGACCTGCCCAGCGCCGCCCCTATCCTGTGCGCCGGCATTACCACCTATTCGCCGCTCAAGCACCACGGCGTGGGCCCGGGCCACAAGGTCGGCATCCTCGGCATGGGCGGCCTCGGCCACATGGGCATCAAGCTGGCCAAGGCCCTGGGCGCGGAAGTGACCCTGTTCACTCGCTCCCAGGCAAAGGCCGAGGAAGCCCGCCGCCAGGGCGCCGACCATGTGATCGTGTCCACCGATGCCGAGCAGATGCGCGCCGCTGCTGGCCGTTTCGATTTCCTGCTCGACACCATTCCGGTGCAGCACGACCTCAACCCCTACCTGGAAACGCTGACGTTCGATGGTGTGCACATCCTGGTCGGCCTGATCGAACCGATCGACCCGCCAGTGCATGCGGCCAACCTGGTGCTGAAGCGCCGGGTGCTGGCGGGGTCGTTGATCGGTGGCATCGCCGAGACCCAGGAAGTGCTGGACTTCTGCGCCGAGCACGACATCCGTTGCGATATCGAGATGCTTGATATCCGTAACATCAACCAGGCGTATGAGCGGATGATCGCAGGTGATGTGAAGTACCGGTTCGTGATCGACATGGCCACGTTGCAGGGCTGATTGATCGGCTGCCAGTACTGGCCTCTTCGCGGGCAAGCCCGCGAAGGGGCCAGTACTGGCTGCAAAAAATCCTGGTTCTGTTACCAGACCAATGCCTTGTCCCACCCCCGCCAGAACAACCACCGCCGCACCTCGCCATGTGCCCCGGTGCCGATCTGCCATTCAGGCCGCCCGCTATCCAGCGCAATCACCGACACCACCCCCGCGTGGCTAGCCGCCACCAGCGTTTGCCCGTCGGCGCTGATATCCATCGCACTGATGGTGGAGCCCAGGTAATGCTGCCAGTGCTCCGTACCGTCCTCGCCAAACGCCCGCAGGTAGCCATAGGCATCACCCACAATGTACTCGCCCTCGCGCGCCACCCCGGCGTATACCCGTGCGCCATCCTGCAGCAGTGGGGTACGTGGGTCCTGGCTGTAGTAGTCGGTCTCCAGCCCCGGCAAATCGGCGACGTTTACCCCCAGCGTGGCGCCGCTGTAGAAATGACAGGCATTGAGGGCCAGATGGTTACCGGTGCGGTTGAACAACGCAAAGTGCGGGTACTCGCTGCCAGGGCCGATGTCCGCCAGCGGCCTGAGTTGCGCGTCCAGTACCAGGTGCCGGCTGCCTTGCTCACCCACCACGATCAGCCGGCCATCCGCCGACACCGCGCCATGCTCCATGCTCAGCCCCAGGCTGATGTCGTCCGGGTCGGTGCCTTCGGCCAGCTCATCGAGCACGCGTGCCTGCTGCGGCAGCAGGCGAGTCGCACCCTGGGTGGACAGCACGAAGATACCTTCGGCACTCACCAGCAGCACGCGCTGGCCATCCGGGAAGGGGATCAGCGCGGTCGGGGTGGGCGGCAGGTCGAACGGCTCGAACGGGTAACCTGGCGGCAACCCCTCCAGCCCCGTGGGCCAGGCCAGGCGCTGCACGTGTGGGCCGCCCCAGCCATCGGTCACACGCACGCCTTCGGCGTTGGCCAGGGCGAAGTAGCGACGGGCCGGGCAGCGGCCAAAGTGTTCGATACCGATGACCGGGGTTACCCCTTGGTGGCCGATACGCACCACCTGGCCCTTGTCGTACGGCATGCCGATGCGTGCCAGCAGGCTGCCATCCTCCAGCAGCAGGACATTGCTGATGCCTTGGCCGTGGTCTTCGAGCAACGGTACCAGAGGGTGGTGCGCAGGTGGCCAGGCCTCACGGAAGGCTCGACGCTGTTGTTCGTTGGCGCCAGGGTGATTGGCTGCCTGCAGGGCTGCCAGCCAGGCGTCCAGCAGGTGCCCGGTGGCGGGCGCCTGTGGCTCTTCAAGATTGTCCCAGCCTTGCGCACGGCCCTGCGCGACGTAGTCGTTGACGGCCTGGGCATAGGCAATGACTGCCTGCTGCCACTGCTGCTGGGGGTGCTGCTTGTCCATGAGCGGATCGGGCTCCTTGTTGCACGCGCGTTTCACACAAAGCGCGCATGGTACTCCTTCTGCCTGCCTTGCGGTTGTGAGGCCCCGGGTTGACGCGTACCATGCCGTGCATTCCTATCAATAACAGCGCGTACGTCGGCCCCCTGCAAGCGGGTGGCTGGCGTGCGAACTGTTGCCTTGTCTGCGGAGAAGCGTTTTCCACCCATGAACGGACCCATACCCACCCACACGCCGCCCACGGCGGGCAGCGGCAGTTGGCTGAGCGTCATTGCCCTGGCCCTGGCGGCCTTCATCTTCAACACCACCGAGTTTGTCCCGGTGGCGCTGCTCAGCGACATTGGCCGCAGCTTCGACATGAGCACCGCCCAGGTGGGGCTGATGCTGACCATCTATGCCTGGGTGGTGGCGCTGGCCTCGCTGCCGATGATGCTGCTGACCCGCAATATCGAACGGCGGCGCCTGCTGTTGTTCGTGTTCCTGGTGTTCATCGTCAGCCACTTGCTGTCGTGGCTGTCGCAGAGCTTTGCCATGTTGCTGGTCAGCCGTATCGGTATTGCCCTGTCGCATGCGGTGTTCTGGGCCATTACCGCCTCGCTGGCAGTGCGCGTGGCGCCACCTGGCCAGCAGGCCAAGGCGCTGGGCCTGCTGGCTACCGGCACCACCCTGGCAATGGTTTTGGGCATTCCGCTGGGGCGCGTGGTGGGTGAGGCGTTGGGTTGGCGCGTGACCTTCCTCAGCATTGCCGGGGTCGCGCTGGCCACCATGCTGTGCCTGATGAAGTCGCTGCCGCTGCTGCCCAGCCAGAACTCGGGCTCGTTGCGCAGCCTGCCAATCCTGTTCAAGCGCCCGGCGCTGGTGATTACCTACCTGCTGGTGACGCTGGTGATAACCGCTCAGTTCACCGCCTATAGCTACATTGAGCCTTTTGCACTGCACGTGGCGCAGATTGGCGGTGAGCGCACCACGCTGTTGTTGTTGCTGTTTGGCGGTGCCGGGGTATTCGGCTCGCTGCTGTTCAGCCGCTACAGCGACCGTTTCCCGCATGGTTTCCTGGTCGGCTCGATCGGCTTGCTCGCCGCGTGCCTGTTGCTGATGTTGCCGCTGTCGGGCAACTTCTATGCGTTTGCGGTGCTGAGCATGTTCTGGGGTGTGGCGATCCTCAGCTTCAGCCTGTCGCTGCAGTCCAAGACGTTGAAGCTGGCATCCGATGCCACCGATGTGGCCATGGCGCTGTTCTCGGGTATCTACAACATCGGGATTGGTGGCGGTGCACTGCTGGGCAGTATCGTCAGCAGCCAGATGGACGTGGCCGATATCGGCCTGGTGGGCGGTAGCGTGGCGTTGGTCGGGCTGGTACTGGCTGTTGCCAGCACGCGGCGCTTCCGCGAGGCGCTGACACACTGACCCAAGGCCGCTCCCCCCGTAGACGTGTGGGACACCTGCTTGGCGTTCAAGCCAGTACGGCAGCCCAGGCAGAAATCAACAGCACCGCCGCCAACACCTGGTTGAACAGCTGCAACCGGCGCGGTGCCTGCAACCAGCGGGCGCTGCCCACCCCCAGCACTGCCCACGCTGCCATGCACGGCAGGGCTATGAGTAAAAACACCAGTGCCAACTGCCACACCGGCAACGAAGGCGCGGCAAACACCCCGACCACCGCCACGGCCATCAACCATACTTTGGGGTTCACCACCTGCAACGCTGCGGCGCTCAAAGCACTGAACCCTTGCGCCGTGGCCGCTTGCAGCGGTGCGGCGGTACTGCGCAGCATCTTCCACGCCAGCCAGCTTAGCCACAACACTCCCGCCCAACTCATCACCTGTTGGGCCAAGGGGTGACGCAGCAGCAGTTCACCCAGCCCCAGACCCACCATCAACACGATCGCCGCCGCTGCGCCACAGGCCGCCACGATTGGCGCCAGGCTCGCGCGCAAACCCGCGCGCGCGCCATGGGCCAGGATCAACAGGTTGGTCGGCCCCGGGCTGATGCTGGACACCAGGGCGAACAGAATGAAGGGCAACAACGACTGCGACATGGTTCATGGCTCCGGAAATTCGAAGCACCATGCTCGCTGCCCGCAGGCGATCAGTCTGGAAGGTTTGAGCAGCGCCTGCGGTAGTCGGCAGGGGTCAGCCGGTAGGCCCGACGGAACCAGCGCCCCAGGTGGCTCTGGTCGGCGAAGCCCAAGGCTACGGCCACTTCGGCAGGCGTCTGGCCCAGGGCGAGCAGGCGCCGCGCCCGGGCCAGGCGCAGCTGGATCAGGTAGGCATGCGGTGCAATGCCGAATGCGGCCTTGAATGCACGGGTAAGGCGAAAGCGGTCGATGCCGCAGGCCTGGGCCAGGTCTTCCAGGCCGATGTCGCGCTCCAGGTTGGCGTGCAGGAAATCCCGTGCGCGCTGGGCGGTAAGCGGCAGGCGTGGGTCGGGGTTGATGCGTCGGCGCCAGTGCATGTGGCGGGTCAGGCAGGCAAGCAGGTCGTCCATGGCCGTTTGCCGGACGATGCGTAAGTCCTGGTCGTGCACGGACTGGAAGGCGAGGGCGGTGGCCCGGGCGAGGTGTTCGTCGTGGCACAGAGTGTCGGCGAAGCTGGGCAGGCTGTCGCCCGGTGCGTGCTCGAACAGCGCCCGCAGCTGTTGGTCGAGCCAATCGGGCGCCAGGTACAGCGTCGAATAGGTAAAGCCTTCTTCGGTGGGCGCCAGGCCATCGTGTATGTCGCCAGGTTCGAGCAAGAAAACTTGCCCCGGCGTGCTGCGGTGGCGCACCCGGCGGCAATTGAACTGCTGCACGCCCTGTTCGGTCACGCCGACCAGGAAGCTGTCGTGCCAGTGCGGGTCGTAGGCATGCCCGACAAAATGCGCACGGACCGACTCGATGCCGCTATCGGCGTCTTGCTTGAGGTCGATCCAGTTGCTCATGAACGTGTGCCGTTGGCTTAAATGGCTACCTTAGCGCAACCCCTCGGCTCAGTCTGGAACGATTGTGCAGCCGTTGGTCAGTGCCCGATCACGCAGGGCCTCGAAGCGCTCGCGCAGCCACAGGTGCAATTGCGAAACCGCAGGTGTGAGCTGCTTGCGATGCGGGCATACCAAGGTGACCGGGGTAGGTTCGCCGAGCAGTTCGGGCAGGACGATTTCCAGTTCACCGGCCGCAATGTTGGCGCTGACATCCAGCCACGACTTGTAGACGATGCCTTCGCCTTGAATGGCCAGGCGACGGATGACGTCGGCATCGTCACTGACCAGCGGCCCGCGCACCTGCACGGTACGGTTGCCCAGCTGCCACTTGTCGTATACCCGGTTGTGCTGCATGTACAGCAGGCAGGCATGTTGCTGAAGGGCGTCGGGGCTGAGCGGGCGGCCGTGGCGGGCCAGGTAGTCGGGCGATGCGACCAGCACTCTGCGGTTCCAGTCGGCCAATGGCAGAGCGATGTAGTTGGCATCCTGGTTCAGGCCATAGCGGATGGCCACATCCACCGGGTCGCGGTTGAGGTCGGCAATCTGGTCGGACAGGAAGAAGCGCAGTTGCAATGCCGGGTGCTCGCGGCGGAAGGCGCTGAGCCAGGGCAGCAACATGTTGCGGCCCATGTCGGAAGGTGCCGACACCTGCAGGGTGCCGCGCAGGGTATTGGGGTTGCCATGCAGGTCTTCATGGCCCTGGCGCAAGCTCTCCAGCACATTCAGCGCGGTGGGCAGGTAGCGCTCGCCCTCGGCGGTCAGGCGCAGGCTGCGAGTGGTGCGGGCGAACAGGCGTACATCCAGGTCGCGCTCCAGGCGCTTGATTGCTGCGGCCACCTGGCCCGGCAGCAGGCCGGCTTCATGGGCGGCGGCAGTGAAGCTGCCCAGCACGCTGCTGCGGGCAAACAGTTCGAGGTCGGCAATGCGCAGAATTTTCACTCCAGGGATGAAAGTGTTGCTGCATTGTGCCGGTTTTTCTTTTCTGCGGGAAAGATAAGATACGCGACAAATCCACTGTTCATTCACGGAGTCGTTGCATGGATACCGTCTCGCTGGCCAAGCGCCGCTACACCACCAAAGCCTACGATGCCTCGCGCCGCATTCCCCAGGCCACTGTCGATGCCCTGCTCGAACAATTGCGCCACAGCCCGTCTTCGGTCAACTCTCAGCCTTGGCACTTCATTGTCGCCGATACGGCCGAAGGCAAGGCCCGCCTGGCAAAAAGCACGACTGAGGGTTACGCCTACAACACGCCGAAGCTGCTCGATGCCTCGCACGTGATCGTGTTCTGCACCCGCACAGAAATGACCGAAGCGCACCTGAATGCGGTGCTTGATCAAGAGGCTGCCGATGGCCGTTTCCGTGACGAACAGGCGCGTGCCGGGCAGAACCAGAGCCGCCGTCACTACGTGAACCTGCATCGCTACGACCATAAAGACGCGCAGCACTGGATGGAAAAGCAGACTTACCTGGCGTTGGGCACGGCCTTGTTGGGGGCCGCGGCACATGGTCTGGATGCAACGCCGATCGAAGGCTTCGACAGCAAGATCCTCGATGCCGAGCTGGGCTTGCGTGAGCGTGGCTTTACCAGCGTGGTGATCCTCAGCCTGGGTTATCGCAGTGAATCGGACTTCAACGCCGGGCTGAACAAGTCACGGTTGCCGGCTTCGCAAGTGTTTACCTTCCTCTGAGATTGCAGGGGCCGCAAGCGGCCCCCATTTCGAAAGCCAGCCAGTCCGGCGATCAGTGAATGGCCACCGGGTTGATGTTCACTTGGGTCGAGCCCTTGTACAGCGGCTGCCCCAGCACGAACAGGAACTCGAACGCCTTGTCTTGCACCAACGCACGCGTGTCGATCAGTTCCAGGTTGTAGATACCCCGTTTGGCCAGCATGAACTGGTTGACCGGGAACTCTTCGCCGCTCGGGTTCGGGTAGACCTCGGAGGCCCAGGTATCGCCACCAAAGGCGACGATACCCTGGTCCGCCAGCCATTCGGCCGCCGGCAGGTCGATGCCTGGCTCGGTGGCAAGGAATTGCTGGTTGTCCTTGCCGATCAGCTCCAGCCAACCGGTATTGAACAGCACCACATCACCCTTGCGCAGGGTAATGCCTTGTTTCTTCAGCACGGCCTTGATGTCAGCGACGGTAAACGCAGTGCCGCCCGGGACGATGGCCTTGCCATAGTAGGCCGTCATGTCCAGCACCACACCACGAGTAACCATGGGCGGTACTTTCTCCACGCCCAGCCTTGTCACGCCTTCGACGGTGACGAAGTCGGCCGCCTTGTTGCCGTTGTAGTAGACGTTGTCTATGCCGATATGGCCGATGCCGTTGAGCTGGGTGCCGACGCCGGTCCAGCCGTTGACCAGTTCATCGTTTAAGCTGAACTTGTTGCGGCCCAGGGTCTGGCCCGCCTGTTCGCCGGGCTGGATGTTGTAAAGGTGGAAGCTGCGGTGGCGGAATGCCGGCAAGTCCTTGCTCACGGGCACGGCCAGGGGGTAGGTCTTGCCGGCCTTGACCAGGTCGACAGCCTGCTTGACCACGTCCGGGGTGAGCAGGTTGGCCGCGCCGATTTCATCCTGTTTGCCGTAGGGCGAGGTCTGCCAGTCGGCGGCCAAAGTGGCCTGGGCAGTGGTCGCCAGGGCGACGGCCAGTAGCAAGGGCTTAAAGCATGTCATCGAGTGCTCCTGAAGGATGCGTTGTCAGGAGCGAATTCTGCGCAGGGCAGGCTTGGGGAAAAAGCGGCCCGCGGGACAATGACTTTTGCCTGCCGGTCAATAACTACCCTCGTGCAGCGCCAGGCTCTGGCGCAACTGTTCGAGCATGGCCACGCGCAGTGCCTGCGGGGCCTGGATGCGGATAGAACCTGCTTGGGACAGCAGCCAGCCCATCAGCGCCCGGTTGTCGTCAACAGTGGCCACCAGCGTGGCGCCGCCGCTCGCTTGCGGCGTCAGTTGCATGTCTGCTGACAGGGGTGATTGCTCCAGGCGCATGGCCAGCGCGTCATCAACCCAGGCATGCAGTTCAACCTGGGCCGGGGGCGTAAGCATGTCGGGTTGCAGCTGCTGCGCTTCGCCCAGGCTCAGGCCTGGTTGCCAGTACCAACCATACGGCATGCCTTTACTGTTGCACTGCAACGGGAACAACGCGGCGAGCTCGACCAGGTCGCGTTCGACGGTGCGTTTGCTGGTGGTATGGCCCACGATTGTCAGGGCGGCCTGCAACTGGGTAGAACTCATCCCGGGGTGGCGGCCGGGCAGCAACTTGAGCAGCTGCCACTGGCGGGCAATGGTGTGGCGGGTAGGGTGGCTGGGCAAAGGCTTCGTCCTTGAAGGCAGGCGTCAAACCTGCCTGGATAGTGGCGTATAGCTATTGCGCAGCATACCCTCTCATAGAATGGGATCCAAGTTTTCCCCGAATGCCTCCAGTTGAATTCAGATAGCGAGGCTGTCGACCACGCCGCCGTCGACCCGCAGGGCTGAACCAAGAACGTAGGCTTGTTTACGTCCTATATATGGACCAAAATCTGGTCTTGATTCGAGGCGGAATAATGCAAAAAATCTTTGCAAGTGTGACCGTAAGCGTATCGGAACTGAAAAAGAACCCATCTGCTGTAATGGCCGGGGCCGCTGGCATGCCTGTTGCCGTGCTTAACCACAATCGTGTGATGGGTTACATGGTTCCGGCCAAACTGTACGAATCCATGATGAAGCGCCTGGAAGATCTCGAATTGAGTGAATTGGCCAAGACCAGGCTGGGTGAAAAAGGCGTACCGGTGTCTCTGGATGACCTATAAGCAAGCGCGAGCGCGCGAGGTCTATGGAGCCGCTCAGAAGCGCTAGGTTATGACACGCTGCAACGCCTCGATAAACACCTCTTCCGCCCGGCTGAACCGCTGTTCCCTGTTCCACAACAGGTGAATATCCACATCGGCAATCCCTTCCTGCGGCGGCAGCTTCCACAGCAACCCCGCTTCGACATCCGGTGCCACCACATGCTCCGGCAGGCAGCCGATGCCAAACCCGGCTATCACCAGCCGGCGTACCTCCTCAAGGCTTGGCGATGAGGCCACGATCCGCCCGGCAAACCCTTGCAGGTCACGGAAAATGGTCAGCGGCGACAACATGCCGCCAATCTGGTCGCTGGTGAAACTGACGAAATTCTCCCGTTGCAAGTCGCCTTCGGCCTGGCCGAACAGGGCATGGTGCTTGCCACAGAAAAACGCATAGCGCTGGCGCAGGAACAGCCGTTGCTCCAACCGTGGCTGTGCACGCCGGGTGAGGCTAAGGCCCGCCGTGGCGGTTTTTTCCTGCAGGGCAGCGACGATGTCGGAGCTGCGCATCACGTCGATTTCCAGTTCCACTCGCGGGCGCTGGCGGTGGAAGTCGGCGAGGAAGTTGTCGAAGCGTTCGCTGACGATGCGGCTGATCATCAGCAGGCGCACTTTGCCCACCACTTCGTCTGCCGGTTGCTCCAGCAATCCGCCGATCTGCGACATTTGCCCATACACCTCGCCGGCCAGCTGGAACAGCTGCTCGCCCATTTCTGTCAGCACGAAGCGCGGCCCACGGCGGGCAATGAGCTGGCGGCCGAGCTGCTCTTCAAGGCGCTTGAGCGCCTGGCTTACCGCCGGTTGAGTGAGGTGCAGGCGGGCGGCGGCGCGGCTGATGGACAGCTCCTGGCCGATGACCCGGAAGGTGCGCAGCAGGTTCCAGTCGAGGCGGTCGTTGAGCAGGCGGTCAGACATGGCGGGGACTCGATGATAAGCGTGGCTAATAGTTCGAATAATAAATAGAAAATTGACTAATCATAGCCCCGGGCCGATAAATCGCATGCATTGAAGCCTGGTGCGTCGGCGGCGGCTTCTTCGCGGGCTTGCCCCCTCCCACAGGTACTGCACTGTCGCAGACAGGGTGCGACCCCGCGAAGAAGCCAGCACCGAACCAGCAGGCCAAGCGCCATGAGAGCGCCACTGTGACCAGCAACTCCTGCCAGAACAACAAGCAAAGGAGCCCCCATGAACCCTACCGCTTCCGCCCAGCCGCGCCGTGCAGCCGCCGCCGCGTTCATCGGTACCATGATCGAGTGGTACGACTTCTACATCTACGCCACCGCCGCCGCCCTGGTGTTCGGTGCCTTGTTCTTCCCCTCTGACGACAGCCTGTTCAGCACCATGGCCGCGTTCGGCACCTTCGCCGTGGGCTTCTTCGCCCGGCCGCTGGGCGGCATCGTCTTCGGCCACGTGGGCGACCGAATCGGTCGCAAGAAGTCGCTGGTCATCACCCTGCTGATGATGGGTATCGTTACCGTGTGCATCGGCCTGCTGCCGACTTACGCGCAGATCGGCGCCACTGCGCCGGTGCTGTTGATCCTGCTGCGCATCGTTCAGGGCATTGCCGTGGGCGGCGAGTGGGGCGGGGCGGTATTGATGGCGGGTGAGCATGCGCCCAAGGGCCGGCGCAATTTTTTCGCCTCGTTCGCCCAGCTGGGCAGCCCGGCTGGCCTGATTCTGTCGCTGCTGGCCTTTGGCGCGGTTACCCGCCTGCCTGAAGACGAGCTGATGAGCTGGGGCTGGCGCGTGCCGTTCCTGGCCAGCGCGTTGTTGTTGCTGGTGGGCCTGGCGATTCGCCTGGGGGTGAATGAGTCGCCCGAGTTCATCGCCAGCCGCGAGCAGGCGCAAAAGGCCCGGCGCAAGGAGCAGGCGCCAGTGTTTGAAGTGCTGCGCACCGCCTGGCGCCCGCTGTTGCTGTGCATCGGCGCCAACACCCTGGGCATTGCCGGGGTCTATTTCACCAACACTTTCATGATCAGCTACACCACCCAGCAGTTGCACCTGGAGCGCTCGTTGATCCTTGAATGCCTGTTCTTTGTGGCGATCATCCAGCTCTGTGTGCAGCCGCTGGCAGCGTGGCTGTCGGAAAAGGTCGGCGCGACGCGCTTCCTGGCGCTGGTCGCGCTGCTGGCGATGGCCTCGCCCTACCCGATGTTCGTGCTGGTCAGCTCGGGCCAGGGCCCGTTGATCGTGTTAGGCATCGCACTGGCCGCAGCCTGCATGGCCTCCTTCTACGCGGTGATTGCCGGCTATGTCAGCGGCATGTTCGCAACCCGCGTGCGCTACACCGCCATTTCCCTGGCCTATCAGATCTGCGGCGCGATTGCTGGCGGCCTGACCCCGCTGATTGGCACCTGGCTGGCCCATACCTTCAGCGGCCAATGGTGGCCGATGGCAGCCTTCTACACCCTGATCGCCACCATTTCGCTGGTTTGCGTGCTCGCCTTGGCGCGCCAGTACGCCCGTAGCCAGCGCCTGGAACTGGCCTGATCGAACCCCAATTATCCTGGAGTACCCGCATATGTTGAAAAGCAATGGCGAACGCCTGTGGGCGAGCCTGATGGCCATGGCCGAAGTCGGCGCCACCGCCCGCGGCGGCAGCTGCCGACTGGCCCTCAGCGACGAGGACAAAGCCGGCCGTGAACTGTTCAGCCACTGGTGCCGCGAAGCGGGCCTTAGCCTGTCGGTAGATGCCATCGGCAACCTGTTCGCCCGCCGTGCCGGCAGTGATCCGCATGCCGCCCCGGTCATGATGGGCAGCCACCTCGACACCCAGCCCGAAGGGGGCCGTTTCGATGGCGTCTATGGCGTGCTGGCCGGCCTGGAGGTGGTGCGCCGCCTGAACGACCTGGACATCCACACCCGCAAGCCGCTGGAAATTGCCGTCTGGACCAACGAGGAGGGTGCGCGCTTCACCCCGGCCATGTTCGGCTCGGCGGTGTTCACCGGCAGCCTCCCACTGGCCGAGGCGCTGGCCATCCGCGATGCCGATGGCATCAGCGTCGCCGACGAACTGCACCGCACCGGGTACGCCGGCCAACGCCCGCTGGGCGGCGAGGTGGATGCCTATTTCGAGGCGCATATTGAACAAGGTCCGATCCTTGAAGACAACGCCAAGGCCATTGGCGTGGTCAGTGGTGGCCAGGCCATCCGCTGGCTGGACGTGACGGTAGAGGGCATGGCAGCACACGCCGGCACCACGCCGATGCCGCTGCGCAAGGATGCGCTGTATGGCACCGCGCGGATGATCCAGTCGGTCGAACAACTCGCAGCAGACTTTGCCCCCGAAGGCCTGACCACCGTAGGTGAGCTGTCTATTGCCAAGTCCTCGCGCAACACCATTCCCGGCCTGCTGCAGTTCACGGTCGACCTGCGCCACCCCCGCGACGACGCCATCGAAGCCATGGAGCGCGAGCTGACCCTGAAGCTGCAAGCCATCGCCAGCCAGCGCGGCCTGCAGGTGCGTATCGAGCGCCACTGGGTGAGCCCGGCGACCCCGTTCGATGCCGACTGCGTGGCTGCCGTGCAGCAAGCGGTGGACGGCCTTGGTTATGCGCAGCAATCGATTGTCAGCGGGGCGGGTCACGATGCCATCCTGTTGGCGCGATACTGCCCGACGGCGATGGTGTTCATCCCCTGCGTCGGTGGACTGAGCCACAACGAGGCTGAGGACGTGCTGCCTGATGATGCCCGACAGGGCGCTGATGTACTGCTGAACGCTGTGCTGGCACGGGCGGGGTGTCTCAAACAGGGAGATGACTGATGTGTGCAGCTTTAGGGGCGGCAGCTGTGGTGTAGCTGCCGCCCCTGAACTGCGGTTTTCGAGTTTTTGGTAGGGGCAATGAGCAACTGTATTTGTGAATAAGTCCGCAACGCTAGAATTCGACTTAGGCTGTCAACTTTGATTAAAAGTGTACTTATTCTCGAGCATGAATTTTGGTGCACTCCATTTTGGACCTTTCACATATCCGCCGGCTTTTTGTTCAATCAAGCCGTCGCTCGTCATTTTTCTGGTCAGTTCGATGAGGGCCATGCAGTCACCTAGGTGAATCCAATTGTTCTGGGTATAAAGCCTGTCTATGTGCGGGTGGGATATGCCAGTACCTCTGGTGAGAAATAAAATCACATCCGTAGGGGATTCGTTTTTAACTACGTCGTGGATCGTGTTCATGGATTTTCCCGCTCAAGTTGGATTGTATCTGCTTCTAGAGCTTCCGTTGTATACAATAGCGCGGCATCTGATCCAAGCTGATAGTCTTCTAAAGTGGCCGCGTGAGTATTGTTCCAAGCCTCGCCACGATCAGTTGGTAAAATTTTATCAGCAATGCCAAGGGCGCGGAAGCGCTCAAGCTCCCTTATTTCATGTGTGAAAAATCGCTTGTCGATGTCGGTTGTTTGTAGGGTGCCCTGTAGGATTTTCTCAAGTCTATCGATCATGACTTTGTTTGCATCCGAAGGTAGAAAGCGACTCACGTGTAGTTTGACTAACTCGACGCCGTCTGCTGTGATCCGGGCCTCTCTCCAATCCAGTCGTTCGATTGCTCCCCCGGCTTTTTCCGGGTTATAGGGACGTCCGCTGTAAATCCCTATGGTTGTAGCGCCGGGATAGGGAGAATTGAAAACTACGTACAGTGGCGGTAGGCCAGACTCTGGCGGGAAGCAGTAGATGCAGTCTTTGTAATTTGGTGGCTCATGGGCAGGGAGTGGTGTCGCTTCTGTCCATGCTCGTCTGAGGTTAACACCTTCATAGGGATCAGAGGGTATCGGGATACTGGGGGTTGTAGTTGATGATCCACTTTCGGTGTGAATGGGAAAACTAAGCCTGATTGGGAAGTCACTCGATGGGATCGATGTGTAGCTATTGCTTTCTTTGTCCATTATCAGAGGGCGTACGGGTACCTCTTTTTCCGCATGGGTAGCATTTGCTTTATCCGTAAGTGTATACGTGTCGAGATTGGCATGAATCCGGAACGGGGATTCGAAAGTCCCATGTTTAAGCGCGATGTCATGAATGTTGTCAGGTAGCTCAGGAATGAGTAGTTCAGCAGGCATGCTCAGGGCTGATTCATGGTACAAATCTGCGTTGCCTAGTTCTGCTGAATAAAAAAATACCCCAATACCCAGTCTGAAAACTGGGGTGGCAGTAAGGCCAAGCCTTTTGAGGGTCTGTATTCCGCCCAGGAGGGCGCTTTGCAGGCTTTCGGTTGTTGATAGTGGGGTTAGTGTTGAGCTCAGTTGAATTGTGGTGTTAAGGCTTAAGGTGATGGATTTGCTGCTGGTGTCTCTGGAGTGGTTTTCTCGTAATGTTTTTATTGCTTCAGGGTGGAACTCTTCGAATTCATTTCGGATTTTCTCAAGGCAGCGTCGTAGCACTATTTCAATTTGCGCGGCGGTAGCGGCACTCATTAAATAATACAGTTATTCCTCAAGCCAATAGAAATTCTGTCCGTCCTCGACTAATTCGTTTGCAATGTTTTCAACATTCAGGGCTATGTCATCGATGCTTGTGGTATAGAGGTGTGTTGCCATATATCTATTGAGCGAGTGAGGTATTTTTTTGTCGATTTCATTATAAAGAAAGAGGAGGAATTTCTTTTTGGCATAGTCATGGTTTGTCAGGTCTGGGTGTAAATGCTTTATGCTTAAATAGTTTTTGGTTAAATACGTTTCCAGTCCAGGGGTGTCGGCTGGGCGGGTGGCCTCGATTTCCTTTATTAGATTCATTGCAATGCGTGCTGCGTTGATACGAAGCGCTTCTGTCGATAGCGAGGCTATGTTGGGCGGTACTATAGGCAGTGTGCATGGGCTGTCCCATGAAAGGATATTTTCTAAGTCATAGCTGAAAGGTTCGGCTGAGTATATTTTTTGCAGTTCAGCGCTCGTTAACGTTTTTCGAGAGGTCACGTCTATTTCCAGTGAGGCGGATTTGAGACGGGAAGTATTGGAGAGCTTGTAGTAGAGGCTGCAGATGGAATTGATTCAGGGCTGCCGGGCGCGTTAGAGCCTGTAGCTACGAGGCGCAGGTACAGGAAAGTGACTGGGGCAAGAGCGGGTTTGAACTGTGTGATCAACAAAATTAAGAAGAAGTGTTATGCCAGAGCGCCAAGTGCCAGGGATACTTAGGCTCTGTACGAAATCCCGAGAAACCAAATCGTCGCTCCTCTAGCGCTGAGATTTTGTAGAGTCACGCGCCATTAACGGAAAGGAATTCTGTGATGGTAAGGCGCTACGAACTCACGGACGAGGCCTGGGATGTGGTCTCCGATCTCTTCATCGAAACCCATGGCCGAGGCCGGCCCCGACTGAGCGACCGGCTGATGCTCGATGGCGTGCTGTGGGTGCTCTGCTCAGGTGCTGCATGGCGAGATATGCCAGAGCGCTTCGGCCCATGGTCAACGGTGTATCAACGGTTTCGGGGCTGGCGAAACCAAGACTTTCGAGCAAATGCTCAAACGTCTGCACCTGCGACTGAATGAGCAGGGCTTGATCGATCTGCAAACCTGGATGATCGACTCAACCGCAGTACGCGCAACCCGAGCCTCATCTGGCGCCGGGAAAAAAGGGGGCCTGACGAGCCTGCCGATCATGCTCTAGGCCGCAGTCGCGGTGGTCTGACAACCAAAATCCACATGCTCTGCGACGCCAACGGAACACCGCTGCGCTTTCTCCTCTCCGGCGGTCAAGCCAGTGACATCAGCTACGCACAACCACTATTGGACAAGGTCAGCATTGCATCGAGCCAACGTGGCCGCCCGCGCAAGCGCTGCAAATGGCTGCTCGCCGACAAGGGCTACGACGCCGAAGCGCTACGCCGCTACTGCGACCAATATCGAATGCAACCCGTCATCCAGCTGCGCTCGATGAAGCGCAAGCCCAAGCCTGGCTTACCAAGACTGTTTGACCGGCCAAAATACCGACAGCGCAACATCATCGAGCGCATGTTCAGCTGGCTGAAAGAGAACCGCCGGATCGTGACCCGCTTCGACAAGCTCGCGAAAAGTTATGCCGCCATGGTCTCACTGGCTTGCTCCATGCGGTGTTTGCGGTACAGAGCCTAGGGGCGAGAGGAGCAAGCGTGAAGAGGGTGATGGAGCTTATAAGTGCATGCCACGACGTCTTCAGGGTCTGTGAGATCGAGCGCCGCGCGGGCGGCGCTCGATCTCACAGACCCTGAAAATGTCGTGGCGAACTACATCCCACCCCGTCGCACATGCTTGACGAACACCTTCTCCAGCAACTCCCACATCGCCGGGTCCGTGCTGAACGCCACATTGAAGCGCATCCACCCGGTCGCTTTGGCATCGACCATGAACAACTGCCCAGGCCCAAGCATGATGCCTTTCTCCAGCGCATCATCCAGCAACGCAGCGCTGTCCGGAATCGCCGGGTGGCGGGTCCAGATGTACATGCCTTCATCCGATTCGGTGAACAGCTCGAAGCCCAATCGATGCAGATGCCGGCCAACTTCCTGATGCGCTTCGGCCAGCCGCTGGCGCAGGCGCTTGAGGTGCTTGCGCCAGCGGCCGTCGATGATCGCGGCGTACACCACACGCTCCATCACCTGCGAGGTGGTCAGGCCTGAGCGCATTTTCAGGTGCAGCAGTTTCTGCATCAGCTCCGGGTTGGCCAGCATGTAGCCGACCCGCACATTGGGCGAGATGCTCTTGGAGTAGCTGCCCACGTACACCACCTGCTGCAGGTGGTCGAGGCTGGCCAGGCATGGCTGCGGCTCGGCGACCATGTCGGCGTACAGGTTGTTCTCCACCAGGCGGAAGCCGTGCTGGCTGGCCAGCTGCAGCAGGCGATGCAACTGCGGCAGCGGTGTGCGTGAGCAGGTCGGGCTGTGCAGGTGCGGCTGGGTGAAGAACGCCGTCGGGCGGTGGTGGGTGAGCAATTGTTCCAGCTGGTTCAGGTCGTAGCCGGCCGGGGTGCGTGGCACGCCGACCAGCGTCGCGCCCTGGGTACGCAGGATGCTCATCAGGTTGGGGTAGCCGGGGTCGTCCACCAGCACCACATCGCCTGGGCGCACCAGGGTGCGTGCGGCCAGATCCAGGGCCTGGCTGGCGCCGTGGGTGAGCATCAGCTGCGCCGGGTTGGCGACGATGGAAAGCTCTTGCTGCAGATTCTGCGCAGTCAGCGAACGCAGCTCCATCAGGCCCATGGGGTCGCCGTAGCCCGACAGTTCCAGCGGGCTACCCGCCACCTGGCGCAGCCCCCGACGCAGGCCTTCTTCGTACATCCAGTCGTTAGGCAGCCAGCCGCACCCCGGTTTGTAGGGCAACTGGCGGATCTCGAAGATCTGCTGCAGGTACCACTCGGAGTTGAACGTTGGTCGACTGGCGTCGGCCTCGGTATTGTGCCGTTCCAGTAGTTCGCCCGCCGCACGGTTGACGAAGAACCCCGCATTGCCACGGCTCACCAGCAGCCCCTGGGCGACCAGGCGATCATAGGCCTCGACCACGGTGAAAGTACTCACCGAATAGCTCGCGGCAAAGGCGCGGATAGACGGCACCTTGGCGCCCGGCTTCAGGGTCTGGTTGTCGATCAACTCGCGCAACCCGTCGATGATCTGGTTGACCAGCGGGGTGGAGGAGTCTGGATGTAATTCGAACATTCGGGGCCTTCAGGGTGCGTATCGCCTGGCGTCTGCAGGGTGTACTGCAAGGGCGACCTGTACAGTGCAGTGCGAGATTCATGCCACTGTGCATGGCTCTCTGCGTCGGACATTTTTACATTAGGTGTCGGATATCGCCACATAAAGCATGTTCAGTTCGCTCCAGGCAGTCGTCCTGGGGCGCGTCAGCAGGCCGCCATGGAGGGCCTGCGTGTGTTCGTTCACACCATCCTGCCCGCATTAGCACTGATGTACAGGTGAAGCCGCCAGCCATCGGGGTTTCACGGTTTTCCTTGGATAAAAAGAAGCACGGGGTACACAACTGATGGACGCAACATCCACAACCACCACCGCGAAAAGCGGGCACGAGAGCAAGCTCAGTGCCTCGCTGAAGTCGCGCCACCTGACGATGATGTCGATCGCCGGGGTAATTGGCGGCGCCTTGTTCGTCGGTTCCGGCAGCGTGATCCACAGCGCAGGCCCAGCCGCTGTCCTGGCCTACCTGGCGGGCGGCATCCTGGTGGTGCTGATCATGCGCATGCTGGGTGAAATGGCGACTTCCTCGCCAGACACCGGCTCGTTCTCCACCTACGCCGACCGCGCCATTGGCCGCTGGGCCGGTTTCACCATCGGCTGGCTGTACTGGTGGTACTGGGTCATCCTCATGGCCTGGGAAGCCTATGTGGCGGGCAAGATCCTGCATGGCTTCTTCCCCGACGTTAGCGTCAATGTGTTCGTGCTGGCCACGACCCTGCTGCTGATCACCGTCAACTTCTTCAACGTCAAGCACTACGGTGAGTTCGAGTTCTGGTTCGCCTTGATCAAGGTGATCGCGATCGTCTGCTTCCTGATCGTGTGTACCGCTGCCGTGATGAACGTGTGGCAGTTCGGTGAAGTGCGTGGCATCAGCCACCTCACCGCCGAAGGCTTCATGCCCAATGGCATCACCACCGTGATCGGTGCGCTGCTAGGGGTGATGTTCGCCTTCCTGGGCGCCGAAATCGTCACCATCGCAGCTTCCGAAGCCAAAGACCCGGCCGCGCAGATCGTCAAGGCCACCAACTCGGTGGTATGGCGTGTGTGCCTGTTCTACGTCGGTTCGATCTTCCTGATCGTCTGCCTGGTACCGTGGAACGACCCGCACCTGGGCGTTTCCGGCTATGGCGCCTATCGCCGTACCCTGGAACTGCTGGGCGTGCCGTATGCCGAGCTGCTGATGAACTTCGTGGTGCTGACTTCGGTGAGCAGCTGCCTGATCTCGGGTCACTACACCGCTTCGCGCATGCTGTTCTCCCTGGCTCAGCGCGGCGATGCGCCGTCGTTCTTCAAGATCACCCGTGCCGGCACCGGAGTACCGGTGTACGCGATCATGGGCTCGTGCGCCGTGGCCGTGGTGTGTGCGCTGATCAACTTCAGCGAGACCCTGCGCCCGAAAGACGTGCTGGATACCTTGATGAACACCACGGGCATGATCGCCCTGCTGGTGTACCTGGTGATTGCCTTCTCGCAACTGCGCATGCGCCGCAAGCTGATTGCCGAAGGCAAGGAAGTGCGCCTGAAGATGTGGCTGTTCCCGTGGCTGACCTACCTGGTGATCGCGTTCATCGTGGCCGCCCTGGTAACCATGGCCTTCATGCCTGACTACCAGATCCTGGTGATCTCCACCGGTATCGCGGCGGCAGTCGTGGTGGCAATGGGTGTGGTGCACCAGATCCGCTCTGGCAGCAGCAAGCAGCACTAAGCGTCACTCGTGTCTGGAAACGGCCGGCTCCTTTGGGGACCCGGCCGTTTCGCGTTGTTGGGCCTGGGCTTTTTCTGCGGGCATGTGGAAGCGCTGGTTCATCCACGGCGAGCCGAGCAGGGCGGCGGCGGCGATCAAGG
This sequence comes from Pseudomonas sp. SIMBA_067, assembly GCF_046534675.1. NCBI lineage: Bacteria > Pseudomonadati > Pseudomonadota > Gammaproteobacteria > Pseudomonadales > Pseudomonadaceae > Pseudomonas > Pseudomonas sp. SIMBA_067. The sequence continues at coordinate 138,482 of NZ_JAWRYH010000007.1, read as the reverse complement.
CCAGGATGGCGAGGGCGATGTAGGTCTTCATGGGCATGCGCATAAATGGACTGACTTCACGTATAGGTGGTCAGTTCCGGCGATGAGGCCATGGAGACAAACACAGGTTTGTGCCCCTACAATGCGAAGCATTATCACTTGGCGCCGGCCCTCCATGTCTAACACACCGCCCAACCAGGAACTGCTCGACGCGCTGGCGTTGCACTATGACGACCTGGTTCGCTACATCCGCCAGCGCTTTCGCGACCGCCATTTTGCCCGCGACCTGGTGCACGACGTCTACCTGCAGATTCTCGACAAGCCACCCCGCCACCGCATTTCGCTGCCGCTGGCATTTCTGCGCAAGGTCACCTTCAACCGGGCCATCGACCGGGTGCGCGCCGAATCGCTGCGTGCGGCTCACCTGGCTGCCGCGAGCCATGACGAACCCGCCCTGGACAGTTGGGACGGTGCCCGCGAGCTGGATTTCGAGCAACAGCTGCATGCCCTGCTGGCGATTATCGAAGCCCTGCCGGCACGTCAGCGCCAGGTGTTCCTGCTGCACCGCATCCATGGCATGGCTCAGCGTGACATTGCCGCCGAGCTGGAGATTTCGGTCAACATGGTCACCCAGCACTTCAATCGTGCATTGCGTACCATCGCCAGCCGCTGGGAACCGGCCCGGCGCCTGCATGGCGAGGCGCGGGCATGAGCCAGGGCAAGCGTGAAAGCAAGGCCCAGGCCGACCCGTTGGAGGCGTTCAGCGAAGCCCTGCGTGAGCGGGTGGCGTCCCGCGAGGCGTTGCTCGCCGAAGGTAAAGCCATGACCGCACGCCGGCGCAAGGCCGGCAAGGCGGCCAAGGCCAGCCTGCTGTCGTTGCTGCTGGCGGGCAGCCTGTGGTGGCTAGACCCTGCCTGGCATACCGAGCAGGTGCGGGTGGCGGTGGGCGCGCAGCGCGAGCTGGTGCTGGCGGACGGCAGCCAGGTGCTGCTGGATTCGGGTAGCCGGCTGCAGATTGAACGGCACCTGCGCAGCCGGCAGCTGGAACTGTTCGAAGGGCTGGCGCGGTTTACCGTAGTGCATGCCGATGCGCCGTTCATTGTGCGCAGCCAGGGCGTGCGGGTGCGTGATATCGGTACGGTGTTCGACGTGCGCAGCGATGTGCGGGGCGTGCGGGTAGGGGTGCTCGAGGGGGCGGTCGAGGTCGGCATTGGGCACGGCGCTGTGCAGCCACTGCGGGCCGGGCAGCAACTGCTTGCTGCTGCTGGCGAGTTGGGCGAGGTGCAGGCCGTGGCGTCAGGTGCGATGGGGACCTGGCGCAGCTCGGTGTTGCGTTTTGACGGCACACCGTTGCGCGATGCGATTGTGGATTTGCAGCGTTACAGCGAGGTGCCATTGCGGCTGGCGGATGAACGTACCGGTGGTTTGCGCTTGTCGGGTGAGTTCGACAGCCGGCAGGTGCGGGTACTGCTGGAGCAGTTGCCAGCGGTGTTGCCTGTGACGGTGGTGCGCGCGGCTGATGGGGGCTTGGTCATTGGCCGGGTTGATTGATCGCCTGCACCGGCGTTTTCGCGGGCAAGCCCGCGAAAGGGCCATAACAGGCAACCAATAATTATTTTCATTGGCACATCAACATTCACCCACGGCCAGCCGCCATCCCCATGAAGTCACTTGAATCGTATGGGGAACACATGGGTTACCACCTTTCACCGCTGACGCTGTTGGCTGCCAGCCTGCTGACCTGCGCCACCGTCCAGGCGCAGGATGCCACCTTCGGCCTGGACATCCCGGCCCAACGCCTGGACCGCTCGCTAAACGCCCTGGCCCAGCAGACCGGCACCCGCATCCTGTTTTCCACGGATGCTGCCGAGGGCCGTCAGGCGGCGGCCGTGCAAGGGCGCATGAGCGTTGCCCAGGCCTTGCAACAGCTGCTCGCCGGCTCTGGTCTGCAGCTGCAGCGGGCGGGGGAGGGTTACCTGATCGGCGCGCCGGCCAGCGGCATGGCGCTGGAACTGGGCGCTATCACCATCGACAGCCAGCGTTATGGCAACACCACCGACGGCACCGGTGCCTACACCTTGGGCACTACGCGCGCCGGTACAGGGCTTGACCTGTCGCCACGGGAAACGCCGCAGTCGATCAGCGTGGTCACCCGCCAGCGCATGGACGACCAGGGCCTGAACGACCTCACCGAAGTGCTGCAGCAAACCCCGGGCCTGTCGGTCCAAAGCCTGGGCAGTGAGCGGTTCAACATCTACTCGCGTGGCTATTCGGTAGACAACTACCAGTTCGACGGCATTCCCACCACCCTCGATATCGTCAGCCAGGTGTCGGCGCAAAGCCTCGCCGACATGGCCATCTATGACCATGTGGAGGTGCTGCGCGGTGCCACCGGCCTGCTGACTGGCGCAGGTGACCCTTCTGCCACCATCAACCTGGTGCGCAAGCGGCCAACTGCCGAGTTCAAGGGGCATGTCAGCGCTGGGCTGGGGTCGTGGAACAAGTACCGCACCGAGGTCGACCTGTCCGGGCCGTTGACCCCCACCGGCAATGTGCGCGGGCGCATGGTTGCCGCCTACCAGCAGAACGACAGCTTCGTCGACCACTACCACCAGGAAAAGCAGGTGTTGTACGGCATCCTTGAGGCCGACCTGAGCGACACCACCTTGCTCACCGTGGGCGCCGACTATCAGCGCAACCGGCCAGAGGGCTCGTCCTCGGTGGCGTTCCCGCTGTTCTACAGCAATGGAGAGCAAACCGACTTTTCCCGCTCCACCAATAGCGCCGCGCGCTGGAGCAGCAACCCCCAGGACGCACTGAACACGTTCGCCAGCCTCGAACAGAAACTGGGCCACGACTGGAGCCTGCGGCTGGCAGTGAACCAGATGTACATCAACCGCGACGACTACCGCCTGGCCACCGCCAGCTGGGGCTTCCCCGACAAGCAGACCGGCGAAGGCGTGCGCCTGTACGGCGGCGCCGGCAGTACATGGCAGAAGCAGGTGGGTGTGGATGCGCAGCTCAAGGGGCCATTCGAGGCATTCGGCCGCCAGCATGACCTGGTGCTGGGCTACAATTTCTCCCGTTACCAGAACCACCACGACCCGTTGCGCGGCACCGCGATCGAAGGCACCCGGGTCAACTTCTACGACTGGGACAACTACACCACCAAGCCCAACACCGGTAATGGCAAGCTGTACGACGGTGACACCAGCATCTACCAGAGCGGTACCTACCTGGCCACACGCCTGCGCCCTACCGATGAACTCTCGATCATTCTGGGCGCCCGGGTCAGTAACTACCGCTACCGCTACGACCTCAGCACGCAGCCGAACAAGATCCCGGGTAACCGTGAAAGCGGCGTCGTCACGCCCTATGCCGGTGTGGTCTACGCCCTGAACGACATTCATTCGGTCTATGCCAGCTACACCAGTATCTTCAAGCCGCAGACGGTCCGTGATGCCAGCGGCGCGACGCTGGCGCCACGCGAAGGCGACAACTACGAAGTCGGCCTGAAAAGCGAGTATTTTGACGGGCGCCTGCAAACCAGCATCGCTGCGTTCGAGATCAAGCAGGACAACCTGGCGGTGGTCGACCCAGGCAGAGTTGTACCGGGTACCACCACGGCGGCCTATGAAGCGATTTCCGGTGCGACTACGCGCGGCTTCGAAGTGGAAGCCAGCGGTGAGTTGCAGCCGGGCTGGAACCTCAGCGCCAGCTACAACCACAGCATCATCAAGGATGCCGACGGCGAGCGCATCAACACGGTGTTTCCGGCCAACATGGTCAAGCTGTGGACCACCTACCGCCTGCCGGGCGAGCTGGACCGCCTGACCGTGGGTGGTGGCATGAACTGGCAGAGCGGCACGCACTTCACTGCCGCGCCTGCCGAGCTTGGCACCGTCAAGGCCAAGCAAGGGCAGTTCGCCGTGTTCAACCTGATGGGCCGTTATCAGATCACTGACCAGCTTTCCACCACGCTGAACGTCAACAACCTGTTCGACAAGAAGTACCTCAGTGCGCTGGATACCACGTTCTACAGTGGCTATTACGGCGAGCCACGCAACGTCATGGTGACCACCCGCTGGGATTTCTGAAAACGGGTCAAGGCCTCATCGCCGGCAAGCCAGCTCCCACAAGGGCCTCATCGCCTTCAAGTGTTGCACTGTCCCTGTGGGAGCTGGCTTGCCGGCGATAGGGCCCTCACAGTCGACAGATGGCATATGCTAGGCACATTGCCCGCCCAAAAGGAGCCCCACATGGCCTGGTCCGCCAACCAGTATTCCCTGTTCGAAGACGAACGCACCCGCGCGGTGCGCGACCTGCTCGCCGCCATCCCGCCACGCCCGGTGCGCCATGCCACCGACCTGGGCTGCGGTCCGGGCAATTCCACCGAGGTGCTGCTGCAGCGCTACCCCGATGCCCAGGTGACGGCACTGGACAGCGACCCGGACATGATCGACAAGGCCCGCGAACGCAAGCGGCTGTGCATCCCACGGGTACGCACGGCCATTGCCGACATTGCCGGCTGGTCCGCCCCCGAGCCGCAGGACCTGATCCTGGCCAATGCCTCGCTGCAATGGGTACCTGACCACGCGGTGCTGTACCCGCACCTGGTGCGCCAGTTGAGTGAAGGCGCGAGCCTGGCCGTGCAGACCCCCGACAACCTTGACGAACCGGCCCATCGGCAGTTGCGCGAGATTGCCAGCCAAGGCCCTTGGGCGGCGAAATTCGCCGATTTCCAGTTGCCGCCACGGCACGGTGCGGCGTTCTACTACGACCTGCTCAGCCCGCTATGTGCGCGGGTGGATGTGTGGCGCACCACCTATCACCACCCTTTGGTGGGCGGTGCCGAAGCGGTGGTGGAGTGGTTCAAGGGTTCGGCGTTGCGGCCTTACCTGGCCAGGCTTGGCGAGCAGGAGAAGGCCGACTTCCTGCAGATGTACCTGCAGGCCATGCAGCGCGACTACCCGCCGGCCACCGATGGCAAGGTGCTGTTACCGTTCCCGCGGTTGTTCGTGATCGCTACCCGCTAGGCCGGCGCCAGCGCCAGGCCACGTAGCTGTAGATGCCCAGGTTGAGCAGCAGCACGATGCTGCCCAACAGCAATTGAGTGTGCGCTGTCAGCCCGGCGGGGTAGATCAGTGGCCAGATGTAGTGCTCGACAAAGCCGCCCTGGTAGCCTGCGCCCCCGGCTGCGCTGCGCATGCGGTTTTCCCAGGTGGTGAGCGGGCAGCCCAGGTGCAGGTACTCCACCGCCAGGCCCCAGGCCAGGGCCGGCAAGTGGATGAACAGGGCAGGGCGCCACTTGAGCACCAGCAGGCCGCCGAACAGCACCAGCAGGATGAAGGCCAGGTGCAGCAGGACCAGGGTGTCGGCGGCAAAGCGGTAGAGCATGGATGGTACGCCGGGGGGTGAGGTTATCCCAGCATAGCCGGGTTACCTGCACTGGCCTCTTCGCAGCACAAGGCTGCTCCTACAGCTAATCGCATTCCTCTGTAGGAGCAGCCTTGTGCTGCGAAAGGGCCGGTACCGGCTTACAACCCTTCCTCGACCACCTGCAAAAAGGTCGCTACGACACGCCGCGTACGCTGCTCGCTCAGGCAGACCAGCGTCTCGGTCAAATGCCGCTGACAATCCACGATCGGCAACGCACACACCCGCGCATCGGCGCCAAACTCCGCCGCTGACACCACGCCCACGCCAATCCCCACCACCACCGCTTCCCGCGCCGCCTCGCGGCCTTCCACCTGGATCGCCGGGCGAATCCGCAAACCCGCGCGTTGCATCTCTTCTTCCAGCGTCTGTCGCGTCACCGAGCCGGGCTCGCGCAGCACCAGTGGCATGTCATCAAGGTCTGCCAGGCTGATCGAGCCACGGCTGGCCCAGGGGTGATGGTGGGACACAAACGCCACCATCGGGTCGCGGCGCAGCGGCAGGCAATGCAGGCGTTCATCGTCGACATCCCGCCCGAGCAGGGCCAGGTCGGCCTGATAGCTGAACAGCCGCGCAAGCGATTCGTCGGTATTGCCCGTTTCGATCTTCACCTGGATGCCAGGGTAGCGCTGGCAGAAGCGGGCAACCTGCGGCAGCACGTGCACCGGGGCATCCACTGCCAGCACCAGGCTGCCGGTGTGCAGCGCGCGTGAATCGTGCAGCAGCTCCTGCGCCTCGGCCTCGCAGGCGAACAGGCGCTGGCTGATGCCCAGCAGGCGCTCGCCAAGGTCGGTGAGCTGCACCGAACGCTTGTTGCGGTGGAACAGCAATACGCCGAAGCGCTCCTCCAGTTTGCGTACCTGGTCCGACACCGCTGGCTGGGTCAGGAACAGCTTTTGCGCAGCGCGGGTAAAGCTGCCGTGCACGGCCACCGCATGGAAGGCTTTGAGTTGTGCGTGGGAAACCGACATGGCTGACCTCAGTAACAAGCTTGGCTTATGTGTGTAATACGATAAATCGATTTTATTTATCTTAGCGCAACTGTTTCCATAGATTTCAGCCCGGTGCCGGCATCACGAATGCCGCCAGGGCCCTGGTGCCCACACGGCGCCACCTGACCCGATGACAGCCTCGTCATCGCTGTGCGTAACACAAGAACAAGACAGGCGTTTCTTCACATTCTGCCGGCACACTTGAGCAAGAGGTCAGACACACATGAATCAATCCCTAGCCGCGTTCAAACGCTGGCGCATCCAGATTTTCGCCATTACCTGGCTGGCCTACGCCGCCTTCTACTTCACCCGCAAAGCCTTCTCGGTCGCCAAGCTGGGCATCGCTGAAGACCCAAGCTTCATGCTCGACAAGGCCGCCATGGCCAACCTCGACGCCATCTACCTGGCCGCCTACGCCGTGGGCCAGTTCACCTGGGGCATGCTCGCCGACCGCTTCGGCCCGCGGGTGGTGGTGCTTGGCGGGTTGCTGATTTCTGCTGTGGCAGCGGTGGTGATGGGCAGCTACGCCACCTTCCCGATCTTTGCCACCTGCATGCTGGTGCAGGGCCTGGCGCAGTCCACCGGCTGGGCCGGTTTGTGCAAGAACATCGGCAGCTTCTTCCCGGCCTCGCAGCGTGGGCGGGTACTGGGCCTGTGGAGTTCCTGCTATGCCTTCGGCGGCCTGGTGGCCTCACCGTTCGCGGGGTGGTGGGCCTATACCCTGGTGGGTACCTGGCACGCAGCGTTCTTCTCCAGTGCCGCCGTGGTGGCTTTGGTGGCCGTGCTGTTCTTCTTCCTGCAGCGCAACAAGCCTGAGGATGTCGGCCTGCCGGCGGTGGAGCCCGAGCCGCAGAGCATGGCCCCGGCCGACAACCTGTGCAGCGTGTGGGCGCCGCTGAGGGAGATCCTGCGCAACCGCACGGTGCTGACTTTGGGGCTTGCGTACTTCCTGTTGAAGCCGGCGCGCTACGCCATCCTGCTGTGGGGGCCGGTGATCGTGTTCGAGCAGATGCCTTCAGTAGGCAAGGTCGGCGCGGCAATCATCCCGACCGCCTTCGAGCTGGCGGGGTTGCTTGGTCCGATCATGATCGGCCTGGCCTCCGACAAACTGTTCGGCGCCCGGCGCATGCCGGCCTGCGTGATCAGCCTGGTGCTGCTGACCATGACCCTGGCGGCGTTCATGGCGGCCATGCACACCGGTAGCGTGATGCTGGTGGTGGCCTTGCTGTTCGTCATGGGCCTGACCCTGTACGGGCCTGACTCAATGATCAGCGGCGCCGCTGCCATCGACTTCGGTACCGCCAAGGCCGGTGCCACTGCCGCCGGCTTCGTCAATGGTTGCGGCTCGGTGGGGGCGGTGCTGGGTGGGCTGCTACCGGGGTACTTCGACGGCGTCACGGTGTTCATCGTGTTCGCTGGCTGCGCGCTGTTCTCGGCGCTGGTGCTGCTGCCGCACTGGAACAGCCGCCCGGCCAGCAGTGTGCAAAGCAACGACGTGGCACCGAATACCAGCATGGCAATCAAGCCACTGCGTACCTGAAAGGAAAGCGAGCGAATGAGACCCTTCTGGCTGCAACAGGCCCTGGATTCCACGCAGGAGGCGGTGTGCCCGCCGCTGCAAGGCGATGCCCGCTGCGATGTGTGCATTGTCGGCGGCGGCTACACCGGCCTGTGGACCGCATTGATGCTCAAGGAGGCGGTGCCGGCACTGGATGTGTTGCTGATCGAAGCCGACATCTGCGGCGCCGGTGCCAGTGGCCGCAATGGTGGCTGCGCGTTGTCCTGGTCGGCCAAGTACTTCACCCTGGAGCGCCTGTTCGGCATGGCCGAGGCGGTGCGCCTGGTACGCGAGTCGGAGCGCAGCATCGGGGACATCGGGGCGTTCTGCGGGGCCAACGGCATCGACTGTGACTACCGCCTGGACGGCACGCTGTACACCGCCACCAACGCTGCCCAGGTCGGCGCCACGGACGGGGTGATCGCTGCGCTGGAGCAGAAGGGCATCAATTCGTTCCGCCGCCTGCCCTTGGAACAGGTGCAGCGTCTGGCGGGTTCGGCGCGGCATCTGGAGGGCTGGTTCTCGCCGGCGGCAGCCACGGTGCAGCCGGGCAAGCTGGTGCGCGGCCTGCGTCGGGTGGCCTTGCAGCGCGGTGTGCGCATTCATGAAGGTACCGCCATGACCGGCCTGGAGCACGGCGCCTCGGTGCAGGTGCGCACCGCTCGTGGAACCGTTCGTGCCGATCGCGTGGTGCTGGGCCTCAATGCCTGGATGGCGCGGGCTTTTCCGCAGTTCGAGCGCAGCGTGGCGATCGTTTCCAGCGACATGGTCATTACCGAACCGTGCCCCGAACTGCTAAGCCAGATCGGTCTGGACAGCGGCATCAGCGTGCTCGACTCGCGTATTTTCGTGCACTACTACCACAACACCTCTGATGGCCGGCTGATGCTCGGCAAGGGCGGCAACACCTTTGCCTATGGCGGGCGCATGCTGCCGGTATTCGACCAGCCGTCGCCGTACCGGCCATTGCTGGGCGAAACCGTTGGCGAGTTTTTCCCGACCTTGGCCGAGGTGCCACTGGCGGCCAGCTGGAACGGGCCGTCGGACCGCTCGGTGACCGGCTTGCCGTTCTTTGGTCGCCTGGACGGGCAGGGCAACGTGTTCTATGGCTTTGGATACTCCGGCAGCGGCGTTGGCCCGTGCCATATGGGGGGGCAGATTCTTTCGTCGCTGGCGCTGGGGCTGGATAACCCGTGGACCCGTTCGCCGCTGGTCAAGGGGCCGCTGGGGCTGTTCCCGCCCGAACCGATCCGCTACCTGGGCTCGCTGATGGTGCGCAATGCCATCCGCCGCAAGGAGCGTGCAGAGGACCAAGGTTTGCGACCGCGTCGGCTGGACGTGCGCCTGGCACGGTTTGCGGCGGCGGCGGGCAAAGCCGATAAAGGCTGATGAGATTTCTTGTCGATCCCATGCTTGAGGGCGTATAAAATGCACCCACTTTTGGCCGGTCGCTTCCTGAACCGGCCGCTGAAACAAGAGAGTCGACATGGGCGCACAGTGGAAAGCCAAACATAGAGAAACAGCGGCCAATGCCAAAGGCAAGGTCATGGGCAAGCTGTCCAAGGAAATCCAGATCGCAGCCAAATCGGGCGCCGATCCCGACATGAACCCGCGCCTGCGCCTGGCGATCGTGCAGGCCAAGAAGGCTTCGATGACCCGTGAAACGCTGGAACGGGCGATTCGCAAGGGCGCTGGTCTGGACGGTGATACCGTGCAGTACTCGGCAGTCAGCTACGAAGGTTTCGCGCCGCATCAGGTACCGTTGATCGTCGAGTGCCTGACCGACAACGTCAACCGCACCGTCGCGCAAATCCGCGTGCTGTTCCGCAAGGGCCAGCTGGGCGCCAGCGGCTCGGTGGCCTGGGACTTCAACCACGTCGGCCTGATCGAAGCTACCCCGGAAGGTGACGCCGACCCGGAAATGGCCGCCATCGAAGCCGGCGCCCAGGACTTTGAAGAAGGTGAAGAAGAGGGCTCGACCCTGTTCATCACCGACACCACTGACCTGGATGCCGTGCAAAAGGCGTTGCCGGAGCATGGCTTTACCGTGACCTCGGCGAAGATCGGCTACACCCCGAAGAACCCGGTGAGCGCAGCCAGCCTGAGTGCTGAAGCACTGGCTGAGGTTGAAGCGTTCCTCGAAGCGATCGACGAGAACGATGACGTGCAAAACGTCTACGTCGGTCTGACCGCCTAAAAAAGCCGGGGCCGCGTTGCGGCCCATTCGCGACGCAAGGCCGCTCCCACAGGGGTTATGCACTCCTCTGTAGGAGCGGCCTTGTGCCGCGAAACGAGGGCAAAGCCCTCGCCTGCGGTCTGGAGCCGAACCCTTGATGAACCCCGCCTTCGCCTCCCTCAGCCTCGCCCACCTGCGCACCCTCGACCACCTGCTGCAGCTGAAAAACCTCAGCCACGCCGCCGAGCGCCTGGGCGTCAGCCAGTCGGCCTTGAGCCGCCAGCTGGCCCACCTGCGCGAAGCTTTCGACGACCCGTTGCTGGTTCGCCAAGGCCGCGGCTACGTACTCAGCGAATACGCTGAAGCGCTGGTCGAACCGCTACGCCAGGTTCTCGAAGAACTGCACGCCCTGCGCCAGCCCGCCGTATTCGACCCAGCCCGCTGTGAGCGCCGTTTCTGCCTGGCCGCTTCGGACTACGTGGCCGAGCACATGCTGCCGCTGCTGGTGGCCGCGCTGGAACATGAAGCCCCGGGTGTATCGCTGGAGTACCGTACCTGGCAGGCCGGCCAGTATGCGTTGCTGGCCAGCGGCGAAATCGACCTGGCAACCACCTTGTTCGACGAGTCGCCCCCCAACCTGCACGGGCGCTTGCTGGGTGAGGACCGTGCGGTGTGCCTGATACGCCACGACCACCCGCTGGCCGCCCACTCCGCGCTCAGCCAGGCCGATTACCTGGCGCACAAGCATGTGCGCATTTCCGGTGGTGGCGACAAGGACAGTTTCATCGACCGCCACCTGCGCGCCCAGGGCCTGCAGCGGCGGGTCAGCCTGGAAGTGCCGTTTTTTTCCGCCACCGTAAAGGTCATTGCCAACAGCCAGGCCGTGGCCACCGTACCCGAGCACATCGCCCGGCAATTGTGCCGCTTGCATGACCTGGCATGGCGGCCGTTGGGCTTTATCGACCACAGCCAGCGCTACTGGGTGGTGTGGCACCAGCGGCTGCAGGCTTCGGCGGAGCACCGCTGGCTGCGCAACCGGGTGTTCGAGCTGTGGCGTCAGTCGCAGTTCGGCGTGCAGGGTGGGCATGCGGGTTTGCCATAGCAGGTATGCGCGATGCGGGGTTATTCGCCGGGGGATAGGTGCCTAGACTGGGGGCATTGTGTTGTCTGTTCCGGCCTCTTCGCGGGTTTACCCGCGAAGAGGCCAGTACAGGCAGTGGATTACCCACAGGAGAGCCCTCGTGACCCCCGAGCAATTCCGCCAGTACGGCCACCAACTGATCGACCTGATTGCCGACTACCGCCAGACCCTCGGCGAACGCCCGGTCATGGCCCAGGTCGAGCCTGGCTACCTCAAGGCTGCCTTGCCAGGCACCGCTCCCCAGCAAGGTGAGCCCTTCGAAGCCATCCTCGACGACGTCAACCAGCTGGTCATGCCCGGCCTGTCCCATTGGCAGCACCCGGACTTCTACGGCTACTTCCCCTCCAACGGTACGCTGTCCTCGGTACTTGGCGACTTCCTCAGCACCGGCCTGGGCGTGCTGGGCCTGTCGTGGCAGTCCAGCCCGGCTCTGAGCGAGCTGGAAGAAACCACCCTCGACTGGCTGCGCCAGTTGCTCGGCCTGTCGGGCCAATGGAGCGGGGTGATCCAGGACACGGCCTCTACCAGCACCCTGGTGGCACTGATCAGCGCCCGCGAGCGCGCCAGCGACTACGCACTGGTGCGCGGTGGCTTGCAAGCCCAGGCCAAACCCCTGATCGTCTACGTTAGCGCCCACGCCCACAGCTCGGTGGACAAGGCCGCGTTGCTGGCCGGTTTTGGACGCGACAACATCCGCCTGATCCCCACTGACGAACACTACGCCCTGCGTCCGGAGGCGCTGCAGGCAGCCATCGAGCAGGACCTGGCGGCGGGCAACCAGCCATGCGCCGTGGTGGCCACCACCGGCACCACGACCACCACGGCGCTAGACCCGTTGCGCCCGATCGGCGAGATCGCCCAGGCCCATGGCCTGTGGCTGCATGTGGACTCAGCCATGGCCGGTTCGGCGATGATCCTGCCCGAGTGCCGGTGGATGTGGGACGGCATCGAGCTGGCCGATTCGGTAGTGGTCAATGCGCACAAGTGGCTGGGTGTGGCCTTCGACTGCTCGATCTACTACGTGCGAGATCCGCAGCACCTGATCCGGGTAATGAGCACCAACCCCAGCTACCTGCAATCGGCGGTGGATAGCGAGGTAAAGAACCTGCGTGACTGGGGCATCCCGCTGGGCCGTCGGTTCCGCGCGTTGAAGCTGTGGTTCATGTTGCGCAGCGAGGGTGTCGAAGCGTTGCAGGCGCGGCTGCGGCGTGACCTGGACAATGCCCGGTGGTTGGCGGAACAGGTCGGGGCCGCGGCGCAGTGGGAGGTGCTGGCACCGGTGCAATTGCAGACCTTGTGCATTCGCCATCGGCCGGCGGGGGTGGAAGGGGAGGCGCTGGATGCGCATACCAAGGGGTGGGCCGAGCGGCTGAATGCGTCCGGGGATGCGTATGTGACGCCAGCGACGCTGGACGGGCGATGGATGGTGCGGGTGTCGGTGGGTGCGCTGCCGACTGAGCGGGAGCATGTCGAGAAGCTTTGGGAGAGGTTGCAGGAAGTGGTTGCAGGCTGAGACTGCCGGGGCCGCGTTGCGGCCCGTTCGCGGCACAAGGCCGCTCCTACAGGGCAACGCGCAAGCCTGGGCTCATGCGATCCACCTGTAGGAGCGGCCTTGTGCCGCGAAAGGGCTGCAAAGCAGCCCCCTGCAATCTATCAGTGGCTCACAGCCTGAAAGCTACCTTTACGGCTAGCTTCATACGCTGCCTTTTCCATCGGCTTGGCATCCGGATTACCCAGGTCTTCCATCGCCAGGCGGTGGGTTTCCGGGGCGATGTAGGCTGCCAGGGCGCACACGCAGGTGATGAAGAACGCCAGGCTACCCACTACCAGCGGGATGTTGTCCGAGCCAGGTGGTGCAACCAGGGCGAACAGCGCCGGCAGCATGGCGGTCAGCATGGTGCCGATGTTCTGTGCGATGGCCATGGCCGAAACGCGGTAGCGGGTGTGGAACAGCTCTGGGTAGAAGCTTGGGAACACCGCGTTGTAACCCTGGTAGACCATGCCCCACATCACGATCGAGGCGGCGAACGCCATTGGCACGTTCTGGATGCTGATTGCATACAGGTAGACGAATGCCAGCAGGCCAGAGCCCAGGCAACCGGCGATCATGGTCGGTCGACGGCCAATCTTGTCCGACAGGTTGCCGATAAACGGGATCACCAGCACAGCGACGATGTTGCCGACCACCGGGATCCACAGGTACACGCTCTTGTCGAAGCCGATGCCATAGGCCGGCTGTACCGCGTAGGCCGCACCGAAGATGGTGGCTACCACCGGGATCACGTTCATCAGGGCCATGAACATCACCAGCACCATGTGCTTCCAGCTGTGACGGAAGGCTTCGCTGATGGGCGACTTGGCAACCTTGTCCTGCTTCTCTTCCTTCACGAATGCCGGGGTTTCATGCACTTCCTTGCGGATGATGAAGCCTGCGATCAGCACGATGGCGCTCATCAGGAACGGAATGCGCCAGCCCCATTCGGTGAAGGCTTCGCTAGGCATGAAGTAGGCCAGTGGCAGGAACACTGCCGCCGCCAGTACCTGGCCGGCCTGCACGCCTTGCAGGGTGAAACTGGCGTAGTAGCCTCTTCGACCGAACGGCGCGTGCTCCATGATCATGGAGCTGGCCCCGGAGATTTCCCCGGCCACGGCAAAGCCCTGGATCAGGCGCAGTACCACCAGCAAGGCCGGCGCGAGGTAGCCGATGTCGTGGTAGGTGGGCAGCAGGCCTACCGCCATGGTCGACAGGCCCATCAGGAACATGCACAGCAGCAGTACGTTCTTGCGACCGCGGGTGTCACCCCAGTGGCCCAGCACGAAAGCACCGACCGGACGCGCCAGGTAGCCCACGCCGTAGGTGGCCAACGAAGCGATGATGGCCATTTTCGGGTCGGTATTGGGGAAGAAGATCTGCGGGAAAATCAGTGCAGCGGCCTGGGCGTAGATGAAGAAGTCGTAGTACTCGAGTGCCGAGCCTATCCATCCACTGGCGGTCGCTTTTTTGGCTTGCGAGCTGGAGTGAGCCATCGTTGTCTCCGTTGTTATTGTTGTTTGCGCAGGTTCCGCCGTTGGTTCGCCAAGGCAGGAGGCAGTGGTCGGTGTGCCTGCGTCTGTGGTTCATGTTGACCACGGGCCAGCGGTCTAGCAATTCGTTAAAACGGGTTTTGTGCGATAATCGAACGCAAAACTAACCATTCCGTACAAAGAGATTGAAGCGACGACTTTACCTGCGAATAATCGATCGTGCCATAAACTGTGACAGTGGTTTTTTCCTGACTGGCACCGTCATTTTCTAACAACAAGGAACTCCCGCCATGCAGCGTTCGATCGCTACCGTGTCCTTGAGCGGCACCCTGCCGGAAAAGCTCGAAGCCATCGCCGCCGCCGGTTTTGACGGCGTCGAGATCTTTGAAAACGATCTGCTGTATTACGCCGGCAGCCCGCGCCAGGTGCGCCAGATGTGCGCCGACCTAGGGATAGCCATTACCCTGTTCCAGCCGTTCCGCGACTTTGAAGGCTGCCGCCGCGACCGCCTGCAGAAAAACCTCGACCGCGCCGAGCGCAAGTTCGACCTGATGCAAGAGCTGGGCACCGACCTGGTGCTGGTGTGCAGCAACGTTCAGGCCGATGCCCTGGGCGATGAACAGCTGCTGGTCGACGACCTGCGCCTGTTGGGCGAGCATGCCGGCAAACGTGGCCTGCGCATTGGCTATGAAGCCCTGGCCTGGGGCCGCCACGTCAACACCTACCAGCAAGTCTGGAATTTGGTGCGCCAGGCCGACCACCCGGCCCTCGGGGTGATTCTCGACAGCTTCCACACCTTGTCGCTGAAGGGCGACCCAAGCGCGATCCGCGACATCCCCGGCGACAAGATCTTCTTCGTGCAGATGGCTGACGCGCCGATCCTGGCCATGGATGTGCTGGAGTGGAGCCGCCACTTCCGCTGCTTCCCGGGGCAGGGCGAAATGGACATGGCCGGTTTCCTGGCGCCGATTCTTGCCACTGGCTACCGTGGCCCGCTGTCGCTGGAAATCTTCAACGACGGCTTCCGCGCCGCGCCCACCCGGCAGAATGCCGCCGACGGCCTGCGTTCGCTGCTGTATCTCGAAGAACAGACACGCTTGCGCCTGGAGCAGGAAAACACGCCGATCGAACCTGGCGTACTGTTCACCCCGCCAGCGGCCAGCGCCTATGACGGCGTGGAGTTCCTTGAATTTGCGGTCGACGAAGCCGTCGGCGCGCGCCTGGGCAGCTGGCTGAAGCGCCTGGGCTTTGCCGAAGCCGGCAAGCACCGCAGCAAGGACGTACAACTGCTGCGCCAGGGCGATATCAACATTGTCCTGAACGCCGAACCGTACTCCTTCGGCCACAACTTCTTCGAGGCCCACGGCCCGTCGCTGTGCGCCACCGCACTGCGGGTCAAGGACCCGCAAGCCGCCCTGAAGCGTGCCACCGCCTTCCGTGGCCAGCCGTTCCGCGGCCTGGTCGGCCCCAACGAGTGCGAAGTACCGGCGGTACGCGCACCGGACGGCAGCTTGCTGTACCTGGTGGAGCAGGGCACCGCTGGCCACACGCTGTACGACACCGATTTCAGCCTGGACAAGAGCGCCACTGCCACTGGCGGCCTGCGTCGCATCGACCACATGGCCCTGGCCCTCCCAGCCGAGTCACTGGACAGCTGGGTGCTGTTCTACAAGAGCCTGTTCGACTTCGCTGCCGACGACGAAGTAGTGCTGCCCGACCCTTATGGCCTGGTCAAGAGCCGCGCCCTGCGTAGCCAATGCGGCACCTTGCGCCTGCCGCTGAACATCTCGGAAAACCGAAACACCGCCATTGCCCATGCACTCTCCAGCTACCGCGGTTCGGGGGTGCATCACATTGCCTTCGATTGTGACGACATCTTCCGTGAAGTGGCGCGTGCCAAGCTGGCTGGAGTACCGCTGCTGGAAATTCCGCTGAACTATTACGACGACCTGGCGGCGCGCTTCGATTTCGACGACGAGTTCCTCAGCGAACTGGCGTACTACAACGTGCTGTACGACCGCGACGCCCAGGGCGGCGAGCTGTTCCACGTGTACACCGAACCGTTTGAAGAGCGCTTCTTCTTCGAAATCATCCAGCGCAAGGGGGGCTATACCGGTTACGGCGCGGCCAACGTCGCGGTGCGCCTGGCAGCCATGGCCAAGGCCCGCAGCGGCGCGGCGCGCAAGCCCGTCCTCTGACCCCGACGCGGTCGGTGTAGGAGCGGCCTTGCGCCGCGAAGCGGCCCCCAGTTTCTGTGTCGCGGCATCCATTTCTGGGGCCGCTTCGCGGCCCATTCGCGGCGCAAGGCCGCTCCTACACCGAGGGTGTATGACTCAGGGGCGCTCAGCCACCATCAACAGCGACTGCGGCACCGCACTTTGCGGGTGCTGTGGTTCCTGCAAACTGAGCAGGCGCAACCCGGCCATGTCCAGTGCATTCAGCCAGCTGGCCAACGTACGGAAGTACCACGGCATCGGCTGCCAATTCCCGTTAAACCCGGCAAACGACTCCTCCCGCCAGCCATCCTGATACTCCCCGTTGGCAACGCTCCAGGGGTGCAACGTCTGGATCACCAGTGCGCCACCCGGCACCAGCAAACCTTTCATGGCCGCCAGCAACGGGATGATGTCCTGGTGCAACAGCGCAAAGTTGGCACAGACCAGGTCATACCCTGTGCCCACATAAACCTGCGCATCGGCCAACTGCGCATAGCTGGCCAGGTGCACCTCGGCCGAGCCCGCCGCGCGCGCGGCCTCTACCAGCGCCCTGTCACCATCCACGCCCACGGTTTCGATACCGCGGTCATCCAGTGCACGCAGCAACCAGCCCTCACCACAGCCCAGGTCCAGCACTCGCCCGGGCTGGCGGCCGAGGATGGCGAGCAGGATGGCCTGGTCAGTGACCTGGCGACGGCTCTCGATGGCGCCGCTGCGCACGGCGTCGATCCAGGCGTGGGCGTTGTGCTGCCAGCTGTCGAGCAAAGTGCTTTCAGGGTCAGGCATGGTGGTGTCCCGGTGGTTGAACTTGTGCTGTGTTGAAACGCTACCTTAATATTGAAAACGATCCTCACTTGCGGGAACAGAATCGCCCCCGAGTGCCGCCGGGTTATCGTTACCCGGTCGCCGTGTGTTTTCGCTTGACCCGGTACATATCCCCATCGGCATGACGCAGCAGCATGTCGGCATCGTTGCCATCCTCAGGGAAGCGCGCCACGCCGATGCTGCAGGACGGCGTGTCGATGCCGGACAACTCCATACCGAGTGGCTCGGCCATGACCGCCAGGATGCGGGCTACCTGCTCGGCAATGGCCACTGGCGAGGGGCAATCGTTCAACAGCACGGTGAACTCGTCACCGCCCATGCGCGCCACCGTGTCGGTTGCGCGTACGCAGCCTTCCAGCCGCCGCGCAAGCGAGCACAGCACCCGGTCACCCACAGCATGCCCGTGCACATCGTTGATTTCCTTGAAGTCATTGATATCCAGAAACAGCAACCCCAGCGTGCCATCGTGCTGCCGCGCTGTGGCAAGGGCACTGTCCAGCCGTTCATTGAACATGGCCCGGTTGGCCAGCCGGGTAAGCGGGTCGTGATGGGCAAGGAAGCGCAGCTCCTCTTCAGCCTGGCGCAGGGCCGTCACATCCCGCGCCACACCGATACGCGCTTGAGCCTCTTCGGACCAGCTGGCTGCCCACAGGATGTGCACGATACCGCCATCCTTGCGCACATAGCGGTTACGGAAATCGTAATGGGGCTGGCCGTTCATCACCCGCACAATCGACGCGCGCGTGGCCGCCAGGTCGTCGGGGTGCATATAGTCGGTGATCGGCGTGCCGATCATTTCGCAGGGCTTGTAACCCAGCAGGGCCTCGCAGGCATCGCTGACGAAGGCGATCTGGTTGTCCCTGTCTACCACGAACACGGTGTCCAGCATCAGGTGGATCAACCTGGGGTACAAGGCTTGAAGGTCTACGGGCATGGGCAGGACGTCCGCGGCAGGGTGACCGATCATAGCGCGAAGAAATGCGTCGCATCTATCGTAGACTTGTGGTCCTGGCACTGATGATCGCGCCCACCTCGGTACTCTGCAGGAGCATGCGTTCAGGTATTTATCAGTTGCTCACCATCAGTTCCGGCCCCAGGTAATCGTTGACCTGCTGGATATCATCATCCCCCAGGCTACCCACCGACGAGGCCAGGCGCAGCCGAGACATCAGGTAGTTCAGCTTCGCCTCGAACAGGTCGTGGCGGGCGTCGTACAGCAGTTCCTCGGCATTGAGCACGTCCGAGTTGGTGCTGGTGCCGCCTTCCTTGAAGCCTTTGCGGGTCGAGGTCAGCGAACGCTCGTTGGAGGCCACGGCCTTTTCCAGCGCTTGAATGCGCAAGGCGCCGCTTTGCACGCCGCGGTACTCGCGGGTGGTGCCGGAAATTACCTCCTGACGGGTAGCATCCAGCTCATCCAGGGCCTTGGAACTGTTGGCACTGGCCTGGCGGGTCAGGGCGCTTGTGCTGCCACCGCTGTACAGCGGAATGTTCAGCTCCAGGCCGATCGAGCTGTAGTGGTTGCGCTGGTTGAGCTCGGAAATCGACTGACTGCTGCCGGCGTTATAGCCCGCCACGAAATCCAGGGTGGGGTAGTGCCCGGCGCGGGCACGTTTCACTTCTTCTTCGGCCAGCTCGTAGCTGTGCCGGCGCGCGTGAATCAGCGGGCTGTCGGCCTGGGCTTTGACCAGCCAGTCCTGCAGGTTGCCCGGCATCAGCGGTGGCGTACTGAAGCCCGGCTGCAAGGTGGTCAGCGACTCTGGGGTTTCACCGATGTATTCCTCCAGCTTGCGGCGGGCGTTGACCAGGTTGTCCTGGGCCTCGATCAGATCGGCCTCGGCCAGGTCGCGCCGGGCCACCGACTCATCGACGTCGGTGATGGTACCGGCGCCCAGCTCCTTGCGCCGTTTCGCCGAAGCCTGCTGCTCTTCGAAGGCGTTCAGCTTGGCCTTGGCCAAGGTGATGGTTTCGCTGGCCAGCAGCACGTCGAAGTAGGCGTCGGCCAGGCGTACCGCAGCGTCCTGGCTCTTGGCGTCGAACACTGCCACGCTGTAGTCGGCCCGCTGCTGGCCCTGGCGGTACTCGGCCATCTTCTGTTTGTTGAACAGCGGTTGGCGCAGGCGCACATTAGCGCCCTTGGAGTCATAGTCCAGATCGTTGTCCAGGCCGTTCTGCCGCTGGCTGCCATTGACCCTGTTGAAGTAGGCCGACGCGTTGATCTGCGGCAGCAGGCCGGCCTCGCCGATGGCGCGGTTTTCGCTGCCGGCTTCTTTTTCGTGCACCGCCGCGCGGTAGATCGGGCCTTGGTATTGCAGCAAGTCCCAGGCTTGCTTCAGGTCCATGGCACTGGCCTGTACGGCCACCCCCAGCAGGCACAACATCAGGCACGAGCGTTTCATGTCATTGCTCCTTGAACGCAGCGTCGACGCGTTCGAGCATGGGTTTGAGCAGGTAGCTGAGCAGGTTGCGCTCGCCGGTCTTGATGGTGACGGTGGCGGGCATGCCGGGGCGGATGTGGTTGCTGCCCAGCAGGCCCATGCCGGCCGGCGTCACTTCTACCTGGGCCAGGTAGAAAGGCTGTTTGCTTTCTTCGTCGAGCAGGCGGTCGGCGGAAATGGTCTTCACCCGCCCCGGAATGTTTGGCGTCTGCGCGTGGTTGAAGGCCGGGAAGGCGATGTCCACGGCCAGGCCCGGGACCATCTTGTCGATGGCCTGCACCGGGATCATCGCGTCCACCTGCAGCGGTTGGTCGAGCGGCACCACCTCCATGATCTTGGCGCCGGGCTGGATGATGCCGCCGACTGTGGCGATGCTCAGGCCCTGGACCATGCCGTCGATCGGCGAGCGGATCACCGTGTGGGTCACTTCGTAGTCCAGCGCACGCAAACGGTCGGCCAGGGTGGTGTTTTCCTTTGCGGTGTCGGTCAGCTGCGATTCCACTTCCTTCAGGTAGTCGTGCTGGCGCTGCAGCATGCGCAGCTTGATTTCGGTAGCCTGGCTGCGTGCGCGGGCAATGTTGTTGAGGTTTTCGGCCTGGCCGGCGGACAGGTCGGCATTGCTGCGCTCCAGTTCAAGCAAGCGGTTGCGCGGTACATAGCCCTCGGCGGCCAGCACCCGGGTGCCTTGCAGCTCCTGGCTGAGGAAGCCGATCTGCGAGGCGCGGGCGCCGTACACCTGCTGCAGGCCCTTGAGCTGCACTGCCGAGGCCGCGAGGTTTTCTTCAAGGATGCTCAATTCACCGGCAAGGCCGGCGCGGCGGGTGTCGAGCAGGCGCTGTTGCAGGTCCATGGCCGCCAGCAGCCTTGGGTCATTGTCGTAGTGCTTGAGCAGGGCAGGGTCGAAGGTGACCGTATCGCGGCCATCGCGTTCGGCTTCCAGGCGGTTTTCCACGGTCTTGCTGACGATGTACTGGGCACTGAGTGCACCTTGCTCGGCCGCGGCGCGCAATGCGTCGAGGCGTACTACCTCCTGGCCTTTTTTAACCAAATCGCCTTCGCGCACCAGGATCGCCTCGACCGTGCCGCCGCTCAGGTGCTGCACCGCCTTACGGTTGCTGGTGACCTTGACCGTGCCGGTGGCAACCACGCCCGCGTCCAGTGGCGCCAGGCAAGACCACAGCAGGAAACCGCCAAAACCGGCGATTACCATCCATACGCCCCAGCGTGCCGGCCGGGCGGCGTCCAGGTCGATCAGGTCTTTGGCTTCGGCGGCAATCAGTTCGGAGTTTTGAGCCATTTGCATGAAGGGTTACTCCCGTACTTTTACCGAAGCCAGCGGGGCCGTATTGGCCGCTGGAATCACGCTGGCCTTGCGCAGCGCCGCGAACACTTCGTCACGGCTGCCGAGCATGTGCACGGTGCCGTCGCGCAGCATCAGTATCTTGTCTACGGCGCACAGCACATTGGGCCGGTGGGAAATCAGGATCACCGTGGCACCGCGCGTTTTCAACTCGGCCAGCGCATCGACCAAAGCCTTCTCGCCGACGTCATCGAGGTTGGCGTTAGGCTCGTCCAGTACCACCAGGTTGGGCTCGCCGTACAGCGCGCGGGCCAGTGCTATGCGTTGCTTCTGGCCGCCGGACAGCGGGGTGCCGTCGGCTGCCAGGCGGGTGTCGTAGCCCTGCGGGAAGCGCAGGATCATGTCGTGCACGCCGCTGCTGCGGGCGGCGCGGATCACTGCATCGCTGTCCACTTCGGCAAAGCGCGCGATGTTTTCGGCGATAGTGCCCTCGAACAGTTCCACGTCCTGCGGCAGGTAGCCCAACCACGGGCCCAGTTCGGCCTTGTTCCAGGTAAAGATGTCGGCCCCGTCCAGGCGCACCTTGCCCGCCTGGGCCGGCCACACACCCACCAGCAGGCGGGCGAGGGTGGACTTGCCCGAGGCCGAAGGGCCGATGATGCCCAGGCTCTCACCGGGGACCAGGCTGAAGCTCACCCCGCGCACGATGCTGGTATTGGTGCCGGGTGCGCCGGCAATCACGTTTTCCACCGCCAGCATGCCCATCGGCCGTTGCAGCGACATGCTCGGTGGCCGTTGTGGGTAGTCCTGCAGCAGGTCGTTGAGCCGGCCCCAGGCCAGACGGCAGCCCAGCAGCTGTTTCCATGAGGCGATCACCTGTTCCACCGGGCCCAGGGCCCGGCCGGTCAGGATCGAGCAGGCGATCATCATGCCGGGAGTGATCTTGCCTTCGATCGCCAGCAGTGCGCCGGTCCCCAGGATCACCGACTGCAAGGTTATGCGCACGAAGCGCCCGGTGCTGCTGATCAGCGCCGCGCGGTCGGAGGCCAGGGTCTGCATCTGCAGAATGCGCAAGTGGCCCTGGTACCAGCGCTTGCCGATTGACGGCAGCATGCCCATGGCCTCGATCACTTCGGCGTTGCGCAGGTTGTTGTTGGCGTAGCTGGCCGACGACATTGACGCCTGGTTGGCTTCGGCCAGTGGCTTTTGCGTGGCCTTTTCAGTGAGGTAGGCCAGGCCCACCAGGATCAACGAGCCGATTGTCGTGACCAGCCCGAGCCAGGGGTGGATCAGGTAGCAGACCACCAGATAGATGGGTGTCCAAGGGGCATCGAAGAAGGCGAACAGGCCGTTGCCGGTCAGAAACTGCCGCACCTGCGCCAGGTCTTGCAGGGCTTGGGCCGGGTTGCCGCCTGCGCGGCTCAGGTTGCGCTCGAAGGCGGCGCTGAATATGCGTCGGTTGAGCGCCATGTCCAGGTAGTTGCCTACCCGGATCAGCACGCGGGTACGGGTCATCTCCAGCGCCGACATCAGCAGGAACAACCCGACCACCAGCAGGGTGAGCATGCCCAGGGTGGTGACATTACGGCTGACCAGGGCGCGGTCATACACCTGCAGCATATAAATAGCTGGCGTCAACATCATGACGTTTATCACGCCGCTGAAGGCGGCCAGGGCGTAGAAGCTGCGGCGCAGGCGAAACAACACGTCGGCCAGCTCGGAGCGGGTGCGTGGTGGCTTGGGCATCGGAGGCCTCCCTTTATTACAAATCGGGAAGCCCTTGCGGCGCCCCGTACAACGGTAGTTGTGGCTTCTTGGTTGGCTCGCAGGCGGGTCGCTCTTATGGCGAATAGTCCAAAAACGCTGCGTTGCTCCCACAAGCTGGAGCGTAGGTTGCAACGAAACAATCGGTAATATCATTTTGCTCTATGAAGTCTTTGAACTTTTTATAAGTGCCGACAAAACAGCTAGTTGCATCGCATTATCATCGTTGAAGGTTTTTTTTGACGGGATATTGACAAGGTTTTGCTCTGCGACTTTAGTCTGAAGTATTCGGGCCCTGTGCGAGCTGGGGTCGATACACGTGCGTTACACCTGTTGCGCACGATTAACAGGGTCCCATCCCGGAACGGTGGGGCCGGATTGCCAGCAATGAGGCCGAGTCGCCAGCACACAAACGTTGCGCCACCGAGCCCAGAACCACGAACCAGATACTGCGCAAGTCAACACTGACTGGGCGCGGGAAGGACCCTGTTGCCCTGTGATTTCTCCGGAAAGATCGAGGGCAATTGCAATGGCCAATTTCAGCAAGTCGGACCTGGAATTCATTCTCAAACAAATCTTCATCGCCGAAGCCCATGCTGACGGCGCCAGCCTGAGTGACCTGCTGCCCAACAGCCAGGTACCGTTCGGCCTGCGCACCGTCGATGGCAGTTTCAACAACCTGGTGGCCGGGCAAAGCGAGTTCGGCGCTGCCGACAATTCGTTCCTGCGCCTGCTCGATACCTCCTACCGTGCCAACTACGTGGGCACCGGCAACGTCGTCGATTCGCAACCGCGCACCATCAGCAACCTGATCGTCGACCAGACCGCCAACAACCCGGCGGCCGTCGAAGCCAATGGTGGCGCAGCCCCGGTGATAAGCCCCGGTATCGACGGGGTGTTCGGCACCGCCGACGACAAGCCGGTGTTCTTCATCCCCAACGTCTCGCCGGACGCGGGCCTTACGGCGGGCTTCAACGCCTGGATGACCTTCTTCGGGCAGTTCTTCGACCACGGCCTGGACCTGGTCAGCAAGAGCAGCACCGACATCGTGTTCATACCGCTGCGCCCGGATGACCCGCTGTACGTGGCCGGCAGCCCGACCAACTTCATGGTGCTGTCACGCGCCGTACGCACCGCCGGCGCCGATGGCGTGGTGGGCACGGCCGACGATAGTCAGCCCAACACCACCTCGCCGTTCGTTGACCAGAGCCAGACCTACAGTTCGCACCCCTCGCACCAGGTATTCCTGCGCGAGTACATGCTCGATGGCGCCGGTGACCCGGTGGCCACAGGCCGGCTGATCACCAACCGCGACCTTGGCGCGGATGGCAAATTCGGCACCGCCGACGATGGCGACAGCGGAAACGGGGGCATGGCCACCTGGGCGGTGGTCAAGGCCCAGGCCCGTGACCTGCTGGGTATCAACCTGACCGATGCCGACGTGCACAGCGTGCCATTGCTGGCCACCGATGCCTACGGCAACTTCCTGCGCGGGCCCAACGGCATGCCGCAGGTGGTGATGCGCGTGAACAACGGCGCCGACGGCATTGCCGGTACTGCCGATGACGTCACTCAACTGGTCGAAGGCAACCGCGCCGCGCCCATCAGCCTGGCCAATGCCGTGGGCACCGGGCATGGCTTCCTGGACGACATCGCCCATAACGCCGCCCCCGTGGTAGTGGGGGGCGTGCTGCAAGCCGACGCCGACACCGCCATCGGCAACGCGCAGCCTGTGGGCCCGGGCGGCAACAACCTGACATACGACAACGAACTGCTCGACGCCCACTACATCGCTGGCGACGGTCGGGTGAACGAGAATATCGGCCTGACCGCTGTGCACCACGTGTTCCACTCCGAGCACAACCGGCTGGTGCAGCAGACCAAGGACACCCTGCTGGCCGCAGGCGACCTGGCGTTCCTCAACGAGTGGCTTATCGACGATGTTACCGCCATCCCCACCACGCCTGCTGGCATCGCCGCGCTGGTGTGGGACGGCGAGCGGCTGTTCCAGGCGGCCAAGTTCGGCACCGAAATGCAGTACCAGCACCTGGTGTTCGAAGAGTTCGCCCGCACCATCCAGCCGCAGATCGACGAGTTCCTCGCTCCTAATGGCTACGACACCTCGATCAACCCGGCCATCCTCGCCGAGTTCGCCCATGTGGTGTACCGCTTCGGCCACTCGATGCTGACCGAAACCGTCGACCGCTTCGACCCGTCGTTCAACCCGGTGTCTGCCGACCCCGACAACCCTGACCAGCAACTGGGCCTGATTGCCGCCTTCCTCAACCCGCTGGCGTTCGCTGGCAGCGGTGCCACCGCCGACGAAGCGGCCGGTGCGATCATCCGCGGTGTTACCCGCCAGCTGGGCAACGAAATCGACGAGTTCGTCACCGAAGCCCTGCGCAACAACCTGCTCGGCCTGCCGCTGGACCTGCCCGCGCTGAACATAGCCCGGGGTCGTGATACCGGCATCCCCAGCCTGAACGAGGCGCGTCGCGAGTTCTATGCGGCAACGGGCGACAGCCAGCTCAAGCCCTACATCAGCTGGGCCGACTTTGCCGACCACCTCAAGCACCCGGCATCGCTGATCAACTTCATCGCTGCCTACGGTACTCACGCCACCATCACCGGGGCAACCACCGAAGCGGACAAGCGCGCCGCCGCAGTGGCGCTGGTGCTTGGCGGTAGCGGTTCACCACTCGACCGCCTGGACTTCCTCAACGGCACCGGCGCCTATGCCAACGTGACGCGGGCCGGCAAAGACGGCATCGCCGGCACGGCCGACGACATTACCGGCGTGACCGTGACCGGGGTGGATGCCATCGACTTCTGGGTCGGCGGCCTGGCCGAGAAGAAAATGCCCTTCGGCGGCATGCTCGGGTCCAGCTTCAACTTCGTCTTCGAGACCCAGCTGGAAGCGCTGCAGAACGGCGACCGTTTCTACTACCTCTCGCGTACGGCGGGCATGAACTTCGGTACGGAACTGGAGAACAACTCCTTTGCCAAGCTGATCATGCTCAACTCCGACGTCACCCACCTGTCCAACACCGTGTTCCTCACGCCTACCTTCACCCTGGAAGTGAACCAGGCCAATCAGTTCACCGGGCTGGGTGCCGACGGCAAGGCCGACCCGACGGGGGGCATCGAGATAAACGGGGTTGAAATCCTGCCGCTGGTGATTCGCGACAACCCCGACACCGTGGGCCCTGACGCCAACTACCTGCACTACACCGGTGAAGACCATGTGGTGCTGGGCGGCACGGCCGGCAACGACATCATCATCTCGGGCGAAGGCGACGATACCGTTTACGGCGATGCCGGCGACGACGTGCTCGAAGGTGGCGCCGGCAACGACGCAGTGCTGGGTGGTGCAGGCGACGACATCATCACCGACTCGTTCGGCGACAACCGCCTGGAGGGTAACGCTGGTAACGACGTGATCGTCGCCGGCAGCATGCTGGCGGCTGGCAACCTGATCCTGGGGGGCGACGGCCAGGACTTCATCATCACCACCGAGGACATTTCTACCACCTTCGGTGGCCAGGGCGATGACTTCATCCTCGGCGCCAAGACCAACCTGCCACCCACCGGCAACGAGGGCGATGACTGGATCGAGAAGGGTACCCAGGACGGTGCGCCTGGTGACAACTTTGCGCCACTGCTGGGTGACGAAGTGGTCGGCAACGACATCTTCGTCGGTGGCGGTGGCTTTGACGAAATGATCGGCGAGGGCGGTGACGACATCTTTGTCGGCAGCGATGCCCAAGACAAGATGGACGGCATGTCCGGCTTCGACTGGATCACCAACAAGAACGACAAGGTCGGCGTCACCGTTGACCTGAGCCTGGCAGCGCTGGCCCAGCCCCACGGCAATGCGCCAAACCAGAACGCCGGGGTATTCAACCCGGTCGGCGCCTCGCCGGCCAGCATCCTCGACCGCTTTGCCGAGGTCGAAGGGGTGTCCGGTTCGGACTACGCCGATGTGCTCAAGGGCGATGACGTCGATGCCGTGACCATCCTCAACCATGGCGGTGCCACGGGCAGTGCGCTGACCAACGTGGCGCTGATCCGTGGGCTGCAGCAGTTCCTGGCGGATGCCGGGTTGCCGACCACGGGCTTTGCCACCGGCAACATCATGCTTGGCGGCAATGGCAGCGACCTGATCGAGGGCCGTGGCGGCGATGACCTGATCGACGGCGACAAATGGCTGAACGTGCGCATCGCCGTGTACGCCCCTGGCGACGTCAACCACACCGGGCCAGAGATCGCCAGCTTCGACAGCATGGTCGACATGATCCCGTTCATGCTCGACCGCACCTACAACCCTGGCCAGCTGAAAGCCGTGCGGGAAATCCTGCCGGGTACCTCCACTGGCGGGGCGGCCTTCGACACGGCTGTGTATGCGGGGGTGCAGAGCGAGTACGTGGTAACCCAGAACACCAAAGGCACGGCCGATGTCGCGGACGATGTGTGGACGGTGACCGATACTGTGGACGGCCGCGATGGCGTCGATACGCTGTTGCATATCGAACGCCTGCAGTTCTCCGACAGCCAACGCGTGCTGGTGGCAGGGGTGAACGCGCAGCCCACGGGCAGCCCGACCGTCACCGATGGCAACGGCGGTGCGATCACGGTGGGCGATATGCTGACGGTGAGCGTGGCGGGCGTGCTCGATGCCGACAATATCAGTGCGGGCAACCCGACAGGCACGCTTGCCGACCGTTCAGTGTCGTACTACTGGCAATTCGAGGCCGACCCGGGCAGTGGTGTGTTCGAGGACATCATCCTGCTACCGGCCGGTGACCTGGCGTTCCAGAGCGCCGATGGCACCGCGTTCAAGGTGTCGCCAGACCTGGCCGGGCTGAGCCTGCGGGTCAAGGCGATCTACCAGGACGCCCATGGCACAACCGAGGTGTTGTATTCCGCACCCACGGCGGTGGTGCAGCCGGGCGCACCGGTGGTGCCAACGCCGGCCACTCCGGTCGTGGATGCCACGGCAGGGGGCGAGGGGCTGCACATGGTGCGCTCTGACCTCAACTTCATCCTCGACCAGATCAAGATCGCCGAGGCCGATGCCGCCGGGCAGGACATCCTCTCGCTGATCCCCAACATCCGCGCACCCTTGGGCCTGCGTGCGGTCGATGGCTCGAACAACAACCTGATGAACCTCAACGGCAACAACAACACCCAGTTCGGTGCTGCCGACAATGTCTTCCCGCGCCTGACCGACCCGGTGTTCAACCCGGCAGAAGGTGCACCGGCCGGCTTCTTCGGCCCTGGCTCGCCGGCCATTCCGGGCTCGTCGTACCAGCAGACCAGCGGCCCGGTGTTCGACTCGCAGCCGCGCACCATCAGTAACCTGATCGTCGACCAGACCTCCAACAACCCGGCAGCCTATGCCACCGCGTATGACCCAGGTGCCGATGGCGTGCTCAACTTCGGCACGCCCGGTAACGACGACGTGCTCAAGGACGGCGTGCGCATCGTCGCCAGCCCGGGCATGGATGGCCAGTTCGGCACCACGGACGACCACGATGTATACCTGTTCGAAAACACCGCTGCCGATGCCGGCCTGTCTGCGCCGTTCAACGCCTGGATGACGTTCTTCGGGCAGTTCTTCGACCATGGCCTGGACCTGGTCACCAAGGGTGGTTCGGGGACTATCTACATCCCGCTGCAACCCGATGACCCGCTCTACGTGGAGGGTGGTTTCACCAACTTCATGGTGGTGACCCGTGCCACCAACCTGCCAGGGCCGGATGGCATCCTCGGCAACGCCGATGACGTTCACGAACACACCAACACCACCACGCCGTTCGTGGACCAGAACCAGACCTACAGCTCGCACCCGTCGCACCAGGTGTTCCTGCGTGCCTACCTGTTGACCGACGACGGCCCTGTTGCCACTGGCCGGCTGATCACCAACCGTGACCTGGGCGCCGATGGCAAGTTCGGCACTGCCGACGACACCGAGATCGGTGGCATGGCCACCTGGAAAGTACTCAAGGCCCAGGCCCGCGACGTGCTTGGCATCAACCTGACCGATGCCGACGTCGACAACGTGCCGTTGCTGGCAACCGACGCATACGGCAACTTCATCAAGGGGCCGAACGGCTACCCGATGGTGGTGATGAAGGGCCTCGACGGCATTGCCGGCACTGCCGATGACCAACAGGTCGAAGGCAACCCGCTGGCGCCGCTCGACCTGACCAACGCCGTGCGCACGGGGCACCAGTTCCTCGCCGACATTGCTCATAACGCAGTACCCGTGTTCAGTGGCGGCGTGTTGGCGCCGGATGCCGACAACGTTGCCGGCAACGCTGTGCCGGTCAACCCACAGACCGGGGCCAACCTGGCCTACGACAACGAACTGCTGGACGCGCATTACGTCGCCGGCGACGGTCGGGTCAACGAGAACATCGGCCTGACAGCCGTGCATGCGATCTTCCACTCCGAGCACAACCGGCTGGTGGCGCAGACCATGGACACCGTGCTCGACTCGCACGACCTGGCCTTCCTCAACGAATGGCTGCTCAACCCGGTAACCGCATTGCCGGTTACCCCGGCCGAGATCGGCGCATTGGTATGGAACGGCGAGCGGCTGTTCCAGGCGGCCAAGTTCGGTACCGAGATGCAGTACCAGCACCTGGTGTTCGAGGAGTTCGCCCGTACCGTGCAACCACGGGTCGACCTGTTCTTTGCCCCGACCCAGGTGTACGACGTCGACCTCGATGCATCGATCGTGGCCGAGTTCGCCCACACCGTGTACCGCTTCGGCCACTCGATGCTGACCGAGACTGTCGATCGTTACGACATCGACTTCAACGTCATCAAGGACCCGGCCAGCGCCAACCCTGACCAGCAACTGGGCCTGATTGCAGCGTTTCTCAACCCGCTGGCCTATGCGGCCAGTGGTGTTACCCCCGAGGATGCCACAAGCGCCATCGTCCGCGGGGTCACCCGCCAGGGTGGCAACGAAATCGACGAGTTCGTCACCGAGGCGTTGCGCAACAACCTGCTCGGCCTGCCGCTGGACTTGCCGGCGATCAACATTGCCCGTGGCCGCGACGTCGGCATCCCTTCGCTGAACGCCGTGCGCCGCGACATCTACGGGCAAACCGGTGATACCCAGCTCAAGCCGTATACCAGCTGGGTCGACTTGGTGCAGCACCTGAAGCACCCCGAGTCGCTGATCAACTTCATTGCGGCCTATGGCACCCACAGCACCATCACCGGGGCCACCACACTGCTGGAAAAACGCGCTGCGGCCATGGCCCTGGTGTTCGGTGGCGATGGCGCGCCGGCCGACCGCCTGGACTTCCTCAACAGCAGCGGCACCTGGGCCAATGTGACCTTGCCTGGCAAGGATGGCGTGCTGGGCACCGCCGATGACCTGAAGGCGGTAACCATTACCGGTGTCGATGCCATCGACCTGTGGATCGGCGGCCTGGCCGAAGAGAAGACCCCGTTCGGCGGCATGCTCGGCAGTACCTTCAACTTCGTGTTCGAAAACCAGATGGAGAAATTGCAGGACGGCGACCGCTTCTACTACCTGGAGCGCACCTCCGGCCTGTCGATGAACGCCGAGCTGGAAAGCAATTCCTTCGCCAAACTGATCATGGCCAACACCTCCGCCACCCACCTGCCGGGCCTGGTGTTCTCCGACCCGGGCTTCTACCTGGAAGTCGACCAGAGCAAGCAGTTCAACGCAGGCCTGGGCAACGTCGACCCACTGGGCGAAAACGGCGAGCAGGTGGTGTTCCGCGACAGCCCGCTGACGGCTGGCCCGGACACCAACTACATCCGCTATGCCGGTGCCGAGCACATCGTGCTGGGCGGCACCGACGGTGACGATATCCTGGTGTCCAGCGAGGGTGACGACACGGTCTGGGGCGATGGCGGCAACGACCGCATCGAGGGGGGTGACGGCAACGACCAGCTGCGCGGTGGTGCCGGCGACGACATCATCAGCGACATGGGCGGTGACGACAACATCCAGGGCGGCGACGGCAACGACGTGCTGCACGGCGGCAATGGCGTCAACCTGATCATCGGCGGTTTCGGCAACGACTTCATCGTCACCGGTGAAGATGCCTCCGAAGCCATTGGCGGCCAGGGCAACGACTTTATCCTGGGCAGCAAGGCCAACGAGCAGGACATGGGTAACGAAGGTGACGACTGGATCGAGAAGGGCACCTCGGACGGTGCGCCTGGCGACAACTTCGACCCGCTCGGCAACGACCCCATCATCGGCCACGACGTGTTTATCGGCGGCAACGAGAACGACAAGTTCAACGGTGAAGGCGGCGACGACATCATGGTCGGCAGCCTGGGCTTTGGCGACCGTTACATCGGTGGCTCGGGCTACGACTGGGCAACCTTCAAGGGCCTGGCCCAGGGTGTGACCATCGACTATACCGACCGCTTCTTCGACGTGCCGCCAGTACCGGGCTCTGGCGCTTCGGCGCTGGTCCGCTTCGACATCATGGAAGGCCTGTCGGGCTCGGCCCATGGCGACTTCCTGCGCGGTGACAACGAAGATGCCACTTCGCTGCCCACCGCGGGTGCCACTGGCAGCGTGCTGACCAACATCAACCTGATCAATGGCCTGTCCAGCCTGCTGGCCGCCGGTGCAACGTTCTACGATGGCGGCAACATCATCCTCGGCGGCAGCGGCAGCGACCTGATCGAAGGCCGTGGCGGCGACGACATCCTTGACGGTGACAAGTGGCTGAACGTGCGCATCAGCGTGCGCGCCAACCTCGATGGCACTGGCCCGGAAATCGCCAGTTACGACAGCATGGAGCCCATGGTGCCGCTGATGCTCAACGGCACCTACAACCCAGGCCAGCTGGTGATCGTGCGGGAGATCCTCAACGGCACCGACAACTACGACACGGCGGTGTTCTCGGGGGTAGCCACCGACTACAGCGTGGTGGTCGATGGCAATGCGGTGATCGTCACCGACCTGGTGGCCGGGCGTGATGGTGTCGACCACCTGACCGGTATCGAGCGGCTGCAGTTCTCTGACCGCTCCCAGGCCTCTGGCGTGGGTACCGCCGTCAACGCTGGCCCCACGGGGCACCTGGCGATCCTGGACGCTGCCACCGGGTTGCGTGACGACACGCCGATCAGCGGCCAGCTGCTGCGCGTTACACCGCTGGCGGTACACGATGCGGACAACGTCAGCGCGGCTAACACGACCGGCGCGGTCAACGGCCCTGTGGCCTATTACTGGCAAGTCGAGACGCTGCCGGGTTCGGGTGTCTATGAAGACATCACCTTTGTCGCCGCAGGTGAGGTCCAGCGGGCGACGGGCGCCACCTACCGGGTCACGGACGATGTGGCTGGCCTGAGCATCCGCGTACGTGCGGTGTACCAGGACGCCAAGGGCACGCTGGAAATCGTCGATTCGTCGGCGAACAGCGCACCGAGTGCCGGGCCGACCGTGACCGGGCTGCTGGTGCAGAACCAGACGCTCACTGCCAACCCGGCGACCATCGTCGATGCCGACGGCCTGAGCAACCCGCAGTTCACCTTCCAGTGGCAGTCCAACCGGGGTGTGGGCTGGGTCAACATTGTTGGCGCCATCAGCAGCACCTTTGTCCTGACCCAGGAGCAAGTGGGGCAGAACATGCGCGTGGTGGTCAGCTACGTGGATGACTTTGGTGTGCAGGAAAGCATCGCCTCCGACATCCTCGACCCGGTGGCCAACGTCAACGATGCACCGACCGGTGCACTGCTGATCAGCGACACCACGCCGGATATCGGGCAGACGCTGACGGCACTGACCGGCAGTATTGCCGACATTGACGGGCTGGGGGCGTTCAGCTTCCAGTGGCAGCAAGGTAGCGGTACGACGTTCACCGACATTGCCGGTGCGACCTCTGCGACCTTCACCCCAGGGGCGTCCCAGGCTCACACCCAGCTGCGCGTGTTGGTGCACTACACCGATGGCTTTGGCGCGCTGGAAACGCTGACATCCGCAGCAACGGCCGAGGTGCCGGCGGTGCCAGGTGTGGTGCTGGTGGGTACAACTGCTGCAGACACCCTGACGGGTACCGTGGGCGACGATGTTCTGCTCGGTCTGGCAGGTAACGACACCCTCATTGGACTGGCCGGATTCGACCAGTTGTTTGGCGGTGATGGCGACGACAGCCTTGATGGCGGTGAAGGCAACGACACCCTCGACGGCGGTACCGGTAATGACACGCTCAACGGTGGCTTGGGTACCGACACCTTGATTGGCGGCACCGGCAATGACGTACTCAACGGTGGATTGGGTACAGATGCCATGACCGGTGGCGCGGGCAACGACACATTCGTCGTCGACAATGCTGGCGACACCGTCAGCGAGGCAACTGGTGGGGGCACGGACCTGGTGCAGACCAACCTCGCCAGCTACACCTTGGGGGCCAATCTGGAGAACCTGACCTTTACCGGCAGTGGCAACTTCGCGGGGGTGGGTAACACTCTGGCCAACACCATCGTCGGCGGTGCTGGCAACGACTTCCTCAATGGTGGTGGGGGTATCGACCAACTGGTGGGTGGCGCTGGTAACGACAGCTATGTAGTCGACAATGCCGCGGATGTGATTGTGGAACAGGCAGGGCAGGGCACCGACCTGGTGCGTACCACGCTGACCAGCTGGACGCTGGGTAGCAACCTGGAAAACCTGACCTACTTCGGCGCCGCCAACTTCGTCGGTACCGGTAACGGCCTGGACAACGTCATCACCGGCGGTTCAGGTAATGACACCCTCACCGGCAATGCTGGCAACGACACACTCAATGGCGGGCTTGGTGCAGACATCATGATCGGCGGTGCGGGTGATGACACCTTTGTTGTCGACAACGCCGCAGACATCGTCAGCGAGGCGTTGGGAGGGGGCAACGATCTGGTGCGCACCAGCCTGTCGAACTACACCCTCGCTGCCACCCTGGAGAACCTGAGCTTTACTGGCACCGGCAACTTCACGGGTGTGGGTAACGGCCTGGTCAACACCATCGTCGGTGGTGCCGGTAACGACTTCCTCAACGGTGGCGGTGGTGACGACCTCTTGGTGGGGGGGGCCGGCAACGACAGTTACGTGGTCGACAATGCCGCAGACGTGCTCGTGGAACAGGCAGGTGGTGGTACCGACCTGGTGCGCACTACGCTGACCAGTTGGACACTGGGTAGCAACCTGGAGGACTTGAGGTACTTCGGCACCGCTAACTTCATCGGTACGGGCAACAGTCTGAACAACGTCATCAGCGGTAACACAGGCAACGATGTCCTCAACGGTGGGGCTGGCGCGGACACCCTGATTGGCGGTGCGGGCAACGATATCTATGTTGTCGACAACGTGGGCGACATTGTCACTGAAGCGTCCGGCGGCGGCACGGACCTAGTGCAGACCACCCTGGCCACCTACACACTGGGGGCCACTCTCGAGAACCTGACCTTCACCGGTACTGGCAATTTCACCGGTACGGGCAATGCCCTGGGCAATACCATCATCGGCGGTGCTGGCAACGACTTCCTTAACGGTGGTGCAGGTGCCGACCAGATGGTGGGCGGTGCCGGCAATGACAGTTATGTGGTCGACAATACCGGGGACGTGATGGTGGAACTGGCAGGAGGTGGCACGGACCTTGTGCGTACCACGCTGACCAGCTGGACGCTGGGCAACAACCTGGAAAACCTGAGGTACTTCGGCGTCGCCAACTTCACGGGTAACGGCAATGGCTTGGACAACGTCATCACCGGTAATTCTGGTGATGACACCCTCAACGGTGGCGCAGGCAACGACCAGCTGCTAGGTGGCAGTGGCAACGACACCTTGAACGGTGGCGACGACAACGACAGCCTCGATGGCGGTCTTGGCAATGACATCCTCAACGGTGGTACAGGCAGCGACACGCTGTTCGGTGATGCTGGCAACGACATCCTGTCGGGTGGCAGTGGCAACGACTTCCTCAACGGTGAGGTGGGCGACGACACGGTCAACGGCGGTGCAGGCGATGACACGATGATGGCCACTGATGGCAATGATGTGTTCCAGTTTGCTGCCGGCTTCGGCAATGACCTGATCATCAACTTCGACAGCAACGCGACCGGTGGCCAGGACCTGCTGGATATCACGGCCTTCAACATTACCGCGGCGACCTTCGCCGCCAGCGTCACCATCGCCGATGTTGGCGACGATACGCTGGTCAGCATCGGTGCTACCGACTCCATTCGCCTGGTAGGGGTGGCGGATGCAACCACAGTGACTGCAGCGGACTTCACCTTGGTGGGTTGAGGGCCAGAGGGACCAGCTGTTGGCTTGAAATGCAGGGGCTGCTGCGCAGCCCATCGCGACACAAGGCCGCTCCTACAGGGGATTGCACATCTCTGTAGGAGCGGCCTTGTGTCGCGATGGGCCGCAAAGCGGCCCCGGCTAAGCACGCCGCAATCATCCTTCGGGAGACCCGTTCCACCACCTCAGGCGAGGCGCCCGTCTCCCCCGCAATGCCCCACCAGCTCCCCCAGCAAGCGCTGCTTGTACCCCTGCAACACCTGGCTGTCCCGCTGTCGTGGGTGTGGCAGATCAATGCGCAAGTCCTCGCGAATCCGCCCCGGGTGCGCGTCCATCACGATCACCCGGTCCCCCAGGTACAGCGCTTCCTCGATGTCATGGGTCACCATGATTACCGTGCAACGCTCCTGCACCCAGATGCGCTGCAACTCCTGCTGCAACCGTACCCGGGTCAGGGCGTCCAGCGCGCCGAGCGGTTCGTCCAGCAACAGCACCTTGGGCTTGTTCACCAGCGCCCGGGCAATTGCCGCGCGCTGGGCCATGCCGCCGGACAGCTGGTGCGGGTAGGCCTGCTCGTAACCACTCAGGCCTACCAGTTCGATGTGCTCGGCCACCAACCTGTTCTTCTCGGCTGCGGGTAGCGCATGGTTTTTCAAGGCCAAGGCAATGTTCTGCTGCAGGGTCATCCACGGGAACAGACGATGGTCCTGGAACACGATACCGCGCTCCAGGCCCGGCCCGCGCACGGGTTGCCGGTCCAGCAGGATCTGGCCCTGGTAGTCCTGGTCGAGGCCGACAATCAGCCGCAGCAGCGTGGATTTGCCACAGCCGCTGGCGCCGAGGATGCTGACGAATTCGCCCGGGCGGATATCCAGATCGATGCCTTCGAGCACTGGCACCTGCTTGCCCTTGAGCGGGTACGCCTTGTTCAGGCCGCGAATGGTCAGCGCGCCGGTGCTGGCGGTGGTGGGTAAAACGTGGGCGATGGCGTTCATGGTCGGGCCTTTCAATGGTTGGTGCGCCAGCGCAGCAGGCGGCGGGTGAGCAGGGTGCACAGCCAGGACATCAGGTAGCCACTCAGGCCGATGCACAGCACGCAGACCACGATGATCTCCATGCGCGCCGCAGCTTCGGCGTTCATCATCAGGCTGCCAAGGCCAGCCCCGGCAGACAAAAACAGCTCGCTGCCCACCGAGGTTACCCAGGCAAAGGCCAAGGCTTGCAGCACCCCGGCGGCAATGCCGGGCAGTGCGGCGGGCAACAGGATCAGCCAAAGCTGCTGCCAGCGGCCGAGCATCAGCACCCGTGCCGCTTCGCGGTGCTGGCCGGCGACCTGGCGCAGGCTCTCGAAGGTGTTGAGCACCATCGGGTACAACGCTGCCAGGCTGACGATCAGCAGCTTGGCGCCTTCGCCGTTCCCCAGCCACAAGGCGATCAGCGGGATCCAGCCCAGCATCGGCACCTGGCGCAAGGCATGGAACAGCGGCGCGATCAGGCGGTTGGCGGGGGAGGACAGGGCCATCAACGTACCCAGCCCGACACCGCCGACAATGCCGATGGCAAGGCCGCTGCAGGTACGTAACAGGCTCGCCCACAGGTTGACCAGCAGTTCGCCGCTGCCCAGCAGTTCGGCCAATGCTGTGCCCACCTGCGCCAGTGGCACGAACGCATAGGCCCCGGCTGCACCTTGGCGCGAGGCGTACTCCCAGGCGCCGAGCAGCAACAGCGGCAGTACCAGGCCACGCAAATCAAGTCGTTTCATCACAGCCTCCTCAGCGGCTCTGCCAGGCGGACAAGTGTCGTTCCACGCGGCGCAGGGTGAAGTCCAGGGTGAAGCCGATCAGCCCGGTCAGCACAACGCCGACCATCACTACATCGATGCGCAGCATTTGCCGGCCCATCTCGATCATCTGCCCCAGACCGCTGTCGGCCGCCAGCAGCTCGCAAGCCACCAGCACTACCCAGGCACGGGTCAGGGCCACGCGGATACCGGTGACGATCGCCGGCACCGCAGCGGGCAGGGCGATCCGCCATACCAGCGTGGGCCAGCGCAGGCGGTATACCGCAGCCACTTCGAAATGGCTGCGAGGGATCGCGCGGATACCTTCGCAGGTGGCCAGTGCCACCGGGAAAAACGCAGTCTTGGCGACGATGATCACCTTGAAGGTTTCATCCACCCCAAACAGCAGCACGAACATCGGGATCAACGCGATGCTGGGCACCTGGCGCAGGGTGTGGAACAGCGGGGCGCAGTAGGCCTCCACGGTCTTCGACAAGGCCAGCGCCGCGCCGAAACCAAGGCCGGCCAGTGCGCCGCCGGTAAAGCCCAAGGCCAGTCGCGACAGGCTGCCGGCCAAGTGCTCTTGCAACTCGCCGGTGGCCAGCAGGTCGGTGAGGCTGTGCCACACCTCCAGCGGCGGTATAAGCAGGTTGGCCGGAAACAGCCCGGCATAGGCCACCACGGCCCAGCAGATAAGCAGGGCCAGGGGGGAGATGAACCAGGAAAGACGAGAAAGCACGCGCATGGCTGGCCTTGGGAAAGCAGAAGGTAGAGGTGTATCGCAAGAGCTGTGCCAGGGGCGCAAGCCCCGGATTGCGGGGCTGGAGGGTGAGTGTGATGCTTGAGCAGCAGCGAGGTGCTGCCAGAGCAGCAGTCAGTCAGCAGCATCGGTGCTGGCTTCTTCGCGGGCTTGCCCGCTCCCACAGGATGGCACCTGTCTGCGAACCTGTGCAGGACCTGTGGGAGCGGGCAAGCCCGCGAAGAAGGCAACCCGGTTTCAGCTTAGAAGTCGTAACTCACGCTGGTGTAGTAGAACGCCCCCTGCGCCCCTTCCGGGCTGGTGATGGAGTATTTGGGCACGCCGTACAACTGTGCGCCCTCGAGCTTGTCCGGGTGGCTGTCGAACAGGTTGATCGCGCCCGCCGACAAGGTCAGGCCCAGGTCGAAGCGGTACGACACATCCAGGTCGGTCACCCATTGCGGGCTGAAGGTCTGGTCCAGCGTCGGGTTGGCGGCGTTGCGGTTCTTCCATTCCCCATACCGGCGCTGGGCGACGGTGACGCTCCAGCCGTCATACAGCCAGTTGGCACTGAGGGTCAGCTTGTCCTCGGGGGTGCCGTCTTCGATCAGCCCCTGAGTGTTGCGGCCGATGATCTGGCTGCCAGGGATGCCGCCCACATCATCCAGTCCGGTTATACGGGTGTTGTTGCGCGCGTAGCCACCGTTGAAGTCCACGCGCCCCCAGCGGCCTGCATCCAGCTGGTAATGGCCGGCCAATTCGAAGCCATCGGTGCGTGTGTCGGCAATGTTGGTGTAGAACGCCGCGCTCTGGATGTTGGCGTAAGGGGTACCTGCGAAGATCGGACCCACTACCGATGCAGGTAATTGGTCGGACAGGGTGATGCGGTTGTCGATGTCGATACGATAGGCGTCGAGTGTGACCGAGGCGTTGGGCAATGGCCGCCAGACCAGGCCCACGGAGAAGTTGGTCGATTCTTCAGGTTTCAGCGCCTTGCCGCCAAGCAGGGCCGCTTCCGGGCTGTCGGCACGCAGGGTGCGCTGCTGCACCTCGACCCAGTTGCCACTGCCTGGGGGCTGTTCCACCACCTGTACGCTAAACGACGATAACCCGCTCTGCACCAGCGAAGGCGCACGGTAGCCGGTACTGGCGCTGGCGCGCGCGGCAATCTGCGGGGTGAAGTCGTAGCGCAACGACAACTTGCCATTGGTAGTGTCGCCGAAGTCCGAATAGTGCTCGCTGCGCACGGCCACGCCGGCCTGCAACTTTTCGCTCAGCTGGGCTTCGACATCAAAGTAGGCACCGATCACGCGGCGGTCCAGCGACACGGCATCGACCTGGGTGATGCCCGAGTAGTAACCGGGTATGCGCCTGCCGGAGACAGGGTCGATGGTGTTGAACAGCGGCCCGTTTGACCAGCCGGCGGCGTCACCTTCGCTGAGGTCGTAGTTTTCCTGGCGCCAGGCCAGCCCGGCGGAAACGGTCAGCGGCTTGAACAGCCAGTCGTTGGCGAAGTCGCGGGTCCAGTCCAGGGTCAGGTTGGTCTGGTCGGCTTCGCGGCGACCGGTGTAGATGGTCGACGGGCTGGCGGTGCCCCAGCTGGGGTTGATGGCGTCGCGGTCGGTGGAGTCGACGCGGTTATTGCCGTAGTTCAGCGCCAAGTCGAATTTGCCCAGGGCCTGGTCCTCGAAGCGCAGGCCACCGGTGACGGCAAAGTCTTCCAGGCCGTAGCGGGTGACCGGTAGACGGCCGTCCGGGTAGCGCGCCAGGGCTACGCTGCCGTAGTTGTTGCGCAATGTGGTGGGCGGGTCGAAGAAGTTCTCGGCATCCGTATTCTTGTGCGCATAGGTGGCAAAACCGTAGGCACTTAGCCCCTCGCTCAAACCCATCTCGGCGTTGGCGGTGAAGTTGTACTGGTCCGAGACATTGCCCGAACCCCAGCGCCAGTTGCGGTAACGGTTGTTCTGCTCGCGCGCGGTGTCGATGCTGGTGGAGCCGGGGTAGAACAGGCGGTTGTCGTCGCGGGTATCGCTGGCGGGGTCTTGGCTGCCGGCGTCGAAGGCCAGGGTCAGGAAGCCGTCGTTGGGCAGTGCAAAGCCCTTCCAGCCGCTGAGCTTGCGCTGCAGGCCGTCGCCTTTCTTGTAGCCGCCGAAGCGGTAGCCGGCGTTACCGCCTTCGTCGCGCTCCTTGAGCACGATGTTGATCACCCCGGCAATGGCGTCCGAGCCGTACTGGGCGGCCGCACCATCGCGCAGGATTTCTACCCGTTCGATGGCCGACAGCGGGATCAGGCTGAGGTCCACGGCCGCCGCGCCACGGGCGTTGACCAGGCCCTGGCGGGTGACGTTGGCGCTGGTGTGGCGGCGCTTGCCGTTCACCAGCACCAGCACCTGGTCGGAGGCCAGGCCGCGCAGCGAGGCGCCCTGGGCAATCGAACCGGCAAAGGCGCCCTGGGGCGACTGCGGGAAGCTGAACGAAGGCGAAAGCGCAGTGAGTGCCGCGGACAGGTCGCTGGCGCCGGTTTCCTGGAGTTTTTCACCGCTCAGCACATCGACCGGCGCGGCGCTTTGCAGGGCGGTGACGTCGCTGCGGTGGGTGCCGACCACAACCACGGTGTCGAGGCGGTCGGCGGGTTCGGCGGCGAATGCGGGCATGGCCAGGCCGGCGATGGCCAAAGCGATGGCGCTGGCCAAGGGGGTGTGGTGGGGCATGGGGTGTTCCTGCTGAATGATGTATTGGCAGTGCCGGCGATAAGGCCGAAAGGGCAACCTAGAACCGGCTGGTAACGCTGAACCCGACGGTGCGCGGGTCGCCGTAGGTGATCACGTACTGCCCGGCGGTACCGTTGGGCCGGCCGTGCACCTGGTAGCGGCGGTCGGTGAGGTTGTTGACGAAACCGGTCACGCTCAGCTTTTCGTCGTGGCTGAACCAGCTCAGGCGGGCGTTGGCCAACGTGTAGTGGGGCTGGCTGAGGGTTTCGTCGGCGCTGCTCTGGCGGTCGGCCAGGAAGTACTCCTTGTCACGGAAGCTCACGTCCCCCCCTGCCACCAGCTTGCCGCCCACTTCCAGCGCAATGGTGTAGTCGGCACCCAGCGACACCACGTTGCGCGGCGAACGCACGAAGCTGTTGCCGCTGTAATCGCCGGTTACCGCGCCAGTGGTGGGGTTGGTGTTCTTGAAGTCGGTGTATTCGGTGTCAAGGAACGACACCGCCGCGCGCAGGTGCAGGCGCTCGGTCGGCTGGCCTTCGATCTCCAGCTCCGCACCCTTGACCTTGCCCTTGGCGCCGTTGGTCAGTGCGGTGGTGAGCACGCCATTGTTCACCGTCAGCAGGTTCACCTGGATGTCGGAGTAGTCGTAGTAGAAGAGGTTGGCGTTGACGGTAAGGCGGCGGTCGAACCACTCCGACTTCAGCCCCAGCTCATAGGCATCCAGCTCTTCCGGGTCGACCGTGGTCAGTTGCGCCAGGCTGGTCGACAGCCCGGTGTTGAAGCCGCCCGAGCGGAAGCCGTGGGCGTAGCGGAAGAACACCCGCAGGTTGTCGTTGATGCGGTACTCGGGCGTCAGGTCGTAGGTCCAGGCCTCCCAGGTCTTGTCTTCCTGGCGATTGCCGTTGGTGCCCACGCCACCCAGCGGGACCAGCGGACCGTTGGCGGTGGCGCGGGTAAGCTGCACCAGGTCCAGGTCGATGTCCTTTTTCTCCTGGGTCCAGCGCAGGCCACCGGTGACGCTGAAGTCATCGGTGAAGTCATAGGTCAGGTTGCCAAACAGCGCGTAGCTGTCGGTGCGGTGGTCAAAGCCCATGTCGCGGAAAGCCGTGGTGCCCACCTGATTCGAGCCGGTACCGTTTGGCGTCGGCCCGGGGGTGACCACCCGCTGTGCCGAGCTGTCGAGGTCTTCGTGGAAGTAGTGCGCACCCAGCAGCCAGTGCAGCGGGCGGTCTTCCGGCGAGGCCAGGCGAAACTCCTGCGACCATTGGCGGTAGCTGTTGTCGGTGATCGACGCGCCGTTGACCTCGTAGGGGGTGTAGTCGGCGTCGCTGGTGGAGCGGTTGCGGATGTAGTCGTAGGCGCTGATCGAGGTCAGCGTGTAGTCGCCCAGGTAGTAGTTGAACGTCAGCGAGGCGCCGTCGTGGTCCAGGCGGTAGTCTTCGTTGACGTTCAGCGAGATGTCGCGGCCATGCGGGCGTTCGTAGCCGACGTTGTAGTAGCGGCCCACGGGCAGCGAACCATTGCTGCCGTCGCCCTTGAACTGGCGGCTGTGGACCTTGAGCAGGGCGTCCAGGTCGGGGTTGAGCTGGCCCAGGAACTGCAGGCGGATGGCTTTCTTGTTCACATCGCCATAGGTGTTGCCGTTGAAGTCGTTGTTCTGGAAGCCGTCACGCTCCTCGGAATACAGCGCCACTCGCCCGGCCAGTTTTTCGTCCACGAGCGCGCCGCCGATGGCGCCGGTGACGATGCGTTCGTTCTTGCTGCCAAAGCCGACAGTGCCATAACCGTCGGTGTCGAAGGTGGGCTTCTTCGAGATCACGTTCACTGCACCGGCAGTGGTGTTCTTGCCATACAGGGTGCCTTGGGGCCCACGCAGTATTTCGATGCGCTCCAGGTCAAACAGCGGCCCACCGCCTGCGATGGGGGCGTTTAGGTAGACGTCATCGGCGTAGATGCCCACCGGGAAGACCGTTGCCGCGCCTGTGTCGCCGGTGCCCAGGCCGCGGATGTA
Source organism: Pseudomonas sp. SIMBA_067 (assembly GCF_046534675.1). Classification (NCBI taxonomy): domain Bacteria; kingdom Pseudomonadati; phylum Pseudomonadota; class Gammaproteobacteria; order Pseudomonadales; family Pseudomonadaceae; genus Pseudomonas; species Pseudomonas sp. SIMBA_067. The sequence continues at coordinate 96,112 of NZ_JAWRYH010000007.1, read as the reverse complement.
CCAACGCGGGCGGCCGTCGCCGTCGGGGTTCTTGGCCGAGGCGTTGGGCACGAAGGTGGTGATGTCGCCCATCGAGCGCACGCCATCGGCGGTGATGCTGGTGCCTTTGATGGCCGACACGGCCACCGGGACTTCCTGCAAGGTCTGCTCGCGGTGCTGGGCGGTGACCGTGACGGTTTCCAGGGCCGGTTCGGTTTTATTGACTTCGTTGGCGGCGATGGCCTGGCTGCCGGTACCGGCCAGCAGCAGCGCGAGGCTGATCTGGCGGGCGAGTGGATTGAGCTGGTGCATGGTGGATCTCCCCGTATGTAAAGCGTTGTTGGGGAGAGCTAGAGCAGGGACTGTGCCATGTTGTCAAATCATTGAAATATAAGGATTTTATTCGATTTTTGAGAGGGTGTTGCAGATTGGGCAGCAGTGGGGTGCTGGGCGGGTGCTGCTGGGGCAGCAGTGGTGGGGCTGAGATTGTTGGGGCCGCTTTGCGGCCCTTTCGCGGCACAAGGCCGCTCCTACAATTGTTCAGCGTAAGCCAGGCCCTTGTAGGAGCGGCCTTGTGCCGCGAAAGGGCTGCGCAGCAGCCCCAAAAATCTCAAACCGCCAACCGCGAAGTCGAACCGATCACACTCTCCAGCACGCGAAAATCAATCCACTCCCGCACATCGAAACGCCGTGGAATGAACCCCCACCTGAACAGGAACTCGGTAAAGTCCTGCAGCGCCTCGATCGAGCGGCTGTCCAGGGTGGTGCGCAAGCGCCGGTGCGCGTCGTCGCCATAGGCCGCTGCCACCCAGTACTCGCTGGTGTTCAGTTCGCGCGCCAAAAAGCGCCGAGTGTCTTCCGGGTTGGCCCAGGCCCATTGCTCGGTGCGCAGCACCGTGTCGACCAGCGTACGGCTGGCATCGAAGTGGTTTTCCAGCAAATGCCGGTCCACGGTCAGCGTGCGCGGGGTGCCATTGTTGCTGCGGATCAGCGGGTCGGGGTGGCTGCCGGTATCGACCACCACGCGCAGGCCGAACTCATGGGCCAGGTGCACCGCGTGCGCACCCTTCAGGAAGATGGCGTCGATATCGCCCCGCAGCAGGCCGATCAGCTCATTGTTGCGGCGGCTGAAGCGGCTGGTGTCCAGGCTCACTTCGGCACCGTACAGGTGCTGCTTGGCGTCGTCGCTGTAGGTGCCGCCGTAGGGGTAGTCGACCAGCTCCACATCGGCCACCGCCAGGCCTTCGAGCTTCAGGGCGTTTTCCAGCCCGCGCAGGGCCTGGGCACGGGTGAAGTCGATCTGGACGTTGGCCCACTTGGGTATGCCGAAACGGCGGTTCTTCAGGTCGCGAATGCTGCGTACGCCGCTTTCTTCGGTGGTGAGGATCAACTGCACCTCATCACTCCACGACAGCCCCAGCACGCGGGTCTCGACGCCGCTGGCGTAGGCCCAGATTGCCGGGATGTTACCGCCGTGGCGCACCGAGTTCTGCAGGTGATGGTCGTAGTGGGCTTCGCGCACCTCGCGTTCGCTGGACTCGCGCAGCGACTGGATATTGGTGCCAAACGGCGTGAAGGCCTCGGCCAGCCGCCCCGACTGCACGGCGATGCCGAGGCCGGTGGGCACGGGGCTGTGGGTGTACCAGAGCGTTTCCAGGGGCTTGGTCATGGGGTAACGGGTTTCCTGTCCATGTGGAGGGGGGCCAGCAGTTGGTCCAGTGGTTGGCGAGTGATCCAGTCGCGCACCTCGAAGCGCGCTGGGATGAAGCGCCAGCGCTTGAGGAACTCGACAAAGTCCTGCAAGGCATCAATGGCCTGTTCGTCCAGGCGCGTGCTCAGGCGCAGGTGGGCGTCGGTGCCGTAAGCCACTTGCACCCAGTACTCGCTGCTGTTGGTTTCCCGCGCCAGGTAGCGGCGGGTTTCGTCGGCGTGCTGGTGGGCCCAGCGTTCGGCGCGCAGCACCGAGCCGAGCAGGGTGCGCACCACTTGCGGGTGCTGCGCCAGCAGGTGGCTGTCTACCGCCAGGGTGCGTGGCGTGCCGTTGTTGCTGCGGATCAGCGGGTCGGGGTGGCTGCCGGTGTCGATCACCGTGTGCAGGGCAAAGGCGTGGGCCAGTTGCACGGCGCTGGCGCCCTTGAGGAAGATTGCATCGACCTCGCCGCGCAGCAGGCCGGCCAGCTCCAGGTTGCGGCCTTCGCTCTGGGTGCTGGACACCGGCGTGCCGGCCACGTTGCGCACCGGGCGGTCGCTGAAGGTGCCGTCGTAGCGGTAGTTGACCAGGTCCACGTCGCCCACTTGCAAGCCTGCCAGCTTGAGGGCGTTTTCCAGCCCGCGCAGGGCTTGCGCGCGGGTGAAGTCGATCTGTGCGGCGGCCCAGTCGGGCAGGCCGAAGCGGCGGCCCTTGAGGTCTTTTACGGTGTAGATGCCGCTGTCTTGGCGGGTCAGTATCAACTGCGCCTCATCGGCCCACGACAGGCCGATCACGCGGGTGTCGCGGCCCTGGGCGCGGGCCCAGATGGCCGGGATGCTGCCGCCGTGGCGTACCGAATTGAGCAGGCTGTGGTCGAAGTGCGATTCGCGCACCGCCTGCTGGTCGGCTTCACGCAGGGACTGCACCTGGGTGCCGAGGCCGGCCAGGTCTTCCTGCAGCCAGCCTTGCTGCACGGCGATGCCCAGGCCGGTGGGCACCGGACAACGGGTGTACCACAGGGTATCGAGGGGTTGGCTCATGTTCAGCTCCGGTCGGCTCAGGCGCTGGCCTGCAAAGGGGTGGTGGTGGCAGCCTGCTGCACCAGCGGCAACACTTCCTGGCCGATGCGCAGGGCCTCTTCCAGGTGCGGGTTGGCGGCGAGGATGAAGGTGCTGAAACCGGCATCGCGGTATTCGGCCAGGCGTTCGGCGATGTTCTGATGGCTACCCACCAGACCCACGGTGGGGCCGGGCTTGGCCTTGGCGAAGCCGGCCCACAGGTTGCGTGCCAGGATCAGTTCGTCGAAGCCCTGCAAGCCTTGGTGGTAGGCTGCCTGGCGTGCACCGCCGACAGAGTCCGAGCCGGTCACGAAGCCCTTGGCACTGGCGCTGGCCTTGCCTTCCAGGCGCTCGAACTGCTGGCGCAGCTCGCGCCAGGCTTGCTCCTCGGTCTCGCGGGCGAACAGGTCGACACGCAGGCCGAAACGCACCGTGCGGCCCTGTTTGTCGGCCAGTTCGCGCACGCGTTCGATATGCGGCTTGAGCTTGTCGATCGGCTCGGCCCAGTTCAGGTACACATCGGCGTGCCGCGCAGCCACGTCTAGCGCCGCGTCGGAAAAACCGGAAAAGTACACGCCCGGTTTGCGTTCGTGTTGCAGGCCCGGCGGCAGGCTGCCGTTTTCCAGGCGGTAGATATCGCCTTCGTAGGAGAACTTTTCCTGTGTCCATAGGCCCTGGATCACGTCGAGGAATTCGCCGGTGCGCTTGTAGCGCAGGTCATGCTCCAGGAAGTCGCCATTGGACCGTTGGCTGGCCGGGTTGCCGCCGGTGATGATGTTCCAGTCCAGCCGGCCACCGCTGAGGTTCTGCAGGATTGCCGCCTGCTGGGCGGCGTAGGCGGGCAGGGTCCAGGTGGCCTGGAAAGCGATCAGGAAGCGGATGCGCCGGGTTTCGCGGGCCAGCGCGGCGGCCGCGATCCAAGGCTCCGGGCCGGTGGGCAGCAGCGCGCCTTCGAACCCGGCCAGCTCGGCGGCCTTGGCCACCTGGGCGATGTAGTCGATGTAGGTGAAACCATCGGCCTGGCCATCGGGCAGGCGGCCGGGGGCGATATTGCCGGGGCGGTGCGCGGGGTTGCCGCGGTTGTGGCGGTCGGTGGACAGCTGTGGGCCATCGGTGCCCAAGGGCAGGCGCCAGAAGAATTCGGTGGTCATGGGGGCTCCTGAAGGGGGAGGTTGTGCGGATGGGGACGGCGGTGCAACGGCTGTGCCATGCGTGGCGCGTGGCCTGTAGGGCGGGGGTTTGAGGAGTAGACGGGCAGAGGGCTGCTGCTGTGGCAGCAGTGCGGCAGCAATGGATGCTGGGGTAGCAGCATGAACAGGCCCGGCCTCTTCGCGGGTGAACCCGCTCCCACAGGTACCTCACAGGTATTGAATGCTGTGGTGATCCTGTGGGAGCGGGTTTACCCGCGAAGAGGCCGGCAAGTCAGACTTCGATCCCCTCGGTTACAACCTCTCCAGCACTGCGCAGGTACGCGTCGTACAGCGCCGCATAGGCGCCATTACGCCCGATCAGATCGGCATGCGCCCCTTGCTCCACCACCCGCCCATGCTTCACCACGGCAATCCGGTCGGCATCGCGAATGGTCGCCAGGCGGTGGGCGATGATGATCGCAGTCCGCCCCTGGCACAGCCTGCGCAGCGCGCGCTGGATACGTCGCTCGGTGTGCACGTCCACTGCCGAGGTGGCTTCGTCCAGCACCAGCACCGCCGGGTCGGCCAGGTAGGCCCGCACCAGGCACACCAACTGGCGCTGGCCATGGCTCAGGTGCGCGCCCAGTGGGCCGACTTCGGTTTCGTAACGCTGCGGCAGGCGCTCCAGCACCTCGTCGGCACCCAGCTCACGGGCTGCGGCCACCAGTTGTGCATCGTCGGCAGATGGCGCGGCCAGGCGCAGGTTGTCGAGGATGCTGCCGCTGAACAGCACGTTGTCCTGCAGCACCACGCCCACGTTGCGCCGTAAGTCATGCTGGGCCAGCGCACGCAGGTCGATGCCGTCCAGCTTCACGGCGCCGTGCTGCACTTCGTAGAAGCGCGTCAGTAACTGCACCAGGGTGCTCTTGCCGTGCCCGGAAGGGCCGACGATGGCCAGCACTTCACCTGCGCGGATATGCAGGTCGAGCCCGTCGATCACCGGGCGCGAGCTGTTCGGGGTATAGGCAAAGCCGACCGCGTCGAAGTCCACCTGGCCGCGCGCCTTGGTCAGGGCGTGTGGCGCTGGCGGGTCGAGCACTTGTGGGCGGGTGTCGAGCAGCAGGAAAATGCGCTGGGCTGAAGCGCTGCCGGTGGCGTAGCGCTCGAACAGGTCCGACAGCTCTTGCAGTGGCCCAAGGAACAGGAACACGTAGAACAGGCTCTCGGCCACCTGGCCCACGCTGACCTTACCCTCGGCCAGGCCATGAGCACCCACCAGCAACAGTACGGCCATGCCGGCGGTGCTGAGCAATGCGGTAAACGGGGCGAACCACCCGGCGCGCAGGCTGCCGCGGATCAGCGCCTGGTTGAAGTCTTCCAGCAGGCGTCGGTAACGTGCCTGGTTGGTCTGCTCTTGCCCGCACTGTTGGATCAGCCGCACCCCGCTCACACTTTCCACCAGGTGTGCGGTGAAGCGGCTGCGCTGCTCGGCCACCTTGGCCCAATTGCGCTGCGAAACCCGTTTGAAGAGCCAGGTGGCCACGACCAGCAACGGTACCGTGGCAGCCAGGCTGTAGAAGAAGCTGGGGTCGATGCGCCACAGCATTACCGCTGCCAGGCCGCAGCGCAGCAAGGCGCCGAGCAGCTCGGGCGGGCCCTGCACCAGCAAGGGCTCCAGCGCATCCACGTCCCGGTCGGCACGGGAAATGATGCGCCCGGCGCGGGTCTGGTCGAAGTAGCTCACCGACAGCGCCTGCACATGGGCGAACACTTTCACCCGTAAGGCGTTGAGCACGCCGATCGCTGCGCGCCCGGCAATGAACTGTGACACCCCGGCCAGCAGAAAGCGCCCCAGCCAGCTCGCGGCCAGCCCCAGGCCCAACCACAGTACCAGGCGCTCGTCGAGCAGCCAGTGGTCGGCGCTGGGCACCAGGCCCTTGTCCAGCAGTTCCCGCACGAACCACGGGCGCAGGAACACGGTAAATACCAGCAGCAGCTCGATGCCGATCACGGCAAGGATCTGCCCGCGAATGGGCTGCAACAGCGGCAGCAAGCGGTGGAACATGCCCCGGTCCAGCGCCTGGCGGGCCAGGCGTTGTTCGATGTCGATATCGCTGGCGGGGGTGTGCTGCGCATCAGTCATGGTCGATCCCCAGCAAGTCGCGGTAACGGGCGTTGTTCGTGCACAGCTCGGCATGGCTGCCGTTGGCAGTGATGCGGCCGTTTTCCAGCATCAGCACGCGGTCGGCCAGCAGCAGGGTGGAGAGGCGACTGGTGATCAGCAGCAAGGTCGGGCCTTGGCCGCTGGCGCTGTGCAGGCGGCGGATGTTGTGCAGCACTTGGCGTTCGCCCAGGGCATCCAGGGCGCTGGTGGCGTCGTCGAGGCAGAGGATGTCCGGCGCGCCGAGCAGCGCGCGGGCCAGGCACAGGCGCTGGCGCTGGCCGCCGGACAGGGTCACGCCGCGGTCGCCCAGCGGCGTGTCGAGGCCGTGGGGCAGGCGTTCCAGCACGTCCTCAGCGGCGGCCAGGCGCATACCTTCACGCAACTGGGCGTCGCTGGCTTGCGCTGCCGCCAGGCGCAGGTTGGCCGCCAGGCTGTCGGAGAACAGAAAGCTCTCCTGCGGCAGCACTTGCACGCGGCGGCGCAGGTCGGCCAGGTCGAGGTCACGCACGTCGTGCCAACCTGCAGCATCGCTGCCGACCTGGACGCTGCCGTGCTGTACATCGGCCAAACGTGGCAGCAGGCTGGCCAGCAGGCTTTTACCCGTGCCTGTGGCGCCGACCAGCGCCACCACCTCACCGGGCAGCAGGGTCAGCGAGCAATCTTGCAGGATAGGCCGGCCAGCTTCTGCTGCACTAACTTGCACCTGGTTCAGCTTCAGCCCCAACGGCCCTTCGGGCAGGGTGGCATGGCCGCCGACGATGGCCGGGCGTTCGTCCAGCAGCTGCCAGATGCGTTCGGCACTGGCGCGGGCATCGGCGAAAGTCTGCATCACCCGGCCAATGCCTTCGATGCGGAACACCAGCGTGGTGGCCACCAGCAGCGAAGTGACCAGCTCACCGATACCCAGCGCGCCGGCCGCCACGCGATGGGCACCGTACACCAGGATCCACACATGCCCCAGCGCCACCACCGCCTGCGGCAGCGGAATTCGCGAGCTGGCGTAGGCAAGGGCAGCGCGGGCATGGCCGGTGAACACCTCGACTTGTCGGGCGAAGCGGGCAATGCGCTGCTGTTCCAGGCCAAATGCCTTGATTACCCGCACACCCCCGATGCCTTCGGCGAGGTCCTGGCTGACCTGGTCATAGGCGGCGCCCACGGCACGGTCGAGGGTGACCAGGCGATCGGTCTGCACCACGAACAGCCATAGCCCGGCGCCGGTCAGCAGCAGTGGTACCAGCCCCAGCAGCGGGTCGTACCAACTCAGCAGGCCCACCGCGACGATCACCACCAGCGGGGTTTCGATGATCTGCCGCCAGAAGGTGATCAGCGCGTCGCGCACCTTGTCGGCATCGCGGGTGGTGCGGGTGACCAGTTCGCCCATGCCGTGGTGCCAGTGATAGCCCAGATGCAAGCGCTGCACCTGGCTGAGGATGCGCTCACGCAGGCGCGTGAGCAGGGCCTGGCTTAGCACCAGCGACAGCACGGCGGCGGCGTATTGCAGCAGGCCGCGGCCCAGGGCGATGGCCAGCAGCAGCCACAACCAGTGCCAGGCCACGCTGGCGTCCAGGCTGCTGTCGGCCAGGCGCAGCACGGCGCGGCCGGCGCTGACATCATCGACCGCATGGCCGATCAGCCACTGTTGCCAGGCCAGGCCGAGGTTGCCGGCAATGTACAAGGCAGCGACCAGAGCAAAGCGCCAAGGCATTTCGCGGTAGATGGCCAATGCCCGAAGAAGCGGGTGGTTCATGTAGATGCTCGATCAGAATGCGACACCGCCCTTGTAGGAGCGGCCTTGTGCCGCGAATGGGGCGCGACGCGCCCCTCGGCCCCAAATGGATTCAACGGCGGGTAGCGCCCTGGCTCTCCTTGGCATTAAGCACCGCCGTGTACTCCCCTGGGTCTGCCCCGTTCAGGTAGTAGTTGCCCACGTTATGCAGCCGCCAGCGGATCGGGTCGTGGGTGGTGTGCACCCGGGCATTGCGCCAGAAGCGGTCGAGGTTCCACTTGCTCAGCGAAGCGCTGGCCCCCAGCAACGAGAACAAGTCACTGGAAATCTTCAGCGATGCAGCATCGGAATGCGCACGGGCGGTAGCTACCGACAAGATCAGCTCATCCTGCAACGCCTTGTTCTCCGGGTCGCGCTCGTGTTCGTCGAACACCCGCGCCGCCTCGCGCAGCACCGACTCTGCACCGCGCAGCGCCACGGCATACTCACCGATCTGGCGAATGACATGCGGCTCGTCACTGGCGCGCTCTACGCCGCTCTCCACCCAGGCCCGGGCATGCTCGCGCAGGTACTCGACAGCCGCCTGCAAGGCGCCAGCGGCGATGCCGGTGTCGATGGCGGCGTGGAGGATCTGCGGGAAGGTCAGGCCGGTGCGTTTCATCGGCCCGCTACGGCGGGTCAGGTAGCGCTCATCGAGCACGATGTTGTCGAAATTTACCGTACCGCTTACCGAGTTCTGCTGGCCGAAGGCTTGCCAGTCATCGATCAGGGTCAGCCCGGGGGTGTCGCGGTGCAGCAGCACGCCGACGCCGCCGTCTTCGCTGGCGGCGGTCAGCGAGATCCACTCGGCCAGGTAGGAGCCTGTGGAGTAGAACTTGCTGCCGTTGAGTACCCACTGGCCATCGGCGCGGCGCTCGACGCGGGTCTTGAGGGCGAACTTGTTCTTGCCGCCGACTTCGGCCAGCGCGTTGCCGAAGCGCTTGCCTGCGAGCACGTCGGCAATCAGCCGGTCGCGTACTTCATCGGGGTAGCCGGTAAAGATGCCGCGCAGCATCACGTTGTGAATCTGCAGCAACTGGCCGACACCGCCGTCGGCGATGGAGATCAGGCGCACGGTTTCGACCACGGTCTGCACCGAGGCACCGAGGCCGCCGAACTGGGCGGGCACCGCGATGGCGGTCAGGCCGCTGCTGGACAACAGCTCGGCCTGGCGATGGGGGAGCTGGCCGTTGTTGCGCGGGTCGGCGGCCAGTCCGGCGATGTGCGCGGCGACCTGTCGGGCGGTTTCGATGGCGTCGGCTTCGCTGGTCAGCCGACGGGCGGGGGAGGGTTCTATGGCACTCATGGTGGGGTCTCGGATTGTCTGAAGGGCCAGTGCGCCTGTTTCGCGGGCTTGCCCGCTCCCACAGAGGCTGCGGTCCCAACCTCCTGAGCAATATCTTTGCCACCCCTCCTCAGACCGCATCCTGCGCGGCTTCCACAGCATTTTGCTGCCTCAGCAGCAGTCATGTTGCTGATCTGGCAGCACCCCGCCCGCAATCCTGCTCCCAGCCAAGCACCCAACCACCTGGCGAAACAACCAATCCCAGGTAAATCAAGGCCTCCAGCGGTTGGCACGCACACTGCAATGGTGCTTGCACGACGCCCAAGGAGCCACCCCATGACCTTCGCAACCCCCACAGCAAAACGCCTGGCAGACGACCCATCCGCCCTGGAACGCATCTGGTTCACGCGTTGCCCGGTGCCCACCGCCTCAGGCCTGGCCTACAAGCTCGGCTGGCTTGAGCAAGAATTCGCTGCCGATGGCTTGCCAGTCTCGACCCTGCAGGAGGCCCGCCAGTTAGGCCATCACCACTACGATCACCAGTTGCCCGGGCTGTTTCGCGAGGGCGGCAACGTGCCAGCGCTGGCGGCACGTGCGGCCGGTTCGCCCAGCCGGCTGATCGGCCTGACCTGGATCGAGGAATGGCAAACCATCCTGGTCCGCCCGGATTCCGGCATCCGCAGCGCCGCCGACTTGCGCGGCAAGCGCCTGGCGCTGCCGGCCTGGGGCGACAGCCGGCCTGGCAGCATTGCCCGGGCCATGAGCCTTCATGGGTACAAAGGCGCCCTGGCCTCGGCGGGGCTGCACCTAGATGACGTGCAACTGGTGGAAGTGGCCTTGCTCGACCAGGCCAGTGCCGCCACCCCGGCGTTGGGCTTGCAGCGGCTATGGTCGGGGCTGGAATACCTGGCGCGCGGTGAAGTCGATGCCGTGTACGTGAAGGGCGCGGCAGCAGCCGACGCCGCACGCCGGCTGGGCCTGGTGGTCGGCGTCGACCTCGACCTGCTGCCCGATCCGCGCCACCGCATCAACAACGGCACCCCCCGGCCGATCACCGTGCATCAGCGCCTGCTCGACAACCATTTCGACCTGGTGGTGCGCTTCCTTGCCCAGACCTTGCGTGCCGCCGAATGGGCCGCCGGCAACCGCGACGCGCTCAACCGTATTCTCGAAGACGAAACCCGCGCGGGCAGCCAGGGCGTGGCCGAGGCCTACCGCGGTGACTTCCACACCACCTTGGCGCCGGACCTGTCCGCACAGCGCCTGGCCTTCCTCGGCACACAAAAAGACTTCCTGTACCTGCACGGTTTCCTCGAAGCCGATTTCGACATTGCCGACTGGGTCGACCCGCGGCCTCTGCAAGCTGCCCATGAACTGCTGGCCCAACGCCGCGCCTGACCTGACCGGAGATTGAACATGACCGTACTGATCAACGAACGCCCCGTCACTGCCGAACTGCAAGCCTTCATCGACCAGGTAGTGGCCGAAGCCGAAGCGGCCTTCAGCGTCTTTCGCGAAACCAACACCATCACCGCCAATGGCACGGTCGGTTTCATCGAGCGTGTGCCGGGTGAAGAGCTGCTGGTGTCGGTGAACTACGGCGGGCCGTGGAACCACCGCAAGCCGCTGCAGGCCACCGTCACCGACTTTGACGGCAACGTCATCGTCGGCAAGGGCAAAGGCGGTTTGGGCCGTTACACCAAGCTGTTCCAGACCCACGCCGATGTCACCACCGTGTCGCACGTGCACAGCCCGTACCTGGGTGCCTGGGCGCAAACCCACCGCACCTTGCCGTTCCACTACGTGCCGGTGCAGCGCTACCAACTGGCCCGCGAGCTGCCGGTGTACATCGACCGGCGCCAGGCCGAGGTGGACTTCATCCTCGACAAGATCGCCGAGAACCCGTTCAACCTGGCAATCCTGGAAGCCAACGGCGGCGCCACGGTGTGGGGCAAGCAGGGGCTGCGGGCCACGGCGGAGTTCATCCTGTTGCTGGAGGAGGGGGCGCAGATCCAGTTGCTGGCCGATGCCCTGGGCGGGTCGCGGCCTTACGGGCCGGGGGTGCTGACCCAGCAGTGGAAGATGAGCGGGTTGTACGACCGTGCGACCGAACTGGGCTTGGTGCCAGGCATCGATCGGCGCAACTGACCCCGTTTCAGCCCGCCCACGCACTCTGTAGGAGCAGCCTTGTGCTGCGAAAGGGCCAGTCCAGGCACTGCATCTGCATCGGTAGTACCGGCCTCTTCGCAGCACAAGGCTGCTCCTACAGGACCGCGTTGGCAGCCTGATCAACCATTCCAAGCAAGGACCCGCCCCATGGCAGTAAAAATACTCTGGTACCTCACCACCCCCGACGGCCCCTACCCCTGGGAGCCCGAAGGCCGCTGGCACACCGATTTCGAACACCTCAAGCAACTGGCCATCGCCGCGGACCGCCTGGGCTACTACGGCTCGCTGCTCGGCTCCAGCCCCAACGAAAGCCTGGCCGTGTCGGCAGCGCTGATCGACGCCACCAAGCGCCTGCGCTTTCTGGTAGCCCAGCACCCGGGCGAGCTGTCGCCAGCGGTGCTGGCCAAATGGGCGCTCACCTTTGACCAGTTCTCCAACGGCCGCCTGCTGTTCAACGTGGTCAACGGCAACGACGCCGGCCTGGCTACCCTGGGCGTACATTACCCGCACGATGAACGCTACGACTTCAGCCTGGAGTACTGGCGCGCTTTTCAAAGCTTCTACGCCGGCGAAACGGCGGGTTACGACGGCCGCTACGTCAAGCTGTCACCCCGTGCACCCGCCGCTGCCCATCACCCGCTGGGCGGTTGGCACCCACCCAAGCAAAAGCCCGGCATCCCGCTATGGGGTGCCGGTACTTCCGCACCGGGCGTAGCCCATTCGGTGCAGTTGCTGGACGTGTACCTGAGCTTCGCCGACACCCCGCAAAAGCTCGGCGACAAGTTCCGCCGGGTGGCGGCCGAGGCGGCGAAGATCGGCCGTGAGCTGACCTACGGCACCCGCCTGCAAGTGATCGTGCGCGAAACCGAGGAAGAGGCCTGGGCCCATGCACAGCGCCTGTTGCAGCGCACCTCGCTGGCCACCGCGCGCGCGGCCATCGAACGCCAGTTGCCTGCCGGGCAAACCTTCGAGAGCTACGTCAGCGACGACCCGCGTATCCAGCGCAATCTCGACAGCCTCCGCGCCGGGCGCCTGCCCACAGCCCGCGAGCTGGAAATCTACCCCAACGTCTGGCTGGGCCCCAGCCTGTTCGGTTTCAACATCCTCGGCCCTGCAGCCGGCACTTACCTGGTCGGCAGCGCCGAACAGGTCGCCGAACGCATTCGTGAATACGAGGCCCAGGGCACGTCGGCATTCATCCTGTCAGGCTTCCCGCTGATCGATGAGGCGCACCGGGTGGCAGACCTGCTGTTCCCGCTACTGGACCTGGACCATGGCTTCGAGGTGCCGCGCCTGGGCGCAGTCAGCAAGCCCGGCGTGGCGCAACCGGCGTAAGGAGAGGGTGATGAGCGAGTTGTTTTCGCGCCGGGTGTTTCTCGGCAACAGCCTGGCCGTTGGCGGCGGCCTGCTGCTCGGCGGCGGGCTGCTCAGTGGCTGCGACAACGGCGCGCCGGCAGCCGCCAGTGCGGCGCTGCCGGGTACGCGGGTGCGCGGTGGGCGCTTGCGGGTGGGCATTATCGATGGCGACCAGGCCGGCAACCTTGATGCGCACAAGCCGGTGGGCGGCGGCATCATCCGTGGCTGGGCGCTTTACGCCAAGTTCTGGGAATGGAACGCCGACGTCAGCACGCGCCTGGCACTGGCCGAGTTCGCCGAGCCGAATGCCGACGCCAGCGCCTGGACCATTCGCCTCAAGCCTGGGCTGGAGTTTCACCACGGCAAAAGCATCACCGCCGACGACATGCTGTTCTCGATTCTGCGCCTGACCGACCCGCAGTTGGCCTCGCCATTCGCCGGGCTGGTCGGCGCTATCGATCGGCAGGCCCTGCGCAAACTGGACGAGCGCACTATTGAAATACGTTTCAAGCACGGGCAAAGCTTCTACCCGCTGGACGAAACGTTGATCAGCTTCGGCGGCATCGTGCCCACCGACTACCACCCGGTGACCAACCCGGTGGGCGCGGGGCCATACCGGCTGAAAAGTTTCATACCTGGGCAGCGCTCGCTCTACACCCGTTTTGAAAACTACTACAAGCCCAACCGCCCCTATGCCGATGAACTGGAAATCATCGAATTCAAGGACCAGGTGTCGCGGGCCGCAGCGCTGCGCGCCGGTCAGATCGACGTGGCCAGTGGTGTGCAGGCAGAGCACAGCGCGTTGCTCAAGGCCGACCCACGGCTGCGCCTGTATGCCTCACCGAGCACCTCGTTCACCGGCTTTAACCTGAACCTGGCCAAGGCGCCGTTCCAGGACGTACGGGTACGCCAGGCATTTCGCCTGCTGGCCGACCGCCAGGAACTGGTGGCACGCGGGCTCAATGGCTTTGGACGGGTGGCCAATGACCTGTATTCGCCCCACGACCCCACCTACAACCACGCCATTGCCCAGCGCCCGTACGACCTGGACCAGGCCCGCTCGCTGCTGCGCCAGGCGGGGCAGGACGATTTGCGTGTGGAACTGACCACCACGCCAGGGCCTGGCGTCAACGCCGCGCTGGTGTTTGCCCAGCAGGCCTTGAAGGCCGGGGTGCAGGTGAAGGTCAATCAAGTGGACGGCTCGGTCTTCAACGGCCCGCAACGCGAGCAATGGCAGCTGTCGCCGGGCTCGACCCCGGCGCGCGGCTTTCTTGCCTCGGCGCTGCACAACGATGCACCGCAGGCCATTTACAACCGCAGCAACTTCCACGACCCGCGCTTCACCGAACTGTTCCAGCAGGCCCTGGCCCAGCCCGACCTGGCACGGCGCACGGCCTTGGTTCACGAAGCCCAGGCCATCCAGCATGAACGTGGCGGGTTGCTTATCTGGGGCTTTTCCGACGTGCTCGATGCGGCGTCGGCCAAGGTTGGCGGGCTTGCCCCGGAACAGACCACTTTCGCATCCTGGCGCTTTGACGAACTCTGGTTGAACCCCAATGCCTGATCCTCGACACACGCCACGCACGCCGGCCTGGCTGGCCTGGTTCATCGGCCGCCTCGGTTACGGGCTGCTGACCGCCTGGGTGATCAGCCTGGTGGTGTTCATCGCCACCCAGGCGCTGCCTTCGGACCCGGCACGGGTGATCCTCGGCCCGGATGCGCCGCTGGAAAGCATCCTCACCCTGCAACGGCAACTGGGCCTCGACCAGCCGATCCTGGTGCAGTACCTGCGCTGGCTAGGCGCAGCATTACGCGGGGACCTGGGCATTTCGCTGGACTCACAGGTCCCGGTGGCGCAGCTGCTGTTCGGCCGGTTGGGCCATACCCTGGCCCTGCTGGTCGGGGTGTTGACGCTGGTGGGGCCGGTGGCCCTGCTGCTGGGGGTGAGCCTGGCCCTGCGGCGTGACAGCCGGCTGGACCGCTGGGGCCTGTCGACGCTGATACTGCTCAAGGCCACGCCGGGCTTTCTGCTGGCCATCGGCCTGGTGCTGCTGTTCTCCATGCCGGGCATGGGCTGGCTGCCGGCGGTGTCGATCCTCGACCCACAGTTGCCGCTGTGGCGGCAGTGGCCGTCGCTGGTGCTGCCGGTGCTGGCGCTGAGCCTGACGGCCCTGCCGTACCTGACGCGTATGGTACGGGCTTCGATGATCGAGGCGCTGGAGTCCGAGTATGTGATCGCCGCGCGCCTGCGGGGTGTCCCCGAGCGGCGCATCGTCTGGCGTCACACGTTGCCCAATGCCTTGACCCCGGCGATCCAGGGCGTGGCACTGACCCTGCGCACCCTGGTCGGCGGTGCGCTGCTGGCCGAGGTGATCTTCAGCTACCCGGGTATCGGCACTGCATTGAACGCGGCGATACAGATGCGCGACCTGCCGATGGTCCAAGGCGCGGTGCTGGTCATTACCCTGGCGGTGGTGTTGATCAACCTGCTGGCCGACCTGTTGACGGTATTGCTCACTCCCAAGCTGCGCACGGCGCGCCGGGTGCGGATGATCCGCCGTATCCGGCGCGGCATTCGGCCCTGGTGGCGACGCGTGCGCAGCACCCCTGCCCAGGAGGCGACCCATGATTGAATCCCGTTGGCTGGCCGACCCACAGGTGCGCCGTGGCGCCGTGATCACCTTGCTGGTGGCGCTGCTGGCCGCTTTCGGCCCCTGGCTGGCACCCCATGCTCCCACGGCGATGATCGGGCCGGTGTACGGCCCACCGGCTGACGGGGCACCGTTGGGGCACGACTTTCTGGGCCATGACCTGCTCTCGCGGTTGCTCAGCGGCGGCCTGTCGGTGCTGTGGATGTCGGTGGCAGCAGCCACCCTCGCATTGCTGGTTGGCGGCAGCCTGGGCCTGTTGGCCGGGTTCTCGCGCAGGCGCCTGGACCAGGCGATCAGCTGGGCGGCGGACGTATCGCTGGCGTTTCCGGACCTGATCCTGGTGCTGCTGATCGTGTCCATGCTCGGCCGTGCACCTTGGCTGATCGTGTTGACCGTGGCCATCGCCTTTACCCCGGGGGTGGTCCGTCTGGCCCGTGGCAGTGCCGTGGCGGTGGCCGGGCAGGAGTACGTCGAGGCGGCGCAGATGATGGGTTACCCGCGTTGGCGCATCCTCTTTCATGAAATCCTGCCGAACATCCTCACGCCCCTGCTGGTGCACTTCGGCAACATGCTGACCTGGGCGGTGGGCATGCTGTCCGGCTTGAGTTTTCTGGGCTACGGGGTGGCACCGCCAGCGGCCGACTGGGGCCTGATGATCAACGAAAACCAGGCCGGCCTGCTGGTGCAGCCGTGGGCCGTACTGGCACCTGCATTGCTGATCGGGGTGTTTGCCTATGGCACCAACATCCTGGCCGAAGGGATTGGCCGGGCGAGTGCCCGGATCGGGGAGAAGCAGCCATGAGCGCGCTGTTGGATGTGGCCAGTGAAGTGTTGCAAGTCAGCGACCTGCGGGTAGAGCTGGCCGGGCAGGTCGATGTGCTGGCCGAGGTGTCGTTCAGCGTTGCGGCAGGCGAAATTGTTGGCCTGGTGGGTGAGTCCGGCTCGGGCAAGACCACCCTGGCCACGGCGTTGCTGCGCCATGCCCGGCAGGGCGCGCGCATCGTTGGCGGGCGAGTGGTGGTGGCCGGGCAGTCGCTGCTCGAACTCGAAGGCGAGGCCTTGCGCCTGGCCCGTGGCGGGCTGGTCGGCTACGTGGCCCAGGACCCGGCCACGGCGCTGAACCCTGCGCTGCGCCTGCGGGCCTTGCTGCGTGAAACCTTGTTGGCGCACCAGCCTGCGCTGTCGCGTGAAGCGGTGCGCCAGCGCATCGGCCAAACCCTGCTGGATGTGGGGCTGCCCGATGACGACGCCTTCCTGCGGCGGTTCCCGCATCAACTGTCTGGCGGGCAGCAGCAGCGGGTGATGCTGGCGCTGGCGTTCGTCTTGCGGCCAAAGCTGATCGTACTCGACGAGCCCACCACGGCGCTGGACGTGACTACCCAGGCCCATGTGCTGCAGACCCTCAAGCGCCTGTGCCGTGACCAAGGTGTGGCGGCGCTGTACGTTACCCATGACCTGGCGGTGGTGCGTGACCTGGTCGACCGGGTGATGGTGATGTACGCCGGGCGCCTGGTGGAAGTGGCCGGGCGCGAAGGGTTGTTCCGCGCACCGCTGCATCCCTACACCCGCGCGTTGCTCGCGGCCATTCCCGACATCGGCCGGCGCCAGCCGTTACAGGCAATTGCCGGGCATGCGCCGGCACCAGGACAGCGCCCGGACGGCTGTGCATTTGCGCCGCGCTGCGGCAGGCGTCGTGCAGAGTGTTCAGTGATCGAGCCGTCTTTGCTGACGCATGACGGCGGGCATCGGGTGGCCTGCCTGGTGCCGCACCGAGAGCCGCTGCCCATGGGTGAGGTGGCTGTCGAGGCTGCTGCTGCGCCGGGCGAAGCGGTGTTACTGGAGGTCCGTGGGCTGGATGTAGCTTACGATCGCCAGGTGTTGTTCGATGTGTCTTTGCGGGTGGGCCAAGGTGAGTGCCTGGCGCTGGTGGGCGAGTCGGGTTCGGGCAAGACCAGCCTGGCCAGGGCCATTGCCGGGCTGGGCGAAAACGTTCAGGGGCAAATGAGCTACGCCGGCGAGCCTTTGGCGTTTGCCGCGCGCGAACGCGATGCCCGGCTGCGTCACCAGATCCAGTATGTGTTCCAGAACCCCTATCGGGCGTTGAACCCAAGGCAGACCATCGGGCAAACGCTCAGCGCGCCGTTGGCGCACTTTTTCGGGGTACGCGGCGGTGAAGCGCGCGAGCGGGTCGAGGCCGTGCTGGAGCGGGTGTCGCTACCGGCGCGTGTGGCCGACTTGTATCCGCATAGCTTGTCCGGTGGCGAGCGCCAGCGCGTGGCGATTGCCCGGGCGTTGATCTGCGAGCCGAAGCTGCTGGTGTGTGACGAGATCACTTCCGCGCTGGATGTGTCGGTGCAGGCATCGATACTGGCCTTGCTGCAGCGCCTGCAGGGGGAGGGGCTGACCTTGTTGTTCGTCACCCATGACCTTGGGGTGGTGCGGGCGATTGCCGACCGCGTGCTGGTGTTGCGCCAAGGGCGGGTGGTGGAGCAGGGTATTGCCGATCAGGTTCTGGGGCGACCGGTGGATGCTTATACCCGCACGCTGGTGGAGCATTCGCCGAGGTTGCGGGTTGGCCTCTAGGTGCTTGCCTTGGGGTATGCAGTGCCTGTGAGACCGAGCGCCGCCCGCGCGGCGCTTCGCAGCACAAGGCTGCTCCTACATTTGTTTCGGGCCAATTTCTCCTGTGAAGGTGGCGCGCGGCCCCTTTGCGTCCACCTCGATATGGTGCCGGACGAACAAGGCGGCCGCGCGCGTTGGTGCAGGCGTCACTGGCCCGAAACAGATGTAGGAGCAGCCTTGTGCTGCGAAGCGCCGCGCGGGCGGCGCTCGATCTCACAGGCGCCAAACAACCCAAGGCATGCACCCGGCAACCCAGATGCACCCCAAAGCCATACCCCCCACCTTCACCCCACAAGCCGGGCCTGGCGCCGCCGAACTTCCTCGCGCACCGCTGGAATCACCCAGCGCCCGTAATCCACCGTGTCATACAGCGGGTCATAGCCCCGGTTGAGAAACGTGGTCACCCCAAGGTCGACATAATCGAGCAGCGCCTGGGCCACGGTCTCCGGCGTGCCCACCAGCGCGGTGGTATCGCCATAGGCGCCCACCGCAGTCGCCGTCGGCATCCACAACGCCCGGTCATGCCGGTCGGCGCGGGCGGCAGCGGCCAACAGGCGTTCGGAGCCGGTGCCCTTGATGCGCTTCTGCCAAGGGCTGTCCGCTGCAAACTGTGGGTTGGCCTTGATCTGCGCGAGGATCTGTTCGGCACGCTGCCAGGCCTGCTCCTCGGTGGCACCCAGGATCAGCCGTACCGACAGGCTGACCCTCGGCGCCGCTACGCCTGCGGCGTTGGCGGCAGCCTTGAGTTTGCCGATTTGTTCGGCGACGCCGCTCAGCGGCTCACCCCACAGGGCATACAGATCCGCATGCTTGACGGCGATCTGGTAGGCGATGTCGGACGAGCCTCCGAAGGAAATCGGGATATGCGGCTGCTGCAGCGGCTTCACCGGTGAAAAGGCGCCCTTGATATTGAAGTAGCGGCCCTCGAAGTCGAACGGATCCTCGGCCGTCCAGGTGCGACGGACAATCTCCAGGTATTCGTCGGCACGCCGGTAGCGCTCGGTCTTGTCCAGCAGCGTGTCCCCCTCTTGCGGCTCGGCGGTGATACCGGTGATCGCATGCAGGCGGATGCGCCCGCCGCCGGTGGTGTGGTCGAGGGTGGCGAATGCCCGTGCGGCCACCGTGGGCGCGGTCAGGGCCGGGCGGTGGGCAATCATGAAACCCAGGCGTTCGGTGTGCGCGGCAGCATAGGCGGCTATCTGCAGGCTGTCGGCGCTACCAGGGCCGCTGGCGATCAGCACCCGGTCGAACCCGGCATGCTCATGGGCGCGGGCGTGGTGACGGATGAACGGCAGGTCGAAGTCCGGTGTGCGTACGCCACGGGTCTCGGACCACTGGCGGGGGAAGATCATGCCGACAAATTCGATGGACATGGCTGAGACCTTTCAGGTTGAGGGTGATCAGAACTGGTAATCGACCTGGGCCAGCAGCGTGCGGCCCGGCATCGGTTGCAGGAAGGTGTTGGTGGAGCCAGCCAGGCCGCTGACGAAATTCAGCTCGTCGGTAACGTTGAGCATGCGCACCGTCACGCCCCACTGCGGCTGGCGGTAGTACACGGCAAGGTCGAGGTTGTATTCGTCCGGCACTTTCACCGTCTTGCTCAGGTTCAGGTACCAACTGCTGGTCCACCAGCCGGAAAGCTCGACGCCAAACCCTGAGTCGAAGCGGTAGTCGACATACCCGCCGGCGTTGTATTCGGGGATCTGCACCGCATCGAACTTGCCGGACGGGCGCTGGTTGAGGCTGTTGTTGTCGCCGAATACGGTGCCGTTGTCGGGGATAAAGCCGGCCGAGGCGAACCCGGCCTGGCTGGTGAACTCGTTGTAGGCGCTGATGCGGCTGAGGTTGAGGCCGCCGCGCAGGTGCTGGTCCTGGTAGCGCAGGGTCGCTTCCCAGCCTTTGACGATCAGCCGGGCGATGTTGTTGTTGCTGTCCGGCGACTGGTCGCGGGCCTGCTTGTAGGCAGCCAGGGTGAAAAACAGCTGGTCGGGCACAGCCTCCACCTTCAACCCGACCTCATGCAACACGCTCAGGCTCTCGAAGGCGAGCGGGTTGAGCTGGTTGGCCCCCGTGCCGCTGCCCCAGCCCAGGCCGTTGGTGAAGAAACCGGTATTCACCGCCAGCGAGCGGTCGAACGTGTAATACAGCGTGCTGTTTTCAGTAGGTTTGAAATAGGGGCTGACCTGCACCGAGAACAGCCGGTAGTTGTCCGAGTCCTTGCGCGGGTTGCCGCCGGGCAGCACGAAGGGGTTTTCGATGCGCGCGTCGATCCAGCTGCGGCTGGCACCCACGTTCAGGCCCACGCGCTCGCCCAGGCGCAGGTTGTGCTGGCTGAACAGGGTTTTGGTGGTCCAGGTGCTGTCGGCGGTGTAGGGCGCCACCGATTCGGCATACAGGCCATGCCCTGCCGGGTACATGGCGGGCAGGTTGAGCCAGCCGTAGTAGCTGGAAAGCTGCGGCATACCGGGTTGGCCGATCCAGGCAGCGTTGCCACCGGCGGGGTTGCGGCTGCTCAGGCCGAGCAGGTCGCCGGGGTTCTTTAAGGTAGGGTCGAGGGTCAGGTCATAGGCGTTGATGGTGCTGCCGAAGCTGTTGTTGGCGGCGATCGACTCGTTGCGCTCGCGGCGATAGATCAGCCCGGTGTTGCTGTCGTCGATCAGGGTCAGGTCGCCCAGCTGAAATTGGCCACGGCCGCGGAACTCGAAGCGGTTGTCGAAAATGTCGTCCTTGCCCTGCACCTGGAACGCCCCGACGGCATCGGTGGTGTCGGTGGAGTGCTGGTAGAAGGTGCTGTTGGCCACGGTGATCGACGGGGTCAGGTCGCCTTCGACGCGCAGTTGCGTGGTAAAGCGCCGCGAACGGTTTTCGTCCTGCGCGCGCTGGCCGGTTTGTGACGATAACGAGGTCAGGCCGTTGCCCGCCAGCGACGGGTCATAGACCCAGCCACGCAGGCTGCCGGGGTTGGCCTGGGTGTTGGGCGACGCGCCCTGGAAGCTGCCGTTGACCACCGGGTACTGGCCCTGGGCATTGCGCTGGCGCTGCACCCAGCCGAGCACCTGGGCGTCGGCTGCACCGGACGACAGCACCGGTGACCACAAGGTGTTGCCGTTCTGGATGATTGGGGTGGCGCGGCCGGCGTAGTACTTGCCGTGGTCTACCAGGTCCTGGGTGGCGCGGTTCCAGCCGTGGGTGATGTTGTAGTCGTAGTAGTCATCGTAGGCGGCGTTCCAGTCGACCCGAAGGTTGTCGTTGCGCCAGGCGAGGGCACCGTAGAAGGCGTCGAAGTTGTTCTCGACGTTGTCGTAGAAGTCTTCCTGGCGCTGGCGGGTGATGCTCACCCGGTAAGCCAGGTTGTCCGTCAGCGGGCCGGTGTTGTCGATGCTGAATTTGGTGGCATCGCGTGATTCACCATCGGGGATCCAGCTGCCGATTTCGCCGCTGAGCCTGGTGCGGAAACGGTTGAAATCGGGCTTCTTGCTCAGGTAGTTGACGTAGCCGCCACTGCCGCTGACCGAGCCGTAGGTCACCGACGAAGGCCCGGCGACGATGTCGGCGCCTTCGTAGGCGTTGAAGTTGGCCGGGTGGCGCACCCCGTAGGCGCGCTGGCCATCCTGGAACACCTCGGTATTCTGCCCGCGCATCTGCGGGGCGATGCCGGCGTTCTGGCCACCGCCGCGGGTGATGCCGGGGGCGTACTTGACCAGGTCGTCGGAGCTGCGGATCGGGTCGTTGGCCAGTTGCCCGGCGTTGATCTGGGTGACCGAGCGCGGGGTGTCCAGCACCTTGGCTTCCAGGCCGCCGTAGATCGAGGCTGGCGGGCGGCTGGGCAGGGCGTCGTCATCGGGCTGTTCGGCCTGCACGGTGACGGTTTGCAGCTGGGTGTCTTCGGCGTGGGCCAGCGGCGCGCTGGCGGCCAGAATGGCCAGCGCCAGTGCGCTGGGCTGGAATTTGGGGGGCAGCAAGGTAACGCGTGGCATTGGCTGGGCCTCGTTCAATAGCAGGAATGTGGGAGAAACGAGGGCGCAGCCGCGCCTGCGGTTGGTTTGTTTTGTGTGTTGTTTGTCCCGGCCCTATCGCCGGGACAGGCGGTAGAGGGCCTGCAGGTCAACTTCTGAGCCACAGGCTCTCGAACCGCCATGTACTGAACAGCGACTGCTCCGCCTGTGCACCACCCACACGTGTGCTGACACTGTCGAGCAGGTCGGCAAAGCCCCAGATCAGCATGCCGCCGCGCTCGTACTGAATGCGTTGCGCGCGGTGCACCAGCGCCTTGCGTTGTTCCAGGTCCGGCTGGGCCATGGCAGCGAGGAAGGCCTCACTGAATTCGGGGTCGTGGAAGTGGGTCTTGTTGGCTACTGCGAACGGCGCGTCGGTGTGGATGGCACTGGCCAGGTACGGGGCACCGATGCTGCCGCCGGTGCTCAAGGTCCAGTCGTCGCGCTGCGGGCCCTGGAAGGTGGCCAGGTCGACCTGGCGCACGTTGACGGTTACGCCGATACGTCGGGCCTGCTCGGCCAATACCAGGGCCGACGCCAGCCCCGGCCCTGGTGTGGTCACCAGGTCCACCTGCAACTGTTCATGGCCGGCTTCGCGCAGCAACTGCGCTGCCCGCAGCGGGTCGTAGGGGCGCGGGCCGATGCTGTGGTCGAAGGTGGGGTCGAACGGTGCATACAGGTCGTTGGCTACCCGGCCCTGGCCATTCAGCGCACGGCGCACCAGTTCTTCGCGGTCGGCCAGCAGGCGGAATGCCTCCCGCACGCGCGGGTCGTCGAACGGCGCCTTGGCGGTGTTCATGTCGAACGACAGCCAGTTGCCGCTCACCGACTTCAGCAGGCGCAGCCGTGGGTCGGCCTGCAGCACCTGCAGGTGCTCTGTGGACATGACGTTGGCCATGTCGATCTGCCCGGCACGCAACGCCGCCAGGCGGCCGGTCTGGTCTTTGAAATCGATGACCTCCAGTTCATCGGCATAGGGCTTGCCAGGTTTGTAGTAGTTGTCGAAGCGGGTGAACAGTGAGCGCTGGCCCGGGGTGAAGCTTTTCAGCTTGTACGGCCCGGCACCGACCGGGTTGGTGACCGGGTGGTAATCCACCGGCACGATGCCGCCGAAGTTGACCCAGGTTTCCGGCAGCGGCAGGTAGCTGCGCCCTTCGCGAAAGCCCAGGCGCACGGTGCGGTCGTCCAGCTTGACCAGGTTGTCGCGGTCCACCCAGTGCAGCAGCGCCGCATAGGGCGAGGCCAGCTGCGGGTCGGTGAGGCGGCGGATGGAGAAGATCAAGTCATCGGCGTCGATGGTCTTGCCGTGGTGGAATTCCAGCCCAGGTTTCAGCCGCAAGGTCCAGCTGCTGGCGTCGGCATTGGGCTCGGCGAACTCGGCCAGGGCCAGGCGCGGCTGCATCTGCTCGTCCCATTCCCACAGTTTGCTGTACAGGGCAAAGCCCCGCACGATGCCGCTGCCAATGGGCTTGTGGGCGTCGAGGTTGCCGCTCTGGTTGCCGTCGATGATGCCCAGGCGCAGGCGCCCGCCATGGCGGGGCTGGTCGGCAGCAGCATGGGGCGGGCTGTCGGCCTGGCCGCAGCCAGCCAGCAGCCCGCCCGCCAGCACGCCGGCGTGGCCGAGGAAGCCGCGCCGGCTCAGTGGGTAACCGTCCTTGGCCATGGCGTCAGGCCCCGTTGCTGGCGTGCAGTTGCACGGGTTCGGCTAGCGGGCGGGCAAGGGCTGCGCGCTGCGCACGGAAGTGCGGCAGGATGTGCTCGCCGATGCGGTAGGCCTCTTCCAGGTGCGGGTAGCCGGCGAGGAAGAACAGATCGACACCGATGCCGTGATACTCGCGGATACGCGCCACCACGTTGCTGTAGCTGCCCACCAGTGCGCAGCCCGGCGGGATGCCGATGTAACCGAAACCGGTCCACACATTGGGGTGGATGAAGAAGTCGTCGAAGGCCTGCTGCTCGTCCTGGTCGCTGTAGCCGTGCTCGTAGCTCAGCTTGCGCGCCGTGCGCAGGCCCGCGTGAGCGGCGCGGGCCTTGACCGTGCCTTTGGCCACGCCTTCGTCGAAGAAGCGCTTGGCCTCGGCCAGCGCGGCTGCTTCGGTCTCGCGTGCGATCACGTCGATGGACAGGCCAAAGCGAATGTCGGTACGGCCCCACTTCAGCGCACGGGCGCGGATGTCGGCGATCAGCGCGGCGATCTCGTCCGGGTGCTCGGCGCGCATCAGGTAGAAATCGGCGTGCTTGGCGGCGAACTCGCGCGCTGCCACTGACGAGCCAGCGGTGCAGATCAGCGGCAGCTCGGCCTTTTTCAGCGGGCCGCGCAGGCCTCCGCCTTCAGCGCGGTAGTAGGTGCCTTCGTAGTGGAACTGCTCGTTGTGCCAATAACCGCGCACCACGTCCATGAATTCGGTGGCACGGGCGTAGCGTTGGTCATGCTCTTCAAAGTCGCCGACCTGGCGCTGAAGGGCATCGGAGCCGCCGTTGATGATGTTCCACACCAGGCGGTTGCCGGTGGCGCGCTGGTAGGTCGCGGCCTGTTGCACAGCCACCCACGGGGTGTAGTGATAGGGCTGGAACGCGGTGACGAATTTCAGCGTGCGGGTTTCCCGGGCCAGCAGCGAGCACACCGTCCATGGCTCTTCGCCGGTGGGGGCGTTGACCATCAGCGCGCCGCCAAAGCCGTTTATTTCTGCGGCCCGGGCGATTTGACCGAGGTAGTCGATATAGGTGAAGTGATCACCCACGGCAAACCCCGACACCGCGCCGGTGCTGGCCCCGCCCGCATGCCAGTCGCCGCGGTTGCGTGGGTCGCCGGGGAGGAACTGGGTTTCGCCATGCAAGGGCAGGCGGGTGAAGAATTCGATGCTCATGGGCTGGCCTCCTTACTGGACGCTTGGGCTGCAATTGGGGGTAACTGGCTGGCCGCTGATGACCTGGCGGGCGAAGGGGATCGAGTCCTTCAGCGAGGCATTCACCGTTTCGCTGTGGCCCAGGCCCTTGTACAAGTGGCCCTGCACCACCGAGCCGGCCTTGCAGGCGTCCTGCATCAGCGCCACCTGGGTGGCGGCGGCGGGGGTCTTGTCCTCGGCGCCGGTGCCGATGAAGATCGGCTGGGCCAGTTTCAGGGTCGGGTACGACACCTGCGCCAGCCATGGCTTGAGCTGGTCGCCCTTATAGTCTTTCTTGGCGTTGGCCGGGGTCAGGCCTGTGCCCACCACGTCGCTGACCAAGGCTGACAGGCAGCTGGTGCGCGCCTGTTCGAACAGCGGCAAGGCCTTGTCGGTGTAGAAGTCGCGCGGGTCGATGCTTGGGTCGTACTGCTGCGCTGCCAGCAGGGTGTAGAAGCCATAGGCCAGGGCCGGGTCGACCTTGTCCTGGTCCTGTTCACCGACATTCTTCGAGCCCACGGTGTAGATCACCCCCGTGCCGATACTGCCCTTGACGCCCAGCTTGGGCGCGTAGGTCGCCGCATAGGCACCCGCGGCAAAGGCCCCCGCGCCACCTTGCGACTGGCCTATGATCAGCACTTTGTCTGCCAGCCCTGGCACACCGGCTACCACAGCCTTGGCAGCATCGAGAATGCCGTAGGCCGCCATGCGGTTGTTCAGCAGCGGGTGGCCGCCCGGTACACCGAGGCCTTGGTAGTCGGTGGCGACGATGGCGTAGCCTTCATCGAGCCAGCGGTTGAGGTATTGCACGTCGCGGTAGCTGCGGCCAGCCCAGGACGGCGCGCAGATATCTGCCACGCCGACGGTGCCGTGGCCCCAGCTGGCGACCGGCCAGCCGCCCGCAGGTGCCTTGCCTTTGGGTATGAACAATGCGCCGGAAACCACGATCGGGGTCTTGCCGTCGATGCCATCCAGCGAGGTGTAGAGAATGCGTTGCGCGCTGGCCGCATTGGGCAGGCTAAGCGCCTGGTCCAACGGCTCGCTGCGCAGCAGTTTCCCGGGAGTGGCGGGGATGGCCTTGCTCCAGGTGTAGAAGGCCGACACACGGCCATCGCCCTGCTGCGGGTCGGGTTTGGGCGCGTAGGTTTCGGCGGCCATGGCACCGACGGACAGGGCCAGGGCGCTGAGGCCGAAGACGAGCGAAGCAGGCAGTTTCATGGGTAAGGCTCTCAAGGTTGTTGGCTGATCTGGGCGTCGAGGGACGGCCAGTAGTGGGTCAGTTGCAGGTCGATCAGCGCCTGGCGGGTAAAGCCCGTGGCCAGGTCGCTGGTGATGTCGTAGGGCGTTCGGATCAGCCGGTTGGCAAGGGCGTACTGGCCCAGGGCGTCGTAGTGGGCCTTGAGCTGGGCATCGCTTTTCGGCGCCCAGCGTGCCTTCCACGCGACCGGGTCGTCCTGATCGTCCCGGCGCAGCACGCTTTCGCTCACACCGGCACGCGAAGACAACCCGTAGTAGGCGTCGCGGTTCTGCTCTTGGGAGATCCACCAAGCCGCGCGCACCCAGGCGGTGGCCACCAGTTGCGTCAGGTCGGCGTGCTGCTGCACGAAGCGGTCAGTGCCCCACAGGTCCGACACCAGCCGCCAGTCGTTGGCGCCTTGCTTGGTCGACCAGAGGATGCGCGCCACGCCTTTGTCTTCCAGGGCATAGGCTTCGTTGAGCAGCACGGCGGCGTCGACCTTGCCGGCGGACACCGCAGCGGCGCCTACTTGCGGGTTGAGGTTGGCGATCTTGAAATCACTGAGTGCCAGGCCCTGGCTTTGCAGGAAATTGCTGAAGGCGAACTCCCACGGGCGGCCGCGGTGCAAGGCCAGGCGCTTGCCTTTGAGGTCCTGGATGCTGCGCACCGTCGAGTTGCTCGGTACAACCAGGTAGATGTTGTTGCCGCTGCCACCCGGTACCACCAGCTTGCCCGGCACCTGGCCGGCACCAGCGATGACCGAAGGCAGGTCGCCGCGTACGGCAAAGTCCAGGCTGTCGTTGCTGAAGCCTTCGTTGATTTGCGGCCCGGCGCCGGCATGGGGCAGGGCGGTCCATTGCAGTTTCACGCCGCGGGCGGCCAGTTGCTGTTCCAGCCAGCCTTCTTCGATCACCCGCCCGGGGATACCGCCGAACACCGGCGCACCGCCCTGGGTGAAGGCGACGATGGCGATGCGCACCGCCGCCGGTGGCTCGGCTGCCAGCGCAGCCAGGCTAAGGAACAGGCCGCCCAGCAGGGCGAGGGCATTACGCCAGGGATTGTTCATGTGCAGCTCCAGGCAAAGGTTCTACAGGCCAGGAGCGAAATGCATGCCAGCATGCCTTGAAGTGGCTGAAGCCCCCTATTTACAAGGGCTCCCGCCATGAATACGTTGGTGTGCGAGGAAAGGTCTGCTGATCGACGGGCAGGGAGTGCTGACGGGTTGCTGCTGTGGCAGCAATGGGTTGCTGAAAATTTCAATATTCTTAATTCGAATATCTAAATATTAATTAATAATTTTTTGATCTAATTTGTTTCATGCACTATGGGCCGGCGCGTCAACTGCCAGGAATGCCCCAATGTCGCTGATCACCCACCCCAATGCCCGCGAGCTGACCAAGTCGGTACGTGCCACCGTGCTCGTGTTCAAGGACCCGCGCTCCCAGGAGCTGCTCAGCCGCATCGAGCGCCTGGCGCCCAGTGAGGCCAACACCCTGATCATCGGCGAAACCGGCACCGGCAAGGAGCTGGTTGCCCGTCATATCCACCACCTCAGCCGCCGTGGGCGTGAGCCATTCGTGGCGGTGAACTGCGGTGCCTTTGCCGAAACCCTCGTGGAGAGCGAGCTGTTCGGCCACGAGAAAGGCGCGTTTACAGGCGCCACCAGCAACAAGGCCGGCTGGTTCGAAGCGGCCAATGGCGGCACGTTGTTCCTTGATGAAATCGGCGACCTGCCGCTGAACATGCAGGTGAAGTTGCTGCGGGTGCTGCAGGAGCGGGAAGTGGTGCGCCTGGGCTCACGTACGCCGATCCCGATCAACGTGCGGCTGGTGGCGGCGACCAACGTCAACCTGGCCGATGCGGTGGTGGCGGGGCATTTTCGAGAGGACCTGTTCTACCGCCTGCATGTGGCGACGATTCGCTTGCCGCCGCTGCGTGAACGGCCGGGGGATATCCTGCCGCTGGCGGAGTTTTTCATCGAGGAGCATTGCCGACGCCTGGGTTACGAGCGTGCTGCGTTGAGCCCGGATGCCGAACGCAAATTGTTGGCGCATAGCTGGCCGGGCAACATCCGCGAGCTAGAAAATGCCATTCACCATGCGTTGCTGGTGTGCCGGTATCAGGTGGTGGCGCCGGCGGACCTGCACCTGGTCGATATGCGGCCACAGGTGTCGGCGCCGGTGGCGCATGCGTATCTGCCGGCAGCGAGCGCGGCACCGCCTGACCTGGAAAGCGCGTTGCTGGCGTTGTTCGAGCAGAATGTGCCGAATTTGTATGAGCATATCGAGGAGACGGTGTTCAGGGCGGCGTATCGGTACTGCCACGGTAACCAGTTGCAGACAGGGCGGTTGCTGAACATCAGCCGCAACATCGTGCGGGCGCGGCTGGAGAAGATCGGCGAACTGACAAAAGCGTAATGGGCGCGGCCCACCCCTGTAGGAGCAGCCTTGTGCTGCGAAGAGGCCGGTACGGATCATACTGTTATGTGATCTTTACCGGCCTTTTCGCAGCACAAGGCTGCTCCTACCGGGCCTGTGTTTGCCTTGAAATACAGGTCAGGTGGAACCGCGTAGCCAGCAGCCGAGGTTTATTTGATGAAGCGCACCTGGCTGTTGATCTTCTCGATCACTGCCCCTTTACGCTCGTTGAAGCGGGCCTTGTTCTGCTCGAACAGGTTGTTGCCTTTGGTATCGATGGAGATGATCAGCGGCCCGAACTCGCGAACACGGTTCACCCAAAGGGTCTCCGGCATGCCCAGGTCCTGCCACTCCGCACGCTCGATCTCTTCCACCTGGGTTGCTGCCAGCACTGCGCAACCGCCCGGGAACACCGCATGCACCGCCTTGTTTTCCAGGCAGCCGGTGGTGGTTTCCGGCCCCATGCCACCTTTGCCGACAATCAGCTTCACACCGGTCTGCTCGATGAACTGCTTCTCGAACTTTTCCATGCGCATGCTGGTGGTCGGGCCAATGGAAACCATCTCGAAGCTGCCATCATCCTTCTTCCTGACGATGGGGCCTGCATGGAAAATCGCACCGCCACGCAGGTCAACCGGCAGTTCGCGGCCCAATTCGATGAGGCGCCGGTGTGCCACGTCACGGCAGGTCACCAGTTGGCCGGTGAGGTAGACGACGTCACCGACGTTGAGGTTGGCCAGGTCTTCGTCGCTGATCGGTGTGCTCAGGATCTTTTTCACAGTACTACCCCTTCGTGCGAGAGGATGTCGTAGGTCAGGTCGGCGTTGATGCGGATCTTGCCGCGGCGGTGCGCCCAGCAACCGGTGGACACTGCCACGCCGATGGTGGAGGGGTGGCGGGCCGAGGACTCGATGTTCACGCCCATTACGCTGCTGTTGCCGGTGAGCCCCTGCGGGCCGATGCCGATTTCGTTCAGCCCGTCCTCCAGCAGCTTTTCCATCATTGCTGCGCTTTCGTTGGGGTGGCTGGAGTCCACCTCGCGCAGGATGGCCTTCTTCGACAGGCGTGCTGCTGTCTCTACCGAGGTCGAAACCCCGACCCCCACCAGCAACGGCGGGCAGGCGTTGACCCCGCGAGAGGTGATCACATCGAAAACGAACTCGGTCACCCCTTCATAGCCTTGCCCCGGCATCAGCACCTTGGCCGAACCTGGCAAGGTGCAGCCGCCACCGGCCATGTACACATCGACGATGGCGTAGTCGGCATCGGGGATGATTTCCCAGTCCAGCCACGGGATTTTCGAGCCGGTGTTGGTGCCGGTGTTCTTCTCGATGAAGGTTTCCACCGCGTTGTGGCGCAACGGCCCCTGGATGGTGGCTTCCTTGGTGGCGTTTTCGAGGATGCTTTCCATTTCACCCAGCAGCGGGAAGCGCGCCCCAGCCGAGACGAAGTACTGGATCACGCCGGTATCCTGGCAGCTGGGCCGGTTGAGCTTGTCGGCGTACTCCTGGTTGTCGGCCATCGAGTCGTACACGGCGATGGCCAGCGGGTTGGTTTCGGCGGCGCGTAACTTGGCGGTCTTTTCCTTCACGTCTTTGGGCAGGCGTTTGCCGATATAGGCGGTGAACTTGGCCATCACGTCGGTAAGCGATGACACGGCGGTTTCTTTGTCCATGATTATTTCCTCACTGCATCACAAGGCGGGTTCTTTTTGCTGTTATCGAAAGGTCAGGGTGTGGGCGTGCCGGCCTCCAGTTGTGCAAGGGCAGGGCGGGTATCGGTGGGTTGTGGTTCTGCCGGTAGCTGGCCGTCCAGGGCCTGGGCCATGCGTTGCTTGTCCAGTGCACCGACCCAGTTGGCGATAGCCACGGTGCCGACGGCATTGCCGATGGTGTTGGTGATGGCGCGGGCCTCGGACATGAAGCGGTCCACGCCCAGCAGCAGCACCATGCCGGCCACCGGGATGTTGTCCATGGTCGCCAGGGTTGCGGCCAGGGTGATGAAGCCCGAACCGGTCACCCCTGCGGAGCCCTTGGAGGTGAGCAGCAGCACGCCGAGCACGAGCAGTTGGTCCATCAGGGTCAACGGGGTGTTGGTGGCCTGGGCGATGAAGATGGCGGCCATGGTGTAGTAGATGCACTGGCCATCCGGGTTGAAGGTAAGGCCCGAGGGGATCACCAGGCCCACCACCGGTTTGGACACGCCGACCTTTTCCAGCTTGTTCATCAGTTGTGGCACCACCGATTCGGACGAGCTGGTGCCCAGCACCGTGAACAGCTCTTCCTTCAGGTACTTGAGGAACTTCCACAAGTTGAAGCCGGACAACCTGGCAATGGTGCCCAGCACGATCACCACGAACAGGAAGCAGGTCAGGTACATGGTTGCCATCAGCTTGCCCAACGACACGATGGAGCCCAGGCCGTATTTGCCGACGGTGAAGGCCATGGCGCCGCAGGCTGCCAGCGGGGCTACACGCATGATCATGCCGACGATGAAGAACATGCCGTGGGAGAACGCCTCCAGCACATCCACCATGGGCTTGCCACGAGGGCCCAGGTGCGAGAGGGCGATGCCGAACAGGGTGCTGAACAGCAGGATCGGCAGGATCTCGTTCTTGGCGAAGGCGTCGGTCACGCTGCCGGGTATCACATGCAGCATGAAGTCGATGAAGCCGCCGCTGTTCCCGGCTGCGGCAGCGGTGTAGGTCGAGATGCTCTTGGCGTCGAGGGTGGCAGGGTCGACGTTCATGCCTTGGCCGGGCTGTACGATGTTGACTACTACCAACCCCAGTACCAGGGCAAAGGTGGAGAGCACTTCGAAGTAGATCAGCGCACGCACACCCACGCGGCCGAGTTCCTTCATGTTTTCCATCTTGGCGATGCCCAGCACCACCGTGGCGAAGATGATGGGGGCGAAGACCATCTTGATCAGTTTGATGAAGGCGTCGCCGATGGGCTTCAAGTCTGCGCCCACCTGTGGCCAGAACACCCCGATCAGCACCCCGAGGGTTACGCCGATCAATACCTGTACATAAAGCTTGCCGAACAATCGCTTGGCCATTGCCGTCTCCGAATTATTGTTGTGAGTCGGATTTATCTGGCGGCCGGGCTGATCGTGGGGTGCAGGTCACACCTGGCCTTGGCGGCCGAAAAGCCCAGCTTCTTTGTGGTTAATCACGCAGGGCAAAAGGTAATGGTTTTTCAAAAATGCTGTAATACAATGAAATTCAACTCATTGTTTCCCTCAGGTTAATTATGAATCCGGTATCGGAGCTGGCGTTCTTCACCCAGCTGATCAGGGTGGGCAGCCTGGCGGGTACTGCGCGCGAACTGAACCTGACGCCGCCTGCAGTCTCCAAGCGCCTGGCGCAGCTGGAACAGCGCCTGGGTGTGCGTTTGCTTAACCGCACAACACGCAGCATCAGCCTTACCGCCGAGGGCGAGACCTACCTGGTGAATGCCCGGCGGATACTGGGTGAGATCGAGGAAATGGAGCGCCAGGTTTCCAGCAGCCGTGCCGAGCCCAAGGGCCTGCTACGGGTCAATGCACCGCTGGGTTTTGGTCGTACGCATGTGGGGCCGGCAGTGTCGTCGTTTGCCAGGCGCTACCCCGAGGTGGAGGTGCAGTTGCACCTCACCGACCGCCCAATCGCCCTGCCGAACGACGCTATCGATGTGGCCATCCGCTTTGGTGAGCTGCCTGATTCGCGTCTGATCGCCCGCAAGATCGCTGCCAACCGCCGCCGGTTGTGCGCGGCGCCCGCTTACCTGGAGGCCCACGGCACCCCAGAAGCGCCAAAAGACCTGGCCAGCCACAACTGCATCGTGTTGCGCCAGAACGATGCCGCGTTCGGCATCTGGCGGCTCAGCCGTGGCAAGCAGAGCGAGTCGGTGAAAGTGCGCGGCAGCCTGAGCACAAACGATGGCGAGGTCGCCCTGAACTGGGCCCTCGATGGGCAGGGCATCCTGATGCGGGCCGAGTGGAACCTGGCTGACCACCTGCGCAGTGGGCGGCTGGTGGAAGTGCTGGGTGATTACCACACCCCGCCTGCGGATATCTATGCGGTGTACCTGGAGCGCCTGAACCTGTCGGCCAAGGTGTCGTGTTTTGTCGAGCACTTGAGAACGTTCTTTTGCCAGGGAGAAACCTTGGCAGCGTGGAACTGAGCCGGGTTACCCATTCGTACCGTCGACTCAGTATTCTTGGGCCTTGCTGAAAAACTTGGTTTCCCATACTGCCAAGAAATGCTCGTACAGCTTGATTAAATCAAATACGATGCTTAAACGACTACACCGCCAAAACGAACAAATTTCCCGTTTCTAATCCTTGCCTCTGGATGCGGCCAGTTCTCTCGAATAGTTTTAGGAGAAAAGTTTGAATTCACAGCTTCACGCGGCAGGACCCCCATTAATTGGCCGGTCCCAGCTTTGTCAATTACGGTGATTTGATGATAGAAAACGGGCGAATTTGGCTTATCTTTAACGTGTTTTATCAAGCCTTGACGTGGTTCTTGGTTAAACGCAATGGCAAAATTTGCCTCTGACGCCTGGTATACAGAGGCTTTCAATGATCTGGAGGTTCCGGCGAGACTGAGTGCATCTTGGCTAGACAATTGCCCGATTATTTTACGCTGAACATGCCATGGCATATGGTCGAGTTTAGGTAGTGGCTTTTGTCCGACATCGCTCTGCATGTGCCCTTTGCCAGTGGAACTGGATCTCGACGATAATCGCAGTTTCGCGGCCGCATTACCTGCCCACTGGGTAAGAGTATTTATAAATTCCGTAAATTTTGAGTGGCCCGTTGGGTCGCTATAGTTAATGGGATCACCTAGGCAATACGCATATAAATTTAACCCCCCATTACCAAACGGACTCCAACTGTCAGGACTGTTGAAACGCATCAATACCGGATTAAACGCTCGGTATCCATTACCCAATACGTAATGCCCGGTTACCGGGTCTGGACATTCTCCATTGAAGCCCAGCATGCTCAGTAAGTCGCCTTCCGCTGTTCGGTGGCCATAAGGTGTGTACACAAGGGTATGAAGCTGCATTGCGTCGAGTACATTTAACCCCGAGCGTTGCTGATCGGTAGCGAGCAAGGTCGATTTAATCCCATCGCCCTGGCTCTGATGCTCGGCCAACAGTTGATCGTCGTGCTGGAAGATCGAACGCGTCAGCAAGCCTTGTACCTCGGTGGCCAGGCGGCTTTTCTGGTAAAAGCGTTGAATGTTCGCCTGCTTCGATGGCCTAC
This sequence comes from Pseudomonas sp. SIMBA_067, assembly GCF_046534675.1. Lineage (NCBI taxonomy): Bacteria > Pseudomonadati > Pseudomonadota > Gammaproteobacteria > Pseudomonadales > Pseudomonadaceae > Pseudomonas > Pseudomonas sp. SIMBA_067. Next base: position 62,453 of record NZ_JAWRYH010000007.1, on the reverse strand, counting down.
ACGCTGTCAGACGATCCGGTGCGTCATTACGGTAGAAGGAAAGTACGGTATCCGGGTTCGTCGGCATGGGTTGGGCTCCCTGAAAGCTCCCTGTACTTGACTATTATCCTTGCCCAGTTGTCCCACGCTGTCTACCTAGCAGAACTGCTAGGCATCTGTACGATGCGCTTCATCGAGCGCATGGGGATGATGGGTTGCCCGGCTAGCGCCTCGGCGTCCTAGCCCTTGTCGGTAAGCAACCACTTACAGCGTTTACGCGGGCGACCACGCTGGTCGATGGAAAGCTGACGTCGTCAAGCAGTGGATGGCCGTAGCTGATGTCAGTGGCTTGCGAAATCCGGTCAGACTCGGGTTAAATGAGAGTCATTACTAAAGACGCCCTGATCGGTTCTACCATGTCCTGTGCTGACCCTTCCCTGCAAAAAGCCGTGCACACGCTCTACGAGGACCATCATTCCTGGCTGTGCGGATGGCTGCGCAGCAAGCTCGGGTGCATGGAGCATGCGGCCGACCTGGCCCAGGACACGTTCATACGGGTGCTGACCCTGCGCAAGGCCGCGGAGCTGCAACAGCCACGGGCTTATCTGAGCAGCGTGGCCCGCAGCCTGATGATCGACATGTTCCGGCGCCGTGCCGTGGAGCAGGCCTACCTGGAAACCCTCGCGGCACGGCCCGAGCAGGTAGAGGTTTCGCCCGAGGCGCGCCTGCTGATTATCGAGACCCTGCTGGAAATCGATCGGCTACTCGATGGCCTGGGCACGCGCCCCCGCGAGATCTTCCTGATGGCCCAGCTCGATGGCCTGAGCTATGTGGAAATCGCGCGGCGCCTGGATGTTTCGCTCACTACCGTCAAAAAGCATGCAGTGCGGGCGCTGACCCATTGCCTGATGCTGGCCGAGGCGTGAACGATGGCGGGGGCTGAACCGTTGGACCGCAATACCCTGGAGGCTGCCGCACGCTGGTATGTCGAGCTGCGCTGCCAAGCGGATGACAGCACGCGAGCGGCGCATCAGCGCTGGTTGTTGAGTGACCCGCGACACCTGCAGGCCTGGGAGCGCCTGGCACGCTTGCAGGGCAAGCTGGCGCAGGTCACACCCGGTATTGCACGGCCGACGTTAAGCAGTGCCAGGGCCAAGCGGCGTGAGGTGCTCAAGGTGTTGTCGCTGTTGTTGGTCACGGGCGCGACAGGCGGTGTGGTGTTGCGTGATGGCGGCGTTGCGCGGTTGATGGCCGACGTGCGTACAGGCGTTGGCGAGCAGCGTTCGTTGCGGCTGGACGATGGCAGCCAGTTGCAATTGAACACCGACACTGCTGTTGATATTCGCTACGACGGCCAGTGGCGCGCACTTGAGTTGCTGAAAGGGGAGATCCTGGTGCAGACCGCATCGGATGCATTATCCCGCCCGTTCATCGTGCATACCGGCCAGGGGAGTGTCCGCGCACTGGGTACGCGTTTTATCGTGCGCTGCGACGCCGACGTTACGCGGGTGTGCGTGCTGCAGCATGCGGTGCAAGTGCGCAGTGCACAGAGCATGGCGGCTGTGCGGGTAGAGGCCGGGCAACAGTTGCAATTCAGCACCGAAAAGATGGGCAACGTGACACCGCTAGCGGTGATGGCAGACGCCTGGTCCCGCGAGATGTTGATCGTGGATGACTGGCGCCTCGCCGATGTGGTGAGCGAGCTGCAGCGGTATCGGCCCGGGTACCTGGGCTGCGATGAGGCCGTGGGCGGGTTGCGACTGTCCGGGGCCTTTCACTTGGGCGACATCGATATTGTCCTGCAAAACCTGACCACCACGCTGCCTGTGCGCATTCGTCGCTTCAGCCGCTACTGGACGCGCGTCGAGGCTGCCTGAAGCCTGATGCCGGCGATGGGCCGCAACGCGGCCCCAAAATGCTTGATTGAGTGTCATGGCCTGAAGGCTGGCGATTTTTTTTCCTGGGGGGTTATCGATTGTCGTTCTCGTTCGACTTGTAGGTAGACGCGCACCAAGCGCAATGAAAAAACTGCCGCAGGGCGAAAGGAAACCGCATGCTCGCTGTCAACGATTGCAACCGCATCCTCTTGATCAACTCGACCAAAACCAGACTGGCGCGTGCAGTGCATCGCGCATTGTTCAGTGTGGCGCTGGCCGCGCCATTGGCAACGGTGATGGTCGCCAGCCCTGCGGTTGCGCAAAGCCAGGCTGAAGCTTCGTTTGATATCGCCGCCGGCCCGCTGGCCACGACGCTTACCCAATTTGCTTCGGCAGCGGGGGTAACGGTGTCCTTTGAACCGTCTTCGGTGCAGGCGCTGAAGTCGCCCGGCCTGCATGGCCGCTACAGCCCCGATGCCGGCCTGCGCCAGTTGCTGGCGGGTAACCGGTTGCAGGTATTGAAGCAGGCCAATGGCAGCTACTCGCTGCTGCCCATGGTCGGTGACGATTCGACCCTGCAGCTTGATACCACCAGCGTGACCGGCGCGGCCGTGGAGTCCGCCTATGGGCCGGTGAATGGCTACGTTGCCAGCCGCAGTGCCACCGGCACCAAGACTGACACGCCCATCCTGGAGATCCCCCAGGCCATCAACGTGGTCACCGCCGACCAAGTGCAAGCCCAGGGCGCGCGCAACCTGACCCAGGCGCTGCGCTACACCCCGGGCCTGGCTACCGGCGGCTTTACCGATCGCAACAGCATTGCCGACGAAATCACCAGCCGCGGGTTTGCCCCGACCCCGCTCTACCTGGACGGCGCGTACCTGCCGTATGCCGGTAGCCTTGGGGGCGCACCTCAGATCGACCCCTACACGCTGGAGCGTATCGAAGTGCTCAAAGGCCCTTCTTCGGTGCTGTACGGGCAAAACCAGCCGGGCGGGCTGATCAACATGGTCTCCAAGCGCCCCACCCGCGAGCAGCGTAGCCAGGTGAAACTTGGCGCTGGCAGCTACAACAGGGTCAACGGTGCCTTCGATACCAGCGGCCCGCTGGACGAGCAGAAGGCGTTTACCTATCGCCTGGTCGGCGTTGCTGACAAAGGCAACGAGATGGTCGCTCACTCGCACAGCGAGCGCTTGTTGCTGGCGCCGAGCCTGACCTGGGCGCCAAACGAAGACACGTCCCTGACGCTGCTCGCACAAATCCAGCGTGATGATGGCCTGCCCGATTATCAGACGTTGCCGATGATCGGCTCGCTCAAGCGTGGCCCGACAGGCCAGCATATCGACCGGGACTTCTTTTCAGGGGACTCGCGGTACAACGATTACAAGCGCAACCAGTATATTTTTGGCTATGACTTCAGCCACCGTTTCAACGAAGACCTGGCCTGGCGCTCAACGGCGCGATACACCGATGTGCGCGACCGCTACAAGGGCTTCTACCTGCGCAGCTTTGTGACGGATGGCGATGTGGTCGACTACACCCGCGCCAACCGGGTCAAGCTTGACTGGCGCCAGCACAACATCGCCTACACCATCGATAACAACCTGGAGTACACCTTTGACACGGGCGCACTGCGGCACACTTTGCTGGCCGGCGCGGACTACCGTCACTTCTCGCGCAAGTACGATGGTTACAACGCCTACAACGTGTTGCCGGTCGACCTGTATGGCAAGAACAACTACCCCACCAGCAATGTAACGCCGGTGCTGGATACCCGTTGGGACAACACCCTGCGCCAGACGGGGCTGTACGTGCAGGACCAGATCAAGCTGGACAACTGGATCCTGACGGTAGGCGGACGCCAGGACTGGGCGGAAGTCGACAACAAGGACCTGCTGGCGCACAGCATTGCCTCCCAACGCGACACCAAGTTCACCGGGCGCATCGGCCTGACCTATGTCACCGAGTTTGGCCTGGCGCCGTATGTCAGCTATTCCCAGTCGTTCTTGCCAACCGTGGGCACGGCAGCGCCCGAGCGCGGCGGCAAGGCGTTCGAGCCAAGCGAAGGCGAGCAATACGAGGTGGGGCTGAAGTACCAGCCAGTCGACGGCACCTTGTTCACGGCTTCGGTGTTCCAGGTGAAACAGAAGAACATGCTGACGGGTGATACCGAGTACCCGCAGTACCAGGCGCAAAATGGCGAGGTGCGCTCGCGTGGGGTGGAGCTAGAACTCAAATCCAGCATCGAGCATGTCGATGTACTGGCCGCTGCCACCTACATCGACTCGTTCTATACCAAGAGCACCTATGGCGACCAGGGCAACCGCAACGAGGCGCAGGCCCCGGTGTCTGCCACATTGTGGGTGGATTACCACTTCACCCAGGCCACTCTCAATGGCCTGACGTTTGGCGCCGGCGCACGTTACACCGGCCGCAAACAGGGTAACTCGGCCAATACCTTCGAAGTACCGGCTTATGCCGTGTATGACGCCACCGTCAGCTACGACCTTGCCAAGCTCGACCCAAGCCTGCGCGGCCTGCAGGCCAGCGTGAATGTGCAAAACATCTTCGATCGCGAGTACGTATCCGACTGCAACTATGCGTTTGGCTGCTATTACGGACAGGAGCGGGTTGCGTCGGTAGAGATGACCTACGACTGGTGATCAAGCCCCCGCGCCACGCGGTATACTCCGCGCCATTTTGCCAATGGCGGGAGAACGCTATGCGCCAGGTTTTGCTCATCGTCGATGTCCAGTCCACCTTCAGCCCGCCCGAGTGGCTGGTCGATGGCTTGCGGCGGTTGTCAGCGAACATTCCTACCATTGCCTCGGTCGAGTTGCACGACGAACAGGTCACGCCGTTCGAGCGGCAGCTCGGCTGGCACCCGGCGGCCGAGGACGAAAGCCTGGTCGAGGCCGACCAGGTGTTCATCAAGCATGGCTACGGGCAGAGCGCCGAAGCCATCGCGTACATCAGGCAACTGGGTGTGGAGCGGGTGCTGGTGTGTGGGCTGCAGACCGAAACCTGTGTGCTGGCCGCTGGCTTTGCCCTGTTCGATGCGGGGCTGACGCCCACCCTGGTGACGGACATGACGGTAGGGTCTTCGCTGGACCGGTCGGCCAAGCTGGGTATCGAATTGTGGCAGCATCACTTCCGCCAGGTCACGACCTCGGCTGAAGTGCTGGCCGAACTGGCGGGGCAACGCTAGGCAATATTGTCACTTTGCCATCATGCAGTGCCAATGCGTATCATTGTTGATTGCATTCCGCTGATCGAGAAGGATCTCCATGCTTAAAAAGCCATACCTGGCAGCTGTTCTGCTGCCTGTCACAATGCTCTGGGCGGGCCTTGCCCATGCCTTTACCGATGGTATCGACCGTTCAATCACCCTGGAAAAGGTCGCGCAGACGTTCGTCGTGCAGAAGGACGGCAGCTTCCGTCTTGATGTCGACAGCGTCATGCTGATCAACGAAGAACGCGCCATCAAGACCAATGCCCAGCACCCGTTAAGCTACAACCGTTCGCTGGAGACACTGGAGGTGGTCGAGGCCTACACGCAAAAGCCCGACGGCCGCAAAGTGCAGGTGGATGCCGCGCACATCAAGGAGCAGCAGGAGCAGGCTTCTGCGCAGGCGCCGATGTTCCAGGACTCGGTCAACAAGGTGGTCATCTTCCCCGAGGTTGCGGTGGGGGACCGGCTGGTGCTGCGTTATCAACGTAACCGCGCTACGCCGCTTTTCCCTGGACAGTTCGAAGACATCACCGTGCCGCAGTTCTACCCGGTCGGGCAGTTTTCGCTGACCTACGACCTGCCCCAGGGCATGCCGCTGCAGGCCGATGCCCGTGGTTTCAAGGCGTCGTCACCCGCCAGCGGGGAAGGGCGCACGGTGTATCGCTGGGACTATGTACCGGCGGCGCGGGCGCGGATCGAGACAGGTGCAGTGTCGTACCTGGACTACGGCCACTACCTGGCGGTTTCGACGTTCTCCGGCTTCAAGGACTTCGCCCAGGCCTACCAGGCCAGGGCCACGGTCGAGGTCACTCCGCAGATCAGTGAACTGGCGAAGCGCCTGACGGCCGGCTTGCCCACCGCGCGGGAAAAGGCGCTGACCCTCAGTGACTGGGTACGCGAGAACATCCGCTATGTGGCGGTGTACGTCGGCGCTGGCGGGGTGGTGCCGCATGCCGCGCAAACCGTACTGGACAACCGCTACGGGGACTGCAAGGACCATGTTGCGCTGCTGGAGGCGCTGCTGGGCGCGGCAGGCATCAAGAGCACCCCGGCGCTGGTGAACCAGGGCACTGCCTATGTGTTCCCCAAAGTGCCGACCTTGGGTGTGCTGAACCATGTGATCACCTATGTGCCGGGCCTGGACTTGTACCTGGACTCGACTGACCCATCGGTTGCTGCCGGTTACCTGCCGTTGACCGTGCTGAACAAGCGAGTGCTGCTGACTGCCACTGGTGAGTTTGGCAAAACCCCGGCCATGCAACTGAACCAGGTTTCCAGTGACTTGCTGTTCAAGGTCAAGGCCGATGGTGGTGCCGACTTCACCAATGTTTCGACGGTGAAGGGCTGGGCCAGCGAGATGAGCCGCTTCGGCTTGAAGTTGATGAAACCGGAAGACCGGGAGATGCTGGTCGAAAGGGTGCTGGCCGCCTATGGGCAGCGTGGCAGTGGTTCGATCAAGATCGAGCCGCCCACCGCCAACGGCGACTTTGTCAGCAATGTGGATGGGCACACGGAAAACCTGGTCAACCTGCCGGGGCCGGTGGGTGTGGCGACCCTTACCAGCCTGGCGGGCGGTATCTCGCAGAACGTCTACAGCTTCACCCTGGAGAAGGAACGCAGCCAGAGCTTCGTGTGCATTGGCAACGACACGGTGGAGACCTCGCGCTTCGAGTTCCCCGCCCAGGTCAACGTGCTGGCAATCCCGAAACCTGTGAAGCTGCATGACGGCAATGTCGACTACAGTGCGCGCTATTCCCAAGAGGGCAACGCAGTGTTGGTGGAGCGGCGTTTCAAGTTCAGCCACCCGGATGTAGTCTGCTCGCCGGAGGACTTCACGGCCATGAAACCGGCGCTGGAGGCAATGATCCGCGACCTGCAAAGCCAGATCATCGTGCAGGCAGGGTAGCTCTGACACCGGCCGGTTAAGCAATCAGGGCCGCTTTGCGGCCCATCGCCGGCAGCACAAGGCAGTAGCTCTAGAAGTCCCAGCGCGTCGTCACCATCATGTTGCGTGGCTCGCCGTAGTACGTGGTATCGAAGTTGCCAAGCCCGGTCAGGTAGACCTTGTCGAACACGTTGTTGGCATTGACCGTGAAGCTCAAGTGCTCGCTGTACTGATAGCGGGCCATCAGGTCCACCAGGGTGTAGCCGCCTTGTTTGATGCGGGTATAGTCGTTGGCGATCGGGCTGTAGATGTTGCCGTAGAAGCCGCTCTGCCAGCGCAGCCCACCGCCCACGGTCACCTGGTCGAATGCGCCAGGCAGGCGGTAGGTGTTGAACAGCCGCACTACGTGCTCAGGCTTGGTGGTTGCCAGAGGGAAGCCGAAAATCCGTTGGTCGTCGGCGTCGCGGGTACGGGCGTATGTGTAGCCGGCGGTGACGTTCCAGCCGGGTGCCAGTTCGCCGGCCAGCTCCAGTTCGACGCCCTTGGTGGTGGCGCCGTCGATGGCCTTGTAGATGCCTTCGTTGGTCACCGGGTTGGTGCCGATGTTGGAGGCGACGTTGTCTTGCTCGATGCGGAAGAACGCCAGGGTGCCGTTCAGCCTGCCGTCGAACCAGGCAGCCTTCAGCCCGGCTTCATAGCCGTCACCTTCGACGGGGGCGAGGGTGGCGCCGTTGATGTCCTTGTAAACCTGCGGCTGATAGATCGACGTGTAGCTGGCATACACCGAGTAGGTGTCGTCCAGGTCATAGACCACGCCCGCATAAGGGGTGACCACCCCGTGTTCCTTGTAGCTTGCGTGGGTGTCGCTCAACGAAGACGTTGGGTAATAGTCCTGATCATCGTTGTACTTGAAGGTACTGACCCGGGTGCCGAGGATGAGCGAAAGCTTGTCGGTCGGCCTCAAACGGGTGGCCACGTAGGCGCCGTTCTGGCTTTGCGTGGTGGTGTAGTCGCCGTTTTTCGGGAAGTTCTGTTCCGGCAGTTTGCCATTCCAGTCGAAGATGGAGCCGGGCACCATGGCGAACGCGCTGCCGTCGTAGGTATCGCCGGTCTGCTTCGAATGCGAGGTCATGAAGCCTGCCACCAGGTCGTTCTCGCGGCCGAACAGGGTGAACGGGCCGGAAATATTCACGTCGGCGGTGTTTTGCACGCGGTGACCTTCCCAACGCCCCCAGTACAGGAACATGCCCTCGCCGGTTGCCGGGTTTGGGTTGCCGCCGCTGGCAGACGCCAGGCGCGTGTCATGGTCGCTGATCATGTGGTTGAGGCTGAGCTTGACCTTCCAGTTGTTGGCCAGTGCCTGCTCCAGCGAGCTGAAGTAGGTGGTTGACTCGAAGTCGCGACGGCTCCAGTCTGCCGCCGGGTTGTGCGCTCGCGAGAAATCGGTGCGGCTGCCGTCGGAAAAGTAAGTCGGGTTACCTGTCCAGGACGAGCCGCGCGGGGTGGTGGCCTGGTTGTCGATGCCGAAGGTGAGCAGGGTGTCTGGCGTCAGGTCGGCTTCAAGAATGCCGTAGTAGACATCCTTTTTCTGCTTGTAGTGGTCCAGGTACGACTTGCGGTCCTGGTAGGCACCCACCAGGCGGCCGCGTACGCTACCGCTGTCGTTGAGCGAACCCGAAATATCACCTTCGGTACGGTAGTTGTCCCAGGACCCTGCGCTGGCGGTGATCGACGCCTTGAAGTCGTGGGTGGGCTTCTTGCGCACCAGGTTGACCGTCGCCGAGGGGTCGCCAGAGCCGGTCATCAGGCCGGTCGCACCCTTGATGACTTCGATGCGGTCGTAGGCGGCCATGTCGACGTGGGTCACGCCCTCATCGTAGACGCCGTCGTAGATGGTGTTGATGCCATCGTACTGGTAGTTGGTAATGGCAAACCCGCGTGCGGAGTACTCCATGCGTTCGCTGTCGTAAGCCTGGACCGAAACCCCGGGGGTGTTGCGCAGCACGTCGCCGATGTCTTGCGAGCCATGGTCGTCGATCACCTGGCGGGTGATCACGCTGACCGACTGCGGCGTTTCGCGCAGGGTCAGCGGCAGCTTGGTTGCGCTGGTAGAACCGCCGGTGGTGTAGGCGCCGGTACCCTCGGTGACGTTACCCAGCCCCAGCGCATCGACACGGCTGGGGGCCAACTCCAGCGCATCGCCCCGTGGGGTGCTTGACAGCAGCGAGTAGCGCCCATCGCTTTCCCGAGTGGCCTGCAACCCGGTGCCACTGAGCAGAATCTGCAAGGCTTGGTCGACGTCATAGCGCCCCTCGAGGGCAGGCGAACGTTTACCGCGCGTCCAGTGGGTGTCGAAAGACAACACGATGCCAGACTCGGCAGCGAACCGGGTAAGCGTTTCGCCAAGGTCGCCCTGCGGTAGGTGGTAGTCATGGGCTTGCGCGGCGCTGGCAGCGCCAGGCCCCGCGAGCAGTGCAGTCAGCAGCAGGCAGGTGCGCAGGCCTGGCGCAGTGAAAGGCCTGGTGTTGAAGCGGCAGGTCATCGTCGCGTTTCTCTGATAGGTAAAAGTCGGGATACCTATGAGTCGGATAAGCCCTGGCAAAGTGATCAGGCGCTCAGCATTTTTTTACGCCGCCGTGATGGTGACCCAAAAACGCGTACGCACCTGTACCTGCACCGGCAGTGAGGTGGTCAGCGCGCGCAGTATCTGGTCGGTATCGTCGAGCCGGTAGGTGCCGCTGATGCGCAGGCCTGCCACGGCTGGTGTGCAGCGCAGCCAGCCCGGGCGGTAGCGTGAAAGGTTGCTGATGAACGCGTCGAGGCGCTGGTCATTCACGATCAGCAACCCCCGGCCCCACGCATCTGCGGCCACGGGGACGGTTTCCAGCGCGGCGAAGCCTTGGTCATTGAACCGACAACGCTCCCCGCTGTTTACCAGCAGGGCCTGGTCCGAGCTCAGGGTTACACGCGCCTGCCGGGCAAATACCTCCAGGCTGCTGCCGTCATCGAACAAACGCAGGGCGAAGCGGCTTTCGCCTGCCTCGACCGTGCCGTTTCGGGTGCTGACCGTGCAATGCTGGCGCGCTGGTACCGTGACCATGACTTCACCTTGGCGCAGCAGCAAGCGTGCAGGGCCGAGGGTGTCATCCACATCGACTGCAGAGGCGGTATTGAGGATCAGCGCAGTGCCATTGCTCAGCATCAGCGAACGCTGTTCGCCCACGCCGGTGCGCACGTCTGCCAGCAGTGGAGACTGCTTGACCTCCCGGTATCCCCCCAGGCCCAGCGCGCCGCCCCCCAGCAGTATCAAGCCAGCCTTGACCACCCGCCGACGGCTGGCGTTGCGGCCGTGGGCTGCCAGCGCCAGTACGCGCGCTGACGCCGGGTTTTCGCTGGCTGCCATGCGCGTTTGCAGGCGCTCTGCCTGCTGCCAGGCCCAGGCATTGACGGGCGTCGCATTCAGCCACAGCTGCCAGGCCGAGTAATCACTGGCCTGCACCTCACCGCTGTTGAGCTGGCTGAACCAGTGCGCGGCCTGGCGTAACGCGGCCAGTTGCTCGGCATTCAGGTTCATGCTCAGTGGCCATGGCCAAGGCTGTAGATCATGCAGTGCTCGGCGGCCTTGGCAATGTAGCGGCGCACGCTGACTTCGGAAACACCCAACTGGATGGCGATGTGCTTGTAGGGCATGCCGTCGATCTGCGAAAGCAAAAATGCTTCACGTACCTTGGGCCCGAGCGAAGCTAGCATGGCGTCGAGTTCGAACAAGGTTTGCAGCAAGGCCACACGTTGCTCAGGTGAGATATCCAGTGCTTCGGGTTGCTCGGCGAGCACCTGAAGCCAGGCCCTTTCCAGGTGCACCCGGCGCAGGTGATCGATCATCAGGCGGCGAGCAATGGTTGCCAGGTAGCCTTTGGGTTCGCGCACGGCGTCCAGCCTTGCGGCGGCGTCGGCTGCAGACATCACACGCACGAACACATCCTGGACGATGTCTGCTGCCAAGTGGCTGCAGTTCACCCGCGGTTTCAGCCAGTTATGCAACCATTTGCTCTGGGCGCGGTATAGCTGGCTGACTTGAGAAGTAAAAGCTATATCCGGGATGCTCATCCATGCCGCCTGAAAATGTTTACAAATGTTAATGGTTCGCATTTTAGGCAGAGTGTTTCAGGGTTTGCAATCACAGCGCCATTGCCGGCAAGTCAGCTCAAGCAGAGGTAGCACGCTCGGCCGCATCGGCTCCACGCGCCTGGTTTTGCTTGTTCCATCGCGTAAACAGCAGACGCAACAGGGTGTTCCAGCAGTAACCCACCAGTACCCCTCCGGCGAGTGCCAGGGCGACCTCGAACAGCGGGTGCCTGAAAACATGGTCCGCCAGCGACTGGAACTGGAAATGCGTCAGGTAGATGAACAAGGTTGACGATGCAATGACCGCACCTCCCCGTGCTACCAGGGCGGGCACTGGCACCGAGCGGAACCAGATAAGGGCCAGCATCGCCGGCAGGGCGATATCGATATAACGCAAGAAAGCCTCCCAGCCAACGCCGGCAACCGCCATCAGGTCCAGCTCGCCGACCACCAGCACGGCCACCGCGCTGGCCACCCACTTGCGCGCGGTGGTATCGGCATGGTGCACGGCCATGCCCAGCACCATGACCGCCAGAAAGTGCTGCGGTACCCGGTTGAGCAGCGCACTGGCGTCGAACACGAAGCGGCTGAGCAGCACATCCAGGGCCACCAGCGCACAGGCCGCAATGATCAGGCACCGGAACGGGTCGGCGAGGACGGCCTGGCGCACGCGCCTGATGGACAGCACCACACCGATGATCAGGATCATCTGTACCAGCACTTCGATGTACCAGTAATTGAACAGGCTGACCTCGCTGGCCGGGAACCAGTTGGACACCAGCAGCAGCGATTGCCAGTGCAACCGGTCGAACACCAGCTGGATCAGCGCGGTGTACAACAGGGTGGGCACCACGATGGCCGCCAGCGACCTGAGCAGCGTGCGCGCATCGCCACGCTCTTCGATGGCTTTGAGCTGGAACCGCGCCAGGCTGATGCCGGAGACCAGGAACAGCACCGACGTTTCGCCAACGATCAACCAATGGTCGAACTCGCTGAGGTGGCCGACCACGATCAGGACGATGGCCAGCATCCGCACGAACACCGGCATCTCCATCACCCGCCACGCGCTTTTCGGCGGCGCATTCAGCTCGGCCAGCTGGCACACAGGCAGCGTTTCCCAGCGCTGTGGCAGGTGGCCGATCAGCTCCTCCAGCACCCGCGAAGCTTGCACGAACGACAGCGAGTCGCCGCCCAGTTCGACAAAGCTCAACCTGGCGTCCAGGCGCGGCACCTGGAGGATGCGCGCCCAGGCCGTGCTCAGTTTTTCCGCCAAGGGGCACAAGGGAAGGCTGGCGCTGTCGTCAAATGGCGCAGGCAAGGCGCGTTTGTCCACTTTGCCGTTAGGGGTGAGCGGCAGGGCCTCGAGGAACATGAACAGCGCTGGCACCATGTAGTCCGGCAGCTGGCCGGCGAGCGCCTGGCGCAGTTCATCGGCGCTGGTGGGCTTTTGACCAACGCAATAGGCCACCAGCCGGATCGACGCGCTGTCGTGGTTGGCCACGACCACGCATTGGCCGATGTGGGGGTGACGGGTGATGGCGTTCTCGATTTCCGCCAGCTCGATGCGGTGGCCACGGATTTTCACCTGGCTGTCACCGCGCCCCAGGAAACTGGCGCTGCCATCGGCCAGGTAGGTGCCCAGGTCACCGGTGCGGTAACAGCGGTCGCCTGCGTCACCGGTGAACGGGTTGACGATGAACTTGGCCTCGGTCAGCGCCGGGTCGCCCCAGTAACCCTGCGACAGATAGGGGCTGCGGATGAGGATTTCACCGGTTTCGCCCACGCTGACCAGCTGGTTGGCCGCGTTGACCACCAGCAACTGCGCATTGGCGATACCTTTGCCCAAGGGCACCCGTGAACTGTCCCAGTCAGGGGAGAGGGTATGGAAGGCCATGGCTTGTGGCGTTTCCGTGGTGCCATAGAAGTTGACACTGACAGCGCAGGGCGCAATGGCGCGGATCTGCTGGTACAGCGCCGGGCTGAGCGCATCGCCGCCCCAGAACAGGTAGCGCAGTTGATCGAGTACCTGGCCATTCATGTGTGCGCCGGTCTCGATCAGCTTGCCCAGCGGCGGGGTGAGGTGGATTACGCTCACGCCGTGCTGTTGAATCCAGCCTGCCAGCTGTGACGGGTCGATCAGGGTCGGCTGGGCGGGGCAGGCGATGGTCGCGCCAATCGAAAGAGGCGTGAACACGTCGCGGTACACCGGGTCGTGGCCCAGACCGGAAAGCAGGGAGAAAGTATCAGCCTGGGTAAAGCCATGCTGGCGCACATGCCAGTCGATGAAGTGCACCAGGGGCGCGTGGTGAGTAACGATACCCTTGGGTTCACCGGTGCTGCCCGAGGTGAAGGTGATGTACGCCGGTTGCTCGGGGTTGACGCTGGGCAGCGCGACCTGTTGCCAGGGAAAGGCTTGCAGTGCCTCGGCGGGGGCTTCCGGCACCGTAACCACAATGGGGCCGGAGGCGTCGAGGGATGCATCACCACAGCGCAGGACGACCGCAGGCGCCAGTGTACTGATGATCTGCCCGATGCGCGCGGGAGGGTATGCAGCGTCGGCCACGGTAAAGGCCAGGCCGGCACGCAGGCAGCCGAGCATGGCGTACACCAGGGCGGCGCTGCGGCTGGCGACGATGACCACACGATCGGCGCCACTGGCAGCGTTTTCTACCAGATACGCGGCAATGCCCTGGCTTATCCGCGCCAGTTGGGCATAGCTGCAGCTGGTGTGCCGGGCAAGGATGGCGGTGGCATCCGGGCAGCGGCCGGCCTGCTCGAGGAAGGCGTGGTGAATCGGCTGGTCAGCACGGTGCTCCAGGCGCAGCGTCGGGTTCGGGCGCAGGTCCGGCATGATGGGTGAGGGCTCCGCATGAACGTTGGGGCTGGCTGGTAGCACAACGCTAGTGCAGGGTGGCCGATGGCGCCAATGTTCAGCGGGATTGGGAGGTGCTTGTCGACAGTCGGGTGCGTTGCGCGCCGCTCTCGTGACACAAGGCGGCTCCCACAAATATGGCGTGGGCCCGAAACCTGTGCGGTCCCTGTGGGAGCTGGCTTGCCGGCGATGAGGCCAGTACAGGTATTGCAAGGCAGCCTGCACCGGCCCGATCCATCAGGCCACATCCACCAGCACGATCTCGCTGTCCTCGATGGCGGTCACCCGCAGCACGTCTTCCTGCTCGATCGCCACACCGTCCCGTGCCTTGGCCCGCAGCCCGTTGACGTCCACCAGCCCCTTGGCCGGCACCAGGTAACCCCTGCGGGCGGCATCGAAGCGGTACTCGGCGGTTTCACCTGCACGCAAGGTGGCGGCCACCAGGCGGGCATCGGTGCGAATCTGCAGGCTGTCTTCATCACCGGCACGGCCGCTGGCCAGGGTCACGAAGCCTTCGCCACGTTCGCCTTTGGGAAACGGCCGGCTGCCCCACTGCGGTGCTTCACCCGTGCGCTCCGGCACGATCCAGATCTGGAAAATCCGCGTATCGACGTCTTCCAGGTTGTACTCGCTGTGCACGATACCGGTACCGGCGCTCATCACTTGCACGTCACCGGCTTCGGTACGGCCTTTGTTACCCAGGCTGTCCTGGTGGCTGATCGCGCCTTCACGCACATAGGTGATGATTTCCATGTCGCGGTGCGGGTGCGGCGGGAAGCCGTTGCCAGCTGCGATCAGGTCGTCGTTCCATACCCGCAGGTTGCCCCAGTGCATGCGCGCCGGGTCGTAGTATTCGGCGAATGAGAAATGGTGGTGGGCATCGAGCCAGCCGTGGTTGGCGTGGCCGAGGCCTTCAAAGGGTCGCAGTTGCAGCATGGTCGTGCTCCTTGAATCAGTGGAATGACGCCATGATGCGCTAAAGAAACATCGAAAATAAGCGTAAATATCGGCTTAAAACAATCATATTGTTCGATATCAATTGCTGGCATGCTTTATTCGCTTCATCGCCTAATCCACTGATCTGCAAGCATTCGCTGGCGATTTTCCGTCGATGCGGCGAACATGCCAGCTGTTTTTGTTTTTCAACGGAGTGACCGTGGCCCACGAGCAACCCCAGGCCCCCGCCGACCTTACCCCTCCCGCGCAATTGCCCTGGTTTCGGCGCCTGGTCGCCCGCCTGCTGGGGCGTGGCCTGACCCGTCTGCAAGCCCAGCACCGTGACTCCTGGTTCCTCGGCCACGCCACCGGCCAGCGAAGTGGCCACGCCGATGGCGTTCGTGAAGGGTTCGACCGCGGGCGGGTGGAGGGTTACGAAGCCGGGCGCCAGGTGCTGGTGATCCGCGATACCCGGCCTGACATCGCTGCCGTGCCCGGTCAGGACGACAACCTGTTCGACGACTGGCGCCTGCCGTTGACAGCCGAGCTGAAAAAGCGCTTCAAAGCCGACGTCGCCCAGCGCCTGCCCGCCGAGGCGCAACCCAGCGCCGCGCAGTGGAAGCTGATCTTCAGTGACACCCCGTCCACCTGTGTGGTGGCCGGCGCCGGGGCAGGCAAGTCCACGTCGCTGGTGTTGCGCATCCTGCTGCTGCGCCATTATCTGGGTTACGAGCTGGACGCGATGACCGTGGTCACGTTCACCCGCGAGTCGCGCAAAGACTTCATCAAGCGCCTGGTGCAGGTATTCGCCCTGTGGCAGATCAGCCTGCAACCGGTGCAGGCTCGCGAGCTGGTGCGTACCTTCCATTCGCGCATCCTGCCGCTGGTACGCAGCCTGCCGGGCTTCGGCCAGGTGCGCGCCTTCGAGACGCTGGGCAACGAGATGCCTGCAGGGCGTGAGGCCGAGGCCGACAGCAACCCGTTCGACCTGCGCCTGAACGATGCCCAGCGCCAGCAACTGAACCAGTGCTATAGCAGCGTGCTGGGTGAGAGCCCGCGTTTTGCCGAGCTGGTCGGCTTGTTGCGCAGCGAAGCCTTGCAACTGAAACCACTGGACCCGAACAACCCTGACGTGCAGAAGCGCGCACAGGTGACCCAGTTGGCCGCCCAGCGCGACGAAGAACTGTGCGACGTAATCGAGGACCTGTGGTTCGCCGCCGGCGCCTGGCCGATCAAGGGCATCGAGCCTTGCCGCGAAACTGTCGACATCCGTGGCAGCCGCTTCCATGTGCATGGCCGCCTGGCTGGCCAGGGGCCGTTGGTGGTGCTGGGCTTCGACCCGGCTGAAAGCGCGCAGTACCAGCGCCCCGGCGCCAAGTTGGCGGTGCGTGCCGAGTGGGCGGTCAAGCGAACCCTGTTGCAGGCCTTCTGCGACCGGCCGCTGATCTGGCTCGACAACTATGCCATGGCCCGGCGCCTGGCGGCCTCGTTGGCTGGCGATGCCGTCGCCGGCCCGGGGTTCGAGTACAAGGTCAAGGGCGAACTGGCACCGGCGCCGTTGCTGGACGCCTTTGTCGGCGCGGCCAACTTCATCGAGAACCTTGGCCTGGACGTGAACAACGCGGTGGCGGCGATGAGCTTCCCGTCCGGCGACAGCGATGCCTTGTTTTTCGAGGCCCTGGCCCTGTACTGGAAGGCCCTGGAAGCACACTTGCTGGACCAGTCGCCGCCGGTGATGAGCTACAACCGCATGTTCGCCCTGTTCAGCGAGAACAACCCGGAAAACCTGCAACTGCTGCCCGACCCGTTGTTGCGGCCTCTGGCGCACCTGATGATCGACGAGTTCCAGGACGTGTCGCCGCAGATCGTCAGCTGGCTGCGCGCCAGCCTTGCTGAAATCCGCCGACGTGGCCCGACCATGCACACCGGGCGCCATGCCCAGCATTCGTCGCTGCTGTGCGTGGGTGACGACTGGCAGTCGATCTATGGCTGGCGGGGCAGTTCGCCCAAGTACTTCATGGAATTCACCAAAGCCTTCCCGTCGCCGGCCAACACGCGGGTGATGCTGGTCGACAACTACCGTTGCCAGCAGCAGGTGATCGACGCGGCCGAGCACCTGGTCAAAGGCACCCCGGCGATTGCCGGCAAGAAAGCCCGCGCCAGTGGCCCGGCAGCCGAATTGCCGGGCTCTGCGGTCAAGGTGTTCGACCGTGACGAGGCCGCCTTGGGTGAAACGCTGATCGAGCACTACCAACGGGGTGAGACGGTCATGATGCTGTACCGCAAGGGCAGCGACAGGGCCTTGATGAACGACCACCTGCAAAGCGTGCTGCATGCCGAGGCGGCGTTGCCGGCCGAGCAGCGCCGGCTGCGTCAGTTGACCTACCACAGTGCCAAAGGCTTGCAGGCCGATGCGGTGTTCATGCTGGGCGACTGCCAGTACCTGACCAGCTCGCCCTACAAGAACCAGGTGTACCGTCAGGCCGGTCTGGGCAAGGCCGGGGATGCCCAACCGTTCGATACGGCGCAGAAGGAAGAAGTGCAGCGCCTGGCCTACGTGGCGGTGACCCGTGCAGTACAGCACTGCTATTGGCACGTGGAGGCCGCCAATGGTGACGCCGCAGCGGCCCCACGGGCGTCCAGCCAGGTGGACGGCAAGCAGGCCTTCTTCGAAGACCTGCGCGGGCAGTGAATGGGGTCAGCGGCCGATTGTTTGCGTCTGGCGGGTGAGGCTGGTCAGCAGACCGGTTTCAACCTGCTGCTGCTCGGCAGTCAGCGCGTCCACGCCTTGGCGATACTGCTGCTCGTTGACCACCACGCGACGTAACCTGCCGTCAGCATCCACCGGGCTTTCAGGCATGACCCTGGCCAAGGCTCGTCGCACCGAGCTGTCCAGGGATGTCACCGGTTCGGCGGTTTCATCCAGGCAGTAATAGAGGTAGTCAAGGCCTGGCCGCCAAAAGTCGGTGATCAGGCTGAACTGGGCCGCATGCTCTCGTTTCAAGTACTCGATCCAGCCCGGCTGCTGGGTCAACCACTGCTCCCGAGCTATGGCATCCCTGTCCAGGGAAAGGACCGCAGTTTTCACCCTTTCGATGATTGTGTCGTTGATTCTGGCCGTATTGCGGTACAGCATGCCTCGGCTCGGCTCAGGGTAGTCCAGCGCGTTGGCCAACGACTGGCGCAAGGCCAAACGTACCTCCACATCGTCCACCAGCCCCGTTTGAAGTTCGCTGTCCGGGAAGGCTGAGGGGTCGTCGAGCTCATCGTAGGGGGGGAGGTTTTCATCGAAGGCCCCGTCGAGCAGCGCCTGTTTGCGCAAGGACCTTCTCCAGCTGATGCGATCAGCCAGTTGATTGACCTGACTGCGTCGATACAGCTTGCCATACAGGCTCAGTAGATCAGCCGGCCGACTGCCGGCGACGGCTGCAGATTCGTGGGCCAACACTTCTATCTCCAAGGCACTGAAAGCGTCGGCACCCGCGTCGCCACAGGTTGGTGGGAAGTCGCCGGCCACGGTGGCGAGGCGCTCACGCAGCACGGTGTCGTGGGCAGCGTCATCCAGCAGCTTCCAGACGCGCGCCCTCAGGGCCTCGCCATCACGCTGCGCTTCTGCCGACTGGGCAAGACGTTCGAGTACGCCCAGCAGCGCTGCGTTTTCACCTTGGTCGAACAGGTCGCTCCACAGCTGCTCCTCGGCATTGCTCGCCTCGCCACGGAAAACGCCTTGCCACAGTGGCACGTCTTCTGCGTGTTCGAAGACGTTGACGCCGCTGCTGCCCAAGCGTGCACGTGTCTGGGCTTCCAGGGTGTTGTAGTTGAACAGCCAGCGGCGCTCCGGCAAGTGTGCGGCGACATCGCGGGCAAACGGGGTACGCAGCACACCAGGCAAGTCGGGCAGGGTACGAATGCGGTTGGACGACAGGTTCAGATAGCGCAGTTGGTACTGGGGCTGGCTCATCAGGACGGTCAGGCTGTCGGGCCACTGCTGCAGTTCGCAACGCTCAAGCTCCAGGTGGACAAGACGGGCCATGAAGCGTAGGTCGGGTGCCAGGTGCAGTGGGTTGCCTGATAAGTGCAGTAGTACGGGGTGGATCATGTCCTGAAACTGGGCGGCAAGGCTTTCGTCGAGGGTGATTTGATTGTGGGCCAGGCCGAGGGCATCCAGGGGCAAGCGCGTCAGAAAGCCCAAACTGGTGGTGTCGAGTTGCAGCCGGTTGCGGCTGAGCCACAGGAGTCGCAAGCCGGGCATTGCTCCGATGGCCTGTTGGGCGGTGGGTGAAAGGGTGGTCAGGCCATTGTCTTTCAGGCCCAGCTCGCGTAGTCGCGGTGCCGACCTGAGCGCCTCGAACAATGTTTCGGCATCGATGTCCGGGTTGCCGACGATGTCCAGGGTTTCCAGATGAGGGAAGTTCGTCAGGAAGCTGCCCTCCAGGCGCCGCATCTGCAGCCCCTCGAGCCTGAGATTGCGAATATGCGGCATGCGTGCAGTGAAAGCGGGTAGCGCTTCGAGCTGCATACGGTCCAGTACCAGTGTTTCTGCTTGCGCGCCGCCTTCACGGCGGGAAGCACTCATCAGCCGCTCGGTGCATTGCTGGCGATCAAAGCGCTCTTCAAGGGTGCGGGCGGTGCTTACCCAGCGGTTGAGATCTCGGTTGAGGGTACGCTGCTCGACCTCCAGCTGGTTGATCGCACTACCCAGGTCGCCTCCTCGAGCCAGTTCGGCTTGTAGCCCACTGATTTGCTCGGTGCTGAGTTCGGGGTAGAGCGTCCGGAGTCGACGTGCAGCCGGCAAGGCTCGTCCTTGCAGGCCTCGGCCGCTCAGGGGATAGCCCAGCTGGCCGTTGGCCAACCGCAAAGGGGAGCGGAACCTGGGGTTGATGGGTTGCTGGCCGAGCAGTGAGGCGCAGTGCTGGCGATCGCCGAGGGCGAGTTCCAGCAACTGGGCAGGGTCAGCCTGCGGGTGTTCGGCTTGCAGCGCCTGTTGCAGGCGCAGGCTGTCGTCGTTGGCCAGGCTGGGCCTGAAAATACCGAGGATGGCGCGGTCAAGCCGCACTCGAGCTTGCAGAAGGCGCGCTTCCTCGGCAATGCGAAGCGGCACCCGCCCGTTTGTCAGGCGTTGCCGTTCGGCGTTGCTGATGTTGGCAAGCAATGCTTCAAGCGCGCTGTCCGGCAGCCCGGGAAACTGCCGGGCGAGGGTTTGTGCGGTTGCTGGGCGTGTGGGACGGTGTCTTTGTTGCAGGCTCTCGAACAGCGCCTCGCGATGCTGTTCCAGGTGTTGCGCAAGCTTGTTGTTCAGCGCGTGTGATCGGTGCTCGGCTGGTGTGTCACCGAGCAAATGCCCGATGGCTTGTTCATCCATCTGATCCAGCACGGTCTGGCTCAATTGGCCATTGTCCAGGTCGGTACGGGTAATTTCGATTTCCACTTGGCCCAGCGTGTGTGGGGGGCCGTAGCGCACAGATTCGCCCCACGGTTCTGGCCCTTGGTAAACCTTGAGCACGTTCCCCTCGGGCCACCCCGGCAGGCGCAGCAACTCAGGCAAGGCGAAGTTCTTGTACGCAGCCAGCGGCAACCCATGGCGTACGCAGTTGATGATCTGTTGTGTCTGATTGTCCAGTTGCAACCGCTGCAGCGTGTCGATCAACAAAGCGGGTGGACGCAGGCCCGCTGCCTGGGCACGGCGCAGCACGTCTGGATCGGTACCGGTAGTGCGCATGGCATGGTCCAGTTCGCTGTCGTCCAGGCCTGCGCTATGGCTGCCGAGGCGGCGCGCAAGCTGTTCGCGGTCCCATTCCAGAGGCTGTTCATGGGCCAGTTGCCAGCGGCCGTTACCATGATGCAGCAAGCGTGGGGCATAGGCCTGCGCGTCATCGGGGTGGCGCACGCGCCATTGCTGATCAGCGCCCTGAAACACCTCGTACAGGGTCCCATCCAGCTTCAGGTAGGTCTTCCCATCGACGTGTACATGGCCGAGCAAATCGGGTGGAGCCCCCTCAGGAATAGCCGCCGTGCTCGCATAGGGTTTCATGTCGGGGTGCCAGAGCACCTCCTTGTCTTCATGCCATACACTTTTCAGTGCATCGACAAAGCCGGACGCCTGGACGATCCTGGTGCCCACTGCAAAGCCGGCGATCACGCCCGCGTTGATGGCCAGCGATTCCAACTGCGCCAGTGCCTGCCGGGTATCACCTGCCTCCCAGGCCTCGAACCCGGTGAAAACAGAGCTCATCAGGTCGTAAGCAAAAACGCCTAGCATGACCGTGTTCAAACCCGGCACGAAGAACGCGGCGACATTCAGCACGTTCATCCCCAGGTCGAACCAGTATTTCAGACGCTCGTTGCGGGCGTTGGCGTCGACTTCGGCGGTAGGCACAGCGATGGTTTTTGCGTCGGCCTTCATGCGCGCAAGGTGTGCGTTGTACAAGGACGTCCAAGGGTCGGTCCTGATGGGCGAGAGCGTAAAAGGGATCACTGGCATGATGCGGTGTTTGCGTGTGCCCGCTTCATCCTCTTCGAACAGCGCGATTTCCAGTTTTACGGCGAGTTCTTTTTGCCTGTCCTTGTAGGCGAAATGCACCAAGGCGCGGCGAAATTCGCTTTGCAATAGCCGGCTGCGCAGGTGCTTGCCCGCCTCCTGACGAGAAGCGAACTCCCTTACCGGGTGCTCGTTGTCGCCAGGGACATACACAATGCAGGGGTTCTTGCGATAAGGGTTGTCTGGCCCGATGAACAGTATTTCGTGGACGGGTATATCGAACAGGTTGAAGTGCCAACAATGCAACGCCTCGTTTTCATAGGTGGGGTGAGGGTTGCCGTCGCACAGTTGCCCAAGTGCATCGAGCCCTGCCTGGCTCAGCAGGCCTTTGAGTTTGGCGATCAATGCCTGGACCCTCAAGGCCTTACGGTTCGCTGCAATCGACAGGCGCTGGATTTCAGCGCGATTGGCGCCTTCATGGGTTGCAAGCAAATGGTCTTGATAGCGTTTGCCAAGGTCCAGCGCCCGACAATGCCTGACGAAGTCCGCCATCGTCAGGCCTGCCAGGGGCGTGTCGCTGCCAGCGGCGTTGGTGAGCCTGCTGTAGGGGCCGACTTCGTCCAGCCCCTCGAAGTTGTGCAGGGCAGCCTCCAGCAAGCTGCGTGTTTGCGGCTGGCCTACGGGGCGGGTGGCCAGCACGTCCGCTTCCACGTCCGGTACCAAAGGCGTTTCCACATCGGGAACGCCGACCCAGATGTTGGCCTCTGACTCAAAGGGCTGGAACACATACTGCGCCCTGTCTACAGGAACATTCAGCTTCAACCGCTCGGTCAACAGAGGGCCGCAGAACGCGATGATGTCCTTGAACTCGCCTAGCGCCTTTTTGACTTGCGCCAGCCGTTTGTTACGGGTTTGCAACGCGTTGTGCAACTGCTCACGCATTGGCCCATCGGCAGTGGCATACCACGAGTAAGGGGCGCCATCTTCATCGAGGTACTCCTTGTACAGGCTCTGCACCACTTTGCGTGTATGCGTGGGTTGGAGCGCCTTGCTCCATTTCGGTAACGATCGGGTTATCTGGCTTTGATGTAACGGTGTCGGGGTTGTCATGGTCACCATCTCTTTTGTGGAAGGAGATAGTCCACGCTGATCAAGGCGTCGGGGTGCGGTAGATAGTTGTTGGCCGCGGTCGGTCCTGCGTATGCGCGGGTCGGTGGGGGGCTGGCAGCGAGGGAGCATCTGCGAGAGGGTGAGGCAGGTCATGTTGCAGGCTTCAGCCAAGGAGAATTGCAATGCGTTCGCTGTGCAGTCCGAAAGAT
The DNA here is from genome assembly GCF_046534675.1 of Pseudomonas sp. SIMBA_067. Lineage (NCBI taxonomy): Bacteria > Pseudomonadati > Pseudomonadota > Gammaproteobacteria > Pseudomonadales > Pseudomonadaceae > Pseudomonas > Pseudomonas sp. SIMBA_067. The sequence continues at coordinate 39,750 of NZ_JAWRYH010000007.1, read as the reverse complement.
CACCTGCTCGACCTCGATGGTATTGAAATAGCGGTCCGCACCTGGGGCGCCGAAGACGGTATTCCCGTACTGGCCTTGCATGGCTGGCTGGATAACGCTGCCTCGTTCGAACGCCTGGCACCGATGCTGGACGGTTGCTTTGTGGTGGCCCCCGATCTGGTCGGCCATGGCCGTTCGGACCATCGCCGCCGCGACAGTGGCTATTACCTGTGGGAGCATGCCGAAGACATGCTGGCGGTGACCGACAGCCTGGGCCTGGCGCAGTTCCATGTGCTGGCCCATGGCATGGGCACCGGTGTGGCGTCGCTACTGGCGGCCATGACCAGTGGCATTGCCAGCATGACCTTCCTCGACGGCATGGGGGCACCGTTCACGGTGGCCGAGGATGACCGCGTGCAGCACCTGGCGCGGGCTTACCGGCTCAAGCGTATGGTCCAGCGCAGCCAGCTGCCGGGCTTTGCCGAGCCGGACGTTGGCCGCTTCGACGACCTTGACACCGCCCTGGCGCAACGGCGCGAGCGCCTTGACACCGAACTGTCGGAAGGTGCCGCACGGCTGCTGGCGTTGCGCGACCTGCTGCAACTGGGCGATGGCTATTGCTGGCGCCACGACCCGCGGCTGGTGTTGCCCGAACCCATGCCGCTGACCGAGCGCGACGCATGCGACCTGCTCAACCAGATCCGCTGCCCGCTGTACCTGCTGTTCGGCCGTCAAGGGGCATTCACCGGCGAGGCTTTTACCCGGCGTCAGGCAGCCTTGCCCAGCCATGCCAAGGTTTCCTGGCACCCCGGCGGGCACCACTTCCACCTGGATGCCCCGGACCGGGCGCTGGTCGACCAGCTGCTGCGGATCCTGGCGCACCATGAAGGGGGCGTGCTGCAACGCTTGGTAAACGAGTAGCTGGTTCTGTTCACTCCGGGCGAAGCTGGGCTATGGTGGCGAAACTATTCGCACTCACGGCACAAGGAGCCCGGTATGCGACCGTTCGCTATCAAGCACATAGATCATCTTGTTCTGCGGGTCAGCGACCTGCCGCGCAGTGTTGCCTTCTACACCGAGCTGCTCGGTTGCCATGTCAGCCGCGTGCGCGAAGACCTGGGCATGGTGCACCTGGCCACGGGCACGGCGATGATCGACCTGGTGACCCTGGACGGCCCGCTGGGGCGGCCAGGCGGGGCGGCGCCGGGGGTGGAAGGGCGCAACCTGCACCATTTCTGTCTGCGTATCGAGCCGTTCGACGAGGCCGCCTTGATCGCCTACCTGGAAGCCGCCGGGGTAAAAGTGGAGCCGGCAGAAAAGCGTTATGGCGCTGAAGGCGAGGGACTGTCGCTTTACTGCTACGACCCGGATGGCAACCAGGTCGAGTTGAAGGGGCCGGTAGCGGAGGCGGTATGAGCGACCTGCACATGCGCGAGCACTGGGTCGACACCGCGCAAGGCAAGTTGTTCGCCCAGGATTGGACGCCGTTGCAGGCACAGGGGGCGCCCATTGTCCTGCTGCATGATTCGCTGGGGGTGTGTGGCGTTGTGGCGCGACTTCCCAGCGCAGTTGGCGCAAGCCACCGGGCACCGGGTAATCGCCTACGACCGCTTGGGCTTTGGCCGTTCGGACGCGCATCCGGGCAGTTTGCGGTGATGCCTTTGCGGACATAGTCGGTCTTGACGGCTGGCGCTCCCACAAAAGTCCGTGATGTGCCGCTACAGCTTCTGCATGCGCACCCTCTACGCCCCACTGTTCTTCATTGGTTTCATTGCCGCAGCACTGTCATTGGCAGCCCACCCGGTGATGCCGTATCGTTCATGCCGCCCTCTTGTGTATGGCCAGGCGGGTGGATATCCCGGCAATCCCGATTATGCTTCATTTACCTTGCTGCGATCCGAGACGGCCCGCCTCGTCGTGCTTCGCGCAACCAAAGCAAGCCCCAGGGCCTGGGTGCGACGGTGAAGTGGTTGTGAGGTACTCCGGCCTGTATGACGACATGACGGAGGCAACCCATGGCGGTTCTCGACAGCGCATCCACGGGCAGTAGCGCGCCCCAACGCGGTATCACCAAGGAGGAGCGCAAGGTCATCTTCGCCTCATCCCTGGGCACGGTGTTCGAATGGTACGACTTCTACCTGTACGGCTCCCTCGCCGCGATCATCGCCAAGCACTTCTTTGCCGGTGTCAATGAAACCACCTCGTTCATCTTCGCCTTGCTGGCCTTTGCTGCCGGTTTTGCCGTACGGCCGTTCGGGGCAATCGTGTTCGGCCGCCTGGGTGACATGATCGGGCGCAAGCATACGTTCCTTATCACTATTGTGATCATGGGCCTGTCTACCGCACTGGTGGGCCTGCTCCCGAGCTACAGCGCGATCGGCGTGGCCGCGCCGGTCATCCTGATCACCTTGCGGTTGCTGCAGGGCCTGGCCCTGGGGGGGGAGTACGGCGGCGCGGCCACCTATGTGGCCGAGCATGCGCCCAAGGGCCGTCGCGGCTTTTTCACCGCCTGGATCCAGACCACCGCCACGTTGGGGCTGTTCCTGTCGCTGCTGGTGATCATGAGCTGCCGCACGGTCATGGGTACTGAGGTGTTCGAGGCCTGGGGCTGGCGCGTGCCGTTCCTGCTGTCGATCCTGCTGCTGGCGATTTCGGTGTACATCCGCATGCAGCTCAACGAGTCGCCGGTGTTCCTGAAGATGAAGGCCGAGGGCAAGGCATCCAAGGCACCGCTGACCGAGTCGTTCGCCCGCTGGGAAAACCTCAAGGTGGTGATCATGTCGCTGCTGGGCGGCACCGCCGGGCAGGCCGTGGTCTGGTACACCGGGCAGTTCTATGCACTGTTCTTCCTGTTGCAGATGCTCAAGATCGAGCCGCAGACGGCCAACCTGCTGATTGCCGGCTCGTTGCTGATCGGCACGCCGTTCTTCATCATCTTCGGTAGCCTGTCCGACCGCATTGGCCGCAAGAAGATCATCATGGCCGGCTGCATCATCGCTGCGCTGACCTATTTCCCGATCTTCAAGGCGCTGACCGAGTACGGCAACCCGGACGTGTTCGTCGCCCAGGAGCAGAACCCGGTCGTGGTAGTGGCTGACCCTGGCCAGTGCGCGTTCCAGTTCGACCCGGTGGGCAAGGCCAAATTCACCAGCTCCTGCGACATCGCCAAGAGCCTGCTTGCCAAGCGCGCCATTCCCTACACCAACCAGGCGGCCGAACCTGGCAGCGTGGCGCAGATTCGCATTGGTGAGCGGGTGCTGCCGAGCTTTGAAGGCAGCAGCATGGCCGCAGCGGACTTCAAGATGCAGAGTGAGGCGTTTACCGCCACCTTGAGTGGTGCGTTGAAAGAAGCCGGCTACCCGGAAAAGGCCGACCCGGCGAAGATTCACTACCCGATGGTGCTGTTGCTGCTGACCATTTTGGTGATCTACGTGACCATGGTCTACGGCCCGATTGCTGCCTGGCTGGTCGAACTATTCCCGGCGCGTATCCGCTACACCTCGATGTCGCTGCCTTACCACATCGGTAATGGCTGGTTCGGCGGCTTCCTGCCGACGGTGGCGTTTGCCATGGTGGCGGCGACCGGGGATATCTATTACGGCTTGTGGTACCCGATTGTGATCGCGGTAATGACGGCGGTGCTGGGGATCCTGTTCCTGCCCGAGACCAAGGACCGGGATATCAACTGATGGGGCAGCTGTGCTGGCCTCTTCGCGGGCTCGCCCGCTCCCACAGATACAACACAGATTTCACGGCTTGTGTTGTACCTGTGGGAGCGGGCGAGCCCGCGAAGAGGCCGGTACAGCCCATTAATCAATCGAAGTAGCCGCGCAGGCCAAAGGCATACCCGGTATCCACCTGCGCGGCCTCACCCCGGCTCCAGCGCTTCTTCAGCACGAACTCGAACGCTGGCTCGTACAACCCGTCGCGCACCAGCGCCCCCGCCAGTACCTCCACGTCATACCAGCCATTGTCCAGCTCGATGATCGGCCGCCCCGGCACCTGGTAGCGGGCAATCAGGTCACCCAGGGTCTTGGGCGTGAAGTGCTGCAGGATGCGCCAGGTGTACAGCATCAGCGCACCGTGCTCGACCCGCAAAACATAACCATTACGCCGGTGCTTCAGGCGGCTGCCAGCTTCGCGCAGGGCCGGGGTATGGCCATCGAGGGTGAACAGAATGCGGTAGGGCAGGTTGTCGACCCCGGCCAGCGGCAGCACGACGCCTTCGCGTACCGCCTTGTCGCCGCTGTCACCATGGGTGAAGGCGTAGGCGAGGTCGTCCGGTAGCTCATGCTCCTGCTTGAAACGTTCGAGCAACTGGATATCGCCAAGCAGAAAGTAATCGACCAGGTCGTTGAGTACTTCGCTGAATTCGTGGCGCATCTGTTTTCCTTATTGGTGCGCGTGGGGCTGTCTGTGTTTCTGGGCGATCTGGATCAGGTTGCCACAGGTGTCATCGAACACGGCCACGGTGACGGGGCCAATGTCGGTGGGCGGCTGGGTGAACTGCACGCCCGCCGCGCAAAGGCGGGTGTATTCGGCCTGTATATCGCGCACGCCAAACGAGGTGGCGGGGATGCCATCCTGCTTGAGCGCGGCTTTGTACACCTTGGACGCTGGGTGCGCGTCGGGTTCCAGCAACAGCTCGACGCCGTTGGGATCGTTGGGGGAGGTCAGCGTCAGCCAGCGGTGCCGGCCCATGGGGATGTCGTGCCTGGGCTCGAAACCGAGTACGTAGTGGTAGAAGGCCAGGGCCTTGGCCTGGTCGTCGACGAGAATGCTGGTGACCACGATCTTCATAGGCGTACACCGTAATGCTGAGGCCGTTGGGTATCAGTAAAGACGTTCGGGAGTATTTGGCCAGCAGCTGTTGCCGGGCTCGGGCCATCGCTCTACAAAAAAACTGCTCAAGCCATAGGTAAATCCTTCATCACCCGGCCCCCGTCCGCCAGCGAGCGGGGTTAAAGTGTCAGGCATGATCCCTGCGCGCCCAGACCGGCGTCAAAGAGGTGCCCGTGGCTGCCTATACCCTGCGACAACTCAAGTACTTCGTCACCACCGTGGAGGCCGGTAGCGTTGCCGAGGCTTCTCGCCAGCTGTACATCGCCCAGCCGTCCATTTCCACGGCCATCAAGAGCCTGGAAGAAAGTTTCGGCGTGCAGCTGTTCATTCGCCACCATGCTCAGGGTGTGTCGCTGACGCCCAGCGGCAAGCGTTTCTACGCCAAGACCCGATCGCTGCTGCAGATGGCCCACGAGTTCGAGCAGAACGCCCTGGCTGACAACGACACCGTCGCCGGGCAGATCGACATCGGCTGTTTCGAAACCGTGGCACCGTTGTATCTGCCGCGCCTGATCGCCGCCTTCCGCCAGCGTTACCCAGGCGTGGATATCCGCCTGCGCGACGGCGAGCAGCAGGAGCTGATCCAGGGCTTGACGGCCGGAACGTTCGACCTGGCGTTTCTCTACGATCATGACCTGGACGGCACCATCGAAGCTGAGCCGCTGATGCCGCCGCAAAAACCTTACGTGCTGCTGCCAGAAAACCACCGCTTTGCCGGCCAGGCCCAGGTATCGCTGCGTGACCTGTGCCCGGAGCCGATGATCCTGCTGGACGTGGCTCCCAGCCGCACCTACTTCGTCAGCCTGTTCAACGAGATGGGTTTGACGCCGAACATCGTCTTCAGCTCGCCGTCGATCGAGATGGTGCGGGGCATGGTCGGGCAGGGTTTCGGTTTTTCGCTGCTGGTGACCCGACCGCATTCGGAATACACCTACGACGGCCAGCGCCTGGCCCTGCTGGATATCGCCGAGCCGGTGGCGCTGTCGGGGCTGGCGGCGGCGTGGTTGAAGCGGGTGCAACTGACCAAGCCTGCACAGTTGTTTGTGGAGTTTTGCCGGGAAGAACTGGCGAAATTCTGAAAGCGGCACGCCATGCTGTACATCTAGGGGCATGGCGTGCCCGCTGATCAAGGATTGATCTGATAGCCGCGCCCTTGCAGGCAACCGCTGTAGGCACTGGCATGGGCCTGGGTTTTGGCCTCGCCTTCGCTGCGCCGATCCTGGCGCCGGTCCTGACGCTGGCGCATGCCGCCTACCGCTGCACCGGCGGCGGCCGTTTCGCTGGCACGGTTCTGCCGGTATTGCTGTTTGGCATCGTCACTGGTCCGGTCATACAGCTCCTCGTGCTGGTTGCCGCGCACTTGCGCGCCCACGGCACCGGCGGCGGCGCCTGCTGCTGCCCCACGCACCCGGCCACCGACATGGGCTTCGCTGGACGTCGCGGTGCTGTTCGCGGCGTTGGTAGCGACGGTATTGCAATCGTTGATGTCCAGTTGCATCTGCTGGCTGCTCTGGCCCTTGAGCGGCACTACCGACTGCGCCTGGGCTGCGGATGCGGCACACAGCAGCACCAGCAGGTAACTCCACGTGAACGTACGCATGGCACACCTCCACCGGGCAGAAAGCCCGTTTCACAGGATAGTCCGTCATCGGTTAGGGATGGCGTATTTGTCTGCATGGTCTACACCGGATAACAGAGTTCGCCATTGCATGTGACCCTCACGTCGGGCTAACCGTGGACACGCCATGACCCAGCCCCAGGATCTGATCATCTGTGAGTACTGCGACACGGTGTACCAGCGTGCGCCTTTGCTCAAGCACCAGCGCGCCCTTTGCCAGCGCTGTGGCGGGGTGCTGTACCGGCATACGTCTTTGACCATCGAGCAGCGGCTGGCCTTGAGTGTAACCGGCGGCATCCTGCTGGTGTTCGCCAATGCCTACCCGGTGATGACCATCGGTATGCAGGGCCTCACCCATTCGGCAACGTTATGGGATGCGGTGCAGATCCTCAGCCACGGCAGCATCACTTTCATCGCCCTGGTCATGGCGCTGTCGATCATCTTTGCGCCGGTGCTGCAGATTGCCCTGTTGTGCTGGGTGTTGAGTTTTGCCCTGGCCGGCCAGCGTGCCCCCGGTTTTGCCCTGTGCATGCGCGGCCTGGAAAGCCTGCGGCCGTGGAGCATGCTGGAGGTGTGCCTGCTGGGGGCGATGGTGGCGGTGATCAAGCTGGCCGGGCTGCTCGATGTTATCCCCGGTATCGGCCTGCTGGCCCTGGCCGCGCTGAGCATGCTGATTATCCATATCGCCGGTAAGGATATTCGCGACCTGTGGGTGCAGGTATGAATTACCCGGCCAACGCCGACCAGCTGGGGCTGTGCCTGTGCCATGGCTGCGGTCAGGCCTGTGACCTGAGCAGCAGTGCACACATCTGCACACGCTGCGGCGCCGCCATTCACCGGCGCAAGGCCAACGCCATCGCTCGGGGTTGGGCGTTTCTGCTGGCGGCGCTGGTGTTCTACATTCCTGCCAACCTGCTGCCGGTGATGCACACCGAAATGCTTGGCAGTGGCAGCGAAAGCACCATTGGCGGTGGTGTGCTGGAGTTCTGGGAGGCCGGCGCCTGGGACATCGCGCTGATCATCTTCATTGCCAGCGTGGGGGTGCCAGCGATCAAGTTCTTCTCGCTCGGCCTGCTGCTGTTCACCGTCCAGCACCGTTCCACCTGGGCCTGCCGGCAGCGCTCGCAGCTGTACCGCCTTGTCGAGCTGATCGGGTATTGGTCGATGCTCGATGTCATGGTGGTGGCGCTGGTGGCGGCGCTGGTGCAACTGCGCGGGCTGGGCACCATCGAGCCGCGGGTGGGCATCCTGTTCTTCGGCCTGGTGGTGGTGCTGACCATGCTTTCTGCGATGAGCTTCGATCCACGCCTGATCTGGGATAGCCATGCCAACGAGGGGAGGCCGCACTGATGGGGCAGCAGACTGACGAGCGCGAAGGCGCGGGGCAGGTTGAGGTACGCACCCGGCGCTGGAGTGTGTCGCTGGTGTGGATCGTGCCGATCCTGGCAATCCTGATTGGCGCTTCGCTGGTGGTGCGCAACTGGATGCAGCAGGGCCCGGTCATTGCCATTTCCTTCCACTCCGGGGAAGGGCTGGTGGCGGGTAAGACCCAGGTCAAGTACCGCAGCGTGGTGATTGGCGAAGTCACTACGGTGGACCTGGCTGATGACAAGAAAAGTGTGGTCGCCAAGGTGCAGTTGACCGATGATGCCCGCGCGTTCGCCGCTCAGGGCGCGCGCTTCTGGGTAGTGCGCCCGCGCATCGGCATGGGCGGGATTTCTGGGGTGGATACGTTGCTGTCAGGCAGTTTCATCGGGGCCGATTCCGGCGAATCGAAAGTACCGGAAAAGACCTTTGTCGGCCTGGAACTGCCGCCACCTATTACCTTCGACGAAAAGGGCAAGCGCTTCTTCCTCACCGCCAGTGACCTGGGTTCGCTGGATGTCGGCTCGTCGATCTACTACCGCAAGATCCCGGTCGGTGAGGTGGTGTCCTTTGCCCTGCAAGACGATGGCAAGGGGGTGGAGATTGGCGTGTTCGTGCAGGCCCCCTACGACAGTTTCGTCACCGCTGATAGCCGCTTCTGGAATGCCAGTGGCGTCGACATGCAGATTGGCGCCAACGGCCTGAAGGTCGATACCGAATCGCTGTCATCGATCCTGGTGGGCGGGTTGGCCTTTGGTTCGCCCGATTTTGCCCCGCAGGTCGAGCCTGCTGCCGATCAGGCCCGCTTCCAGCTGTTTGCCGACCGAGACTCCGCCTTGGCCCCGCCCAATGGCCAGGCGCAATACCTGCAGCTGCGCTTCGACCAGGCCATGCGCGGCCTGTCGGTGGGTGCGCCGGTGGAGTTCAAGGGCGTGGAGTTTGGCCGGGTCACCTCGATCAAGCTTGACTACGATGCCGAGCGGCAGTCCTTCCCGGTGGTGGTCGATGCGGTGGTCTACCCGCAGCGGCTGGGGCCGGTGCACCGCAAGATGCTGGCGGTGTTCAAGCACACCGAGGGCGATGTGGATGGGGCGCGGCGGCTGATCGGCACCTTTGTCGAGCATGGGCTGCGGGCCCAGGCGCGTAGCGGCAACCTGATCACCGGGCAGATGTTCATATCCCTGGACTTTTACCCGGATACCCCCAAGGTGGCCTTCGACATGGCCGCCAACCCCATCACCATCCCCACATTGCCGGGCAGCCTGGAGCAGTTGCAGGAGCAGCTGCAACGGGTGGTCGAGCGCATTGCCAAGTTGCCTCTGGAAAGCATCGCCAGCAACCTGGACGGTAGCCTGCGTGAGCTGCGCGCCAGCCTGAAACAGTTCAATGGCCAGACGCTGCCGGATGTGAAAGTGGCGCTGGATGAAATGCACAAGACCCTGCGCACGGCCAATGCGGCCATTTCCGAGGACTCCCCGCAGCGCGAGCGGATGGGCGAAACACTGGACGAACTGGAGCGCATGTCGCGGTCGCTGCGCGACCTTGCCGACTACCTGGGCCGGCACCCCGAGTCGCTGATTCGCGGGCGGCCGAAAGCGGCCGGGGCCGCAGAGCTTGAACCCTGAGGAGACAGCCGATGCAACGACTGCGCAATGTGTGTGTGGCCAGCCTGCTGGCGTGGCTCGGGGGCTGCAGCAGTACGCCGAACAACTACCACACGCTGGTGCCGAACGAGCCGATGCGTGACAGCGGGCAGCACATCCGGGTGACCCGGGTGGTCGTGCCGCCCCAGGTGGACCGCCCGCAACTGGTGGTGCGGCAAGGGCAGAGTGGCCTGGCCATTCTGGAGACGGAATGGTGGGGTGCCAACCTGGTGGATGAGTTTCGCAGCGCCTTGCAGGACCAGCTGGGTGGGCCGGCGGGTGACGCCAAGGCGGCAGTGCGGGTGGACGTACAGCGCTTCGATACGGTGCCGGGGCGCTATGCCTCGCTGGAAGCCGTGTGGCGCCTGAAGCTGGTGGGGCAGGCTGAGCTGACCTGCCGCACCTCGGTGCAGACTGCGACTGACAACAGCATTACCAGCTTGGTAAATGCGCACCAGGCCAACCTGCGCAAACTGGCCGAGGCAGTGCGGGGCAGTGCCGCTCGGGGTCGCTGCTCGCCATCTGCCTGAAGGCCTGTGGGCCTATGTTTACGCCTGCGTAGCCTTGCGCAGCGGCACCTCGCGCAGCAGCCAGGACAGTGCGAAAGCCACGCTGGTGATCACCCCGGCCAGCAGGAACACACCATGCATTGCCCCGGAAAACGCCTGCAGGTAACTGTGCTGCAGGGCAGTGGGCAGGGCATGCACGGCGGCCGGCGAAAGGCTCGCGGCACCCCCGGCACTGGCGGCGAAGTCACTGTCCAGGCCGCCCAGCAAGCTCTGCGAGAACAAAGCGCCGAACAGCGACACCCCGATGGCGCCGCCAATCGAGCGGAACAACGTGGCCCCGGAAGTCGCCACGCCCATGTGGCGTAACTCGACGCTGTTCTGCACAGCCAGGATCAGCACCTGCATGACCATCCCCAGGCCGGCACCCAGCAAGCCCATGTACAGGTTCATCAGCGCCATGGGGGTGTCCAGCTCCAGCCGGCTGAGCAAGCCCAGGGCAATGACTTGCAGCAGGGTGCCGAGGATCGGGAACACTCGGTAACGCCCCCAGCGGCTGATCAGTCGCCCGGTAATCGCCGACACTACCAGCAGGCCACCCATCAGCGGCAGCATCTGCAGCCCGGCGCTGGTGGGCGTGGCGTTCTTCACTACCTGCATGTACAACGGCAGGAAGGTGACGGCGCCGAACAGCGACACCCCGACGATGAAACCGATCAGCCCGGCAAGCACGAAGGTCCGGTGACGGAACAGGTGCAGCGGCATGATTGGCTCGACGGCGCGGCGTTGTTCCAGGACGAAGCCGACCAGGCCGATCAAGGCGAACAGCGAAAGGCACAACATGTCCAGCGACTGCCACGCCAGCAGGCTGCCGCCGAGGCTGGTGATGAGCACCAAGGCAGCCAATGCCACGGTAAGGAAAAACGCGCCGATGTAGTCCACCGTATGCCGTACCAAAGCCACGTGCGGGCGGAACACGCTGCCGATCACCAGCAGCGCCAGCAGGCCCAGGGGCAGGTTGATGTAGAAGATCCAGTGCCACGACAGCTGCTCGACCAGAAAACCGCCGATCAGCGGCCCTACCACGGTGGCCAGGCCGAACACGCCACCGAACAGGCCCTGGTAGCGGCCACGTTCGGCAGGCGGGATGACATCACCGATGGCGGCCATCGCTACCACCATCAAGCCGCCGCCACCCAGCCCTTGCAGGGTGCGGAAGGCGATCAGCTGGGCCATGTCCTGTGCTGCGCCACACAAGGCCGAGCCCAGCAGGAACAGGACGATGGCCACCTGCAGCACACGCTTGCGGCCGAACTGGTCACCGAACTTGCCATACAGCGGTACCACTACCGTGGAGGCCAGCAGGTAGGCGGTGACCACCCACGACAGCCAGCGCAGCCCACCGAGGTCGCTGACGATGGTTGGCAGTGCGGTCGAGACGATGGTCTGGTCGAGGGCGGCCAGGAACATCACCAGCATCAGCGCTGCCAGCAGCAGTGGAATGGAGGTTTGCGCGTCCGTTGCGGCGGGGGGGGTATCAGTGGATACAGGTTGCACGGTGCTTACCTCAGCTGGGGGTGGCGTTGGCCTGGGCATGCTGCTGGCCAGCGTCTTGCAGGCCTGCAAGGGCAAAGCGGTAAAGCTGCGCTGCAACGGCCTCGCTGGGCATCTGCAGAATCTCGTGCAGCGCCCCGGAGCCGCCGCGCGGGCCGATCAGCAGCATTGCCCACGGCGCCGTGACGCACAGGATGCAGCGGGTCAGGGCCGGTTCGTCGACCGGGATGGTGCTGACCTCGCTGAACAACCCCTTGAGCAGTGACAGGCGCAGTGGCGCGGCGGCCTGCAGATGCGCCTGGCCGTGAGGGCTGGGGGCGAGGATTTCTGCGGCCAGTACCCGCAAATGCCAGTTGTCCCGAGCCTGGGTGGCCTTTTGCACCACCAGTTCCACCAGCACGCGCAGCTTTTCGTTCGGTGTCTGGCTGCCTTGGGTGATGCGTTGCAGGTCGCTGAGGTCGAGGAAGCGTTGGCTAATTTAAAATCAATTTAAATTTAATTTATGCGGCCTACGGCCTATCGCGATTCTGGTAGGAGCAGCCTTGTGCTGCGAAGCGGCCGGTACAGGCCACACATCCGTATGCCTCCAATACCGGCCTGTTCGCAGCACAAGGCTGCTCCTACACGTGGCGATCTACTGGCGATTACTGGCTGTTTCCTGCACCCGCTCGGGCTTGTCCAACGGCAGGTGGTCGAACTCGCGCAAGCCATCCTTGCGGTACGGGTCGCCAATCCAGCGCGGTGCCACCACAAATTGCGGGCTCACCAGGCTCTTGGCCGGCTCGAAGCGGTCATAGCTCAGCCCGGCCAGGTCGGACAGGGTATGGATCAGGTGCGAGCTGCTGTAAGGGCGGTTGGCCATGGCCTGCAAATCACGTGGGTGCTCGGCCTGCCAGCTGGGCGAGGTCCACAGCAGGAACGGGATGGTGTACATCGGCCGGGTCGGCGCGCCTTCGTTGCGCCCCAGGCGGTCGTGGTTGCCGGAGCTGTACACGTCTTCGCCATGGTCGGACAGGTACAGCAGGAAGCCATTGGGGCTGCCGGCCGAGTAACGCTTGATCAGGCTCGATACCACGTAGTCGTTGTAGCGCACCGCGTTGTCGTAGAAGTTGTAGGTTTCTACCTGGTCTGGCGTCAGCTCTTTCGGTACGCCCTGGCTGTCGGTGAAGTGCGCGTAGTCGTTCGGGTAGCGAAAGCGATAGTCCATGTGCGTGCCCAGCAGGTGCACGATGATGAACTTGTTCGGCGCAGGGTCTTGCAGGGCCTTCTCGAACGGCGCCAGCACCACGTCATCGTACTGGCTGGCGTTCTGGTTGCGCTGGTTGTTCAGGTATACCGGCGCGTCGGTCTGCTGCGAGAACGTGGTCAGCATGGTGTTGCGCTTGGTCATGGTCTGCTGGTTGGTGATCCAGAAGGTCTTGTAGCCTGCCTGTTTCATCAGGTTGATCAGTGACGGGTCGGTTAGGAAACGGTCCGGGTTCTGCTCGTTGCCAAAGGTGAGGATCTGCTGCATCACTTCGATGGTGTACGGGCGCGGCGATACCACGTCGCGGAACACCGTCAGCCCCTTGTCGCTGGCGGCCAGCGCGTCGAGGTTGGGCGTGGTGTCGCGGTTGTAGCCATACAGGTGCATGTGCTCGCGGGTCGTGGACTCGCCCAGCACCAGCACCAGCGTGCGTGGCGCCGTACCGCTGCTGTCACTCAGGTTTTGCAGGGGCGGCAACGCGGCGTTCTGCGCCAGCAACTTCTGCATGTTGTCCAGTTGCTGAAGGTACTGACGGTAGCCGACCAGCAGTTGCCAGGGCACTGCGGGCTCCATGCGCTGCTGCACTTTTTCGGCGGCATCGGCGAAGTTGCGCTCCTGCGTCACCATCTGCTTGTAGAACGGGTACACCAGGTTGGCGACCAGCAACAGGGCCACAACCGGCAGGCGGCTGCGCAGGGGCAGGCTGACCGGGCGCAGGCGCTTCCACAGCAGCACCGCCACCAGTGTGTACAGCAGCAGCGCCAGGCCCAGCCACACGCTGAAGTACTGGCTGAAGTACTCACCGGCTTCAGCGGTGTTGGACTCGAACATCACGAAGATGACGCTTTGCGAGAACTCCTGGCGATAAATGCCGAAGTAGCTCAAGCCCACCAGCGATGCAGCCCAAAGCACCAGGCCGATGACGGCCGCCGTGGCGCGGGTGAAGCGGGGCAGCAGCAGCACCGGGGCCAGCCACAGGCTACTGAGGAAGAACGCATCGCGAAAACCGGCAAAGCCGGTAGTGCCGCTGAACAACAGCAACGCCTGGGTGACGCCGGAGAAGTACCAGAAGAACAGCAGCAGCCAGCCCAGGCCGGCCCAGTCCACGCGCGTGTGCGCGGCGGGGGATGTAGTGTGTGACACGTATGCCTCGTCGTACCTTGGAGGCCAGCGGATGTGCCCGTGACCTGAAAGGGCGTGACGCTAATCTGCGGCGTGTGAAAATAACGTCAAGGTGGCGAGGAATAGGGGCCGGCGGGTACCCCAGCGCCATGTTTACTGGCGCAATGCGCAGGCCGCACAGGTATGATGTGGTCAGCAAAACCGCACTGACAGGCCCCGTGGACTATGAACCGTCGTAAGAAGATCAAGCAGCTATTGGACGCGCATGCCAAAAAAGCCAATGCCAAACTGGCGCCGCGCAAGCCTAAGTACATCTGCAAGGCAGACCGCTTGAAGATGGAAGCAGAGGCGGCGGGGGATACCCCTGATGCAGCGCTAAGCTGACGCTGTACCTGTGGGTGCTGGCTTGCCGGCGATGAGGCCAGATCAAGCAGCACCAGACCGCTGTCCCACAGAGCGTGCGACCCGCATCAGGCGTGATGGTCAACGGCGGTAATATCGGTAGTCGTCATGGTGGCGCTGGTGCATGGCCCGCTCATGGCGGCGCTCCCAATCGCGGCGCCGTTCCCAGTCACGCCGCCGCTCCCAGTCCCGCCGGGCTTGCTCGCGCCGCCACTGCTCACGGCGCCAGTCGCTTCTATGGTCATGCCAGCGGTCGTCGTCGTGCGCCAGCAGCGTGGCGGGCTGTGTATCTGCCACGCTGGCCACCCTCGACCACGGGCTGCCGGCAGGCTGCAGCGGTGACTGAACGGCCGGCGCCGGCGCCACCGGTGCTTTCATTTGTGTTGCCGATGCCGTGCCCACCGCCGCGAACGAGAACAGGCCGAGCAGCACCAACCTTGCGACATGTATTTTCATGAGCGAAGCCAACCTCTGATAACAATTGAGCCATCTGGCCAGCAGGTGTGGGGCGAACCTTGTCTCGCGTGCCGCTACCTTTCTGTGCCTCCCAGATAGACCGGTAAACGGGAAAAAGTTCGCTGCAGCAACAACTTGTAGAACTTTTGACGCCTGATTACCCCTGTACATACCCTATGCTCATTGGCCTGCGAACACTTCTCGCAGGTGTGCCCGATAACTGTCGAACGCAGCAATCGCCCCCGTCACAACTTCTGCTTCTTCCTCCTCGTCCAGCACCAGGCCATCAAGCCTGGCCACGAACTCGCGCCAGTGCAGTGCACGACCATCGGGGTGCGGCGCCAGGTGGCGGGCACCCTCATTGCCATTCAGGCCCAGGCGCTGGGTCTGCTTGAACAGGAACGCTGCACCCAGGTTGGAGCCTTCACTGCAATACAGCCACCCCAGGGCCTGGGCCGGGCTGGCACTGACCGGTTGGGGAGGCGTTGGCAGCGGCAGACCCAGATCGAGCAGGTCTTCCTCGACTGCGGCAAAACGCGACAGCTCAACCAGCCCCGGCAGCCACCGGTTCAGCTGCTCGTCCTGATACAGCGCCAGCAGGCTGCCGTGAAAGCGGTGCTGTACCTGCAGGAAGTGGCCATAACGCTCACGGCTCTCGAAAGGTCGCGCCGCCATCACCAGTTCGTCGACGTTGTCATGGTCGCTGCTGCTGGCCGCTTTCAGGCGTTTGCAGCGTCCTGGCGCTGTGAGAGGGAGTAGGGCAGCGGTCATAGGCGTTTCCGTGAGCGAGTAGGCAATGCGCCCATGATGCGTGCCATCCCAGGTAGGCGGCAAGCACAACGCTACTGGTTTACCATGCCTGACGCTTTCACGTTTCCAAGGAGTCAGCCATGAATACCCCGCAGTTCCGCACCCCCACTGTTGCAGACGCCGAGCGCTGCTACGCCATTGAAATCGGCGCCTATGAAGGGGATGAAGCGGCCACGCTGGAGAAGATCCGCACCCGCATCGCGCAGTATCCGCAAGGCTTCCTGATCCTGGAAAACGCAGGTGAGATCGTTGGCTTCATCAATAGCGGTTGCGCCCACGAAGTCGTCATGTCTGATGAAGACTTCAAGGAACTGATCGGCCATGACCCGGCAGCACCGAACGTGGTGATCATGTCGGTGGTGGTGGACCCGGTGCACCAGGGCAATGGTTACGCCAAGCGCTTGATGGACGAATTCATCGCCCGCATGAAGGCCTCGGGCAAGCAGACCATTCACCTGATGTGCAAGCAGCATGTGGCGCTGTACCAGAAGATGGGGTATCAGTACGTGAAACCGTCGCCGTCGGATCATGGCGGCATGGCTTGGCATGAGATGGTCATGGCGCTGTAACCACACGAATATGTCCGGCCGGTCGACCGAACAGGCCGTGGATCACTTCCCTGAGCCAGCGGTTGCCGCTGTCCTGGTGGTAGCGCGCATGCCAGTGCTGTTTTACAGTGAAACCCTCTACCGCAAATGGGCAATCGTGTACCTGCAGGTCATGCATGTCGGCAAGGGTGTGGCCGATATGCCTTGGCAGAGTGGCGACCAGGTCGGTGCTGCCGACGATCATCCCCAGCCCCAGAAACCCTGGTAGCTCCAGCACGATCCGGCGTTCGATACCGGCCCGGGCCAGGCCGGCCTCCAGCAACTTCTGGCCGGTCCCCGCGCTGATCTGTACATGGCCCTCGGCGTGGTAACGGGCCACGTCCATGCCGTGTGCCAGGCGCGGGTGCTGGCGGTTGCTCAGGCACACCCAGTCCTGCTCGAACAATACCTGCTGGTACATCCCGCCACCCAGCCAGGGCACAAAGCCAATGGCCAGGTCGGCCTCGCCCGACTCCAGGGCACTTTCGCTATTGCCGTCGATGCGCGCTGCCTCCAGGCGAATGCCTGGGGCATGGTTGCGCAGGTGGTTGAGAATACTGGGTAGCAAGGTGATATGGCTGGCATCGCTGACACACAGGCGAAAGCGCCTCTGCGCAGTGGCAGGGGTGAACTGTGGTTCCCAAGCCGTCAGCCGACGCAGTGATTCAAGCACCTCGCGACAAGGCCCGATCAACTGGTCGGCGCGCGGAGTTGGGGCCATACCACCTGGGGTGCGTACGAATAACGGGTCGTTCAGTTGCTGACGCAGGCGGGCTAGCCAGATGCTGACGGTTGGCTGGCTCTGGCCTAACTGTTCTGCGGCGCGGGTGACGCTGCGGCAGTGATAAAGCAGGTCGAACAGTTGCAGCAGCTTAGGTTCAGGCAGTACGTCGGCGGCACTCATTATTGTAAATCTCAATGGGCGTATTAAGGTCATTGTATAGCCCCAATGAGCTGCCCTGCATAAGGTAATCGCAAACCACTGGAGGTCTGCGATTTGAAAATCTGCATTCTGGGTGCCGGCGCCCTGGGCTGCGCGATTGGCGCGGCATTGAGCGAGGCAGGGCACCAAACCTGGCTGCTCAACCGTAGCCTCGAGCACGTCGAAGCCATCAACCTGCACGGTTTACAGGTGCAGGACGAACACGGCGAGCGGCAAGTGCGTGTCAATGCCACCACCGATGCCAACGACGTGGGCGTGACTGACCTGGTCGTGGTGCTGGTGAAGTCGTTCCACACCGCCGAAGCGATTGCCGGTGCCACGGCGCTGCTCGGCCCGCAAACGCTGGTGCTGTCGCTGCAGAACGGCCTGGGGCACGAGGACATTCTGGCCGAGGTGGTCGGGCCGCAGCGGGTACTGGCTGGCAAGACCTATGTGGGCGGTGTGCTGCTGGCACCGGGGTCGATCCGTGCTGGCGTGGCGGGCAAACACACATACATCGGCGAGCTGGACGGGCAACTGACACCCCGCGTGCAGGCCATCGCCGAGGCCTTCAACGCTGCCGGGCTGGCCACCACGGTTAGCGACAACATCCTCGGCACCATGTGGGACAAGCTGCTGGTCAATGTCGCTACCGGCGCGCTCAGCGGTATCACCATGCTCAGTTATGGCCAGCTCTACAACGAGCCTTTGCTGGAGCAAACGGCCAAGGCCGCCGTGGCCGAGGCCATCGCCGTGGCCCGCAGCGCCGGTATCCGTTTGAGCCTGAACAGTCCCGATGCCGCCTGGCATCTGGCTGCCGAAGGTCTGCCATCGAGTTTCCGTACCTCGATGCTGCAAAGCCTGGAAAAAGGCTCGGTCACCGAAATCGACTTCATCAACGGCTCCGTCGTGCGCTGGGGCCAGCGTCATGGCGTCGCTACACCCGTCAACGCCACCTTGGTGGCCTGTATCAAGGGCATCGAGCGCGCGATGGCCGATCACCAGAAAAGGGACAACGCATGAGCCAGCCAAAAGCCTACCTCGAACACGTCGCCTTCTGGGTGCGTGACATCCAGTGGCACATCCGCTTTTTCAGTGAAGTGTGTGGCATGACCCTGCGCGAAGTGCAGGGCAGCATCGAGCAGCCCGTTCAGTACTGGACGATGGGAGGCCTGCAATTCATCCATCAGCCCGATTTCGACGGCCCGGAAGGGCGCATGGCGCACCTGGGCATCATGTGCGAAGACCTGGAGGCGGCGCTGGCTGCGGCGCAGCGCTTCGGTGTCAGCGAAATGCCCCAGGGCCGCAACTGGTTGCGCCTGCCTGATGGTCTGGCAGTGGAATTCATCCAGGCGCTGCCCAGGGCCTGTGTCGCGCAGGCATTGGCGATTGACCCACGCGCGGAGGTACAGGCATGAGCGTGATTGAAAAGTACTGGGACGATGCCCGCGAAGGCGATGAGTGCATCAGCCCGACCTACACCGTGACCCGCGAGCGTATCCTGGCCTACGCCGACCTGACCGGTGACCACACCCCGGTGCATGTGGACGAGGCCTACGCCAATGCCAGCCACTTCGGATGCCTGGTCGCCCATGGCCTGTTCGGCCTTTCGATTGCAGATGGCTTGAAGACCCAGTGCGCCTACCGCTTCCTGCCGGGCATGTCGCTGGGTTGGACCTGGGACTTCGTGTTACCCATCAAGGTCAACGATGTGCTGCACGTGCGCATTCGCGTGGGTGCGATGCGCCCGAGCAACAGCCGCCCAGGCTGGGGCATCGTGGTACTGCCATCGGAACTGATCAACCAGCATGGGCAGGTCGTGCAGCGTGGCGAGCACCGGTTGATGGTGCCGCGGAGGGTGCAGGCATGAGCCAGGCATTGCCATTGGCGGGTATCCGCGTCATCGATTACAGCCACTTCCTTGCCGGCCCTTATGTCGGGCGTTGCCTGGCGGCGCTGGGCGCCGAAGTGATCAAGGTCGAACGACCGGGTAGCGGCGATGCCGGCCGCCAGCACGCGTTTACCCTGGACGATCAGCAGAGTGGCTACTTCCTGCAATTGAACATGGGCAAGCAGGGCGTCAGCGTGAACATGAAGGACCCGCGCGGCAAAGCTTTCATGCAGCGCCTTGCCGACTCGGCCGATGTGTTCATCGAGAACTACCGGCCGGGCGCGCTGGACAAGCTTGGGTTGGGCCATGCCGAGCTGTCGGCGCGTAATCCGCGCCTGGTGTATTGCTCGATTTCCGCCTACGGCCACACCGGCCCGGATGCCCATCGCGCCGGCTTCGGGCTTATTGCCGAAGCCAAGAGCGGGATCATGCAGATGGTCGGCGTGCCGGGTGAAGCGCCGCCACTGCTGCGCATTTCGCTGGGCGACATGTACACCGGCATCCACGCTGTCGCGGCTATCAACGCGGCGTTGCTGGGGCGGGTGAGCAGTGGTCGCGGCCAGCACATCGACATGGCCCTGTACGACACGCTGGTGTCGATGCATGAATACGCCGTGCAGTGTTACACGCTGTCCGACGGCACCGTGCTGCCCGAGCAGACCGGCCATGACATGCCCACGTCCACCTTGTATGGCGTATTCCGCGCCGCGGATGGCGACCTGGTGATTGCTGCCCAGGTCGATGATGCCTGGCAGCGTTTTGCAGCCATGCTCGAAGCCAACGGCGGCCCTGCAGGTTTTGGCAACGACAGCCGTTACCACAGCCTCAACGGCCGCAATGCCCACCGCGAGGCGATTCTGGCAGTGGTCCGTGATTGGGTGGGCGCGCGTTCGGTGGCTGACATCCTCGCCCTGCTCGACGCCATCGATATCCCCAGTGCCAAGGTCCAGCGCATCGACGAGGTGCTGGCCGACCCGCAAATCCAGGCGCGCAATATGGTCATCGAGCAGCAGCACCCGCGCTATGGCACCTTGCGCCTGCCCAACCTGCCGTTTCGCTTTTCCGACTGTGACACCACGATCCACCAAGTGGCCCCGGACCTCGGCCAGCACAATGCCGAAGTGGCCGCGGCGCTTGGCTTCAGCCCTGAAGAAATCACCGCCATGCAGGCAGACGGTGTGCTGTTTACCCACGGAGATGCACGATGAGCGACTGTTACGCAGTGATCGGCCGGCCGATCAACCATACCAAGTCACCGCTGATTCATGGCCTGTTCGCCCAGGCCAGCGGCCAGCACCTGGAATATGGAGCCATCGAGGGCTCGTTGGAAGGCTTCGAGGCCCAGGTGCTGCAGTTTCGCGGTGATGGCGGGCTGGGCATGAACATCACTGCGCCGTTCAAGCTGCGCGCCTTCGAGTTGGCTGACCGGCGCAGTGAGCGTGCGCAATTGGCCCGTGCTGCCAACGCACTCAAGTTCGAAGATGGCTGCATCGTGGCCGAAAACTTCGATGGTATCGGGTTGCTGCGCGACATCGAAGACAACCACGGTGAACCGCTGCGCAACCGCCGCGTGTTGCTGCTCGGTGCCGGTGGTGCAGTACGTGGGTCACTTTTGCCCTTTCTGCAGGCGGGGCCCAGCGAGCTGGTGATTGCCAACCGCGACATGAGCAAAGCCCTTGCTTTGCGAAACGAACTGGATCACCCGAGGTTGCGTATCAGCCGATACGAAGCGCTGCAAGGGCAAACCTTCGACATCGTGGTCAACGCCACTTCCGCCAGCCTGGTCGGGGAACTGCCGCCGTTACCTGGCGCGGTACTGGGCGAGACGCGGCTGGCCTATGAGCTTGCGTATGGCAAAGGCCTTACGCCGTTCCTGCACCTGGCGCGGGAGGCCGGTGTGGCACGGGTTGCTGATGGCGTGGGCATGCTGGTCGAACAGGCCGCAGAGGCGTTTGCCTGGTGGCGAGGGATACGGCCCGAAACCCGTGCTGTGATCGATCGCCTGACGATCCCGCTGGAGTGAGCCATGGCCGCCAATGTCCTGATGCTGCACGGCATCAACCACAACATGTTCGGCAAGCGCGACCCGCGCCAATACGGCTCCGCGACCCTGGCCGACATTGATCAGGCCTTGCAGGCGCTGGGAGAAGAGCTGGGGGCGAGGGTCGAGAGCTTCCAGACCAACTTCGAAGGTGCCCTGTGCGAACGTATCCACCAGGCCGTTGAGGGCCGGGTGGATGCGGTGCTGATCAATGCCGGGGCATGGACCCATTACAGCTATGGTATTCGTGACGCATTGGCCATTCTCGAAGCGCCGGTGGTTGAAGTACATATGTCCAACATCCATGCTAGGGAGCCGTTCCGACATCATTCGGTATTTGCCGAAGTGGTGCGCGGGCAGATCTGCGGGTTTGGCGTCGAGACCTACCTGCTGGCATTGCGTGCGGCCATGAAGATGATCTGAACGTTCGCGTTGCATGGCACCGGCTGTGCCGGTGTTCGCGGGTTAACCCGCTCCCGCAGGATGAGCGGTTTGCTCAGGTCCCGGTAGCGTCCCGACGCGACAGAGCCCCATGACCCACCAGAAGGATTTGTAACCTTGGCCAGCCTGGCAACAACCAACACCCCCCGCCAAGCCACGTGCATCGCCTTGCTGGTCGCTATCACCTTCTTCATGGAAAACCTCGACGCCACCGTGATTGCCACGGCCTTGCCGCAAATGGCCAGTGACTTCGGTGAAAGCGCTGTCAGCCTGAACATCGGCATCAGTGCCTACTTGTTGGCAGTTGCGGTGTTCATTCCGCTCAGTGGCTGGGTGGCCGACCGCTTCGGACCGCGACAGGTATTTGCCGGGGCCATCGGCCTGTTCACCGTGGCGTCGTTGCTGTGCGGCATGGCCCCGACCCTGGAAACCTTCGTCGCCGCCCGGGTGCTTCAGGGCATTGGCGGTGCCCTGATGGTACCTGTGGGCCGGCTGGTGGTGCTGCGCACGACCGAGAAGAAGGACCTGGTGAAAATGCTCGCAGTGATCACCTGGCCCGGCCTGGTGGCGCCCGTATTGGGCCCGCCACTCGGCGGCCTTATCGTCACGCATTGGTCGTGGCCCTGGATCTTCTACCTGAACATCCCCCTCGGGTTGCTGGCCATTGCGGCTGCCTGGGTACTGATTCCGAATGCGCGGTCAGATGAAAAACGCCGTTTCGACACGCTGGGGTTCGTTTTCCTGGCATCGTCCTGTGCAGCGTGGCTAGTCGGCCTGGAAATGCTTGGCTCGCTGGCGGGTGGCAGCTTGGGCGCCGGGCTGGGACTGGTGTCGCTGGGCGGCTTGCTGACTTGGTTGGCAATTCGCCATTGCCGGCGTCATGCTTCGCCGCTATTGCCACTGGATACCCTGTCTATTCCCACGTTCAGGGTCAGCATCGTGGGGGGGACCTTGTTCCGCCTGTCGATCAGCGCCTTGCCGTTCCTGATCCCGTTGCTGCTGCAGATTGGTTTCGGCTTGTCGCCAGTGGATGCCGGGCTGCTGGTACTGGCGATCTTCGCCGGCAACCTGGCGATGAAGCCGTTTACCACCGGGTTGCTGCGCCGCTATGGTTTCCGCCGCGTGTTGCTGGTCAACGGGCTGATCGGGGTTGGTTGCATTCTGGCCTGCCTGGGCTTGCAGCAAGGCATGCCGTGGTACTGGATGGCCGTGGTGTTGTTCGTGGGCGGGCTTTCGCGCTCGATGCAGTTCACCACGTACAACGCTGTCGGTTTTGCCGAAGTGCCCAAGCAGCAGATGGGCGAGGCTTCGACGCTGTTCAGCATGTGCTTCCAGCTGGCGATGGCGTTGGGTGTGGCGGTGGTGGCACTGCTGTTGCGCGTGGCGATGATGGTGCGGGGCGGCGAAGGCGAGATGACAGTCAGCGACTTCCACTGGGCGTTGATTGGCGTTGCGTTGATTGCCTGCGTGGCGTTGGCGGATGCCATTCGCTTGCCGAGCAATGCCGGGGAGCAGGTCCTGCGCACCTGAAACCTGGGGCTGCTTCGCACCCCATCGCCGGCAAGCCAGCTCCCACATAGCCCGCGCTAAATCTGGCCGGTGACATGGGCGGTACAGGCAATGCAACTCTGCAAGGTATCGCGTGGCTTGACAACGCCATCAAGCGCCAGCGCCTGCGCCGCAAGCTGTGCCATGGGCTCGATGCGCACGCCGAGGTGCTCGGTGGCCAGCGATTCGTCTTCCGGACGAGGTGAAGCGGGAGAGGTCATGGTGAGTAGCTCGCTTTGTTATTTATGCGTCTAACAGCACGGTCTCAGTCGCATTCGTTGAGTTTTGAATGGGAGGTGTGGGCTACTGCAACCGGCCTTGGCCGCAGCAGCCCGGGTACATCAGTTGCCGCTGACCAGCTGGTGTGCCAACTGGTTGTGGCGCTCCAGCACGCGTGGCAGGTCGACGGTGGCCAACTGGCCGTCCTTCACCACGACGCGGCCGTTGATCACGCTGGTGTGCACCTGGGTCGGGGTGCAGAACACCAGTGCCGCCAGCGGGTCGTGGTGGCCACCGGCATAGGCGACGTGGCCGAGGTCGAAGGCGACGAAGTCGGCGACCATGCCCGGGGCAAGGGCGCCGATGTCATTGCGGTTGAGCACCTTGGCGCCGCCGAGGGTGGCGATTTCCAGTGCTTCGCGGGCGGTCATGGCGTCGGGGCCGAAGCCTACCCGCTGCAGCAGCAGGGCCTGGCGCACTTCACCGATCATGCTGGCGCCGTCGTTTGAGGCAGAGCCGTCGACCCCAAGGCCCACCGGTACGCCGTGGTCGCGCATCTTGCGTATCGGGGCAATGCCCGAGGCCAGGCGCATGTTCGAGCATGGGCAGTGGGCGACGCCGGTGCCGGTGCGGGCGAACAGCTCGATGCCGTGCTGGTCGAGCTGCACGCAGTGGGCATGCCATACGTCGTGGCCGACCCAGCCGAGGTCCTCGGCGTACTCGGCAGGGGTCATGCCAAACTTCTCGCGGCTGTAGGCGATGTCGTTGACGTTCTCGGCCAGGTGGGTGTGCAGCGACACCCCGTACTGGCGAGCCAGCACGGCGGCTTCACGCATCAGGTCGCGGCTGACCGAGAAGGGCGAGCACGGCGCTACCACGATGCGGCGCATCGAGCCGTGGCTGGCATCGTGGTAGTCCTCGATCAGGCGCTGGGACTCCTTGAGGATGTCAGCTTCCTTTTCCACCACTGAATCAGGCGGCAGGCCGCCCTGGCTCTGGCCGACGCTCATGCTGCCGCGCGCGGCGTGGAAGCGCATGCCGATCTCGGCGGCGGCGTGGATGCTGTCGTCGAGCTTGCAGCCGTTGGGGTAGATGTACAGGTGGTCGCTGGAGGTGGTGCAGCCCGACAGGATCAGTTCGGCCATGGCGGTCTGGGTCGACACCGCGATCATTTCGGGGGTGAGGCGTGCCCAGATCGGGTACAGGTTGGTCAGCCAGTTGAACAGCTCGCCGTCCTGGGCTGCCGGCACCACGCGGGTGAGGCTCTGGTACATGTGGTGGTGGGTGTTGACCAGGCCTGGGATGACCACTTTGCCGGCCATGTCGAGGATGACGTCGGCCTGTTGTGGCAGGGTATCGGTGGGGCCGACTTGTTTGATCAGGTTGTCTTCGATGTACAAGCCGCCGTTCTTGATCTCGCGGCGTTCGCCGTCCATGGTGACCAGAAGTGCAGCGTTTTTGACGAGGAGGGTTTTCTTACCGGTTGCAGATAACATGGCTTAAGCCCGTTGCAATACGCCTTGGCGATTACCGAGGTCGTAGGCGAGGGATAATGTAATCAGGAACCCAGTAAGTTGTATACACTCAAGTGATATTGATGATTTTGATTCATTCAATTCGTGAAAAATAACCAAAAATAGGAATTTAATTTATCAATAGACTAGCAGGATCTTTTCTGGAGCCTGTTTCGATGTCTGCTTTTGAACCCCGCCTTGGGGCTACTCCCACTGGCCGTATTGCTGCAATCAGCGTCGCGGTCCTTGCCTTTTCGGCCTTCTTGATCGTGACCACCGAGTTCCTGATTGTCGGCTTGTTGCCCGCGCTCAGCCAGGACCTTGGGGTTTCCATCTCGATGGCGGGGCAGTTGGTCACGCTGTTTGCCTTTACTGTGATGCTTGCCGGCCCGTTCTTGACAGCGGCATTGGCGCACCTGGACCGCAAGCGTTTATTCATCACCATTCTGCTGGTATTTGCCGCAGCCAATGCATTGGCTGCGGCCTCGACCAGTTTCTGGGTGCTGGCCATTGCCCGGGTCGTCCCGGCACTGGCGTTGCCGGTGTTCTGGGGCACGGCCAGTGAAACGGCCGGCCAGTTGGCCGGGCCTGATAAAGCAGGGCAAGCCATTTCCAAGGTGTACCTGGGCATCTCGGCGGCGATGTTGCTGGGTATTCCGCTGGGCACCGTGGCGTCCAATGCCGTGGGTTGGCGTGGCGCATTCTGGATGCTGGCCGCGCTGTCATTGCTGATGGCGCTGGCCATGTGGGTGTGGATGCCGCACGTTGCCCGCGCGGCAAAAATCGACTTCATGCAGCAGGCACGCATTTTCAAGGAGCGCTATTTCCTTGCCAATGTCCTGCTGTCGGTGGTGGTGTTCACCGCGATGTTCACAGGCTACAGCTACCTGGCCGAGCTGCTGCAGCGGGTCGCGGGTGTACCACCCGCGCATACCGGTTGGTGGCTGATGGGCTTTGGCGCAGTGGGCCTGCTCGGCAACTGGATCGGTGGACGGGTCGTGGACCGTTCACCGCTCAGGGCGACGGCGCTGTTTCTGCTGTTGCTGGCCATCGGCATGGCGGCGATCGTGCCGCTGGCCCATGCAGGCCTGGTGTTCTGCCTGGCACTGGGGGTGTGGGGTGTGGCCAACACCGCGCTATACCCCATCAGCCAGGTACGGGTGATGGGGTCTGTGACACATGCCCAGGCTTTGGCCGGTAGCACCAATGTGTCGGCGGCCAATGCGGGCATTGGCCTGGGCGCCGTCCTCGGTGGCTTGACCATCCCTGGCCTGGGTATCGAATACCTGGGCTACGTAGCCGCAGGCGTGGCCGTGGTGGCGCTGGGGCTTGTGCCGCTGGTCGGCGGCCTTGCGCGTCAGCGCGCGTCGCTGGCCCGGGTACCATGAGGCGCCAGCCGAGGCAGCAGGTAGTCGAGCAGGGCGCGGACCTTGGGTAGCCCCTCGCGGCTTTTGAGCCACACCAGATTCATTGGCAGGCCGTCGGTGGCCAGCGCGGGCAACACTTCGACCAGCCGCCCTTGATCGAGGTGTTGCTGGGTCAGCCAGGTTGGTAGCTGGCCGATACCATGACCGGCCAGCACTGCTGCAACTTCCCCTTCACCGTCCCCCACCGCGATGCGGGGTTGTACGCTGCGTCGTTCCATTTCGCCAGGTTGGCGGCCCTTGAACAGCCAGGGGCTGACCATGCCATCGGTATGGCCATAGCCGACGCAGTGGTGGTATTCCAGGTCGCGTTCGTCTTGTGGCACGCCGTGCTTTTCCAGGTAGGCGGGTGCGGCACAGAACATCAGGCGCTGGGCACCGAAGTACTGGTGGCCAAGTGCGGCCGGCCAAGCATCCGGGCCACCGATTCGCACCACGATGTCGATACCTTCGTGCACCGGGTCGACAAAACGGTCAGAGAAAGACACGTGCGGTTGCAGCAATGGGTGCAGGCGGATGAAGTCCAGAATCAAGGGCAGCACATGCAGGCGGCCGTAGGAGGCTGGCAGTTCTATCCGGATTTTGCCATGGGGTTCGTTGTCGCTGGCGACCAGTGCGTGCTCGACCTCTTCCAGGTCGGCCAGGACCGAGGTGCAGGTACGGTAGAAGATGACGCCAGCCTCGCTGAGCGACAAGGTGCGTGTGGTGCGGTTGAACAGCCGTGTGCCCAGGCGGGCCTCCAGCCGGGCCACGCTCTTGCTGATGGCCGAGCTGGTGAGGTTGAGCCGCTCTGCGGCTGCCGTGAAGCTGCCCAGATCAGCGACGGCAACGAATACGTCGATGCCTTTAAGGCGTTCGGAGGAGTACATGGCTGGCCTTGTTGATGAATTGAGTTCCATTGTCAGTGGAGCATAGTGAATTCTGACAATGAAATTTCATCAATGGCCTGCGCCTGTAACGGCCTCTTCGCGCAGGCCGGCTCCCCCATTGGCCGTGTGAGCTTTCGAGGGTATGCGGCAGCCTGCACGCCTGGCACGGCTAAGTTGCACCGTGCCTGCTCAGCAGGCTCCCTATCACACCGCGTCGCGGCTGCTTACGCCATCGAGCAACCGCGCAATCCTCAGCGGGTTACCGTTTTTCAACGCATCCGGCAGCAGTGCATCGGGGTAGTTCTGGAAGCAAACCGGGCGCAGGAAGCGGTCGATGGCCAAGGTACCGACCGAGGTGCCGCGTGCGTCGGAGGTGGCCGGGTAAGGTCCGCCATGCACCATTGCATCGGAAACCTCTACACCGGTCGGGTAGCCGTTGAGCAGCAGGCGCCCGGCCTTGCGCTCCAGCAACGGCACCAGCGAGGCAAAGGCCTCCAGGTCATCAGGCTCGGCAATCAGGGTGGCGGTCAGCTGGCCCTGCAGGTGGCGCAGCGCTTCGGCCAGTTGCTCGGCATCGGCCACCTCCACCACTACGGTGGTCGGGCCGAACACTTCCTCCTGCAACAGCGGGTCGCCGTTCAGTAACAGGCTTACGTCTGCCTTGAACAGCTGCGGCTGGGCCTGGTTGCCGGTTTGTGGCTGCCCGGCCAGGTGCTGGATACCCGGGTGTGCCAGCAGGTGCTGGACACCGTTCTGGTAGCTGCGCAGGGTGCCGGCGTTGAGCATGGTCTGGGGGCCCTGGTCGGCCATGCGGGCTACCAACGTTTGCAGGAAAAGCGCGAATTGCGGCGACTGGATGCCTACCACCAGGCCCGGATTGGTGCAGAACTGCCCGCAACCCATCACCACCGAGGCGGCCAGTTCGCTGGCTACCTGCTCGCCACGGGCTCGCAGCGCCTGAGGCAGGACGATCACCGGGTTGATGCTGCTCATTTCGGCAAACACCGGGATCGGCTGCGGGCGTGCCGCCGCCATGTCGCACAGGGCGCGGCCACCGCGCAGCGAGCCGGTGAAACCGACCGCCTGGATGGCCGGGTGCTTGACCAGCGCTTCGCCCACGCCGGCACCGTAGATCAGGTTGAAAACACCTGCCGGCATACCGCTGCTGGCCACCGCGCGGTCAATGGCGCCAGCCACATGGGCGGCAGTAAGCATGTGCCCGCTGTGGGCCTTGAACACCACCGGGCAGCCAGCGGCCAGCGCCGAGGCGGTGTCACCGCCAGCGGTGGAGAAGGCCAGCGGGAAGTTACTGGCACCGAACACGGCCACCGGGCCCACGCCGATGCGGTACTGGCGCAGGTCCGGGCGCGGCAGCGGGGTACGCTGGGGCTGGGCACGGTCGATGCGTGCGGCGTAGAAATCGCCTCGGCGTACCACCTCGGCAAACAGGCGCAGCTGGTTGCTGGTACGGCTGCGTTCGCCACGGATGCGGGCTTCGGGCAGCGCGGTTTCGCGCATCACATGCTGGATGAAGTCGTCACCCAGTGCGTCCAGCTCGTTGGCAATGGCGTCGAGGAAAGCGGCACGCTGGGCCGGGCTGGTGGTGCGGTAGGCGGGGTAGGCGGCGTCGGCGGCCTGCACGGCAGCCTCTACTTCGTCGCCGGTCGCCTGGTGGAAGGCGTAAGGCAGCGGCTCGCCGGTG
Organism: Pseudomonas sp. SIMBA_067; assembly: GCF_046534675.1. NCBI lineage: Bacteria > Pseudomonadati > Pseudomonadota > Gammaproteobacteria > Pseudomonadales > Pseudomonadaceae > Pseudomonas > Pseudomonas sp. SIMBA_067. Next base: position 11,049 of record NZ_JAWRYH010000007.1, on the reverse strand, counting down.
TGGGCGTCGACGCTGTTCAGCAGCACGTCACCGTTGCCGCTGAGTTGGCCGGCGATATGGTTCAGGCGATGTTCGATGGACATTTCGTTTCCCGTTGGCAATGACAGTCGTTGCACCGGGACTGTAGGGGGCGAACGGGGGGCTGAATAATGATTAATGCGGATCGGGTGATAACGACCAGTTATCACCCAGCGTGTAGCGTCACTCCGCCATCTGCAATTCCGGCAGCTTCACCCGGAACGCTCGGGTCAGCCCCATCAGCACCACCAGGCCCATGCCCATCCAGCACAGGCCGATGGTGAACGACAGGCTGGTCAGGCTGCTCCACAGCCACAGCGTGCTGAGAAAGCCCAGGCCGGGGATGGCGCCGTACAGCAGGTAGTTGCGGCCACCGCGCAGTTTCTGGTCGACAAGGTAGTGCTTGACCACCGCCAGGTTCACCGCCGAAAAGGCGAACAGCGCGCCGAAGCTGATCATGTTGGCCACGGTGTCGAGGGTGATCACCAGGGCGATCAGCGACAGCAGGCTGACCACCAGGATGGCAGTGGCTGGCACGCGTTTTTTCGTCACCAGTTGGCCGAACGCCCGCGGCAACGCGCCGTCGCGGCCCATGGCGAACAGCACGCGCGACACGCTGGCCTGGGACACCATGGCCGAGGCGAAGCAGCCGGCCACATAGGTGGCAGTGAAGGCTGCTACCAGCAGTTCGCCGCCGACACGGCGCATCACATCCACCGAGGCCGAATCCGGGTCGGCGAAGCTGCCCCAGTCGGGGAACACCATTTGCGCGCAGTACGACACCACCAAGAACAGCAAGCCGCCGATCAGTGAAACCGCCAGGATCGCCACCGGAATGCGGTAGGTCGGGTTGGTCGTTTCTTCGGCCATGGTCGAGACGGCATCAAACCCCAGGAAGGACAGGCACAGCACGGCAGCGCCGGTCATGATCAGCGGCAAGCTGAAACCTTCGTGGTGGAAGGGGGCCAGCAGCGACACTGGCTCCGCCTGCCCGCTGAGCTTGAGCACGGACAGGGCGACGAAGACGACGATGAACACCAGCTGCACCACCACCAGGATCCAGTTGACCCGGGTGATGGACTCGATGCCGATCAGGTTGAGGAAGGTGACCAGGGCAATGGAGCCTGCCACCCACACCCAGGCGTGGATGGCCGGGAAGTATTCCGACATGTAGATGCCGATCAGCAGGTAGCTGAGCAGCGGCAGGAAGATGTAGTCGAGCAGCAGTGTCCAGCCGGTAATAAAGCCGATGTGGCTGCCGAAGGCCTTGCGCGTATAGGTGTAGACCGAGCCGGAGTAGGGGTGGGCCTGGACCATGCGGCCGTAGCTGTAGGCAGTCAGCAGCATGGCGGCGAGGGTGAGCAGGTAGGCGGTGGGCAGGTGCCCTTTGGTCATCTGGGTGACCAGCCCGTAGGTGGTGAATACGGCCAGGGGCACCATGTAGGCCAGGCCGAACAGGACCAGGGCAGTCAGCCCCATGGACTTGCGGAAGCGGCCGGTGTTGGCGCAGGGATGCGCGGCGGTGTCATGTGAGGGGCTATGGGCTGTACTTGTTGTTGTATGCATTGCTAACTCCTGGAAGGGGATGCAAGACACCGCAGTACGCGAGCAGGCTCGTTACCGGTGGGTGAAGTGCAAGGAGGTCGAGCGGAAGGCTCGCAGCGCTGGGGCGGGTTGATGCTCCCACACCCTGCAGGTACCCGGAATCACCCTTTGGGGTGAGCGGGTACAGCCTCGCCCGGCTCACCCCAAAGGGTGATTTCGGCGCCTGCAGTGGCGTGGGAGTATCTGGTCAACAACGCACCGCACTGGCGGCGGTGCCACTGAATAGAAACGGCAGGCCCACAGTGACTAATCAATTGCTTTCAGAACAGTGGTTCGAGCACCTGGCCAAGGTCACCGAGGCAATCGGCCGACCGGGCTTTGCCGCCAACCTGTTTGCCGCACTTGGCGTTATCCGGCCGATCCAGGCGACCACGGTGTACCTGTACCCGCACGACGGCATGCCTTGTGCGCTGTTCGAGCAGGACGACAAGGCGCCCTGGCAGCCTGAGGGCAATGTCAGCCGCTACTTGTCCGGCTTCTACCTGCTCGACCCGTTCTACGGTGCCTGTGTGGAGCAGGTAGCGTCGGGGTGCTATGGGTTGTTCGAAGTGGCACCCGACCATTTCGAGGTCAGCGAGTACTACCAGTCGTTCTACCGGCACTCGCACCTGGAGGATGAGCTCAACTACATCCTGCAGGTTGCGCCTGGGCAGAGCCTGGCGGTGTCGCTGGCGTTCACCGAGAAGCTGGATGCACACAGCCGCGAGCTGTACGGGCGCATCACGCCCTGGGTGCTGGCGGTGCTGAGCAAGCACTTCGCCGGGCTGGACAGCCGCGCCGGGCGCTTCGAGAACATCCTCGAACAACGCATCCACGCGGCGCTGAACAACTTTGGCAGCTCGCTGCTGACCGAGCGTGAGTGCCGTATCGCCCAGTTGATCCTGCGTGGCCACTCGACCAAGTCGCTGGCCGAGCGCCTGGGCGTGTCGGAAGACACCATCAAGTCGCACCGCAAGAACGTCTACGCCAAGCTCGACATCGGCACCCAGTCCGAGCTGTTTTCCCTGTTCATCGACGCGCTGGCCAATGCCCAGGGCGTGCTGGGCAAGGACCCGCTGGAAAGCTACATGGGCAAGCTGCGCTGAGCGACAGCCACCCTGCAACCCCACCGCAAAGGAAAACCAACAATGAATGCGCCTTTCGCCCCGCAACGCCAGACCCGCGACTACCAGGCAGCCGATGCCGCGCACCATATCCATGCCTTCCTCGACCAGAAGGCGCTGAATGCCGAAGGCCCGCGGGTGATCGTCGGTGGCGAACGCCTGCACCTGTGGGACAGCGAGGGCAAGCGCTACCTGGATGGCATGTCTGGCCTGTGGTGCACCCAGCTCGGCTACGGGCGCCGCGACCTGACTGTCGCTGCCGCCACGCAGATGGACCAGCTGGCCTACTACAACATGTTTTTCCACACCACCCACCCGGCGGTGATCGAACTGTCCGAGCTGCTGTTCAGCCTGCTGCCCGGCCACTACAGCCATGCGATCTACACCAACTCCGGCTCTGAAGCCAACGAAGTGTTGATCCGTACCGTACGCCGCTACTGGCAAGTGGTCGGCCAGCCGAACAAGAAGGTCATGATTGGCCGCTGGAACGGTTACCACGGCTCGACTCTGGCGGCCACGGCGCTGGGCGGCATGAAGTTCATGCACGAAATGGGCGGGCTGATCCCGGATGTTGCGCACATCGATGAGCCGTACTGGTACGCCGAGGGGGGCGAGCTGACCCCGGCCGAGTTCGGCCGCCGCTGCGCCTTGCAGCTGGAGGAAAAGATCCTGGAACTGGGCGCCGAGAATGTTGCCGGCTTTATCGCCGAGCCGTTCCAGGGCGCAGGCGGCATGATTTTCCCGCCGGAAAGCTACTGGCCGGAAATCCAGCGCATCTGCCGCCAGTATGACGTGCTGTTGTGCGCCGATGAGGTGATTGGTGGCTTTGGCCGCACCGGCGAGTGGTTTGCCCATGAATACTTCGGTTTCGAGCCCGACACCCTGTCGATCGCCAAGGGCCTGACCAGCGGCTATGTGCCCATGGGTGGCTTGGTGCTGAGCAAGCGTATTGCCGAGGCGCTGGTGGAACGTGGCGGGGTGTTTGCCCACGGCCTGACCTATTCCGGCCACCCGGTGGCGGCGGCGGTGGCGATTGCCAACCTGAAGGCGCTGCGCGACGAAGGCATCGTCACCCAGGTGAAGGATGACACCGGGCCGTACCTGCAGCGCATCCTGCGCGAGGTGTTCGCCGACCACCCGTTGATCGGCCAGGTGCAGGGGGCCGGCTTGGTGGCAGCGTTGCAGTTCGCCGAGCACAAGCCGACGCGCAAACGCTTCGCCAACGAGAACGACCTGGCCTGGCAATGCCGCACCTTTGGTTTCGAGGAAGGGGTGATCATTCGCTCGACCCTGGGCCGGATGATCATGGCACCGGCCTTGATCGCCAACCACAGCGAGCTGGATGAGCTGGTGGAGAAAACCCGCATTGCCGTGGACCGCACCGCTCGGTTGGTTGGCAAGCTCTAAGCCGTTGCCAAGGGCAACCGGTTTCCCCTGTGGGAGCGGGCATGCCCGCGAACACCGGCGAAGCCGGTGCCATCCTCCGTGTCGCCTGATTCGCGGGCACGCCCGCTCCCACAGAGGAGGCGAGGCGCGCTTGCGGACTGTGTGGTACCTGTTACTTCCGCAAAAATGATCGCCACCGCGGTCGCCTGGAGTACAAATGTACACCCTCGAATTCTGGCAACAACGCGCCTCGGACCTGTACCTGCCATCCCAGGCGCTGATCAACGGCAAACCCGTCAACGCACAGGATGGCGCCACGTTCGCCGCCATCAACCCCGCAACCAACACCGTACTGGCCCAGGTCGCCGCCTGCGGCCAGGCCGAGGTCGACCTTGCCGTGGCCAGCGCACGTCGGGCCTTCGAACAAGGCCCCTGGCCGCGCATGGCCCCAGGCGAGCGCAAGAAGGTGCTGCTGCGCCTGGCCGAGCTGATCATGGCCCATCGCGAAGAACTGGCGTTGCTTGACTCGCTGAACATGGGCAAGCCGGTGATGGACGCCTACAACATCGACGTGCCGGGCTCGGCCCATGTGTTCGCCTGGTACGGCGAGGCGCTGGACAAGCTGTATGACCAGGTGGCGCCCACTGCTGCCAATGCGCTGGCCACCATCACCCGCGAAGCCCTCGGCGTGGTCGCTGCCGTGGTGCCATGGAACTTCCCGCTCGACATGGCCGCCTGGAAGCTCGCCCCGGCGCTGGCTGCCGGTAACAGCGTGGTGCTCAAACCTGCCGAACAATCACCGTTCTCGGCCCTGCGCCTGGCCCAGCTGGCGCTGGAAGCCGGTGTGCCGGAAGGCGTGCTGAACGTGGTGCCTGGCTTGGGCGAGCAGGCTGGGCAGGCGCTGGGCCTGCACCCGGATGTGGACTGCCTGGTGTTCACCGGCTCCACCCAGGTGGGCAAGTACTTCATGCAGTACTCGGCGCAGTCCAACCTCAAGCAGGTGTGGCTGGAGTGCGGCGGCAAGAGCCCCAACCTGGTGTTCGAAAACTGCCAGGACCTGGACCTGGCGGCGGAAAAGGCCGCATTCGGTATTTTCTTCAACCAGGGCGAAGTGTGTTCGGCCAACTCGCGGCTGTACGTGCAGCGCTCCATCCATGACGAATTTGTCGAGCGCCTGCAAGCCAAAGCCCGCCAGTGGTTGCCGGGCAACCCGCTGGACCCGGCGAGCCGTGCTGGTGCCATTGTCGATGCCGAACAAACCGGCCGCATCGAAGCCGCCATTGTGCGCGCCGGGCAAGAGGGCGCACGGTTGGTGTGTGGCGGTCGGCGCCTGACCATCGAAGGGTCGGACAACTACATCGAGCCGACCATTTTTGCCGGTGTCCATGGCCGCATGAGCCTGGCGCGGGAGGAAGTGTTCGGGCCGGTGCTGGCAGTCAGCGCCTTCGACACGGAAGAAGAAGCGGTGCGCTTGGCCAACGACAGTATCTATGGCCTGGCGGCTTCGATGTGGAGCGATGACTTCAACCAGGTGCACCGGGTAGCGCGGGCGTTGAAAGCCGGTACCGTGTCGGTGAACACGGTCGACGCGCTGGATGTGACGGTGCCCTTCGGCGGTGGCAAGCAGTCGGGGTTCGGGCGCGACCTGTCGTTGCATTCGTTCGACAAGTATTCGCAGCTCAAGACCACTTGGTACCAGCTGCGCGGCTGAGGTTCGCAGAGCACCTGGCCTTGCCGAACGGGTGATGGCGATTGCCGACAACTTCGAGCGCAGAAATGCCTGCCACCTGATGCAAGCATCGGGCGACAAAAAATCAGATCAGGCTGACAGTTATGTCCGCCGCAGCAGTTTCAGCGCCTGTGAGATCGAGCGCCGCCCGCGCGGCGCTTCGCGACGCAAGGCCGCTCCCACATTTGTTGCAACGTGCCAAACCTGTCAGGTCATGGTTGCCCGCCTTGCTGGTGTGACAATACCTCCAGGCTGGCGCGGCTGCCGCACCACCTGTCTTAAGTCGTGCGCCAAGGGTGATAGCCATGGCCTCACAGGCATGGCCACGTTGCAACAAATGTGGGAGCGGCCTTGCGTCGCGAAGCGCCGCGCGGGCGGCGATCGATCTCATAAACGCTGCAAACCTTTCGGCGTACCTCACTCGTACCCTTGCACCCCGGCAATGTGCCGCCCGGCCACATAACCAAAAGTCAGCGCCGGGCCCAGGTTGATGCCACCCGACGGGTACCAGCCACCAAACACGCTGGCCATGTCGGTACCTGCAGCATACAGCCCCGGGATCGGCTGCCCGGTCTCGTCCAGCACGCGGGCACTGCCATCGGTGCGCAGCCCGGCAAAGGTGCCAAAGCAGCCAGGCTTCACCTTCACCGCATAGAACGGCCCATGCTCGATGGGTGCTACACAAGGGTTGGGCCCTTTGTGCTGCGGGTCGCCCTGTTTGCGGTTGAACGGTGTGGAACCACGGCCGAATGCCGGGTCCTGGCCGTTGCGGGCGTGGCTGTTGAAGTCATCGACCGTGGCGCGTAACCCGGACGGGTCGATGCCACACGCCTGGGCGAGTTGTTCGAGCGTGGCGCCGCGCTTGAGGTAGCCGCTGCGCACATGCGGCCCTACCGGCAGCGGTGCCGGGCGGGCGTAACCCAAGCCATAGCGGCGCAAGAAGCGATGGTCGCAAACCAGCCACGAGCACACCTCCTCGTCCGACGGCACCGCCGCGACCATGGCTGACACATAGTCGTAATAGCCATGCGCTTCGTTGACAAAGCGCTTGCCGTTGGCCAGCACGCCAATGATGCCGGGCTTGCCGCGCTCGATGATGTGCGGGAAGTGGCCGACGCTGCCGTCGCGGTGCGGCACCTGCGAAACCGGTGCCCACGCCACTGGCGATTTGAGGTCGGTGGCAACCACGCCACCGGCCGACTCGCCCAGGCGCAGCCCGTCACCGGAACAACCCTGCGGCGGCAGGGCCAGGTTGTCATGGCCGCTGGCATCACGCGGGAAAAGCTGCCGGCGCCGGGCGCTGTCGTTGGGGAAACCACCTGCCGCGAGTACCACGGCCTTGGCCCGGATCTGCCGGTCGCCCTGCGGTGTGCCCACCAGCACCCCGCGTACCTGGCCCTCTTCGACCAGCAGGCGTTTGGCCGGCGCCGACTCCTGCAGGTGCACGCCCAGGTCTTGTGCCGACTTGGCCAGGCGCGCCACCAATGCCACGCCGTTGACCAGGTGCATCGCCCGGCCATACCGGGCCAGGTGATACAGGTGGCGGCCAAAGCGCTTGCACACGTGCAGCAAGGCCTTGGGCGAGCGGGTCATGTTGAGGAAGGCGGCCAGGTCTGCGCCGGCCATGATCGGCATGCCCATGAATGAGGTTTCGCGCAGGGTCTTGCGCAGGCGCGGCAGCAAGGCGCCCACCTGGCGGGCGTCGTACGGCGCGGCAATTACCTGGTGCCCGCCCTGGGCCGCACCGGGTGTGTCGCCATGCATGTCCGGGATGCCGTTGCCGTCGGCAAACTGCAGCGCTGTGTGTTTTTCGAAGAACGCCACCATGTGCGGGCAGGCTTCGAGGAACGCATCCACACGCTCGGCGTTGTAATTCGCCCCCAGTTCATTTCGCAGGTAGGTGCGTGGCTGCTCGATGTCTTCCACAATGCCAGCCCGCTGGGCCAGCGGGTTGCGTGGCACCCATGCCCAGCCGCCCGACCACGCGGTGGCGCCGCCAAACACGGGTTCCTTCTCAAGCACGATCACCTTCTGCCCGTGCCAGGCAGCTGTCACGGCCGCAGCCAGCCCGGCGGCGCCGGAGCCTATGACCAGTACATCGTATTCGGTATCGAGAGCAGCAGAAGGCATTGCGGCGTTCCTGTTTTGTTATTAGAACAAGGTTCCATATTTTTATCCGCAGCTGCTCGGCCCGCAATGGCCTGGCAGCCTGGAAGGGCAACTAATGGGCGATAACCGGACATTTCACGGGAGGCTGGCTGCGCGCTCTACCGCTCATATGGAATCATCTTCTAGAATCCGCAAAAAAATCAGGGAACTGTGTCATGGCTGGTAGTCAGATCGAACGCGCCTTCAGTCTTGTAGAGAGCCTTACCGGCGAACCTCAGGGGCTGCCCTTGCAAACCCTGGCCGAGCGCCTGGACATCCCCAAAAGCGCAGCCCACCGCATGCTCACCGAGCTGGTGCGGCTAGGCTACGTGCGGCAGAACCGCGATAACAGCCGCTACCAGCTATCGGCCAAGCTGGTGGCGCTGGGCTTTCGTTACCTGTCCAGCAACGGTGCCGACATCATCCAGCCGATTCTCGACCGCCTGGCCCAGGACAGCGGCGAACTGGTGCGCCTTGGCGTGATCGACGGTACCCGCCAGACCTGGATCGCCAAGTCCCAAGGCGCCCGCTCCGGGCTGCGCTACGACCCCGACATGGGCCGCGATGCGCCACTGTTCTACACCGCCTCCGGGCATGCCTGGCTGGCCAGCCTGGACGATGAACAGGCGCTGCAGATGGTGTTGCGCCAAGGCATTGCCGACCCTGCGCAGTTCGGCCCGAACGCGCCACGTTCCACCGAGGAGCTGCTTGCCTACCTGCACCGTGCCCGCGAACAGGGTTATGCCTGGGTCCAGGAAACCTCGGCCATCGGTACCTCGGCCCTGGCGGCGGTGGTGCGTCGCCCGCAAACGGACGAGGTGATTGGCGTATTGAGCATCGCCGGGCCTAGCGCACGGATGGCGCAAAGCCGCCTGGCAGAGCTGGCGCCGCTGTTGATGGCGGCGGCGCAAGAGCTGTCTGCAGCCAGCCGGGCAAGCGAATTGTTTGCCTGAAGGCACATTACTGGTCGATTACCGCACAGTCTGTTCTACCGGTTCTTCTGAAAAGCTGAACTTGGTTCTAAATTGTCGAGTGTTGATTCTGGAATTCGGTTTCAGAATCTGCCCAACAACAACGACAAGAGGACAGGCTGTTGAATGCACCCCTTCGTATTGCCTTGATTGGCGCCGGCATCATGGGCCGCCAGCACTATCAGCACCTGCGTATCGTGCCGCAAGCCCAATTGTGCGCGGTGGCCGACCCGGGCCCGCAGGCCGAGGCCTTTGCCGCCGAGTGCGGCGTGCCCTGTTTTGCCGACCACCGGCAGATGCTGGAGCGTGTGCGTCCCGAGGCGGTGATCGTTGCCAACCCGAACAACCTGCATGTGGCTACCGCGCTGGATTGCATTGAGGCCGGCGTGCCAGTGCTGGTCGAGAAGCCGGTGGGCGTGCACCTGGATGAAGTCCGTGCATTGGTAGAAGCCTCGCGCAGCCGGGGTGTGCCAGTGCTGGTCGGCCATCACCGTCGGCACAATCCACTGATCGCCAAGGCGCACCAGGTGATTGCCGACGGCAAGCTCGGCCGGCTGATCAATGTCACCGCATTGTGGCAACTGCAAAAGCCAGACAGCTACTTCGACACCCCATGGCGTCGCGAGCCGGGGGCCGGCTTCTTGCTGACCAACCTGATCCACGACCTCGACCTGCTGCGCCATCTGTGCGGCGAGGTGGTGCAGGTGCAGGCGTTCACCCGTAACGATGTACGCGGTTTTGCCAACGAAGACAGCGCGGCGGTGCTGCTGCAGTTTGCCAACGGCGCATTGGGCAGCCTGACCGGCTCGGACGCGGTGGCTGCGCCGTGGAGCTGGGAGCTGGACTCCGGCGAAAGCCCTATCTACCCGCGCCAGGATGGCCAGCCTTGCTACCTGCTGGCTGGCACCCAAGGGGCGCTGAGTATTCCCCAGCTCAAGCGCTGGCACTACGCCGAGGCGGGGTCTGGCTGGCACACGCCGCTGCTGCAGAGCGAAGAAACCATTCCTGACGGCGAGGCGTTGACCCTGCAGTTGCAGCATTTCGTACGGGTTGCCCGCGGTGAGCAGGCGCCGCTGATCGACGCTGCCGACGGTGGCCGCACGCTGGCGCTGATCGAAGCCATCCGCCAGGCGGCGCAAAGCGGCCGGGCCTGTGCCCCCGAGCAGATTGCCTAAGCAGACCCTGACTTGATTTTGGTGACGAACAATGACTGATCGAATTTTCTCCCTCGCCGCCCTGACGGTGCTCGAACTGTCCCCGCCGGACATGGTTGAGGCAGCTGCCCGCGCCGGTTACAGCCACGTTGGCCTGCGCCTGGTGCCGGCCACCGAGCAGGAGCAGCACTTCCCGCTTGTGGCCGACGCCGACCTGCGCCGGCAAACCCAGGCGCGCCTGCGCGACACCGGTATCAAGGTGCTCGACCTGGAAATACTGCGCCTGAAGCCCGAAACCTGCGTGGCCGATTTCGAACCGATTCTGGCGGTAGGCGCTGAGCTGGGTGGCACAGAGCTGCTGGTAGCCGGCAACGACCCGGATGAAGCCCGTCTCACCGAGCGCTTTGCCGCGTTGTGTGACCTGGCAGCGAGGTATGGCATTTACCCGCATCTGGAGTTCATGCCCTGGACCGATGTGCGTGACCTGAGCCAGGCCATGCGGGTGGTGGCCAACGCCGACCGCAGCAATGGCTGCGTGCTGGTGGATGCCTTCCACTTCAATCGCTCCCGGTCTTCGCTGGGCGACCTGGCACAACTGGCGCCGCAGCGCATGCGCTACGCCCAGCTGTGCGATGTCGCCGGCCCGGTACCCGCCGACATGGACGAGATTCTGCGCCAGGCGCGAAACGAGCGGCGCTTCCCTGGTGACGGCGATGCCGACCTGGTCAGCCTGCTGCGCGGCTTGCCGCCCACGGTGCCGCTGAGCCTGGAAATCCCCACACGGCAGCTGCTGGAGCAAGGAATCAGCGGCGAACAGCGCGCGCGCATGGCGCTGGAGAAAGCCATGGCGGTGCTGGTCACCGTCTGATTTCGGAACCATCACACAATCTCCCGCTTAACCCCTGTAGGAGCAGCCTTGTGCTGCGAAGAGGCCG
>NZ_JAWRYH010000064.1:0-434 GCF_046534675.1 Pseudomonas sp. SIMBA_067 | reverse complement strand
GCATCGACGGACGCATTCACGGTTATTTTTTGAAAGAAAATTCTTTGGATGGAGTCCGGGCCGCATTGCGGCATACAGGGTCCAGTGATTAAAAGCCCCGAATATTCGGGGTTTTTTGTTATTAGCGAATCGTAATACTGGGCTATAGGCCCTTTTTTTATGTCTTGGGGGTGGGCTTGTCCACATTAGAGCAAAAATTGACAGAGTTGGTATCGGCTCCCGTAGAAGCGCTGGGTTACGAACTGGTTGGAATTGAATTCGTTCGTAGTCGCACATCTATCCTGCGCATCTATATTGATAGTGAAGATGGCATCAATGTCGATGATTGCGCCGATGTCAGCCACCAGGTAAGTGCGGTAATGGATGTTGAAGATCCCATTACGGTCCCTTACAACCTAGAAGTCTCTTCACCGGGACTCGATCGTCCTCTGTTC
>NZ_JAWRYH010000488.1:0-269 GCF_046534675.1 Pseudomonas sp. SIMBA_067 | reverse complement strand
AATGTACGTGCTTATCAGGCGAAATGCCCGCACGCAGGCGCGCCGCTGGAGCAGGGCGCGATTTGCGGCGATCGGCTGGTCTGTCCTTGGCACAAAGCCGCGTTTAATCTGGCCAGTGGAAAAATGTGTGAACCGCTGGCGTTAGCCGATCTCAAACAGTATCCGCTGCGCATTGAAGAGGGCCGGGTGCTGGTGAATCCGAAAGCGATGTCCGCCGCGGCGCCGATTGGCAGTGGGGCAGCCGCACCGGTCTATGTGGTGCTCGGTGG
>NZ_JAWRYH010000487.1:0-269 GCF_046534675.1 Pseudomonas sp. SIMBA_067 | reverse complement strand
CAGTCGGAGAACGGGTTTGGCATTGCAATTTCTGTCTGCACAGCTGGATCAGCTTTACGCGCGGCTGACAGTGATGCGACTCCGCGCGCAAGGCTGCCAACCGGGTCGGGGCCTGCGCGTGCGAGGTGGCGTGCCTTATCTCCGGAACCCCGGATCCCTGGTCATTGGCAACAATGTCCGCCTGCGGAATGAACCGACCCGGATTCGCCTGGCTACGGTTCCGCAGGGGGCCATCATTCTTGGCGACGAGGTTTCGTTGAACACGGGAG
>NZ_JAWRYH010000486.1:0-269 GCF_046534675.1 Pseudomonas sp. SIMBA_067 | reverse complement strand
CCTTACGTGTAAATCGATCGATTCCAGGAGCGCAGTCAATCCTTTGCACATCAGTTCATCGTCGTCCACGACGTGGACGGTGCCTTGGGCAAACGCCCGCGGGGAAGTCGTGGGGGCGTAAATTGGTGCAGTCATGATCGGAAAGCGTGCGATATCGGGGAAATTTGTGGAGGGGTCGACCGGCAATTCAGTTGCGTTCCGGAAATGCTTTCACATACGGGGGCAGGAGGAAACTCACACGAAAGTATAGTCAGAACACTACTTGTAAC
>NZ_JAWRYH010000485.1:0-269 GCF_046534675.1 Pseudomonas sp. SIMBA_067 | reverse complement strand
ATCACAATAGGAATGCCATGCCAGCCTTCGGTAGCAACCCACAATAGTGCAGAGCGAATAACCACCGCAACACTAACTACATGGCCAAAATCAATAATTGACGCAGTAACGTTACCTTTGACTATTTCGTTATGTAGGCTTACTTTACGCAATGCCACTTTATCTTGAAAAAAGTGACCCAGCTTTATAAGCAAAATTGCTAATGCACCATAGCCAAGCATTAACAGAGCTTCTTTTTGTAAAGTAGCAGCAAAAGCACCACTACTTAC
>NZ_JAWRYH010000484.1:0-269 GCF_046534675.1 Pseudomonas sp. SIMBA_067 | reverse complement strand
AAACCTGACGCGGTACCCAGTTCAGCCACCGCGGGTAAGTTGAACGGGAAGACGACGGCTTTATTGATACTGCTTAACGCAATCATTGCCCGCTGAATGATCGCGGTAACCGAGTTTTCCTCACCGACACGTTCAGACCACGGCTTGAGACTGATAAACGCCAGGCCGTTGTTTTGCCCCTGACCGCTGAAGCCAAAGCCGCCAACGGTAAACACCGACTGGACATTATCTTTCTCTTTAGTCAGATAATAATCCGTCACCTGTTGCAG
>NZ_JAWRYH010000063.1:0-435 GCF_046534675.1 Pseudomonas sp. SIMBA_067 | reverse complement strand
ACACGCGATGCCACCTGCCCCGCCGGCTTCGGCCCGGGCATGACATTCACTAGCAGGTCGACGATCAAAAAACTGCTCATGAAACCCACATCGACAGCATCGTGCGCATCGCCAAAGCGATGGTAATGGCGCGCCGCAAGCAGCAGCTCATAAACATCATTGGACACACCGAACAAGGGAAAGAAAAACTGCGAAAAAAACGCGACGATCCGGCGAATGCGTGTCTCGCCTTGCTCCCCCTGCCGCCGGGCTCGGTACTGTTCCAGCTCTTTGCCGGAACGGCTGGATGCCTGAGCCTGGCGTTGCAGCTCGAGCACGTTGGCTTGATACAGCAAGGCCTGGGCATCGCTGTGGGAGGTGGCGACAATCGCTAGCCAGTCCTGCGGATCACTGGCGATCTGTTCATGGATGATGCTTTCTATCTCACTCAGTTGC
>NZ_JAWRYH010000483.1:0-269 GCF_046534675.1 Pseudomonas sp. SIMBA_067 | reverse complement strand
GCTTAATATCTTCGCCAGCGAGCTGGACAACTTCCGCCACTACCCGCTGGAAGCCGACAATATTTTCGCTGCCATTGCTGCCACAAACCGCTTAATCCGCGGCGCGTATGCCTGTGTGGCGATGATTATCGGCCACGGTATGGTTGCTTTCCGCGATCCAAACGGGATTCGTCCGCTGGTACTGGGAAAACGTGATATTGACGAGAACCGTACAGAATATATGGTCGCTTCCGAAAGCGTAGCGCTCGATACGCTGGGCTTTGATTTCC
>NZ_JAWRYH010000482.1:0-269 GCF_046534675.1 Pseudomonas sp. SIMBA_067 | reverse complement strand
GCGCAAGCCCGAACCCGCGATTACCCGGATCAGCCAGCAACCCGCCGCACTTGAAGTGGCCACGGCACCCAAAGGCAGCAACGAAGACAGCACCCGCGCACGCTTGCCTGCCAGCTACCCGTATCGCACCCGCCTGCACCGCCAGGAATACGAGAAGACCAAGCATGCCCTGCAGATCGAACTGCTGAAGGTGCAGAGCTGGGTAAAAGAAACCGGCCAGCGCGTGGTGATTCTGTTCGAAGGCCGCGACGCGGCGGGCAAAGGCGGCA
>NZ_JAWRYH010000481.1:0-269 GCF_046534675.1 Pseudomonas sp. SIMBA_067 | reverse complement strand
GCCAGCGTGCGTGCCTATCAAGGCGGCCCGGACACCACCGAGGCGCGCCAGCGCATCGTGCGCGACTACCTCAACAGCGTGCCGCTTTCGGCTGTGGCGGGCCACGGCGAAGTGCATGGCATGGCTGAGGGCCTGCGGGTGTGGTACGGCGCCGATTTCGACCAGGTCAACCAGGCCCTGACCTCGACCGCCCAGGACCCTGAAAGCCTGGCCGCGCGTGGCCTGGCCCTGCGCCAGGTGCTGTCGTTGATGATCGCCCAGCGCCGCCC
>NZ_JAWRYH010000480.1:0-269 GCF_046534675.1 Pseudomonas sp. SIMBA_067 | reverse complement strand
CCGAAGTTGCGCGGCTGAACGGTTACCTGCATGCCATCGCGGCGCTGGAGCCCAGGCCCGATAGCGACTGGCTGCAGCTGACGTTCAAGTTCGTCGATCAGGATGCGCAGAAGCTCGATTACCTGTCGCGGCTGATTGCTCGCGGCACCGCGCAAAAGCACTTCACGCCCGGCGCCTGATAGCCACTGCCCTCCTGTGGGTGCGTGCGGCCTTGCGCGACGCAAGGCCGCTGCCACAGCGGACGATCACCATCCGACCAACTGTCATAC
>NZ_JAWRYH010000479.1:0-269 GCF_046534675.1 Pseudomonas sp. SIMBA_067 | reverse complement strand
AGATAACATGCACGTCCTGCGGTGGGCAGTGCAGCACTTCTGCTGCCAGTTTCGTCACTACAGTATCCAGACCAGTACCAATATCCGCACCGCCAGAATGAACGATAAAGGTGCCGTCCGATTCCAGTTTGATCATGCAGTTAGCCTGATCGATATCCGGGATACCCGATTTCTGCATGATAATGGCGACGCCGCGACCGATGTGCCAGTCACCATTTTGCGGTTTCGGTGACGACCATTGGATCATCTCGCGACCCTGACGCAGGATC
>NZ_JAWRYH010000478.1:0-269 GCF_046534675.1 Pseudomonas sp. SIMBA_067 | reverse complement strand
AAAAGCCGGATGTATTCATCGGCATCGACGCCCCTGACTTCACCCTCAATATCGAGCTGAAACTGCGTCAGGCCGGGATCAAGACCGTGCATTACGTCAGCCCGTCGGTCTGGGCGTGGCGGCAGAAGCGCGTGCTGAAGATTCGCGAAGGCTGCGACCTGATGCTGACGCTGTTGCCGTTCGAGGCGCGGTTCTATGAAGAGCAGGGCGTGCCGGTGCGTTTTGTCGGCCACCCGTTGGCCGACACCATACAGCTTGAAGCCGACCGC
>NZ_JAWRYH010000477.1:0-270 GCF_046534675.1 Pseudomonas sp. SIMBA_067 | reverse complement strand
ACAGATGGCATGACATAACTGATTGCGTAGGTATTTTAGTAAAACAGTCTTTGACTGAGAACTACCGGAGGGATCATGCGCATCCTTCATGTTGTAAAAATTACCAAACCCATTGCTTCCCCTATTCGTAACGCGTACATCGATTTCAGCAAGATGACGACAAGCCTTGTCGCCGTTGTGACAGATGTTGTAGTCGACGGGCGCCGTGTAGTGGGATACGGCTTTAACTCTAACGGCCGTTATGGCCAGGGTGGCCTCATCCGGCAACGC
>NZ_JAWRYH010000476.1:0-270 GCF_046534675.1 Pseudomonas sp. SIMBA_067 | reverse complement strand
CACCCTGCTGCAGACGGATATAGACCTGGGCGACCGGCGCGGGTGGTGGTGCCGGTTGTGGATCGGGTTCACGCGCGGCGGTCTGCGCGGGCTCAGAAGTCTGAGCCGGAGTACTGGCAACGGTATCCGGCGGGGCCTCAGTCTGAGTCGGAGGCGCAGCAACCGGCTGGTTAACCGGCGCGACGGGCGACCGAAGCGGAAGAATCTTTAATCTGCGAGACCAGGTCACGCAGATTGCTCTGCATGCTATCCAGAGAAGCCATCATGCTG
>NZ_JAWRYH010000475.1:0-270 GCF_046534675.1 Pseudomonas sp. SIMBA_067 | reverse complement strand
CAGTGCGGAAGAGTGTTTCCGCATAAGCATTATCATTGCTCACCCGCGGACGACTGAACGAAGGCTTAACACCCAGCGAAATCATTTGTTCGCGTAACAGTGAGCCCCTCATCACGAGGCCGTTGTCAGAGTGCAGCACCAAAGGACGACCCGCTGTTCGCTCACGCAAACACCCCTTCTCAAGCAGCACGCAGGCGTTCTCAGCACATTCGGATTCATGGACTTCGTTAACTACAAGCTTGCGGCTGTAGATGTCTTTGACCATGTACC
>NZ_JAWRYH010000474.1:0-270 GCF_046534675.1 Pseudomonas sp. SIMBA_067 | reverse complement strand
GAAGAGACCTTTAATGGCGCACGTCAGCTGATTGATGCCGGTGCGCTGGAAGGCGTTCAGGCGATATTCGGCCTGCACAACGCGCCCGACCTGCCGCTGGGCACGCTGCGTAGTCGGGCGGGTGCGTTTTATGCCAACGTAGACCGCTTTGTTATCCGCATTGAGGGCAAAGGCGCCCATGCCGCACGACCGCAGGAGGGCATCGATTCGATTGTGATTGCCAGCCATATCGTAACGGCTCTGCAGACCCTGCCGAGCCGGGTATTCAGC
>NZ_JAWRYH010000473.1:0-270 GCF_046534675.1 Pseudomonas sp. SIMBA_067 | reverse complement strand
AGAAAGCGAAAACAATCGCAAACAACGTGTCTAAGTCAAGGTGCGTTATGGCAAATAAGAATGCGAGGGATAGCAGAGCACACAAGGCATCCCCTAGAACTAGGATCTTCTTCCTATCATATTTATCAGCGGCGACACCGCCAATCAGAGTAAATATTATGGTTGGGATATAAGTAATGGCATACGACATTGCCATATATAAAGCCGAGCCAGTGTCTTTATATATGGCAAGAGGAATGATTAGTTTATAAAACCAATCACTCATCACAG
>NZ_JAWRYH010000062.1:0-440 GCF_046534675.1 Pseudomonas sp. SIMBA_067 | reverse complement strand
CTGAGAAGCGCATCGGTACGGATGAGATGTGGGATCGTGCCGAGGAAGATCTGGCTGCGGCGCTGAACGAAAACAATATTGAGTTTGAGTTCCAGCCAGGCGAAGGCGCGTTCTACGGTCCTAAAATTGAGTTTACTTTGTACGATTGTCTTGATCGCGCCTGGCAGTGCGGAACAGTTCAGCTAGACTTCTCCCTGCCAAAACGCCTTGAAGCAACCTACGTGGGTGAAAACAATGATCGTCAGACGCCAGTGATGATTCACCGTGCGATTCTGGGGTCAATGGAGCGTTTCATCGGTATTCTGACCGAAGAATTCGCCGGTTTCTTCCCAACCTGGCTGGCACCGCTGCAAGTCGTGGTAATGAATATTACCGACGGACAAGCAGAATATGTTGAGTCTTTGACGCGTAAGCTGCAGAATGCTGGCATTCGTGTGAAG
>NZ_JAWRYH010000472.1:0-270 GCF_046534675.1 Pseudomonas sp. SIMBA_067 | reverse complement strand
CCGATAAGTTTTAATAGACGTATTTTTGAATGGAAAACCATATGAATCTAACAGTGAGTCAACGTATTTGGGGTGGTTTTATATTTATCACTTTATTACTTTTAATTATTGGCGGTAACTCTTTAATAAAAATAGCAAATATAGATCGTTCAACTCAAAAAGTTAATCAGCTATCGCTTCCGGCATTAAACAAGAGCGCTCAATTACAAGCTGAATTTATTTTGATGAGTAAAGCTGCTCAAGCCAGTTTTCACACTTCATCTGCTCAAG
>NZ_JAWRYH010000471.1:0-270 GCF_046534675.1 Pseudomonas sp. SIMBA_067 | reverse complement strand
CCAGACGCTTTTTGTTCTCCAGCTTCGCCTGATGCACAGCGTGATTAACCATTGGGAAATCACAGTGTTGTTGCAGCTCATTAAGCAGGCTAAGGTCGGTGCGCCAGTTACGGCCCAGGTGTTCGTCCAGCACGGCTGAAAGCGATGGGTTCGCTACCGCTAGCCAGCGACGCGGCGTCACACCGTTGGTGACGTTGGTGAAACGACCCGGGAAGATTTTCGCAAAGTCGGCAAACAACGATTGCACCATCAGATTAGAGTGCAGTTCCG
>NZ_JAWRYH010000470.1:0-270 GCF_046534675.1 Pseudomonas sp. SIMBA_067 | reverse complement strand
CGAAATGCTGCCTCACCGATAAGCATCGGTATCACGCAGCATTTCACGACCGAGATATTGGGCTCGAATACGGCGAAGCGCAGGCCACGCGGGCCGGTTTCGCCACGAGCCGAGCGGGATTCGTACCCGAAGCGCAGTCCGGCCTGCTCGATGGCCTGAATGCGCTGTTCGATAAACGTGCTGTCCCAGAGAAACGGCACTTCGTACACGGGGCAACGGTGCAGGGTGCGCAGCATCGGCATGAGCGTGCGATCCTTGCCCAAAATCCAG
>NZ_JAWRYH010000061.1:0-441 GCF_046534675.1 Pseudomonas sp. SIMBA_067 | reverse complement strand
GAAGAACTGACTGAAGAAGAGATCAAAACATCTCTGCGTAAGCGTGTTCTGAACAACGAAATTATCCTGGTAACCTGTGGTTCTGCATTTAAGAACAAAGGTGTTCAGGCGATGCTGGATGCAGTTGTTGAATATCTGCCAGCACCGACTGACGTTACCGCGATCAACGGTATGCTGGACGACGGTAAAGACACGCCGGCTGTTCGTCACTCTGATGACAACGAGCCGTTTGCTGCACTGGCGTTCAAAATCGCTACCGACCCGTTCGTGGGTAACTTAACCTTCTTCCGCGTTTACTCTGGTGTTGTTAACACGGGTGACACCGTGTTCAACCCGGTTAAGTCAAACCGTGAGCGTCTGGGCCGTATCGTTCAGATGCACGCTAACAAGCGTGAAGAGATTAAAGAAGTTCGTGCGGGTGATATCGCAGCTGCGATCGGC
>NZ_JAWRYH010000469.1:0-270 GCF_046534675.1 Pseudomonas sp. SIMBA_067 | reverse complement strand
ACAGCAAAGCATCCCCCGCCTTGCACAATACCGGAAGCGCTTCACGCCCTTGCCATTGCACTTCGCCGGCCTGCGGCGGGCGAGCGGCACGATGGCTGCCCGGTACGATCCAGGTCGGCCCGATGCTGTGATCGATATCGCTGAGGTACACCTGCGCAGTCAGAATCTGCATCGGCTGGGTAAAGGCCCCGCGCTCGCTGATCCAGGCCGGCAGTTGCAGGGGCAGATGGTCAAGGTGCAGCGCCATGCCGGGGTAACCGGGGTGGCTAC
>NZ_JAWRYH010000468.1:0-270 GCF_046534675.1 Pseudomonas sp. SIMBA_067 | reverse complement strand
GGTTGATGATAAGCGGTACGCGTTCGGTTGTGGATTGCGACGTTCCGACGTTGCACAACTGCGTACCTCTTCCGCCTCTTACATGCACGTCCGCGACACCTTGCAGCCACCTGCCGGTTACGATATTCAGCCTCCCGTCCGGTAGGACAAGATCGAATGCGGTGTCTGCCCCTCGCATCTTCTCGCGAATCTTCAGCAGGGCCCTGGAGTTCTGTTCCGCGGACGCGCCTGCCGATACTCCGTATGCAGCAGCATCGATCACTTCACGGA
>NZ_JAWRYH010000467.1:0-270 GCF_046534675.1 Pseudomonas sp. SIMBA_067 | reverse complement strand
GCTGCACGCTGACTGCAGTGGACGGCTTGCCGTTCAGGCGTGTGGAAAACTGGTATTCCTGGCTGCCGATTTCCACCCGCGCCACATCCCCGATGCGCACGGTGGAGCCGTCCGGGTTGGCTTTAAGCACGATGTCGGCGAATTCCGCCGGCGTCGACAGCTGGCCCTTGACCAGAATTGCCGCGGTGATTTCCTGGGTCTTGGTCCCCGGCAAATCGCCCAGGCTGCCCGCCGAAACCTGCGCGTTCTGCGCGCTGATCGCGGCGTTGA
>NZ_JAWRYH010000466.1:0-270 GCF_046534675.1 Pseudomonas sp. SIMBA_067 | reverse complement strand
CTTTTCTCAGGAACCTGCCATTAATCACATAGACCAGTTCTTTTCTAATATCACGAATCAGTCCAGCGTATACCACGCCCCTAATATTGCTATTGTAATACCAATAATTTGCTAAGGCCTCTGACTTTCTGGCCGCAATCAATACGACCTGTTTCCCCTTTACCGCGGATAACCATTCATTATCACGGTTTATAAATTCAGATAAAGAATCCGTACTGAGATTGATAAACACGAAATCTTTCCTAATTTTCTCCAACGATAGATAAATTA
>NZ_JAWRYH010000465.1:0-270 GCF_046534675.1 Pseudomonas sp. SIMBA_067 | reverse complement strand
CCTGCATTGCCGCTGCGCCACAAATACTCCCCGAGCTGTTCGCGCGTGGAGCCGTCGATCTCCCACGCCATTCCCGCCCAATCGTCTCGCCCCCCGGATGCAGCACAAATCAGTAGGCTCGCTTTCGTTCGGCGCCGTGGCTACAGACAGCATGGCCAATCGATCCGGCGGCACATCTTTACAATCGAGAAGGTTACGCCTTCGTATTTCAGTCCCTGGCAGATCATCTCGATCAGGTGCCGTCCTCGCGCAGCAGGGCTGCGACTTTTC
>NZ_JAWRYH010000464.1:0-270 GCF_046534675.1 Pseudomonas sp. SIMBA_067 | reverse complement strand
AACGGGCTGATGACCATCGGCGACACGCCGCTGTTCGACTCGGCAACCCTGCTCGGCGAGCTGTTCTACAGCAACTTGCTCAAGCTCGATGGCCACAACGAGGCCTTGTACAAGGGCAAGAGCAGCTACCGCGGTATCGACAAGGCCACCCGCGATAACTGGGGCATTGCCGTCAACTTCACCCCCACCTGGTACCAGGTGGTACCGGGCATGGACTTGAGTATGCCGCTGTCGGTCAACGTCGGCATCGACGGTGTGTCGCCGGTGCAG
>NZ_JAWRYH010000463.1:0-270 GCF_046534675.1 Pseudomonas sp. SIMBA_067 | reverse complement strand
ATCTACATCATCAAGCTCTAAAACCATAGAGCGGTAACCCGCTTTAACCGCAACATCAACCGCTAGGTTATCAATCAACTCCCAAGCAATACCCATTTGGTAATCTCGTACTTTACTGTCATCAATAGCTAAAAAGCTGCCTTCAGCAAAAACACTTAAACCACTAAACGGTAAACCCGCTTCGAAACGTCCATACGCTAAAGGCACTACACCTGAGAACTCTTCAATTTCAGTGAAGTTAGCGCCACCTTGTTGCGATGTACCTGTTAC
>NZ_JAWRYH010000462.1:0-270 GCF_046534675.1 Pseudomonas sp. SIMBA_067 | reverse complement strand
CTCCTGACGCAGATCGATACGCACCAGCGGCACGCCGAAACATTTCACGCGGCGCAGCGTATCAAGCAACTGACCGTTGGCGATAATGCCCATGCCGCACTTTTGCAGTGACTGATAGATGGTAAAAAGCGGATCCCACAGCTGATCGTTGGAGACCAGCAGATCGGCCGGGCGCGGCAGACGTTCACCTTTCAGGCGACGTTCCAGGAATGACTGGGTAGTCATTAACTGGCTGCGCAGGCGTTTCAGGATCATACGATAAGGTTCAAG
>NZ_JAWRYH010000060.1:0-444 GCF_046534675.1 Pseudomonas sp. SIMBA_067 | reverse complement strand
TGGCTCATCAGCTTGGTTTAAAAGTAATTGCCGAAGGCATAGAAACAAAATTACAAATGGATTTATTACTTGAGGCTGGTTGTGATTACGGTCAAGGCTATTTGTTTTCAAAGCCGCTGCACAAAACCTCGTTTATGCAGCTGATAACAACGAACCAAGTAATTAAGCTCTGATAAAAGTAATAGAGTTATTTAATATCAAGGTGGTCTGCAACATATGCGCCTCGCTGCCCTCTTTTTTTATCTGGGCCTATCGTGCTGTCTTGCGCTGTTTGCTGCTCTAACGCAGCATTGATTGTGGCTCCCAAAATAATGATATAAGCGCTAATAAATAGCCACATAAGCATAATAACCACCCCACCTAAAGAGCCATATGTTTCGTTGTAACTGGCAAAATGAGATACATAAAATGAAAAGCCAAAAGATGCCACAATCCATAATACTG
>NZ_JAWRYH010000461.1:0-270 GCF_046534675.1 Pseudomonas sp. SIMBA_067 | reverse complement strand
AGGTTTAAACATGATGTGGCAATATAAGCCATCTTTATTAGCAATAAGCATTATAATGCTAAGCGGTTGTGTGAGTAACTTAAACCCATCGCAGCGCCAACAAGCTCCAAATAATTTACCACAGCAGTGGCAGCAACAAGCAGCAAGTTCGGTATTAAAAGTGGATGATGAATGGTTAACTCCACTGCACACGCCATTACTTAATAAATACGTAAAACAAGCGCTTAAAAACAACCAACAACTATTACAAACCAGCTATGATGTCGCTAT
>NZ_JAWRYH010000460.1:0-271 GCF_046534675.1 Pseudomonas sp. SIMBA_067 | reverse complement strand
GTCGGTGCCGGCAACCAGCACCATAACGCCTTCTGCGGCCGCGGCATTCAGGAGATCGCGTGCTTTACCGGCATGCTGCGGTTTCAGCGCCGCGCCAATCAGCAAACCCTTGCCGCGAATATCGCTGAAGAGATCATACTTCGCATCGATGGCCTGCAGCGCCGTGACAAAGTGCTGACGACGCGTCTCAACGCCTGCCAGCACCTCCGGCGTATTGATAATATCGAGCGCAGTTTCGGCGATGGCGCAGGCGAGTGGATTGCCGCCATAG
>NZ_JAWRYH010000459.1:0-271 GCF_046534675.1 Pseudomonas sp. SIMBA_067 | reverse complement strand
ATGCCATGCTGCAGGATTACGAACTGCAACGTCGCCTGCACGCTGACCAGCTGCAGTTTGAAACCACTGCGCCAAAACAGGCGCAGGTTGATGTTCCCGGAAATCAATCATTAGGACAGCAACAGCAGTAATGAAGCCGCTTTGGTATGCTGTTAGCCTGCTGACAGGCAGCCTGTTGTGGTCATCTGCCGCCCCGGCGCAACCTTCTGCGTCCGGGGCGCTATTGCAGCAGATGGAGCAGGCAAGTCAGAACCTCAACTACGAATTCGCC
>NZ_JAWRYH010000458.1:0-271 GCF_046534675.1 Pseudomonas sp. SIMBA_067 | reverse complement strand
CATTGTTATCGCCCACCACGCTGGAACCCGTTACAGCCACATCACGTCCGGCAACGATCGCGACATTGTTACCACTTAACGCCGAAGACTGTTCAGTTGTTGCTGAGTTCTCATGAACTGTGTGCGTGGTTTTTTTAGAGAACAACTTTTTCTTAACTTTTGTATCTTCGTCGTAGTGATAATCGCTTTCGGTCGCCGTTGTGATAGCCACGTCTCGTCCTGCCTGGATAGCAAGATCGCCTCGCGCATCTACTCTCGCCGCTTCCGCGAC
>NZ_JAWRYH010000457.1:0-271 GCF_046534675.1 Pseudomonas sp. SIMBA_067 | reverse complement strand
GGTGGTGGAGGTTTAATGCTCGCCGGTTTATTAACAGCAGCAGGAATATCTGAGCGGTTTAGAGGTATTGCATTATCTACTTGAGTGTCAGCGGAGGATTTTTCATTAAATGCTGCATTTCGGTTTGACTCAAACTGTAATAGTTTTAGTTTTAATACTGCAACCTCTTGTTTAAGGGCATTCAATTGCACTAAGGCCACTAACCCACAAATAGCTCCTACAACAATTGCAATAGATATAATAATTGCTAATCCGATTAACTCATCCATAC
>NZ_JAWRYH010000456.1:0-271 GCF_046534675.1 Pseudomonas sp. SIMBA_067 | reverse complement strand
CAGGATGTCATTCCTTCTCTGTCTCCCAGCCCGCTTGATTTAGCGGATTATCGTGACGTGGTGCTGGCCCGCTTCAGTAATCCTTACATTAAAGATACCAATCAGCGCGTCGGTGCCGATGGTTTATCCAAAATTCCCGGCATGGTGACGCCAACCCTGCAACAGTGCTACCAGCGCGGTGCGCAGCCCACCGCAACGGCGGTGATTCCGGCACTGTTCTTCCTGTTTATGCAGCGATGGGCCGATGACAATTTACCCTATTGCTATCAGG
>NZ_JAWRYH010000455.1:0-271 GCF_046534675.1 Pseudomonas sp. SIMBA_067 | reverse complement strand
ATAGTGTTTTCGCACTACATCAGGTGTGTTATTGAGCAACATGGATGTTTCGAGTGAGTTTCCTGTGAGCGCTAAGTAATTAGATGCACCTGTAGCTCTAAAGCGTTTAGCTTCAGGCCTAAGTTGTTGACCATTGTCATCAGTCAAATCGAATATGTTAATTAGCCAATTCATATTGGAACGAATATGCGTTGGGCACAAGGGCTTATTTATCCCGTTAAGACATTGATGAAGTAGTCTATTGGCATCTGGAAACAGCACGTGCGTAAGG
>NZ_JAWRYH010000454.1:0-271 GCF_046534675.1 Pseudomonas sp. SIMBA_067 | reverse complement strand
CCGGGCCGGCGGCTGGACGGGGCGAGGCTGGCGGGCCGCCGGGAAACCGGCGCCGCGGGCCTCGCCCTTCGCTCGATGGCGGTCCGTGTTCCAATAGGCGGCTGGACGCGCGCCGGGAACCGGCGGCCAGCGGGGCTATCTAAGCCCGGTGCTTTCGATCCAGCCCATGTGGTGGGCGAACAGCACGAACAGGAACAGCGCCACCGACAGGCCGATGCGCACCGTCAGCGCGTTGACCGTGCGGTTGGTGCTGCCTTTGTCCCGCATCAGG
>NZ_JAWRYH010000453.1:0-271 GCF_046534675.1 Pseudomonas sp. SIMBA_067 | reverse complement strand
GTGTGGGTTACGCGTGGTTTCCCCGGAGAAATTACGCATCAGCAGAGCGTAATTGAGCTCAAGATCCTGCGGGACCGGGAGCCACACAGTATAACCATCGCCTGGTGCGACCGGCATCGCTTCACCTTTGGCGTTTTCCATGTGCTCAAGGGTAAAGTTAATGTTGCCTTGCGGCGTCATCAGCTCAAGGCTGTCGCCAACGGAGAATTTATTTTTCACCGCTACCGCCGCGAGGTCCCCCTTGCGCTCACCGGTAAACTCACCAACAAAC
>NZ_JAWRYH010000452.1:0-271 GCF_046534675.1 Pseudomonas sp. SIMBA_067 | reverse complement strand
AGTTCCGCCGTGAAGCTGCTGACATGCTGGATGCTGCGCGTCTTGCCAGTTACCAGCGCGGCAGCCGTAAACCGGTTGCTGATCCTGCGCCGGTTTATCCGCAAACGCATCTGAGTTTCCTCGCGAACGTATACAACCAGAAAGCGCGTGAATTTTATCATCGCTATGGTGTGCAGCTGATTGACGCGGCGTATGAAGCACATGAAGAGAAGGGCGAAGTCCCGGTGATGATCACCAAGCATTGTCTGCGCTTTGCCTTTAATCTGTGCCC
>NZ_JAWRYH010000451.1:0-271 GCF_046534675.1 Pseudomonas sp. SIMBA_067 | reverse complement strand
AGCCGGTTTCGATTGCAGCGGCTTCATCGGCTACCTGTTTCGTGAAGAAGCCGGCATGAACCTGCCACGCTCGACGCGCGAAATGAGCAACGTGAATGCACCGTTGGTCGCACGCAACAATCTCAAGCCGGGTGATCTGCTTTTCTTTAGCACAGCGGGTCGTGGTCGTGTCAGCCACGCCGGTATCTACTTGGGCGATAACCAGTTTATTCACTCCAGCAGCCGTCGCAGTGGTGGTGTTCGCGTCGACAACCTGGGTGACAGCTACTGG
>NZ_JAWRYH010000450.1:0-271 GCF_046534675.1 Pseudomonas sp. SIMBA_067 | reverse complement strand
ATGCAAAAATGAAGCTCGGGATGATCGCCAGCGACGACTTCACGCCGCAGATGCATCTGGTCTGGGCGCTGAAAGATGCCCGCCTGGCGCTGGATGCCGCAGAGACGCCGCTGCCGGCGCTGGAGAATATCGCACAGCTCTGGCAGCAGGCGGTGGAGGCCGGACACGGTGAAGAGGATCTGGCGGTGATCTACCGCTACCTGAAGGCGCAATGAGTCAGCAGCATTTTGACTTCAGCACGCGTCCGCTGGTGCCGCTGGCGCACGATTAC
>NZ_JAWRYH010000059.1:0-446 GCF_046534675.1 Pseudomonas sp. SIMBA_067 | reverse complement strand
CTCTACCAACTGAGCTATATCAGCACATCTTGGAGCGGGCAGCGGGAATCGAACCCGCATCATCAGCTTGGAAGGCTGAGGTAATAGCCATTATACGATGCCCGCATCCTGGAACTCGGCTACCTGATTTTCATTCTGCACTGAATATCGAGAGAAGCTCTCTTTATTCGAGCCGGTAAGCGAACTTATCGTCTCGGGCTACGCCATCGCGTGGCCGAAATTGGTGGTGGGGGAAGGATTCGAACCTTCGAAGTCTGTGACGGCAGATTTACAGTCTGCTCCCTTTGGCCGCTCGGGAACCCCACCGGACTTGATGGTGCCGACTACCGGAATCGAACTGGTGACCTACTGATTACAAGTCAGTTGCTCTACCTACTGAGCTAAGTCGGCATCAAGTA
Organism: Pseudomonas sp. SIMBA_067; assembly: GCF_046534675.1. Lineage (NCBI taxonomy): Bacteria > Pseudomonadati > Pseudomonadota > Gammaproteobacteria > Pseudomonadales > Pseudomonadaceae > Pseudomonas > Pseudomonas sp. SIMBA_067. The sequence goes on along the minus strand of NZ_JAWRYH010000059.1, from coordinate 48 downwards.
GCGCGCACTCTATGGAGACATGCGAGTTCATGCAACTAAAAAATTGCA
>NZ_JAWRYH010000449.1:0-271 GCF_046534675.1 Pseudomonas sp. SIMBA_067 | reverse complement strand
CCGTCAGAGCAATGACAATCCCCGCAACAGCTGCGGTATATAAACCGTACTGGGGTGCCACACCACTACCAATAGCCAACGCCATCGCCAGCGGGATAGCAATAATCCCGACGGTTATCCCGGCAATCAGGTCACGGGTAAACCGTGCGGCAGTATATTTTTCTTTCCAGCAAGCGTCGATCAGAGCGCGGAAAGGCATCACATGTGAGGAAAATATTTTGTTCACAATAATGTTTCATCCGTGAGCGCATCATCTGTCAACTAAATGGCA
>NZ_JAWRYH010000448.1:0-271 GCF_046534675.1 Pseudomonas sp. SIMBA_067 | reverse complement strand
ACCGCAGGCCCGGGCCTGGCGGGTAACGGCAACAGCTTCTTCCCGACCAAGAACAACGGTACCGAACCGGCCGATTCCTTCAGCCGTGCCGCCGGCAATGTGAAGTTCCGCATTTCCCAGACCGAGCTGCATGTGGGTGGCGGCCTGGCGCCGGTGTTGCCGATCCTGGTCTCGAACGACAGCCGCGTGGCGCCGCAGACCTTTGATGGCGGCATCCTCACTTCCAACGACATCCCGAATGTGAGTATCACCGCCGGTGAGTTGAACAAGG
>NZ_JAWRYH010000447.1:0-271 GCF_046534675.1 Pseudomonas sp. SIMBA_067 | reverse complement strand
ATGTGTTCCTCGATGATGCGATGGGCCAGCAGATCGGTCACCGTACCTTCCAGCCCGTAACCGACCTCGATGCGCACTTTGCGATCATCCTTGGCCACCACCAGCAGGATGCCGTCGTTGACGTCCTTGCGCCCCAGCCTCCAGGCGCGGAACAGTTGGTTGGCGTAATCCTCGATGCTTGAGCCGCCGGTGGTGGGCACCAGCAGTACCGCCATTTGTGCGCCTTTGCGCTGTTCGAGGGCGGCCAGTTGTTGTTTCAGACCGGCGGTAG
>NZ_JAWRYH010000446.1:0-271 GCF_046534675.1 Pseudomonas sp. SIMBA_067 | reverse complement strand
CCGCACGCAGCGTGTTGCGGATCAGACCCGCAATAAGCAGCGCCGGAATAATCATTGCCAGTCCGGCAAACGAGGTGGAGGTCAGGATAAACCGCAGCCGCTCGCTGGTTTCAAAATCGGGATCATAGCTCAGGCCCAGCAGGCTGGAGATCCACGCCTCGAGCCCGAATTCCCACAGCGTGGAGAGTAAAATGATGGTCGCAATATTCAGCATTGCGAGCCAGAAAAGTTTCAGGCGCATGCGTTAGTTCCCGGTGATGGAAAGTGTCAG
>NZ_JAWRYH010000445.1:0-271 GCF_046534675.1 Pseudomonas sp. SIMBA_067 | reverse complement strand
CCAACAATCGTTGCTAATAACGACTCTTCGAGTTCAGTTACGTCTAGCGCAAATACGGCATTATCCTGTTTATTTGATCCTAAAAGGATAGCCTGCGTTAAATCTAAATGCGCCACTTGTTGGTAAGCTAAATACACCACCTCAGGGCTACTGTTAGCAAATATGGTGTGATTGCCTTTAACTAAAAGCCATAAACTGTCTGCTGTTTTTTTTGCGTCGACCCAAGTAGGGTCTTTGCGCGCATTTGAGCCTCTGTCTAATGGCATATTAC
>NZ_JAWRYH010000444.1:0-271 GCF_046534675.1 Pseudomonas sp. SIMBA_067 | reverse complement strand
CCAGCAGTGGCGTGATGATCTCCAGTCTGAATGATGATTACTGGAAAAAGCGCTACCGTGAAGGACGCCGTGTATTAAGTCGTAACCCGACCTGATAACCACTTTCGATCTTCTCTCAGCCAGAGAACATGAAACGCTGCTTATGCAGCGTTTTTTTTCGCCTTTAATCATTTTTACCAGCAGTTATATAAGATAAAAGCATTCTGATTCAGATTAATAGCAAGACATTTCCCGCCGTCTCGTTATATTCTCGGTCGCTTAAACCGAAGCC
>NZ_JAWRYH010000443.1:0-271 GCF_046534675.1 Pseudomonas sp. SIMBA_067 | reverse complement strand
ATGCTGGCCATTTCGCTGGCTGGCAAACGCTGGGGCACGCAAATTGGCGGGCTGCTTTCAGGGCTACCCGTTACCTCGGCGCTGGTCATGCTGTTTCTCAGCCTTGAACAAGGCGAGGCGTTCGCCTCATTGGCCGTACCAGGGGCATTGGCCGGGGTGGCTGCCGTGCAGGCAACCTGCTTGTTCTACTACGGGGTGACCCGACGTGTAGGCGCCTTGGTCGGCTGCATCGCAGCGCTGGCGTTTTTTGTGTTGGCGGCGTTGGCAACCA
>NZ_JAWRYH010000442.1:0-271 GCF_046534675.1 Pseudomonas sp. SIMBA_067 | reverse complement strand
ACAGCGTGGCGCGGTCGCCCAGGTCTTCGCCCAGCCGAAAATACGCGGCAAACAGCCGCTCCAGCAGCGCTTCGAGCTGCTGCTCGCTGCCCAGCTCGGCGGCATGCAACAGCAAGCGATGGGCGTCTGCAGTGTTGGGCATGCGCGCAATGCGGCTGAAATCGAGCTGTTCACCTACCGCACTGGCGGCCTCCTGTACCTGGGCCTGGCGTTGGCGCACCGCCTCGTCACTGCCCAGGCGGCGCCGGTAGAACGCGGCGAACGGCTGGCC
>NZ_JAWRYH010000058.1:0-449 GCF_046534675.1 Pseudomonas sp. SIMBA_067 | reverse complement strand
CCTTCGGTTACCGAAGGCGGCGAGATCACCTACACCATCACCCTGACCAACAAAGACGGTCTGCCGATCAACAACCACGGCGTCCTGACCTTTACGCTGAGCGACGGCAAGACCGTCATCACCGTACCGGCCAATGGCACCAGCGGTTCGATCACCGTGACTGCCCCGGACAACGTCTACGTTGGCAGCAACACCCCGGTAGTGCAGTCGATCGCGACTGTTGCGGGCGCGGATGTCGGCAAGTTCGAGCAGCTGACCCTGGACAAGACTCCTGTCAGCACCACTGTCACCGATGAGCCAGGTACCCCGGGCAACCCAGGCGGCACCAACGAAGGTGACCTGGTTAAGGTCACCATCACTGCCGACCAGACTTCGGTGGCCGAGAACGTCAAACCGACCTTCACCGTGCACATCAACACCGCCTTGGCCAACGACCTGGTCGTGACCCT
>NZ_JAWRYH010000441.1:0-271 GCF_046534675.1 Pseudomonas sp. SIMBA_067 | reverse complement strand
GGAAGCTAAATCAAATTTGTAAATATTATTTGTAAAAGGATATATCAACCCTAAAATATTTTTATTATTAATCGGATAAGTTATTGAGTAGCTACTGGCGCTATTAACTTTTGTTTTACTTACTATACGGTTATTGTTTAAAGAATATTGGTAAAAAATTTCTTCTTTATTGTCATACCATAACAATGAGTCGGTTTCTTGTTGATAGTTAATTGTCCATATTCTACTTTTAGTCTCATAAAGCTTTATTTGGGCGCCACCTTCTAAATCC
>NZ_JAWRYH010000440.1:0-271 GCF_046534675.1 Pseudomonas sp. SIMBA_067 | reverse complement strand
ATTCCGGCCAGGTGATTGGGATCATCTCGGCGGCGGCGTTCAGTTTCATGGTGCAGGAACCCAGCGGGATCATCGCCTGATTCAGCGCCAGATCTTTACGCTCCAGCGAGTGCATATAGCGCATCATTTCGGTTTCGCTGTGGTAGCGATTAAACACCGGATGGGTGAGGATTTCGTCGTCGCGCAGCATCGCAGGCTGGATAGAGCGGCTGTCGTGAGCCACGTCTTTGTCCAGCGTGTCGATGTCCAGGCCGTGGTTATCGCCCAGCAG
>NZ_JAWRYH010000439.1:0-271 GCF_046534675.1 Pseudomonas sp. SIMBA_067 | reverse complement strand
TCACCGGCATCATAACGACTGAATGCCGTCACTATCTGCTCTTCCAGCCATGCATCATGTTGGCCATCCTGATATTGCCGCTCTTCAGCAGCCAGCTCTTCCGCTCGCTGACGCATAACCTCTGTCAGCGTCATCTTCTGGCGCTCTGCTGCCCGCATCGCCAGCCGTTTAACGTCCTCATCAATCCTGAAGTGGATAGTACTCATAACCTGACTCTCGCGTGGTGTCATTTGTGGTGTCATCATGCCTGTCATCCTTTTCCCTGTCATCA
>NZ_JAWRYH010000438.1:0-271 GCF_046534675.1 Pseudomonas sp. SIMBA_067 | reverse complement strand
CTGGCAATTGCATTGAATGACGCGAATAGTCTCATGGCCAGCAGTGGTGTCGCCATTAGGTTTGAATTGGCAGGTATTTATGATGCCGATTATAATCAGCCGAGTGATTACTGGCAGCAAGCTGTGGACCTGATGAGTAATCAGCAGGTCATGCAGCAGCGGGATGCCCTACGGGCGGATATGGTCTCAATCTACTCTACTAATCCGGGGCTTTGCGGGCAGGCTAGACTCACCGCGAAAAAGTCAGATGCTTTTTCAATTATCAGTTGCC
>NZ_JAWRYH010000006.1:0-406167 GCF_046534675.1 Pseudomonas sp. SIMBA_067 | reverse complement strand
CGGTCTGATCAGCAGACCAAAAAAAGGGCCCGCAAGGGCCCCGTAGAGGTAAGTGGCTAGCGCCCTCAGGCGCTCTCGACCTTGCGTGGTGCCATGAAGTACATCCACACCAGCGCCAGGAAATACATGGCCGGAATCATCGTGAACAACACGGCATAGTTGTTGTTGGTGGCGGTCAGCACGCTGCCGACGATCTGCGTCATGAACATCCCGCCAATCGCCGCGCACATGCTGCCGAAGCCGAACACCGTGCTCACCAGGTGCTTGGGCGTGTAGTCCATCACCAGGCTCCAGATATTCGCTGTCCAAGCCTGATGCGCGCCGACCGCCAGCGAGATGGCGGCCACTGCGACCCACAGGCCACTTGCGTTGGCGGCAAAGACGACGCTGACCATGGTGCAGGCAAAGATCAGCATCGACACCAGCCGTGCGGTGGTGGCCCGCACGCCACGGCCGATCAGCCAGGACGACAGGATGCCGCCGCCGATGCTGCCAAAGTCCGCCGTCAGCCAGATGATGATCAGCGGGATGCCCATCTGGGTCACATTGATGCCCAGGCTGTATTGCTGGTTCAGAAACGGCGGCAGCCAGTACAGGTAGAACCAGAATACCGGCGCAGTGATCGCATAGGCCACCGCAAACGCCCAGGTGCCACGCAGGCGCAGGATACGGCTGAACGGCACGCGGGTAGGCTCGGGTTCATCGTCCTGCTGGATGTACTGCACCTCGCTCTGGCGCACGCTGGGGTGGTCTTCAGGGTTGTAGTACTTCAGCACCCACAACACCACCCACACCAGGCCCAGGCAGCCCATGGCGATGAACGCGGCCTGCCAGCCCCACACGGCGAGGATCAGCGGCAGCAGGGCCGGGGTGACCATGGCGCCGACGTTGGTGCCGGCGTTGAACAGGCCGGTAGCGATGGCCCGCTCACCCGCCGGGAACCACAACCGCACGGTCTTCACACAGGCCGGGTAGTTGGCGGCCTCGGTCAGGCCCAGGATGAAACGGCAGACCATGAAGCCCGCCGCTGAAGTGGCCAGGCCATGGGCGCCAGTGGCCAGGCTCCACAGCAGTACGGCGAAGAAGAAGGCGCGTTTAACCCCAACCTTGTCGATCAGCCGGCCCTGCAGCAGAAAGCCGATGGCATAGCCGACCTGGAACCAGAAGTTGATGTTGGCGTAGTCCATCGCCGTCCAGCTCATCTCCTTGGCCAGCACGGGCTGCATGATGCCAAGGGCGGCGCGGTCGATGTAGTTCAGGGTGGTGGCGAAGAACACCAGGGCAAGCATGCCCCAACGGGTCTTGCCGACGCCGAAGGCGCCGCGAAGCTTGTCGCCAATCGAACCCTGGTGCATCCGGGGCGCGGCGGGGGTGGTCTTGGTGTGGTTCATAAACTGCTCGTTTCTTGAAATTGTATTCAGCTGCGGTACTACAGGTGCGTGACCAAGTCCAAGGCAGGGGGCACGCAAGGCCGGTGCATGGTGCGCAGTGAAGGCGGCAGCGTCAATTCGAGAGATGGGCTACTGTTCGGTTACCGAACGGTTGCGTTGCCCTGTGGGCGCGGCAGGGATTCACGTCATTAACGGGTAGAAGGCTTTCACCCTTGTTGCTTGATGGGCGCAGTCCAAGCAGGGAAGGGCAGGCTGTGCTGCACAGCATGGCTACAGGCCAGGTTTGTGGGTGCACACCGACCATGCAGTTGCCCAGCTTTCGACCTCGGCACGGCCATACTGCTTGATCCACAACCTTACGGTTTTGTGCAGGGTGCTTTTTGCTTCTACTTCCTCCCCGGTATGAGGGTTTATGTAGTATTTGCTTTGCCGAGCCCTGTAACGTGCGGGCGATACGACAGGGGGCGGTTGTTGATAGACACCGTAATCCTGGTTCGCGATTTCACTCTCGATGATGGCCAGTATGTTCGATAGATTGAACTGATATTCGGCAAGCAGGTTGTGGAGTTTGCTTTCGAATTCGAATTCGCGGATGAGGCGCGGGTCGATTTTTATGAATGAGAGTTCGGACTTTTTGGTCGCGAGTAGTCGTTCGAGGGCGCGGAACTCGGCGAGGCGGGACATGGTTAATCTCCATCGGGTGATGAGGTTAGTGTTAGGGGTTGCCGAACGGAAATGCAAGCGACGAAATAATTTGAAGGATTTTTCTTGGTAAACCACCATGGCTTTGTTTTTCGTGGAGTTGTTTAGCTTTATGAGCTTTGTGTAAGGATATTCCGACGCCGGAGGAACTAATGGTTTCAGGAGATTACCGCGGCTATGTCATGACCTACGACTACGCCGGTTACAACGCGCTGGCCGCATAGGACGGCGTGGAGCGATTGGGCTGCTGGGCGCACGCACGGCGCAAGTTCGTTGAAGCACAGAAAGTGCAACCCAAGGGCAAAACCGGGCGGGCAGACATCGCACTGAATTTGATCAACAAGCTTTATGGTATCGAGCGCGACCTTAAGGACGGCAGCGATGAAGATCGCAAGCTGACCCGCCAGGCGCGTAGCCAACCGGTGCTGGCCCAGTTGAAAAACTGGATAGAGAAAACGCAGCCACAGTTCACGACCCAGAATGCGTTGGGTAAAGCCATCAGCTATCTGGCCAGCAACTGGAGCAAGTTGGAACGCTACGTTGAGCACCGCTACTTGCCTATCCACAACAACACAGCCGAACGTGCCATCCGGCCGTTTGTCATTGGCAGAAAGAACTGGCTTTTCAGTGACACGCCCAAAGGCGCTACAGCCAGCGCACAACTTTACAGTCTGGTCGAAACCGCCAAAGCCAACGGTCAAGAGCCCTATGCGTGGCTGCGCCACGCACTGGAATGCCTGCCGCATGCGTCTTCAGTTGAAGACTACGAAGCGCTGCTACCGTGGAATTGCACGCCTCAAATACGTAGCTGAGTGCTTTGCCCATCTTTGGCAAGGTGGTCCCATCGGACTTCATGACCAACGTGGATTTGCCCACCGTGATACTCAGCTCGTCGCCTGCGGTGATGTTGAAGCGGTTGCCGACGATCACGGACTTGTGGATGCCGACCTGTTCGCTTTGGCTGAGGCCAACCGTCGTGTTCATGGCCGCGCCGACACTGACCTGATACCCCGCCCCAATGGTCAACGCCTTCGCCAGTCCGATCGTCTCCGCCTTGGCAAGCACGATGGTTTCGGTCTTGTTCGCACCGATGGTCACACTGCGGTTGGCGCCGATGCTGATGGTTTCGTTCTTGCCAACGTCTTCGGTACGGGGGTCACCAATGGAAATGGTTTCGTTGTGGTCTACGCGTTCGCTGCGGTTGTTGCCAACGGGCAGGTGCGTGTCGATGCCGGCGTTGCGCTCGAACCGCGTAACGTCGAGCTCATGTTCCAGTCCGCGGATGGTGCCCTGCGGGCATGGTCGACCAAAGGTAAGCGCTCCATGAACCCCACATTCAAAGCGCTCAGCTGAGCGCTTTGAATGTGGGGTTCATGGAGCGCTTACATTGAAGCACCCGATGATCCGTTCGAGATGCGCGCTCTCATCGTTGGCAGCGTTGGTCATGCCACGGCGCTGGGTCTGGGTCAGTACCTCGGCAACCAGGTTGTCGCTGGCATCGTAGCGATAGGCCTTGTCCAGCAGCGGCAGCACTTCAACAGGGGCGTCGCGGTAATGGATGGCCTTGCCGGCCAGGCGACCGCTGCTGTCGTAGTGCGTGCGCGTGACCAGCTTGCCTTGAGTGCGCAGGACTTCGTCATGCACCGCATCGCGCTCGAAATCACTGATGACCCGGCCGTTGAGGTTGATCTGGTGCAGGTGCCCGCTGCCGTAGTACAGGTGGTTGAGTTCGCGCTGGTCGGGCAGGACCAGCGTCTGCAGGTTGCCCAGCTCGTCATAGCGGTACTGCAGCAGGCCAGCGCTGTTGGTTTCGCTGAGCAATTGCCCGTTGGCGTCGTAGGTGTAGTCGAGTTGCTGTTGTTCTCCTTTGTTGTCCGTGAAGGTGATGGACAGCAGATTGTCGGCAGCGTCGTAGCGGTAGTCGGTGGTGCCATCTTCAGTGCGCTTGCTGAGAAGACGGCCGATTGCGTCGCGCTCGAAGTCATGGCGGATGGCGGTCGGGCGTGTCGGCGGAGCGTTGTCGGACAGGGGCGGCTGTTCGTCAGGCGAGGGCACATGGGTAAGACGAGTGACCTCATCCAGCAAGTTGTAGGCATAGAGGCGGCCACTGCCATCCAGGTCCTGTTGCGCGACCAGCCGGTCCAGTTCATCCCAACCGAAGCGGTATGACTCGCCATTCTCGTTGGTGAGTTGCAGTAACCGACCATAGGCGTCGTAGCGGAACTTGACGCTGTAACCCATGGCGTCCGTACGCTCGACTAACCGGCCGCTGCGGTTGTAACGGAACTGCAGGCTTTTTTGCGCAGGGTCGATGTAGCGCGTCAGTTGACCAGCGACGTCAATTTCATAGCGATCAATGCGACCGTCCGGGCGTTCGCTTTCTACCAGATAACCACGTGCGTCATAGCGAAAGTGGGTATGTTCGCCCCGGGCGTTGATGCTTTCGCGCAAGCGGCCATGGGCGTCGTAGTGATATAGCGTCTGGGCATTGCTGCAGTCGCGGTAGCTGAGCAACTGACCGCAGGTGTTCCAGCTCAGGTACTTGTTCTTTTCGAGGGCATCGGTGACCTGGGTAACGCGGCCTTCCGGGTTGTACTGATAGTGTGTTTTGCGGCCCAGCGGGTCCTGCTGCCAAAGCAGGTTGCCGTGGTTGTCATAGCCGTATTGCCGAGTCCGCCCGCCTGTATCGGTGACCTGGACCGGCAATGCCCAATGTCGCAAGTATTTGATGTGTTCGCTGCGGCCGAGGGGGTCGCGGGTTTCGATCAGGCGACCGATATCATCATAGCTGTAGCGCCATTCGCCTCCTTGTGGGTCGATGCTTTTCAGCAGTTGGCCGGCGACGGTCTCCTCTTGCCAGCAATTGCCGAGCGGATCGATGTGTTTGTAGACCTCGTACAGTGGGCCCCAGTAGTAGTGATCACGACGGTTGAGGTTGTCCGTGACGAGGGTTTCGCCGTCTTCCAGGTTGTACTCGAACCGGTACTCTTCTCCATCGCTGCCCCAGTGGCGAATCACCCGCCACTCGTGATCGGGTTGGGGTTCCAGAAGCGGTGGCAAGCGGTAGGGCGTACCGTCTAAGCGCTTGGGAGTAGGGCGCTTTGAGGGAGTGTCGAAGCGAGCCCATTCGTATTCACGGACAGCACCGCTAGCCAGTTGATGGCTATTGAGATAGCCCTCGGGGGTGTAAGTGAAGCGGCGGACCCGTTGCTCCGTCGCATCCAGTACCTCGTGCAGTTGCCCGCTGTCGGTGTAGCGATAGCTAACCAGCAGTTCGCTGTGTTCTACAGTCGGTGTTCCGCCGCCCTTCAGGAACACCCGCGATATGTCTCTGACCCGTCGGGAATGCCTGGCGTCATAATGAAGCTGCACGACCGTTTGGCCGTAGTTGTCATAGAGGGCTTTCAGGCGCCCCTGTTCGTCGTACAGCAGGTCTATGCAATTGAGGTTGCGGTCGCCGAGCCTGATCAGCCGTGAGCGTTTCGGGTTCAGCGGGTCGGTATCGAAGACCCGATAAAGCCCTTCATTGATATCTTCGACAACGGTCTGACCGTCCTCCAGCTGAAAGAAGGCCAAGCCGTCCACTACACTGACGAAAGCGTCACCGGCACTGATGCGTCCCAGTTCCAGTCGGTTACCGGCGTTGTCGATGTAGATCCATAGCTCTCCGCCTTGTGGATGTGGAACGCGAGCTAACTCCACCTCATAGGGAATACTCCAGCCCATCCCGAATAGGCCTTCAGCACGCATGTCTTTGCTGTCGTAGCGCCGCGCCCATTGGATGCCCAGCAAACCTGGGAGGCTGAAATCGATGTCCTCCGGGCCCTCCTGCAGCTTGCTCCCCGTCGCAACGGCAACCGGATTCCCTACTGTGCATCCTTTGGTGCGCCCAAACCTTCGGGAGATGAGTATCCCCGCAATGATTCCCGTGAACATCGCAATCTTGCTCTTGCCGTTGCGAATATCCCGGACCGTCGCCGTACCGCCGCCGATGCGTACATTGGGTGATACGTTTTCATTGACATCAATCGTGGCATCGCAGGTGGTTTTATCACCTGAGCGCGCTGCGGGCTGGCCATTGATGAATACCTTGTCCGAGCCCTGCGCAATGAAGTTGTCGGGCAGTGGCGTGTGGCGGGAACAGCTGATCTTGTCCTCTTCCTCGGGCTCTGAACCCGGGGCGGCCGGTGTCGTCACTGGCGGGTTGAAGATGTCACGTATGGCCATACCCAGCCCCACGAACGGGAGCATATAAGGAACGGCGGCCATTGCCATGGCACCGACGTTCTCCAGGATGGAGGGTTCCTCTTGATCAGCATCGGCTGCGCCGCCTCCAGGTGGGCCGGTGGTGCCGGCCGCGCGAGCAGCGGGCTCGCTGTTAATGAAAACATTGCCTGACCCACTCTCGATTTTTCCGTAGGGATCAGGGGCGTCCACGCTGTTACCGAGGCTGTCGCAAAAGCTGGAAATGGCATCGCCGATAGTCTGGTCTTCGCCGACGGTAAGGGTGCTCATCGCACCGACGGCCACACCTGCGACCGCAGCGATGGCGAACCCCGCCGCACCGCCCGTAGCTACGGTGCCGACAACGGCCAAGCTGATGGCGGCGGCTACCGCTGCGGTGGCCGCAGCATAGATCACGGCCTCGGCAACCGCGCTGAGCATTTCGGCGGCAAGCGATGGATGAAGAATTGCGTCGCCCATCCGGGCGGCATGAACGGTCTGCGCCATTGGCTGTAGCTCCTAGCTATCCGAAAGTCCTTGTCTTGAACCGTGGAGAGGTTCAGGCAAAGCGGAGCTCGCCTTTGATAGCGCGCCAGTGGCTGATATCGTCGTCACTCAAAGGCCCGGGCTTGCTGTAGTTGAGCACCAGCATCCGTTGCTGCCCCGGAACCAGGCAGGCCGCCTGAAGCTGGTAGTGGGGCTTGTCGCCGACCATCATTTGAATCGCCATTTCCCGCCCGTCCACGTGATGCTCATTTCTTCCAAGGCGAGTCACCTGCGCGGGGGTGAGGGTCATCGCCTGTGATTTCTTGCGTAATATCTTCAGTTGGTCGTCTAGGGCCTCGTCCAGGGTCTTGTTGTTTTCGACAGGGCTACGCGCTATCACCAACGTGGTTTGCCTGCTGGCAAAGCGCAGCATGTTCAGCGTCAGATCCTCGGGGGCTTCGTCACCCAGATTGAGGATCACATCGTGCGTCAAGTATTCGGTCATTTCGGGGAGTCCTTTTCAGTTCAATGCTGGGCGACAGCGAGAGCGCTATTCGAAATGCCCATCCACGTCGGCCTCGATAGAGCCGCTGTCGCGCCCGTTTGCTCCCGCGCCTGCCGAACCGCCAGTGGGGTTGAGGTCTAGCTTTGCCGCCAAGGTGTTGATCTGCCCGGTCTGCTGTGCAGTGATGTTGAAGGTCTCGCAGCTGATGTTCAGCGTGCCATTGGCCTGCATCTCGATCAGGGTCTTGCCGCACTTGAGGCGCAGGGTGTTGCCTGCTTCGACTTCGTAGTCGCCCGCGATGAGGTCGTTCTTGCCGCCACCTACTTTCAAGGTGTCGTTGGCTTTTACGGCGCGCAGTCGGTTGCGGCCGATGGCGACCGATTCGTCCTGGCCAATCTGGTGTGTACGATCGACGCCCACGGAGAGGGACTGGTTGTTATTGACCAAGGTGTTCTGATCTTTCTGGGCGTGAACGAACACCTCCTCCTTGCCCAACTCATCTTCGAACCGCAGCTCGTTAAATCCATCGCCCTTGTGGGTCTGGCTCTTGATGGTCATGCGCGTTTTGTGATCGGGCAGGTCGTAGGGCGGCAGTTGGTCACCGCAGTAGGTGCGCCCGGTGATCATCGGCTGGTCGGGGTCACCATTGACGTACTGGATGATCACGTCCTGGCCGATGCGCGGGATGGCCATCGAGCCCCAGCTGCCACCGGCCCAGCTTTGAGATACGCGCAGCCAGCAGGAACTGAACTCGTTGTTCTGGCTTTCGCGGTCCCAGGGGAAACTGACTTTTACCCGGCCCCATTCATCGCAATAGATCTCTTCGCCCGGTGGGCCGACGACGGTGGCCATGTGTGGGCCGTCGATTCGCGGTTTTTCCAATGGCGCAGGGCGCCATTCGGTCCGACCGGGGACCAGCACGGCGGTCTGCTCGTAGTGCGTGCTTGCATCGACGTCGGCGGCTTCTTCCTGCAGGCTGGTGAACTGGGTGCCTTTATGGATGACCGTGCTCACCCGCCAGTGCGCATTGAGGTCTTTACGCGGATGGCCGGTCAGGGTGAAGCTAAGACCCGGCTGTAGGCGCACGTCATCGCCCTGGACCTCGGCAATACGTACATCATGGCGCAGCGCTGTGATGCGGTTTTCAGTGAACGGCTTGCCCACGGCATCGCGTTTATAGCGGCCTGGGTAATCGAAGTATTCGTACTCTTTGGACTGATGGTCCAGGAAGGGGCCGGCGGCTCTGTGCTCCTGGCGGTAGGCAGGGTTGGTAAAGGTGTAGTCGCGCTGCACTTGGCGGGCAGTACGCACCTGCTCGCTGTAGCGCAAGCGGCGAAGGCAAGGCGTGGCTTGATCGCCGCCGCTGTCGGCGTGGTACAGCACGCTGTCAGGGCCTACAGGCTCGTTGTCATCGTAGAAGCCTTCGTCTTCATCTTCGGCCTTGATGGCACCATGGCTGATCAGGCCGAAGGACTGCAGCCGATCGGTGATGATCAGCTTATGCAGCTTTTCACTGTGCGCGAAGCGGTAGACGAAGCCTTCTTCAGCCGCCAGGCGGGCGATGAACGCCAGGTCCGTCTCGCCGGCCTGAACGCAGAACTCGCGGACCTGATGGTCCATGCTGGCGCGCAGTTCGTACTGGTTGATACCTTGGCGCTGGAGCATCAGCTCAAGAATTTGCGGCACGGTCTTGTGCTGGAAGATGCGCCAGTTCGAACGCAGGTTGGCGCGGGCCAGCTGTGGCTCGATCAGCGCGTCATAGTAGGTGCGGTAGAAGCCACTTTCCGCCTGGCTGAAACGACTGACCAGACCGTGCACGTAACGCACCGGGCGTTCCGCTTCCCAGATGGTGAAGAGCACGGGTTTGTCGAGCAGGTGGCCGAAATCGATATCGTTTTCGAAGCTGATCAACTTCAGCTCCAGTTCGAAAGGTGTGCTGATCCCTTCTCGGAGTTCGAACGACACCACTTCGAATTCAGCTTCGCCAACCAGCGGCTGGAAGCTGTAACGCAAGTCAGATTGGCTAGGCATACAAGATCCTTGTCCGCCGTCTGAATATTTGAAAAGCCCAGGCAGAGCACGCCTGCCTGGGGCATTTGAGTGAGATCAGGCGATCGGTTTGCGCCAGTCGTCAGAGCCTTCGGTACCCGCCTCTACGTGTTTCCAGGTGATCTTGCGATACGTCATCGCCACCTCCACCAGCTGGGTGTAGTTCGCGTTCTCCGCATTCTGAGCGTGGGGTAGCACGGTGTTGATATCGACGATGATGGCGTCTTCCAGCTTGGTGGTGAAGAAGTGCTGCTGCTTGCCCTCTTGCGAGGTGCGGTACCAGCTGACTTCAACCGTTGGCAGCTTTTCGCCATTGACCAGCGCTTGGTACATCAGTGGCGTGGCCTTGTTCAGCGAGCTGGTGAAAATGAAGGGCTTGTGTTGCCGTTGCCCCGTCGGTTGACCGCTTTGCGGGTCGGCGGGGACGGTGACCTGGTGCTTGATTTCCTGCACCAGAATTTCATCTTCATGGCCTTCCTGGTAAACGTTGCCGACGGATTCTGGGGTGAAGGCGCCTGCGGTGATGTTGCCTTGGGTCTGGCCTTCGATCTTGATGTAAGCGGGTGTTGGCATGGCAGTTACTCCTGCGTCCATGTGGGTAAAGCACGCGCACCACGGGTGGCGTGGCCATCGGAAGCGATGGGCTTGTCAGCGAGGCAAAAACCTCGCTAATTCGTTGAATTCAGTGGTGCTTTGTCACGGTTGGCTACTGCTGCAAAATGCCGTTCAGCGACTCCAGCACTTCGGTTGTGATCAGGTGCAAGCGATAGCTGTAGATCCCGTAGGCCACCGCCATGACCAGTGCGGAGATAGCCAGCGGGCTCCACCACGGCCATTGCCGGTTCATGCGGAAATTGCGGGGGGCCACGTTGGTATAGGGATCGCCGACCGACTCCGGCACGGGGCCGCGCAATTCGCGGATGATCCCGTGAAGTTGGTGAATAAGCCCATTCAGTGACTCTTCGCCTTTCGGCGCGATGGCGTACTTGCCCTTCAGGCCCAGGCACAGCGCGAAGTACATGAACTCGAGCACGTCCTGGTAGCGCTCGGGCTCCTGCATCAGGCGCGAGAGCACAGTGAAGATTTTCTCCCCACCCCAGGTTTCGTCGTGGAAGATGCTGAGCAGGGGTTCCTGACTCCAGCAACTGGCCTTGCCCCAGGGCCTGTCCATGACTGCTTCATCGATGAAGAGGCACAGGCCGTAGGAGTACGCCAGCAACTGAGTGGGTTCGTAGCCGTGCTGGCGTATCTCCTCGCGAATATTGTCGATCTGGTTGCGTACTTGCTGGTGTACGTCCTTGATATTGGGCAACGCATCCAGGGTGCGCAGACGTATCACCAGGCCGAACAGCGGGGCAGCGGCATCCAGCATCAGGTTTTCGTAACCGCCGCGCAGTTGGAAGTCCGGGTCAGCTGCGTAGCCTGCATAAACAGGCTCTGACTTGGTTTTCTGATCGGAATCTCCAGCTTCTGCGGGTGCGGGTGAGTCGCCGGACAAGGACTCCTCAATCATCGTCTGCAGTTTTTTGCTTTCAATCTGTGCAGCATCAGTGGGGAAGGTTTTGTTATCTACCATGTCATTCACTCCTGATCGCCCAGAACTGCAGTTCAAGTCCAGGGAACTCGCCTGCGACATGAATACCGAAGCCATTGGAGGCCTTCATGGCCGCCCAGGTCGGGTCGCGGCGGTCCAGCTCGAAGTAGGTGAAGCCCGCATGGAAAGGCAGATCCCGCGGCGCCACGGGCAGCGGCACCAGTGGAATACCGGGCAGTTGCAGCGGCACGACCTCGTTCAACGATTCCAGCGAAACGACTTTGGCCTTTTGCACAAACATCTGGCGCAACGTTTGCGGTGGCAAATTGGCGCGCACGGCCAGGATGAAATCGGCTTGGTCGATCAGGCGACGATCTTCCAGTGTGGTGGTCATCACCCCAAACTCCAGCGTCTCCAATGGCAGCGAAACCGCCCGAGGTTGCAGTACCGTGCTCAGTGCCCGGCGAAGGGTGTCTTCCAAGGGCTTGAACGACGTGCGCAGCGCGGTGTGGTGATAGGCGGGATATTCCTGCGGCAGGCGGGTCTCGTCGGTGAAGGTGACGAACTCGCCACAGGCCTGGCTCATGCACAGGTACAGTTGCTCAGGGTGGGTCTGACCCTGCCTGGCCAGATGCTGGAAGCATGGCCACCAGCGGTTCATGGCCTGCAGCAGGTTGAAGTCGCGGATGTCCGCGATGCCGGATTGCCCTGAGGCACCAATACGGGCGGCGAGGTTGCGCGCCCGCTCGCGCAGGGAGTTGGTGATTTCCTCCAGGAAGCGTTGCAGCGCGGGTACGGCACGTACTGAAACGCTGGTGGGATAGAAGCCCTCATCCAGTTGTAGACTCCCATCCGGGCGGCGTTCCAATATGCGTGCCAGAGCCAGCCGTGTGTAAGCGCTACTATCGTCAGTCTTGCGTTTGAGCTGCAGGTTTGGCACTGCCAGGTCAACCTGCACCAGGTCGCCGTCGGCGCTGTGCGTGTCCTTGATTTCCTCTGCCTGTGCGCGGTAGCGGAAGTTGGCGGCATTGTCGGGCCAGCTCACCTCGCGGCCACCTTCGGTACGCAGTGGCAGGCACAGAAAGATCTCGCTGTCTTTGGCGCCGTCGTCCTCGACTTCCAACGGTGGAGGTGGCGGCAGGTCAGCAGGGATATCGAACACCGTGCCGTCCGGCATGATGCCGCGCGCGCGGGTGATGGCGATCTTGCCCAGGCTCAGGTACTCGTCGTTCAACTGTAGTTCGCTGAAGCCATAGAAGGCAGCGTTCAGGGTGCAAAGGCGCTGATGCAACGCTGCTTCGGCGGCACGGGCAGCCTGCTGAAAATGCTGCGGTTTGACGAATAGGCCTTCAGGCCACAAGACGGGATTACGTGAACTCATGAGCGCTCCATGTCAGCGTGAGTAAGCGATAAGGGCAGGGTTAGAGGCGCCATCAGTCCTCCTCCTTGAGCAGAACCTGCGTGTCGTTGAGCAACACCGATAGAATGATCTGGTGGCCGCGGGGCGGAATGCGCAGCACCTGGCTCCAGGTAGCGTTTTCCTGGTTGCGGTAGTCGGCGATCACCGCGACGAAGCGCGTTTCGGGTTCGATGGGCACAAAAGGGATGAACTTGAACTGGCCGGGGCGCAGCAAGTAGTCATCATCGCGGATGTAGGTGCTTCGCAGCGCCTCGGCAGGGTCCTTGTCCAGCAGCTCATAAACACTGTTGCGCAGCAGTGAATCGTCGCGCAGTTGCAGAATCTTGATGGCCATGGGCGTGGCGACGGGCTCGGCAGCCAGGGTGGTGGTGCGCGGCAAGGTCAGGGCAACGGTCGGATCGTCGTAGCTGCCGGGGGCATTTTCCTCCAGGGGGGAGCGCGCAGGCTCCTCGCCGTCTTCCACTGGCATATCAACGGGCGACATCGCTGGAAAGTGTTCCTGAAGGTATTCGAACAAAGCCCCGACTTTTTCAGTCAGCACGTAGGGATCACCTGCGCTCAGGCTAACGGCATAGGGGTTGGGCTCGATGACGGGCTCCAACTCGGGCGCCATCACAACGCTGTTCGGATTGCCATTGAGTGTTGGGCTGGCATTGATGCTGAACGCCACTTGGGTAGGGTGATCCTTGGGCGCTCCGACGGGTATCGAGGGATCCATGACCACTTGGCCGATTTTGTTCAGGGAGTTGCAACCCGAAATCCCGAACAGTGCAATCAGCAGACCGGCCACTAATGAATGTCGCGTCATGGACGTTCTCCTGCAATCAGGTGTTCCAACGGGCTCTTTTGGGCTGCCCCTGTCACTGTGTCCAGTGCCGCCAAGGGATCGTTGCCGATACCTGGCGCGAAGGCCGAGCAGATGTCTGTGACAACGTGCTTGGCGCCTGAAGTGGGGCGCCAAGCGTTGGCTGGCGCTTCCAGTAGCCAGTGATCAAGGGTTCGCTGTTCAGGACTGAACAAGTCCTCCAGAGAACGTGCATCGGCCTGCGAAAGTTGAACCTGTAGTCGATAGGCGCCAATGCGCAGTTGGTCACCGTCCTGCAGTCGCCTGGGGGCGAGCGATCCCAAGCTGTCGTGGCTGTCGTTCAGGTAGGTACGCTGACTGCGGTCAATGACGCAGAAGCTGCCCTCCATCCAGCGAATCTCGCAGTGAACCGGCGCAACGGTCTGCTCACGATCGTTGATCCGCCAGGTGGCCCCGGCGCTGCCGAGGGTGCCGCCTGTGCAATCGAATCGATGTCGGGCAGTGACGTTGTGTTGCAACTGATCAAGGTTGGTGATGCTCAAGATCAATGTGCTCATGAGCGCCCCCGGAACCGCACGACGGGGCTGATCTGGCCGTGGCGGTCATCGACAAAGCTGGTCCAGCCCAGGTAGGCGCCCTGGCTACGGTGCAGGCAGAAGGGCGATAGCGCGTTCTGCTTCAGACGCAGCTCCAGGTCATAGGCCAGTCCGTCTCGCAACAGGAAATCGATCAGTGCACGTAAGCGATTGAAATTGAGGCCACTGGGCAACAAGTCACGCAACTGTTCCTGATCGAGTTCGCTGATCACGATGGTGAACTTGCTGCTGCGGGTTCGCGTGCGGCTGCCGACCATGAACGACCTGGCAAGCTCGCCGTTGCTGCGGCCAAGGCTTACCAGCTGCTTGGCCGTGGTGAGAACCGAGCGGGTTTCGAACTCTCGGATGTGCACCTGTTTCAAGTCGAAACAGTGGGCGATGATGCCGGCGACAGTGCCCGGCGCACGGCTGCGGCTGGCGATGACCCCGGCGAAACTGAGCAACCGGCTCCAAGGCAGCGGCGTGTCGCCGCGCAGTTGTTTGTCATTCAATCCGAGCAGGGCGAAAATGTACTGCGAGAAGCCATCGGTCGCGCCCGGCTGAAAGCGGATGTAATAGCGGTACTTGCGCCAGATGCGGTGCAACAGGCTGAGCAAGTAGTGATTGAAGAAGTCGAAGAACGCCGGTCGTATACCAATGCCGTGGGCATGCTCGTACGACACTTCTTCCAGGTAATAGGTTGGCAAGGGCGAGTCAGTGCCGTGCAGGCCCATGAAGGTGGTGCACACGTGATAGCGGTCCTCCGCTTCACGCATGCGTTCGGCCTTGTACACGTCGGACACAGGAAAGGTCAGCCGCGGGTCGCTGGCAAGCCGCACGCGCCGTCGGATGGCGGGGTCGGGCCAACGCGGTTCCAGGTCATCCCCGTGCAAGCCGTGCAGGCGCTCCAGCAATTGATAGAAGTTGTACTGGTGCGCCTCGGCGAGCAGCTTGTCGGCTAGATCAGCGGTTGTTTGCCGGTCTGGATTGGCCATGTGTAGTGCTCGTTGTTGGTGGTGTTGATCACTTCCAGTTGGTGGAAGGAATTGATGCTGGCGTACAGGGCGAAGAAGTGGGCCAGCACGCAACCGAACAGATACAGGTCGCCTTCGCAGAGGAATGCGCTTTGGTCCAGCTTCAGCCGCGTGCGCAGGCCGCGAATGGGCTGCCCCTTGATCAGCCAATCGAGGGGTTCTGTTTGAACATGCCGGATGCCGTCGAGGCGCTTGCGGGTGATACGGGTTTGCTGGATGTCATGCAGGGCGGCGAAGTCATAGGCATTGATGACCGCTTTAAGCGGCTCGGCAGAGAGCAGCGACAGGTAGTTCAACGACATGTTGGAGATCAGGGCCCACTGCAACTGGCCGTCCAGTACCGGCCGATAGGGGCGGGTTGGAGCACAGATGTTGGTGTAGGTAGCCAGGGGCGGCGTGACCTCGGAAATCACATTGATGTCATCGATAGCCAACGCCCGCGGCAGGTCGCGGTTGGTGCAGGTCAGGTCGATGGAGGCAGTTTCCAGCTCGCCGATGTAGGCGTTGGCGTCTGCGCGGACAAATGCGATGCGGTGGGTGACGCTATCGTCGCGCAGGGATTCTTCAAGCGTGTAGCGGTAGTACAGCGCTGTGCGCCCTTGCACATGCTCGATCTCATGGGCGAACGACTCGAAGGGTCGGAAGGTTCGCAGGTGTTCACCGGTACTGCCATCTGTTGTCGTGCGGGTGCTGATGACCTGATCGACACTGAAGATTTCATAGGCGTGTCGCGCCTCACCTCGGGGAGTGAGCTCAGCCTGGCCGGACTGGTTGGACAGGTCGATAGGCTCGGCGCTGTGACTGAACAGGTTCACCGCAGGGGTGCAGAACAGGCTGAAGTCTGCTCTGCCGACACGTAGCGAATCAGGTAACTGTCGGGTGAAGTGAAATTCGAGGCTGACCTGCTGAGTCGTCTGATCGGGCCAGACTTTCTTCAGCCCGGCTACGCTGAAGAAGTGGAAACGCTCGGGAAATATGAAGTATTCCTGCAGAATCCGGTAGCCGTCGAAGACATTCTGTGGGTAAGGCAGCAAGGCTTCAACCGGGCTGAAGCCTGGGAGGACGATGCTGCTGGCCGTCAGCCGGCGGACCTCGCCATTCACCGTCACTTCGACATGTTTGAGGTATTGCGCAATCCACAGATAAAGGGTGCGGGCAGTTTGAGTATCACCGCTCAAATGAAAATCGAGACTGGCACAGCCCAAGGTGTTCAATGGCCGCTCGACCAAGGTTCTCAGGTCGAGCCGAACCACTGAACTGTCGAGTGTCTGGGTAGCACTCACTGCGTCGATCTCGAACGGATGGATGTCCACCGCCGTGCAGGTCCGAAACTCGCAGGGCACACCATCCACAGGGTTGGAGAACAACCGCGAGCCCTTGGGAATGCGCTGCGACTGGCTGAGCGCTTGCTTGCGCGGGGTGAACTGGATGATCGTGGCGCTCGGCAGAGGCCGCAGGTAATTGGGCCACAGCAGCTGCAGCATCGGGTGCGTCAGCTCCGGCAGGTCGTCCTCCAGCTTCAACCGCAGCTTAGCCGTTAGGAAGGCAAAGGCTTCCATCAGGCGTTGGACATCCGGGTCGCTACCACCCTTGCCGAGCAGCCGGGCAAGTTGTGGGTTGTCCTGAGCGAAGTCGTTCCCCAGTTCATGGAGATAACGCAACTCTTCGCTGAATCGATCCTTTAGTGACATGGGTCACCTCACGCGGGTGTGGCGGTTATGGCCGTTGACCAGCAGCTCCAGTTGCAGCTGCTCCGTGTGGTTGTTGACCTGCACGTGGCAGTCCAGCCTGAAATGCAGCTCCAACGGGGCATGACAATCGGGCACTGCCTTGAGCGTTCGCACGTGGACACGTGGCTCAAAGCGCTGAATGGTGCGGCGGATGTCTGCGCTCACTTGCTTCAGGAGGTCGCCACTGCTTACGTCGTGCCCGTTGAAGTCGCGCAGGCCCAGCTCAGGGCTGCTCTGTGAGCAACCCTGGCGAGCGTTGAGCAGCGTTTCGAGGTGGCGCTTGATGGCGGCGAACTTCTGGGTAGCGTTCTCTTGCCCGGACGGCACCCGGCTTGCGAACTGGTTCGTCACCAAACCATCGAAAAAGCCACTCATTGGGTATCAAGCCGACCAACCAGGGAGATTTCGAAATTCGCTCCCATGTACTTGAAGTGCGGGCGCACGGCGAGCGACACCTGGTACCAGCCCGGATCACCTGCGACGTCGGAAACCTCGACATTTGCAGCACGCAGCGGGCGACGGCTGCGCACATCTGCAGTCGGGTTCTCCTGGTCGGCGACGTATTGCTTGATCCATTTGTTGAGTTCGGATTCAAGGTCCCGTCGCTCCTTCCAGCTGCCGATCTGCTCGCGCTGCAACACCTTGATGTAGTGGGCCAGGCGATTGACGATGAACAGGTAGGGCAGTTGGGTGCCGAGCTTGTAGTTGGTCTGTGCTTGCAGGCCTTCGGGTGTCTTGGGGAAATTTTTCGGCTTCTGCACCGAGTTGGCTGAGAAGAACGCGGCGTTGTCGCTGTCCTTGCGCATGGTCAGGGCGATAAAGCCCTCTTCGGCCAGCTCGAATTCCTTGCGGTCGGAAATCAGTACTTCGGTAGGAATCTTGGCCTGCAGCTGACCCAGCGATTCGTACAGGTGCACCGGCAGGCCTTCGACGGCACCACCCGATTGCGGGCCGATGATGTTGGGGCACCAGCGGTAGCGGGCAAAGCTGTCGTTGATGCAGCTGGCCAGCAGGAAGGCTGAGCTGCCCCACAGGTAATTATCGTGCCGCCCGTCGATCTCCTCGCGGTAGTGATAGCTCTTGGCAGGATTGTCTTGCGGATGATAGGCAGAGCGGAGCATGAAGCGCGGTCCGGTCAGCCCAACATGGCGGGCATCCTCACTTTCACGAAACGCGCGCCACTTGGCATGCCGTGGGCCGGCGAAGATGTCCTTGATCTCCTTCAGGTTGGGCAGCTCTTCAAAGCTGCTGAGGTTGAAGAACTCAGGGGAGGGTGCGGCGAGGAATGGGGCATGCGACATGGCACCGACAGAGGCCATGTAGCTCAATAGTTTGATATCGGGGGAAGAGGGGCCGAAGCTGTAATTGCCGACCATGGCCGCAACTGGCTCGCCACCAAACTGGCCGTAACCTGCGGTGTAAACGTGTTTATACATTCCGCTGCACGTGATATCGGCCGCGTTCTCGAAGTCATCAAGCAAGTCTTCCTTGCTGACATGCAGCACTTCAAGCTTGATGTTCTCGCGAAAGTCCGTACGGTCGACCAGAAGTTTGAGGCTGCGCCAGGCTGACTCAAGTTGCTGGAACTCAGGCTGATGCAGAATGGCATCCATCTGTTTGCTGAGGACTCGATCCAGCTCAGCAATCATTTGATCGACGCGATGTTTGTTGATCAGTTGATCTGGGTCATGGCTTTTAAGGATTTCGGCAATAAAGGCAGATACACCTTGGCGAGCGACTTGATAGCCCTCTTGAGTGGGCACCAACCTGGTTTCTGCCATGATCTGATCGAGCAGGGTGGCGTTGCTCAGTATCTCCGTTGTCGATTCAACCGTGACGGTCGTGTTGTTTTGCTTTGGCATGGGACGCTCCGTTGTCTCAGTCTTCTTTCGGCGCTTCGAGCACGAGGTTCAGTTCTTGGGCCAGTTGTTTGCGCGCTTGCTCGTCATTCAGCAGATGCTGCAGTTGCTTGCGGAACGTGGGCACGTTGCCCAAGGGGCCTTTAAGGGCGACCAATGCTTCGCGAAGCTCCAGCAGCTTGTTCAGCTCCGGTACTTGGCGGGCGATGCTGTCTGGCCCGAAATCGTTGATGGCCTTGAACTGCAGGTTGACCGCCAGCTCCGCGTCCGGGGCTGTGTTGAGCGCAGAGGGTACGGACATAGCCAGGCTGACACCGGCATCGTTCAACACATTGTTGAAGGTGTGTTTATCGATGCGCATCACCGAACGGTCTTCCAGGGCACGGGTGTCTTCCAGCCCGAAATCACCAAGCACCAGCATCTTATGCGGTAGCTCTACTTCGGCCTGTTCATCGCCCGTGGCGGGTACGTACTTGATGTTGATACGTTCTTTAGGTGCAACCGATCCCATGGTTTTCGCCATCGCAGAAACTCTCCTTGGTATGTAGGAATTTTCCGTGGAAGTTCTTTAAGTGTGTCTTAAGTGACTTGTAGGAAATTTCACTGATATTGACGTTTCGTTTAAACAAATCTGACTGGTTTTTATAAACAAGCTGGGTCGGACTTCATGAGTCCTTTAAAAACCATGCGCTCGGTGGTAGCGCTTGGTCGAGCACGAAAATGTTAAAAAATATTTGTTTGTATCACCTGTTTTTTATGGGCTAGGCTCTTGTCAGTTTTGGGCGCTCAAAGTAATCGGAGTTCTTGCGCTCGTCGGATAAATGGGGCGTGCGTGTTATTGAGAGAGAATTTTCTTGCGATGACTGGTAAAAAAGCTTATGGGCTAAGTCTAGTGCTGGTATTGAACTTTCTATCGATGCCTGCGTATTCCTATCAGGATTGTCGGCACATCGTTTCTAATCTGGAGCGTTTGGTATGTTTCGATAGATCAGCCGGAACTCCTGCTCATCTTGTGCCTGTGCAATGGTCCGCACCGGAGCAGGACTCGACTACGTTGCGTCGTGTGTTGACCAATGAGGCGGGGCGGTCGCCAGAGGACCTGATGTTTCGCCTCAGGGCTGAAGATGATGGGCTGATGATATCGGCGCCTGCGATTGCTTCGGCCGCACAGCATTCCTATCTGGTGATCAGCTGTTTGCAAAACATTTCCAGGCTGCAATTGGTTGCCGCACAACCCATCGATACCGGTCGCGTGATCGTGCAATTGAAGGGGGAACGTGGCTCAACTGCTCCTACCCCTTGGCAGGTGATGGAGAACGGTCAGGTGCTTGACGCCGGCAGGGGCTTGCCGGGCATCGAGCAGATCAAAAAACTGATAAAGGCCCATCGTATTCACGTCGAGAGTGACAACCCGGCCGTTCACGGTCTGGTCTTTGACGCTCAGGGGCTGGACCCACTCATCGATGAGGCGCGCAAAGCATGTCGCTGGTAGCAGAAGTCAACCCGCAGGAAACTGCACGGTTGCTTGCTCCCATCGACGCTCAGAGTCCTGCCGGGTTGTTCGATGTAGAGGACGAAACCTACCAGGCCATTGATCAGGAAATGGTCAAGCTGGGCGGGCTGCAGGAGCCCTCAATCGACTGGGCCTACATCGAGGAAGCGTCCCAGCAGTATCTGGGCCAGCAGTGCAAGCATTTGCGCATCGCCGCGCATCTGAGTGCCGCCTGGCTGCGCAGCCGATGCTGGGAGCGTTGGGTTTTTACCCTGGAGATGCTCGCTGGCCTAATCGAACAGTATTGGGAAAGCTCGTATCCGAAACCTGGTCCTAAAGGCTTTCTGGGTAAACGCAAGTTGGTTGCGCTGATACTCAATCGTTTGACCGAAGCGCTGCCACGGCTGGACCGATTCACGTACACCCCCGCTCATGCGGTGTCGGCGCAGGAGGCCTTGCAACGGTTGCAACGGCAGCAAGCTGCAGCGCAATTGGATGAAGCGTTTTTGGGTGAACTTGAGCGCCTGCTTGCTAAATACACAGGGCTTGCCAACGGTGTGGGCGAGCCGACTACAACCTCATCCTTAGCCACGGCCTCTTCGGCGAGCAAGCCTGCGCCGCTGGCTGAGGTCATCGCTACACCAATGCCCCGCGTATCGCTGGGCAACGAGCGTGAATCACGCCAGGCCGTGCTGACCATGGCCGAACTGATCAATCAGCAGGACCCTTACGACCCGACGGGCTACCAGCTACGTCGATTCGGCTTGTGGGCCCACATCCAGGCAGCACCTCAAACCAAGCAAGGCAACCGCACAGAGCTGATGGCCGTGCCACAGGATATCGCCGGGGATTATGAAGAGGCCATTGCAGGCACCGGGATTGACGCGGCATTGCTCCTGCGTATCGAAAAGAGTGTAACCGCTTGCCCTTACTGGATACGCGGCAGCTTCCTGGCGGCAACCGCTGCCAGCCGGCTGGCAATGGGCGAAGTGGCAGAGGCCATTCGCGCCGCGACCGCGCGGTTCGTGCAACGCATGCCGGCATTGCAGCAACTGTGCTTCAGCGACGGCAAGGTGTTTGTCGATGATCAATGCCTGGCATGGCTCAAGGGGGCACATGGCGCATCTGGCCAACAAGCGGCCGACTATGAGTTTGCCAGCCTGCGTGAAGAATTGGTAAGCCAGCTGGAAGCAGGCGGCGTGGAACCCGTCTTGCTCAGGCTACAGGGGATGCAGGCGGATCTCCACGCGCCCCGTGAGCGTTGCCATACCACTGTCATCGCCGCAGACCTGTTGGCCGCTCGGGGCGTGTCTTGGCTGGCGCGGGACTTGTGCGCAGGTGTAGCTAGAACGATGCAGGAAACCACCGCCAGTGCCTGGGAGCCAGAGGTATTTCAACGTCTTCAGCAGTATGCGGTACCGCAGATAGAGGCTGATCGGAACAAGGAACGGGAGTCACGATGAATCAACTATGGAAGCACCTCAAACGTTGGGGCTTGCCCCTGGTGACTCGTATTGGTCTGGCCATGCCGCTGCTGCTCGGGCTGGGTGCTGCATTGATACTGGTGGCCATCTGGTGGCTCGGCCCGCAATGGACGTGGCGTGAACAGCAGCCGTTGGCAAGCATGGCCCATCGAGGGCTGGCCAGTCTGGTACTCGTGGTGGTGTCGTTACTGTGTTGGCTCGTGGTGTTGCGCAAGCGCAATCGCCGTCTGCAGGCAGAGCGCAATCAGGCCGCAGCCGTCGAGCTGGACCGGGTATTGCCGTACGTTCAAGCGCAAGAGCAGGCGTTGGACCAGGGGCTTTCGCTGTTTTTGCATAACGCTGGCGGCCGACGCGCATTGTACCGATTGCCCTGGTATCTGGTGGTGGGTGATCAGCGTGCTGGTAAGACCAGCTTCATTGACCGTACCGAACAAGATTTCTCGCTGACTCGCATCGACAAGGCACAGAAGCGCGGCCGACAGGCGCAAGCGCTGGCGTACCCGATTGGTTGGTGGGTCAGCAACGACGCGGTGATCATCGATCCACCAGGCGCCTTCATCCGCCAAGATTCGTGCTCAATGCCGCCAGCCGAGGAAGCAGACGCACCGGAGGTACCACCCGCTACACCGGCCAGGTTGTGGCAGCACTTACTGGGTTGGCTGGTGCGCAACCGCAGTCGGCGAGCCCTTAACGGCTTGGTATTGGTGATCGACTTGCCTGCGTTAGTGCACGGCACGTCCGAACAACGCGTTGCATTGGCGCATGTGTTGCGCACGCGGCTGTACGAGGTGAGCAGTCAGTTGGGCTCGCGATTGCCGCTTTATGTGGTTCTGAGCAAGTTCGATCTGCTGGATGGTTTTGACCAGCTTTACGCCGGACTTCCCGCCGCTTCGCGGGAAAAGATGCTGGGCTTCACGTTCAAACTGGATGCGATCGGTACGTTTGACGCTTGGCTAGACGAATATGGTGAACAGTACGGTCAGATGATCAGCGAGTTGTTCGAACAGATGGTAGAACGACTGGATGCACTGGACGGTGCGCTGCTGCGAGCCCGCTTGTTCTCATTGCATGCCCAGTTGATCGGTTTGCGCCCAATACTATTGGGCTTCCTCAAAGAAACACTTGCCAGCGACCGCTACACAACGCCTGCTTTGGTGCGTGGCGTGTATTGGTCTTCGGTGGTGCAGCAGGGCGACATGCTCAACGCCTTTGTTCGGGAGGCGGCACAGCCCTACAAGACGAAGCTCCCACTGCTTGAAGGCAAGGCGCAGGGCAAGGCTCTGGTCTATTTCATCCAGCACGCGTTTAGGCGCGTCATCTATCCGGAATCTGGACTCGCTGGGGACAACGTCAAAGTGGCGCGCAACAAGCGCCAGCTGCTCTGGATAGGCTCTGGTGTAGGCGTCCTGGCTTTGTGGGTTGGCATCGCCAGTTGGCAACGCTACTTCGATATCAATGGCGCCAAGGCCGCCAACGTGCTCGCCAAGAGCAGGGAATACAGTCATCACGAGATCGACCAGCGACTGGACCCGACCGGGCGCAACCTATTGGAGCCACTGGACCAGATCCGCGACGCGGTGGCTGTGTTTGGCGACTATCGTGCAGCGTGGCCGGGTGTAGCTGATTTAGGTCTGTATCAAGGACGTGCCATCGGTCCACGCGTGGATGAGGCTTACCTTAGCCTGCTATCCAAGCGTTTCTTGCCAGCCTTGGCCAGTGGGGTAATCGATGCCATGGCCGCGGCACAGCCTGGCAGTGAGCAACAAATGGCTGCCCTCAGGGTTTACCGGATGCTGGAGGACCGCCAGAACCGACGGCCCGACTGGGTCGAGGACTGGATGGCTCGCCAGTGGCAGCAAAAATTCCCAGGCCAAGGGCAATTGCAACGCGACCTGATGCGGCACTTGAAGTATGCACTGGCCTATGCCGATGCCGATCTGCCCCAGTATCGTCAGCGCATCGCCGAGGTGCAGCAGAGTTTGCGCAGGGTCCCGCTTGCCGAGCGGGTCTATGCGGGCCTCAAACAGCAGGCTGAGGAACAGTTGCACACCGGCCTGGACCTGCGTAATCAGGTGGGGCCGGCCTTTGATGTGGTGTATCAGTCAGCTGGCAGTTCCAGGAAAGGCGATGATGTCGTGCTGGCACCGATGCTCACCGCTAAAGGTTTCAAGGAGTACTTCGAACCGCGCAGCCAGCGGTTTGCTGACATGGCGATGATCGACCAGTGGGCGCTGGGTGAGCGCGGCCAGCTCGATTACTCTGACGCTGATCGTGAGGCGTTGAGCGAGCGGCTGCGCAATTTGTACAGCGCGGATTTCATCGACAGTTGGCGGCGCGCCTTGAACGCAATTTCGGTGACTGACTTCCGCGATCTGGACCATGGGGTGGCAATTCTGCAGCAATTCACCGGGCCAGCGGCACCCCTGCATCGGTTGCTGGATACCGTAAAGGACAACACTTTGCTGTCACCAGCCGTGGGCGTTGAGACACTTGAAGATGCTGAAGCGCTAGCACCGCCAGCCAGCACGCCCGAGCAACAACAGGCCTGGGCCATCCAGCGCGCATTTGTTGGGCTGAGCGCCATGCTGCGAGCAACCGGTGAGAAGCCCAGCTACTACGACGAAACCCTTGGAGCCATTACCGCCGTTCATGATTACGCCAAGGCGGTGCAGGACAGCCCCGATAGAGGCAAAGCTGCACTCCAGGCTGTGCATCAACGCTTCTCGATGACGGGTCAGGATCCAATTGGTACCTTGCAGCGAGTCTCTACCGGCTTGCCAGAGCCGATCAACCACCAGGTCAGGAAATTGGCCGATCAAACGGCACAAGTGCTCAACGTCGAAGCCCTGCGCGAGCTGGAGCGGCGTTGGGATGCCGAGGTGTACAGCTTCTTCCAGCAGCGCCTGGCAGGGCGGTATCCCTTCGTAGTGAGAGCACCTGACGCCTCCCTGGACGACTTTGAGGCGTTCTTCGGGCCCAAGGGGCGGCTGCAGCAGTTCAACGACCAGTACCTGAAGGTCTTCCTGAAGGACAACCTTGAAGCCCTGCAGGCCGGCCAGCAAGGGCGCTCGTTGATTCGCAGCGACGTGATCGAACAACTGGAGCAGGCAGATCGCATCCGCGAAACCTTCTTCGATCAGCGCGGCAACCTGAGCGTGCAGTTCAGCATCGAGCCGTTGGGGCTCAGTGCGAACCAGCGTACCAGCCTGCTGGACCTGGATGGCCAATTGATCGCCTACACCCATGGGCCGAGCCAGATCACCGGGATCGTCTGGCCCAATACTTTGGGGCAGCAGGTGCGCAGCACCCTTACCTTGCTGAGGCAGAACGGTAACAGCAGCAGCCTGGAGTACCGCGGGCCATGGTCGATGTTCCGCTTGCTCAGCCGCGGCTCACTCAATGGGCGGACGCCAACCAGCGTAGACCTGAGCTTCCGGACCGGTGATGGCGTGATGCGCTATCGACTGAATGCTGAAAAAGCCTTCAATCCCATCACCCAGCAACCGTTCAAAAGCTTCCGGTTGCCGCGAGGGTTGTTGCAACAGCCGCCCAAGGTGGTTCAGGTAGAGCAGGCGCATGGGCAGCCTTTATGAAAATCAGCCCTTGCGGTGTTCACTGTGAACGCAGGCCACTTAACGCTCTACCGGCCAGATACCCAAAGGTCATCCCCGGCCCAAGGGTAATACCACCACTCGGGTAATACCCGCCCATCACGCTGTGCATGTCGTTACCCACTGCAAACAGCCCGGGTACCGGCTGCCCCGCGTGGTCCAGCACCCGGGCCGAGGCGTCGGTGCCCAGGCCAGCGAAGGTGCCAAGGCTGCCTGGCAGCAGTTTAACCGCATAAAACGGCCCCTCCAGCAACGGCCGAAGCGACGGGTTGGGTGCCTGCTGCGGTTCACCCTGGGCCCTGTTGTAGGCCGATGCGCCGCGCTGGAAGGTCGGGTCTTCACCCTGTGCCGCAGAGTGGTTGAAACCGTCCACCGTGCGCTGCAACTGCGCGGCATCGATCCCACAGCGTTGCGCAAGCTGTGCCAGCGTAGCGCCGCTGTGCAGGTAGCCACAGCGTTGGTAAAAGCGGGTGGAGAAGGGAAACGGCTTGGCCCAGCCGATGCCGTAGCGGCGTTGCGCGGCGTGGTCGCAGATCAGCCAGGCTTCAGGTGGCTCGCCTTGCGGCGTGGCAGCGAACAGTGCGTTCATGAAGTCATGGTAGCAATCGGCTTCGTTGACGAAGCGCCGGCCATCGCGGCGCACGGCGATGAAGCCGGGTTTGGCGCGGTCGATCAGGTGCGGGAAATGGCCGAAGGTACCATCTTTGCGTGGTACCCGCGAAACCGGTGCCCAGGCACCGGATTGCGCCAGCTTGGTACTTACCAGGCCACCGGCCTGTTCACCCAGGCGCAGGCCGTCGCCGCTGTTTTCTTTGGGCGCTGCAGAGTAATGCCGGGTGCCATCCGGCGCATGAGCCATCAATTGAGCGATGCGCTTGCGGTCGTGCGGGAAGCCGCCACAGGCCAGCACCACACCCCGGCGTGCGTGAATCGCCTGGCCATCGGCAAACAGCGCGCCGCTGACCCGGCCTTCCCCCAACAGGCGGCTGGCCGGCTTGTCGGTCAGCAGCGTCACACCCAGGTCCAGGGCGCTGCGCAGCAGGCGTGCCACCAGTGCGTTGCCGTTGACCAGTTGCTGGCCGCGTCGGTGCAGCAGCAGGTCGCGCCCGTGGCGCAGCAGGCGTTTACCTACATGCAACGCTGCCTTGGGCGATTGTGTGGCATTGAAAAAGGCGGCCATGTCGGCGCCGCCGGCAATGCCCATGCCGGCCAGGCTGACGATGTCCAGCGGCGGGCGCAGCTTGTGCAGCCAAGGCCCCAGCAGGCGGCCGTCGTAGGGCAGTGCGCACAGCGAACGGCCGCCGTTTGCGCTGCCGTCACCTTCGCGCATGTCAGGTATGCGGCTACCGGATTGAAACTGTACAGCGGTGTGCTGTTGGAAAAACGCCACCATTTCGGGGCCGTGGCGCAGGAATGCACGCTGGCGTGGGTCCAGCTCGTGCGTATGGGTTTGCGCACGCAGGTAGCGTTCTGGGGCATCGTCGTTTTCGACGATGCCTTCGGCAACGGCCAGCGGGTTGCGCGGAACCCACAGCCAGCCCCCCGACCAGGCGCTGGTGCCGCCCAGCTGGCTGGCTTTTTCCGCAACGATCACGTGCAGGCCGTGATGCGCGGCGGTAACGGCGGCCGCCAGGCCAGAGGCACCGGAACCGATGACGAGTACGTCGCATTCGAGGGGTTGCATGCAAGGGTTCCGCTCAGGCGTTGGTAGGAGATGGCTTACGGTTTACTGCAGCGGCGAAAAGCCGGTGGGCCGCATCAGCCGCGATTGCAGGCGTACTACTGCCGCCAGTTCGCGGTTGCGTCGGGAGAATTCCGCCCAGCGCGGGTCGGCTGCCATCGCGGCGCGGCGGGCGATGCGCTCGTCGAGGCTGGCATAGCCCCAGATGTGCACCACCTGGTTGACGTCGCCGAACTCGCTGGTGAAAAAGCCCACCAGGTTACCCAGGTGCTCGCTTTGCACTTCCAGCGCATGGCTTTGGTACAGGGCCAGCCAGTCGGCCATTTTCAGAGGGTCGAGGGTGTAGGTTCTCAGTTCGTAGTACATGCCGGGGTCTCCGTTTGGGTGGCCGGCGCCTGCAGGCGCGCGGTGATGTGGTTGGCAGCGAGCCAGCCGAAGGTTAGGGCGGGGCCCAGGGTGATGCCGGGGCCGGGGTAGGTGCCTTTCATCAGTGAGTTCATGTCGTTGCCGACCGCATAAAGGCCGGCAATTGGCTGGCCGTCGCGGTTCAGCACGTTGGCCTGGGCGTCGGTCACCAGGCCGCAGGCCGAACCGAGGTCGCCGGTGTGGATACGGATGGCGTAGTACGGCCCGCTGGCAAGCGGCGCCAGGCATGGGTTGGGGGTGTGCTGCGGGTCGCCCATGTAGCGGTTGTAGCTGTTGCCGCCTTTGCCGAACGCGCGGTCGATGCCGTTGCAGGCGTCGGCGTTGAATTGCTCCAGGGTGTGCACGAATACCTGCGGGTCGACTCCGATGGCCTTGGCCAAGGCTTGCGGTGTTGCCGCCTGATACAGGTAACCGGCGTCGATCAGCGCCTGGTTGTTCACCGGTTTTGGCCGCGCCAGGCCCAGGCCATAGCGGTTCATGGCCTCGGCGTCGCAGACCAGCCAGCAGCTGGAAAGGCCGTTGGCGAACATGGTCTGCACGAAGTGGTGGTAGGAGTCGGATTCGTTCACAAAGCGCCGCCCGGCCGGGTTCACCGCGATCACGCCGGGTTTGGCGCGGTCTGTAACCAGATGCGGGAAGCGCTCACGCTCGCCACTGGCGTGGCGCAGTTCGGAAACCGGCGCCCAGAAGAAGTTGGCCGCCAGGCCCTCGCCCTGCGCTGCCGAAACAGCCCGGCCAAGGCGCAGGGCAGCGCCGTCGTTGGCAGCGGGTGACATGGTCAGGTGCGGTGCTTGCTGGGCTGGCCGGTAGCCAGCGGCGAGTGCGCCCGCCGCGAACCCGCCCATGGCGCACACCACACCGCCGCGGCACAGTACCCGTTCGCGGCGCCCCTCGTGCTGTACCACCACGCCCGTGACCGCGCCCTGTTCAACGATCAGTTCCAGGGCCTCGCTGCGCAACCACAGCTGTGTGCCATGGGCAAAGGCGCTGGTGGCCAGGCGGGCGATCAGTGCGTTGCCGGTAGTCAACCGGGTGCCACGCGGGTGCTGCAGGCGGTCCCGTGCGTAACGTGCCATCAGTTTAAGGCAATGCCACAACGACCTGGGCGAGCGGCGAATGCTGAGGAAATGCTGGATATCCACGCGGTTGACCATCATGCCGCCGAACAACAGCATGCCGGGCGGTGGCATTTGCAGGTCCTTGAAGCGTGGGCCGAGGTGCTTGCCGTCGTACTCGACCATTTCCAGCGCCCGACCAAACTGGGTGGCGCCAGGGGCATCGGGGTAATAATCCGGGGAGTGCGGTCGAAGGGCGTAGCGCAGCTCGGTGTGCTGTTCCAGCCAACGCAGTGCCTGGTGGCCATGTTCGATGAAGGCGTCCGCGAGGGCAGGGTCGTAGCCGTCGCCGATCACATGTTTGAGGTAGGTGCGCATGGCCGCGGGTGAATCCTTGGCCCCCGCGGCGCGGGCTTGATCGGTGCCGTACAGCCACACCGCGCCGCCGGATATCGCCGAGGTGCCGCCAAAACGTTCGGCCTTTTCCACTACCAGCACCTTCAGCCCGCGGCGAGCCGCCGTGGCGGCGGCGGCAAAACCACCGGCGCCGCTGCCCAATACCACCAGGTCAAAGCTGTGTTGTATGTGTTCAAGAGTGGCCATGGCCTCAGATCTCCTGCGGCGTCACGCCCATGAAGGCGCCAAGGTGGCCGAGTTGGGCGAAGGCCATTTCCGGGCCGGTCTGGGTCGCGCAGCCTACTTGCCGGGCGCGGTTCAGCAGCGGGGTGATTTCGGGCGAAGTGACCACGTCGGCGACCAGGGTGTCTGGCTGCAACGTGGCCAGCAGGGCAGCGGACAACGGCAGTTCTGCGCCTGTGCCCATGCCGACCGGGGAGGCGTTGGCCACCAGGTCGAAGTCTTCCAGTCCACTGAACTGCGTGCTGACCGAAAGCCCCGGGAAGGCATTGCCGAGTAGTTCGCACACAGCGCCCATGCGCGCTGTGCTGGGGTCGCTGAGGGTAATGCTGACGATACCTGCCTCGCCCAATGCGTAGCTGATGGCACTGCCAACCCCGCCGCAACCGATCACCAGCGCCCGTTTACCCGCCGGGTCAAAGCCATGCTTGCGCGCAGCACCGAGGAAGCCGGCGCCGTCTACGTTGTCACCCAGCAGGCGCCCGTCGCGCTCGCGACGTATCACATTGACCGAACCCAAGGCAGCCGCACGTTCGCTCAAACCATCCAGGCGGCTGGCCAGGGCCTGCTTGTACGGCACGGTGACCACGCACCCGCGCAGGTTCTGCCAGCCGCGCAGGCTGTCGGCAAAGCTGCCCAGCGCGGCTTCGTGCAGGTCGATGGGCAGCATGGCGACGTTGCAGTTGTTGTTGGCGAACCAGGTGTTGAAGTTCTCGGGGGACTTCACCTGGGCAATGGGCGAACCGACGATGGCAACCAGTTCAGTGGAACCACGAATCATGCTGACCTCCTTATTGATGTTGTTGTGAAGGCAAGCGTGATGCAGAGGTGGAAGAGCAACAATGCGTTGATCGGGCTTTTGATGCGATAATCGCAACCATGATCCGGTTATCGCAGTAATCGGCTGTTTTTTTCCACTTGCGAGTCGTAAAGATGAACACGCCCGCCATCCACCCCCGCGATTTGATCGCCGGCTTGCAGAAAGGCCTGGCCCTGATGCAATTGTTCAGCGCTGAGCAACCGCGCCTGAGCGTGCCGCAGGCGGCCAGGTTGTCTGGCCTTACGCCGAGTGCCGCACGGCGTTTTTTGCTGACTTTGGTGCACGAGGGCTTTGCCGAAACTGACAGCCGCGAGTACTGGCTGACGCCCAAGGCTTTACGTATTGGCCAGGCGTACGTGGACTCGGCGCAGCTGCCGCGCATGCTACGGCCGATTGTCGAGCAGGTTGCGCGCCAGACCCAGGAGCATGTGTCGGTGGGTACCCGCGATGGTGACGAGATCATCCACCTGGTGCGCAGCCGCTACAGCCATGTGGCGTCGTTGTCGATCAGGCCCGGTTCGCGGGTGCCAATGTATTGCACGGCCGGCGGGCGAATCTGGCTGGCCTGGCTGGGTGAGGGGGAGCGAGGTGAGTACTTTGCACGCAACCCGTTGCGGGTGTTGACGCCCTACACGCTCACAGACCGGGCACAGCTGGAGGCGGAATTGCACCGGGTGAAGGGGCAGGGCTTCTGTATTGTTGACCAGGAATATGAAGTCGGTATGCGGGTGCTGGGTGTACCGTTGCTGGACCGTGCCGGGCAGTTGAAAGCGACGCTGACCATCACGACTCATGCCTCGCGGTTGAGTGTTGATGAAATCCGCATGCGTTATTTGCCGCCACTGTACGAGGCGCAGGCGCTGTTGCGGCCAGTGCTGGATTGAGGCGCCATGCGGGCGGGGTGACGGTGCCCGCTGGCCGGCACCTGGGGCGCCGGGAGCGGGCCAGGGGGCCTCGGCCTATCGCTCGATCTGGCGATTCCAGCGGGCGTTCCATTCCGGGCGCTGGGTGTTGACCTGGTCCCAGTCGATGGTCACGGCAGTTTGCAGGTAGGTCTGCATGGCTTCGACCTGGCCACGGGTTTTGTCGCTGGTCGGCGTGTTGGGGTTGGACGGGATCTGGTCACCCAGTTCCAGTGCCGGTGCCTGCGCCTCAGGGCTGAGCAGGAACTCGGCAAGCTTTTGCGCCAGCTCCGGCTGGTCGTTGTTGGCGGTGACGCATTCGGCCTGGTTGAGCACCACGGCGCCTTCCTTGGGCGCGGCGTATTCCACCGGGATGCCCTTGAGCTTCAGCGCCGTCACCTGGGTAGGGGTGAGCGGGAACAACGCGGCCTCATCGGTTTGCACCATTTCCGAAAGCTTGGCCGAGTTTGGGATGTACTCCAGCACGTTCGGGCCAACGTTCTTCTTCCAGGCCGTGAAGCCCGGGTTGACGTCGGTATCGCTGCCACCGTGCAGGCGGTTGTACATGAGGAAACCGTGCAAGCCGAAGGTGGATGACGCCATCGACTGGAACACCACTTTGTCCTTGAAGCGCGGGTCGGCCAGGTCGTTCCAGGAGGTGGGTGTTGCCCAGCCTTTTTCCTTGAACAGGCGGCTGTTGTAGGCAAGCCCGGTCACACCCAGGCTGACGGCGGCAGCCTTGTCCTTGATCAGGGCCTTCTCCGGCAGCTGGGCCAGCGTCGGGTTGGGCTTGAGCGTGCTGCACAGGCCCATGCCGATGGCGCGGTACATGATGCCGTCATCCAGCACCATCACGTGGATCGACGGCTTGTTCGGCGTGGCCTGGACCTTGGCCAGGATGTCGGCCGAAGTGCCGGGAACGATCACCACTTTCACCCCGTTGGCCTTCTCGAACGACGGCAGGATGTTGTCGCTGAACAGCCGCTCCATGGTGCCGCCGTTCATGCCCAGGTACAGCGTGGGTTGCGCCATGGCGGGCAGGCAGGCGAACAGGCCAGGTACGGTGCAGAACAGGGCGAGCAAACGTTGCTTGTGCGTCATGACAGGTTTTCCTTGTAGTGGTGGCTGGGCTGAAAACGGTTGATGGAAAAGGCCGCCAGGCTGATGGCCGGCGCGCCATGAAGGACGCATTGCGCCAGGGCTTCCCCGGCTGCCGGGCCAATCTGAAAACCGGCGCCGGCAAAGCCGAAGCCATGCAGCAGGCCGGGTTGGCGCAGGCTGGGGCCGATCACGGGTTCGTCATCGGGCAGGTAGCCTTCGGTGCCGCTCCAGGTGCGAATCGCCTGGGCGCCGGCCAATGCCGGGTACAGCTCGGTGGCATTACGCAGGATGTCGAGCACTGCGGCTTGCCCCGGGCGGGCGGTGGTCGGGGTCAGGGCAAAGCCACGCCCACCGCCCAGCACGCAGTTGCCGCGCGCCACCTGGCGGGCGTAGATACCGCCGCCTTCGACCCCGGTGCTGGCGGTCATGAACAGCGGCAGTGGCTCGGTGACCAGCATGGCCGGGTGGGCCGCCGTCAGCGGCACCGCTTCGCCGAAGTACTCGGCCAGTTGCGCCGACCAGGCACCGGCGCAGTTCAGCAACCAGGGCGCCCTGAAGCACTGGCCTGTGCTGGTGCGCATGGTGAAGCGCTGGCCGTCGTGGTCTACCTCCAGCACTTTGCATTGTTCGTGCAACTGGGCGCCGCTGTGCCGGGCCGCCTGGGCGAAGGCGGGTGACACCAGGCGCGGATTGGCATGGCCGTCTTCGGGGCAATATGACGCGCCGACGGCGATATCGCCCACCCAAGGGAAGCGCTGGCGCAGTTCGCGGTGCTCCAGCAGTTGCAGGCGCAGGTCAAAGGCCTGGGTCCGACGGGCATAAGCCTTCAAGGCGTCGAAGTCGGTTTGGCTGCGTGCCAGCTTCAGGTGGCCGCTGCGGGTGTACTCGCCGTCGATGCCGATCCACTCGCGCAACTGCCCCCAGATGGCATGGGCACGCATCGACAATGGCAGCTGGGCCAGCGAGCGGCCTTGGCGACGGACCCCGCCATAGTTCACCCCGCTGGAGTGCGAGCCGCAGAAGTCACGTTCAAGCAGCGCCACCTGTTTGCCACCGCGGGCCAGGGTCAATGCAGCGCTGCTGCCGACGATGCCACCGCCGACAACAATGGCGTCCACCTCGATCCACTTCATGGCTTGATCTCCAGGCCGAAGGGCAGGGGCTTGACCGGTGCCTGGCCACGAAGGCGCCCGACCTGGTCAATGGACCGACCGCTTTCGCAGGCAATCAGTTCGGCGGCGGCGGCCCCGCACACACGGCCCTGACAACGGCCCATGCCGACCCGGCACATGGCTTTGACCCGGTTGATTTCCCAGTGCCCGGCGCGCACGGTGGCGCGGATTTCGCCAGCGCTGACCTGTTCACAGCGGCACACGGTCAACGGGTCCGGGGCCTGCCGAGCCCATTGCTCGGGGAACGGAAAGGCCTGTTCCAGGCCCTGGCGAAAGCGCTGCAGGGTAGCCAGGCGTTTTTCCAGCTGATGCTGGCGTTGCGGGTTGCCAGGTTTGCCGAGGTCGGCCAGCAGCGTCAAGGCGGCCAGTTCACCGGTCATTTCGGCGCCGTCGGCACCGAGGATGCCGGCGCCGTCGCCAGCCAGGTACACCCCGGGGCTGCTGGCGCGGCCCTGGGCGTCACGTACCGGTAGCCAAGCGCGGTTGATGGTGTTCCAGGCAAACTGGCAGCCCAGCAGGTCCGCCAGTTGGGTTTCGCTGCGCAGGGCGTGGGCGAATGCCACGGCGTCGCACGGCAAGGTGTGTTGTTGGCCATTGCGCGACCAGCGTACGGCGCTGGCGCGTTGCTCGCCTTCGATGCCCAGCAGGGTCACCCCCTGATGCACCGGCACGCCTTTGCGGGTGAGCCAGGCGCGGTAGTACAGGCCCTTGGCAAAGGTGCCCGGCTGCAGCAACAGGCGCGGCAGGGCGCGTACCTGGGCGCTGAACGGCGAGGTGTCGAGCACTGCGCTGACAGTGGCGCCGGCCTTGGCGTACTGGTAGGCCACCAGGTACAACAGCGGCCCGGTGCCAGCCAGCACCACCCGCTCGCCGATGGCGCAGCCCTGAAACTTCAGCGCGATCTGCGCGGCGCCCAAGGTATACACCCCGGGCAAGGTCCAGCCGGGGATCGGCAACACGCGGTCGGTAGCGCCAGTGGCGACGATCACCCGGTCGAATGCCAGGCGGTCGGCCAACTGGCCCTGCTGCAAGGTGTCCAGTACTTGCTGCTCGGCATTCCACACCAAGGTTTCCGGGCGGTAGTCGATCTGCTCGCGCAGTTGTTCAAGGGTGTTGTGCAGGGCCCGGGCCTTGTCCGCCTCGAAGCCGTACAACGCTTTGGCCGAGCGGCGAAAGTTGGCCGGCTGCTGGCGGTAGATCTGCCCGCCGCCACGGCTGGCTTCGTCCAGCAGCACTGGGCGCACGCCATGGGCCACGAGGGTTTGCGCGGCGCGGATGCCGGCGGGGCCGGCACCAATGATGACGGTTGCGCTCATGGCTGGCGCCCCGGTTCGCGGGTGACACATTGGCCCGGTTCCAGAAAGGTCGAGCAGGCGCGCACCCGGCGGCCGTCCTGCAGGCGTACCCAGCAGTCCTGGCAGGCGCCCATCAGGCAGAAACCGGCGCGCGGTTCGGCGCTGAAGTCGCTGCCACGCAGGTGGGTGGCGTTGGTCAGGATGGCGGTCAGCAGAGTGTCGCCGTTCATGCCTTGAGCCGGTTGGCCGTCGAGCAGGAAGGGCAGCGGCTCGCGGTCGTGTTCGGCCACGCGCTTGAACAGCGGCATAGGGGCATTCCTTGTCATTGCTTGCCCACCAGTACGCGGTCCAGGCCAT
Source organism: Pseudomonas sp. SIMBA_067 (assembly GCF_046534675.1). Classification (NCBI taxonomy): domain Bacteria; kingdom Pseudomonadati; phylum Pseudomonadota; class Gammaproteobacteria; order Pseudomonadales; family Pseudomonadaceae; genus Pseudomonas; species Pseudomonas sp. SIMBA_067. The sequence goes on along the minus strand of NZ_JAWRYH010000006.1, from coordinate 371,821 downwards.
ACACGCGGTCCAGGGCGATCATGGTCAGGGCGGTGACGGCAATCACCAGCGCCGAGACGGCGGCCATCATCGGGTCGATGGACTCGGTGGCGTATACGTACATGCGCACCGGCAGGGTCTGGGTGGCAGGCGAGGTGACGAAGATCGACAGGGTCACTTCGTCGAAGCTGTTGATGAACGCCAGCAGCCAGCCACCGGCCACGCCGGGCAGAATCATTGGCAGGGTGACCTTGCAGAACAGCGTGATGCGCCCGGCGCCCAGGCTTTGCGCGGCCTGTTCGGCGCTGCGGTCGATGCCGATGGCGGCAGCCAGTACCAGGCGTAGCACGTACGGAGTAATGACCACCACGTGGGCGAACACCAGCCAGGTGAAGCTGCCATTGACCCCAAGCAGGGCGAACAACCTCAGCAAGGCCACACCCAGCACCAGGTGCGGGATGATGATCGGCGACAGCAGCAGGCCGTTGACAAAGCCCTGGCCAGGAAAGCTGTAGCGGGTCAGCGCCAGGCCCGCCGGCACGGCGATCAGGGTGGCCAGCGAGGCCGCCAGGGCGGCGAGTTTCAGGCTGGTGTAAAACGCGTCGAGGAACTCGGCACGCTCGAACACAGCGCTGAACCAACGCAGCGAGAAGCCGGCAGTGGGCAGGCTCAGGGTGTTTTCCGGGGTGAATGCCACCAGGCACACCACCACCAGCGGGGCGAGCATGAACAGCATCACCAAGGCATGAAAAGACAGGGCCAGCGGGCCGTTACGGGTCATCGGTTCACACTCCAAGTGCGCGTTTGTAGCGGCGTTCGACCAGCCGGTTCCAGCTGAGCATCACCAGCAGGTTGATCAGCAGCAGGGCGACGGCGATGGTGGCACCCATGGGCCAGTTCAGTTCGGCCAGGTACTGGTCGTAGATCATGGTGGCGACCATCTTCAGCCGCCGCCCGCCCAGCAGGCCCGGGATGGCGAACGAGCTGGCGGCCAGGCCGAACACGATCAGCGTGCCCGACAGCACACCGGGCATGATCTGTGGCAGCACGATGCGGCGGAATACCGTCCACTGGCTGGCGCCCAGCGACAGCGCGGCCTGCTCGGCGGCCGGGTCAAGCTTTTGCAGCGAGGTCCACACCGGGATGATCATGAACGGCAGCATCACGTGGACCAGGCCGATGATCACCGCAAACGGGGTGTACAGCAGCTTCACCGGCTGCCCGCCGAGGGCGCTGATGCCTTGGTTGATCAGGCCGTCAGACCCCAGCAGCAGGCTCCAGCCGAAGGCGCGCACCACCACCGAAATCAGCAGCGGGGTCAGCACCAGGATCAGGAAGATCGAGCGCCACGGCGCGCCCATGCGGCTGAGGACCATGGCTTCGGGGATGCCGATCAGCACACACAACAAGGTGACCAGGGCACTGATCCAGAAGGTGCGGAAAAAGATTTCGTAGTAATAGGTGTCGGTCACCAGGCTCAGGTAATGGCTGAAGGTGTACTGGCCGGCCTGGATACCACTGGTGTAGTCGAACGCGTTGAACGATAACAGCACAGTCAGCCCCAGCGGCATCACCAGCAACGCCAGGAACAACAGCAGGGCCGGGCTGCTAAGGCCGTAGCCCCAGCTGTTGCTGCGCAGTTTTGCCGTACTCATGCGGCCACCTCGGCTGTGTTCAGCACCCGCAGCAGGGATTCGTTCCAGTCCAGGCCGACCTGGGTACCTTCGTCCAGCGGCGCGCTGCCATCGTTGGCGCGCACCACCGCCAGGTTGCCCAAGGCGGTATCGACGCGGTACAGCCACTGGCTGCCAAGGAAGTAACGGCAGCTGACGCGGCCTGCCAGCTTGCCGCTGCCGGCTGCACCCAGGCTGATCTTTTCCGGGCGCAGGCTGAGGACCAGCGGGCCCTGGGCGGCTGCCTGCGGTAACCCGCCGGGGCCGGTGACGCCATGCAGGCGGTTTGCCTTGCCGACAAAGTCGGAAATGAACGGCGTGCCCGGGTGCTCGTAGAGACGGTAAGGGTCATCGATCTGGGTGATGCGACCGGCTTCCATCACCACTACACGGTCGCTGATCGACAGGGCTTCGGCCTGGTCGTGGGTGACCATCAGGGTGGTGATGCCGACTTCGTTCTGGATACGGCAGATTTCGAACTGCATCTCTTCGCGCAGGTGCGCGTCCAGGTTTGACAGCGGCTCGTCCAGCAGCAGCACCGGCGGTTCGATCACCAGTGCGCGGGCCAGGGCTACACGCTGGCGTTGGCCGCCGGACAGTTCACGCGGGTAACGTTCGGCGTGCTTGTCCAGGCGTACCAACGCCAACGCCTGGTCGACGCGCCGAGCGATCTCGGCATTGGCCACCTTGCGCATGCGCAGGCCGAAGGCAACGTTGTCGCGCACGGTCATGTGCGGGAACAGCGCGTAGCTCTGGAACACCACACCCAGGCCCCGGCTGGCCGGCTTGGCGTGGGTGATGTCGCGGCCGTCGAGGACGATGCGGCCACTAGTTACTTCGACGAAGCCAGCAATCATCTGCAGGGTGGTGGTCTTGCCGCAGCCTGAAGGGCCGAGCAGGGAGACAAACTCGCCTTTTTCGATGGCCAGTGACGAACTGGCCACTGCCTCCGTAGCGCCATAGCGCTTGCAAAGCTTGTCGATCAACAGAAAGGTCATGGCTGTGCTCCATCGCAAACGGAACCGGGGTAACCCGGCAGCTTCAGGGTGGGCAGAGCGCCAGCGGCGAAAAGCAAAGCTTTTACGGACGTTGGCGCTCGCTTCTATGGCGGCGGCCGATGTTGTGATATCGCCCTATGGACCGGAGAGTAGGGCAATGATTAGGATGGCGACAAAGAGTAATTTCACTGAGTGACAGCTATTTTGAAATTATTCCACTCAATGAAATTTCTATGGGTTTAACGAAAAATGGATTCCGGTAAACGAAATGAACGCACCAAGGAAGTTGGCGTAAGCGCAGTGTCGCGTTTGTTCGCCGTGCTGCGCGCGCTAGGTGATTGCGGGGGGGAGGGCGAGAAGGTCAGCCAGCTGGCGCTGCGGGTTGGCCTGGCGCAGCCCACCACCCATCGGCTGTTGCGTAGCCTGATCGAGGAGGGCATGGTCGACCAGTGCGCCACCAGCAAGCGTTATCGGCTGAGCCTGGATTTCTTTGCCCTGGCGGCCAAGGCCGGGCAGGCGGGCAACCTGCGCGATGTGGTGCGCCCCAGCCTGCTGCGGTTGTCGGCTTCGCTGGGCGATTCGCTGTTTTTGCTGGCGCGTTCGGGGTTCGATGCCGTGTGCCTGGACCGCAGCGAAGGGCCGTACCCGATCCGTACCTTTACCGGCGACATCGGCGGCCGCGTGGCGTTGGGCGTGGGGCAGGGCAGCCTGGCGATCCTGGCCTTCCTGCCTGAGGAGGAGCGGGACGAGGTGATCCGCTACAACCTGCCGCGGTTGAAGGACTTTCATCATTACGACGAAGTGTTGCTGCGTGCCGAAATCGACAACGTGCGCAGCCTCGGCTACGCCGGGCGCAACACCGGAGTGCTCGACGGCATGGCCGGTCTGGCAGTGCCGATCCTTGACCGTAACGGCCATGCGGTGGCAGCGTTGAGCGTGGCGACCATCAGTGACCGCCTTGGGCCCAACCGCATGCCGACCGTGGTGGCATTGCTCAAGCGCGAGGCGGCGGCGATTGGCGAACGGGTCAACCCGTTCGACCCGGTGCTGCGCCGGCCTTCGCATGTGTTTGGTTGAAGTACCAGATTCAGGTAGGCGCGATTTCTGTGGGAGCGCCCCGGCAAGGTCACTCCCACAATGCCCGCGTCAGCTTCAGGTGAGCCTATTCAACCGCCTCGGCCACGCCCTGGTCTTCACCCAGGAACCCACCACTCTGGTGCTGCCACAGCCGGGCATAAGTACCATTCTTCGCCAACAGCTCGGGGTGGGTACCTTGCTCGATGATGCGCCCTTCATCCATCACGATCAGCCGGTCCATGGCGGCAATCGTCGACAACCGGTGGGCGATGGCGATGACGGTCTTGCCCTGCATCATTTCGTCCAGGCTTTCCTGAATCGCCACTTCCACTTCCGAGTCCAGCGCACTGGTGGCTTCGTCCAGCAGCAGGATCGGTGCGTTCTTCAGCATTACCCGGGCAATGGCGATACGCTGGCGCTGGCCGCCAGACAGCTTGATACCGCGCTCGCCCACCAAGGTGTCGTAACCGTTGTGGCCCTGGCGGTCGCTGAGCTGGCTAATGAAACCATCGGCCTGGGCATTGGCTGCAGCGGCGCGGATTTGCGCGTCGGTTGCGTCCGGGCGCCCATAGGCGATGTTGTCACGAATCGAGCGGTGCAACAGCGAGGTGTCCTGGGTGACCATGCCGATGGCGCTGCGCAGGCTGTCTTGCGTCACCTTGGCGACGTTTTGCCCATCGATGCGAATTTCGCCACTGTCCACGTCGTAGAAGCGCAGCAACAGGTTGATCAAGGTGGACTTGCCGGCGCCGGAACGGCCGACCAGCCCCACCTTTTCGCCCGGGCGAATATGCAGGCTCAGGTCGTTGAGCACCTGGCGCTCGCCGTTGTAGTTGAAGCAGACCTTGTCGAAGCTCACCGCGCCGCCGCCGGTTACCAGCTCGGTGGCACCCGGCGCATCCTGTACTTTGGGGCCGCGGGTGAGGGTGGCCATGCCGTCCTGCACGGTACCGATGTTCTCGAACAGCGAGGTCATCTGCCACATGATCCAGTGCGACATGCCATTGATACGCAGGGCCATGGCGGTAATGGCCGCGACCGCTCCGGTGCCGACCTGGCCCTGGTGCCACAGCCACAACGCGTAGCCACCTGCGCCAAAGATCAAGCCCACTACCAGTGCCTGGTTGACGATTTCGAACTGGCTGACCAGGCGCATCTGGCGAAAGCCGGTCTGCTTGAAATCCTCCATGGCTGCACGGGCAAAGTGCGCTTCGCGTTTGGAGTGCGAGAACAGTTTCACCGTAGTGATGTTGGTGTAGGCATCGGAAATCCGCCCGGTCATCGACGACCGGGCGTTGGCCTGTTCTTGCCCGACCTTGCCCAGGCGTGGCACGAAATACAGCATGGCCAGCCCGAACAGCACGAGCCAGGCAATGAACGGCAGCATCAGTTTCAGGGCAAAGCCACCGGCCAGGGCGATGATGGCAATGAAGTACACGCCGATGCCGGGCAGGATCTCGATGAGCGTGAACAATACTTCGCGCACCGCCAGCGCTGTCTGCATCACCTTGGTGGTAACCCGGCCAGAGAACTCGTCGGAGAAGAACGATAGGCTCTGGCGCAGCATCAGGCGGTGGAAGTCCCAGCGCAGGCGCAGCGGCAGATTGATTGCCAGCACCTGGTGCTGCACCAGGGTGCGCAGCGCCACCAGCCCGATGCTGGTAACCAGGACGATGCCTATCCCCCACAGTACGTGGCTTTCCTGTGTGCTGGCGGCGGCGCCACCGGCCTGCCAGGCCGAGAGCAGGTCGACCACCTGGCCGAGGAACGCAAACAGCCAGGCTTCGTAAATCGACACCCCGGCACTGAGCAGTGCCAAGGCAAGAATGTAGCCGCGAGCGCCCCGGGTGCAGGCCCACATGAAGCGCAACAGGCCATCTGGCGGCGGCGGTACTTCGTCAGGGGGGAAGGGGTCTAGCCAGCGTTCAAAAATGCGAAGCATGCGTGTCTCCGGTAAATCAGCATCTGCCTGACAGGTAACCTTAACGCACATCGACACATTCGCATGCAGCATCCTGCCCTTGGTGCAGCGTTCGACACACCTTTGCAATTCATTACATTTGCGGTTGACATTATTTTGCCTTGCTGCTGTAGAATTGACGCACTTAAATGGTGCGTCGGTGTTTTTGTCGTTTTTTTGACGAGGGTCAAAAGCCGTCGACGACCCATGTGCAAATCTAGCTTCAAAGCCGTTTAAATTTTTGACGTAGAGCCACTGTTTTGACGAATGGAATGCCGTTGTTGGCTATTTCCGGCATAGGCGCCGAAAGCAGCTGCCTTCATGAACAAGGACTGTACTGGGTAGCCTGTGACGCCACGGAAGACGCCACTTTGCTATGCCGCCAAGTGCTTGCAGGCATGCTCGACGACGTTCGGGCAACCTTGATCACCGATGCGCAAGCCATGGGTGATGTGCTGGGTGCGCTCGATGCGGCGCAGGGCCCGGCCGAGCTGGCACTGTACGAGACCACCCCGCAAGCCACCCTGCACCTGGTTGATGACTTGCCACGCATCGACGTGCCCGGGCGTGTGCTGTTGCTGCTGGCGCCACTCGAGGCCTGGGCGGGCGATGACGTTGCCCGTTGGTGCAATGCCCTGCGGCCCTTATTGCTGGCCGAGGCTGCGCTGCTGCTGGTCATCAGCAGCGGGCAGGGTGTTGGACGGGTGGAGCAGCTGCGCGCGTTCAATCAGGGCGTAGACGGGCTGGCCCAGGTGTACCGCGGCAAAGGTGGGGTGCGCTACCTGCAGCATTTCTGGAGCAACCCACTCGGCAAGGCCGGTACCCGAGACCTGGAGCTGGCGCGCCTTGACACCGGGTTTGCCGTTACCGGAGCGCCGCAGGTGCCATCCGACACCGGTGGTGATGAGTTGCTGTGCCTGGCCCAGCGCCCGGTGCTGGAAGGCGCGCCCGCCTTCTCCGAGCACTGGCAGGTCTGCGAAAACCTTGACGAACTGAGCGCCAAAGCCAGCAGAGCGGTGTCTGCCACGGTGATCTTTGCCATGGATGGCGGGCAGCGCCTGGACAGCCTGGCACGCCAGCTGCACCGCCTGCGCCAGTTACGTGGCAATGCCTTGAAGCTGGTGGTGCGCGAGATGGCGCCAACCCTGCGCTATCAGGACGAGCAACTGCTGCTGGCCTGTGGTGCCACCCAGATCGTGCCGTTCGGTGCCAGCCTGTCGCGTTTCCTGACCATGGTCGAGAGCATCCAGGGTTACGTATGGCGGCGGCATCTGCCGGGCAACTTCGATGCCTTGCTCGCACGGCTGCGGCCGCTGGCCATTTGCGGGCTGGTAGCGCCCCGTGCATTTGCGCAAGCCGTGAACACCATGTGGCACGGTGTACGCAACGGCGAAATCGTCCACCAGTTGCTGGTATTGCGCCCGGCCCATGGCCTGACCCCGCTGCAGGCCTGTTCGCGCACGGTATTCCGCCGCGATGGTGACATTGCCTGTGTGGTGGGCGAAGTCCTGTTCCTGTTCCTGTTCGCCTGCCGCTCTGAAGGGGTCGAGCAAGCGCTTGACCACATCTTCCAGTTGTCGTGGAAAGAACTGTTCATCAGCCAAGAGGTACTCGCCGGGGTCGACAGCCTGGCCACCCCGGCCTTCCTCGACGACAGCGCACCGCAGCCACCGCGGCTGGATGCAGCGGCGCAACAGCCTGCGCACCCAAGGTCGGCCCTGGCACCACGCCGGATTGCCCTGGGCAAGCGGGGTACAGCATGAACTTCGTGCAGCTCCTGCAAGTAATTGCCATCACTGCGCTGGTGACGTTTGCCCTGGCCTTGCTGGTGCTGCGCCTGCGCGTTGCATTGCGCGGCTGGTTGCGCCGCCGCCTTGCACCCCGTTACCTGAAACCGCTGGGCGTCCGCCATCGCGCTGCACGCCAGGAACCCCGTAATGACTAAGACCATCGCCTCCCTCCCGGTACTGGCGCGCTGGCCTGGACTGGGAGGGTGGAACCTCTATTTCCTGGCAAAATTCCTGCTGGTCGCCCTCGGCATGCTGGACTTCCAGGCGCTGCCGAACCTGCTGTTCGCCGCTTTCCTGCTGCTGCCTTTGCCGGGGAGATGGCTGCGCGTCGCGCGGCAGCTGGTGGCGGTGCCGATTGGTGTCGCGTTGTTCTACCAGGACACCTGGTTCCCGCCGTTCAGCCGCCTGCTGGCACAGCCGGGTGTGCTCGACTTTTCATGGGACTACATGCTCGAACTGCTGGGCCGTTTCATCAACTGGAACCTGCTCGGTGCGTTGGCGCTGTTGCTGGTGGGCTATCTGTACTTGCGCCATTGGCTGCGCCTGAGCACCTTGAGCCTGCTGGGGCTGGCGTGGCTGGCCGTGGGCGGGCTGCCTTCACTGGCCGTCAACGCCGGCCAGCCGTCCGGCAATGTGGCTGCCGGCCCCGGCAAGCCCGTGCAGGCCGCAGCGCTTGCCGACAATGCCACGCTCGACAGCTGGCTCGAACGTTTCTTCGCCAGTGAGCGGGAGCGGGTGACGGCATTCCCTGCCATCAATGTTGATGAGCAACCGTTCGACCTGCTGATCATCAACATCTGCTCGCTGGCCTGGGATGACCTGTCTGCCGCGGGGCTGCGTGACAACCCGCTGCTGTCGCGCCTGGACGTGGTCTTCGACCAGTTCAATTCGGCCACCTCCTACAGTGGGCCGGCGGCCATCCGCGTGCTACGTGCCAGCTGCGGGCAGTCGTCCCACGCGGGCCTTTACCAGAGCGCCCCGGAGCAGTGCCTGTTGTTCCAGAACCTGGCCAAGCTCGGCTTCCAGAGCAATACCTTGCTCAACCACAGCGGCCAGTTCGACAACTTCATCGGCGACATCACCCAGCAGCACATGCCGCAGCCCGGCTTGCGCAATACCGACTTCCCGCGCGCGCTGGTCGGTTTCGACGGCTCGCCGATTGCCAGTGACCTGGACGTGTTACGCCGCTGGTGGGGGCAGCGCCAAGGCAGCGCCGCCGAGCATGTGTCGCTGTTCTACAACAGCATCAGCCTGCACGACGGCAACCGTATCGTTACCGCCGACGGCGGTACCCGCGTGGCCGATTACGCCACCCGCGCCAACCGGCTGTTTGGTGAGCTGGGCACCTTCCTCGACGAGCTGGAGCGCAGTGGCCGCCGCGTGGTCGTGGCCATTGTCCCGGAACATGGCGCTGCGCTGCACGGTGACCGCATGCAGCTGTCAGGCATGCGTGAAATCCCTACGCCGTCGATCACCCATGTACCGGTCGGCCTGAAGTTCATCGGCATGGGGCAGCCGGCCCGCAGCGAGCCGCTGCGTGTCGCGGCACCGACCAGCTACCTGGCACTGTCCGAGCTTGTGTCGCGCGTTTACGCCGGCCTGGGCCAGCAGCAGGCGCTGGATGTGCCCGGCCTGCTGGCCGACCTGCCGACCACAGAACAGGTTGCGCAGACCTCCGGGGCGGAGGTTGTGAACTATCAGGGGCGCGCCTACATGCGCCTGCAAGGCCAGCCCGACTGGCAGCCCATCCCCGAGGAGCGCCCATGAACACTGGCAAAGCAGACCCGTCCGACCGCAGCGACGATATCGCCCAGTTGCGCCAGCACCTGGCGATGCCAGACCTGAACTACCAGGACATTTCCATGTTGGTGGGGGTTCAGCAGGCGTTGCAGCGCTGGCCGTTGCTGGGTGAAAGCTATCGGGCCAGCACCCCGGGCGCGTTGCACGCGGCTGCAGCGCAGCGCGAGGGTGTGTCCGCATGACCAGCCTGGCCTTGCACGGCGTGCGTGGTGGCCTGGGGCGCAGCGCCTTGCTGGCCGCGCTGGGCTATGCGCTGCAGGGCGTGGGCGAGCGGGTGCTGCTGATCGACCTGTGCCCAAGCAACTTGCTCGGGCTGCACTTCAACCTGCCGTTAGGTACGCAAGAAGGCTGGGCGCTGGCCGAGCGGCAAGGGCGGCCGGTTGGCGATGCCGTGTATGAAGTACTCGATGGCCTATGCCTGCTGCCGTTCGGCAACCTGCCAGATGGCGTGGCGCGCCCCATGCCCGACGCGCAGGCATGGCGCGCGCGTCAGGCCGAGCTGGCCGGGCATTTCGACTGGGTGTTGTTCGACCTGCCGCAACTGCCGCCTGATACCGCTGGCCACAGCATCGAGACCGATGTGCGAGTACTGGTGGCCGAGGCCGAGATGGCCAGCCACTTGTTGCTCGGCCGCCAGCCGGTCGAGCGCTACGACATGCTGCTGGTCAACCGTTACGACCCGGCCAGCCGCTTGCAAAGCGACTTGTTGATGGTATGGCGTGACCTGTTCCGTGATCGCCTGCCGATTCAGGTGGTGCACCGCGACGAGGCGTTCCTCGAAGCGCTGGCATGCAAGGCACCGCTCGGCCATTACGCGCCGCATAGCCTGGCCTGCCGAGATGTGCAGAGCCTGGCGGTACGTTGCCTGACGAGGCGCCAGCCGTGACGTTGAGCCCCCTGTCGACCTACACCTGGTTCAGCGCGCGCGGTGCGCGCTTACCGGTAGCCTGCCTGTTTACCCTCGGCGTATGGCTGGCCTTCCTGTTTCTGCGCCTGGAGTCCCCCGCCTGGCAGGCGCTGTTGGCCGAGCGCCAGCGCCTGTACCCGCAACTGGCGGGCAAGCGTCCGAGCCTGGGCGACCCGGTCCGCCTGTTGATCCAGAGCCTGTGGCTGCTGCTAAGGCAGCAACCGGCGCAACACCGGCCAGGGTTCGCGCGGGGGGTCTGGGCCACCGTGCGCGAGCAGTTGCGGAATGCGCGACAGGTTGCGGGCCATTACCGCAGCCTGGTGATCGGCAGGTTGCAGCAGGTACCTGCCCGCTACCGTGGCAGTGCCTTCAGACATGAAGCCTCGGCACGCTTGCGCGGCTTGAGCGTGTTCGCCCGGCGGGCGTTCTACAGTGCGCTGACGCTGTGCGCGACGGGCCTGGCCCTGCTGTGCGTGACGGAGCCCTTCGGCTACCTGGCACAGCTGGTGTTCATCGGCCTGCTGCTGGGTATTGCCATGCTGGTGCGGCACATGCCGGGGCGTTTCCCGACACTGATGCTGATCGTGCTGTCGACGATCATATCCTGCCGGTATCTATGGTGGCGCTACACCGCGACCCTGAACTGGAACGACACCACTGACCTGGTGTGCGGGGTGATCCTGCTGGCGGCGGAAACCTATTCGTGGTTCGTGCTGATCCTGGGCTACATCCAGACCAGCTGGCCGTTGCAGCGCAAGCCGGCGAACCTGCCTGCCAACCCGCAGCACTGGCCAACCGTAGACCTGATGATCCCCACCTACAACGAAGATTTGTCGGTAGTGCGCACCACAGTACTGGCGGCCCTGGGCCTGGACTGGCCACGCGAATGCCTGCGGATCTATATCCTCGACGACGGCCGCCGCGATGCGTTCCGCGCGTTCGCCGACGAGGTGGGGGTGGGCTACATCGTGCGGCCGGACAGCAAGCACGCCAAAGCCGGCAACCTCAACCATGCGTTGGGTGTGACCGACAGCGAGCTGATTGCCATCTTCGACTGCGACCACGTGCCGGTGCGCTCCTTCCTGCAAATGACGGTGGGCTGGTTCCTCAAGGACCCGAAGCTGGCACTGGTGCAGACGCCGCATCATTTCTTTTCGCCCGACCCGTTCGAGCGCAACCTGGGTTCGTTCCGTCGCCGCCCCAATGAAGGGGAGCTGTTCTACGGCCTGATCCAGGACGGTAACGACATGTGGAACGCGGCGTTTTTCTGCGGCTCGTGCGCGGTACTGCGCCGCACCGCGCTGGAAAGCATCGGTGGTTTTGCCGTGGAGACCGTGACCGAGGATGCCCACACCGCCTTGCGCATGCACCGCCAGGGTTGGTCATCGGCCTACCTGAGCATCCCGCAGGCGGCCGGCCTGGCTACCGAGAGCCTGTCGGCGCACATCGGCCAGCGCATTCGCTGGGCACGCGGCATGGTGCAGATCTTCCGCACCGACAACCCCGTGTTCGGGCGTGGGCTGAGCCTGTTCCAGCGGGTGTGCTATGCCAATGCGATGCTGCACTTCCTGGCTGGCCTGCCGCGCCTGGTGTTCCTGACCGCACCGCTGGCGTTCCTGCTACTGCATGCCTACATCATCTACGCACCGGCGTTGATGATCCTGTTGTATGTGCTGCCGCACATGATCCACGCCAGCCTGACCAACTCGCGCATGCAGGGCAAGTACCGGCAAACCTTCTGGGGCGAGGTGTACGAGACCGTGCTGGCCTGGTACATCGCCCGCCCCACCACGGTCGCGCTGTTCGCCCCGAAAAAAGGCAAGTTCAACGTTACCGCCAAGGGCGGCCTGATGGAGCAGGAGCAGTTCGACTGGCACATCGCCCAGCCGTACCTGTGGCTTGCGGCACTCAACGTAGCGGGCCTGGGCTTTGCCGTGTGGCGCCTGTTCACCGGCCCGGCGGCAGAAATCGGCACGGTGATCGTCAGTTCGCTGTGGGTGGTCTACAACCTGCTGATCATCGGCGCCGCGGTTGCCGTGGCCGCCGAAGTGCGCCAGGTGCGCCGCGCCCACCGGGTGCAGATGCGCCTGCCGGCAGGCCTGGTGCTGGCCAGCGGTCACGCCTACCCGTGCACCCTGGTCGATTACTCCGATGGCGGTGTCGGCCTGCAACTGCACGACGGCCTTGCGCTGAAACCGGGGGAGCAGGTGCGCCTGCTGCTCAACCGTGGCCAGCGCGAGTTCGCCTTCCAGGCCTGTGTCACCCGTACGGTCGGGCAGCACGTGGGCCTGGTATTCAACGCGCTAAGCCAACAGCAGCGTATCGACCTGGTGCACTGCACGTTTGCTCGCGCCGATGCCTGGCTGGGCTGGAGCGAGCAGCATGAGGTCGAGCGCCCGCTGCGCAGCCTGGTCGATGTGCTGAAGTTGGGCGGTGTCGGTTACCTGCGCCTGCTAGAGCACCTGCCGCCGTGGGTACACGCGTGGCTGCAGCCACTGCGCGCGCTGGCACGTTGGCTGGCCAGCTACTGGCCCCGCACACCACGGGCTGTTCCTTCTTTGAACCTTGTTGATCGAGACGCATGATGACTGGTTATCCCGCGCGTACCTGGGGCCTGGCGATGGCGCTGCTTGCCGCTTTGTCGCAGCCTGCTGCTGCCGCCTCTGTAGCCCCGCTTGCCGAGCCAGCCGTACCCACGGTACCGAACTGGCCAGTGATGAAAACCTTCGAGCAGCTCGGGCATGCATCCGACAGCCTGTTGCTGGGGGTGCGCAACACTGAACACATCGAGTTCGGCGTGCGTCGCGACCGTCTGGTCACTGACGCCAGTCTGCAACTGGACTACACGCCTTCGCCAGCGCTGCTGCCGAACCTGTCGCATCTGCGCGTCTACCTCAATGACGAAATGATGGGCGTGGTGCCCGTGGAGAAGGACCAGCCTGGCCAGCGCGTGCGCCGCCAGTTGCCGCTGGACCCGAAGCTGCTCAGCGACTTCAACCGGGTACGCCTGGAGTTTGTCGGGCACTACACCGACATCTGCGAAGACCCGGCGCACAGCGGCCTGTGGCTGAACCTCAATCGCAAGAGCCAGGTGCAGTTGCACGAGCAGGCCCTGGCGCTGGACAACGACCTGGCGTATTTCCCGCTGCCGTTCTTCGATGCGCGTGATACCGGCAAAGTGGAACTGCCGGTGGTATTCAGTGGCGTGCCGAGCCTGGGTGAGCAACGCGCGGCGGCGATCCTGGCGTCGTACTTCGGCAGCCAGGCCGGTTGGCGCAAGGCAACCTTCCCGGTGCTGTACAACCGCCTGCCGGCGCGGGCGGGCACGCCAAAGCCAAGCATCGTGTTTGCCACCAACGACCGTCGCCCGGCCTTCCTCGCCGACCTGCAGCAGTTTCCGCCGGTGGATGGCCCGGTGCTGCAGATGATCGACCACCCGGATGACCGCTGGAGCAAAGTGCTGCTGGTACTGGGCCGCAACGACGATGATCTGGTCAAGGCTGCATCGGCGCTGGCGGTTGGGAACAACCTGTTCCGTGGCGCCCGGGTGAAAGTGGAGCAGATGACTGCCTTGCAACCACGTCAGCCTTACGATGCCCCCAACTGGACGCGCACCGACCGGCCGGTACGCTTTGCCGAGCTGCTGGACTACCCCGAGCAGCTGCAAGTCAGTGGCCTTCAACCTAGGCCGGTGACGCTGGAGCTGAACCTGCCGCCCGACCTGTTTGTCTGGCGAAACCAGGGCATCCCGCTGCGCACCCTATACCGCTACACGGCGCCTGCGGTGACCGACGAATCGCGCCTGAGCATCAGCGTCAACGACCAGTACATCACCAGCATGCCGCTGGTGGGCAATGACCGACGCAGCGGCACCCTCGAAGAAATGCGCCTGGCGGTGTTATCCGGCGACAGCACTGCGTTGACCGAAAAGTCACTGGTGCCGGCGTTGAAAATCGGCGACCGCAACCGCCTGCGCTTTGATTTCAGCTTTGCCAGCACCTTGGGCAGCGCCCAGCGCGACCGTTGCCAGACATCCCTGCCGGTGGATGTGCGGGCAGCGATCGACGACAACTCCACCATCGACCTGTCCGGTTATCACCACTACATCGCCATGCCCGACTTGCGTGCATTTGCCCGCAGCGGCTTCCCGTTCAGCCGCATGGCCGACCTTTCCGAAACCCTGGTCATCATGCCGGGCAAACCCACGGCGATGCAGGTCGGCACCTTGCTCGATACCATTGGCGGGCTGGCCGGGCAAATCGGTTACCCGGCGCTGGGCCTGCAACTGGTGGATGACTGGAAGCAGGCCGCAGCGGCCGATGCCGACTTGCTGCTGATAGGCAGCCTGCCTGAAGCCCTGAGCGATGCGCCCAACCTTGGCCTGCTGCTCAGCGCCCAGCGTGACTGGTTGCTGCAAGGCCGCAGCGCAGGGCTGCCGGGCAGCCAGCGCTTCGACACCGGGGCGGTGGCTGCAAGCAGCCGCGTGGCGGTGAGCGCGCAGGCACCGATCGCGGCCATCACCGGTTTGAAGTCGCCGTTCCACCCGCAGCGCAGTGTCGTTGCCCTGTTGGCCAGCAGCGACAGCGATTACGGCTTGCTGCGCGATACGCTCGGCGATGTGGGCAAGCTCGATGCGGTGGCCGGTTCGGTAACGCTGGTGCGCAGCAGCGGCGTTACCAGCCAGTTTGTGGGCGAGCATTACTTCGTGGGTGCATTGCCGTGGTGGTTGCTGTTGTGGTTCCACTTGTCCGAGCACCCGGTGCTGCTGGCGGCGATCGCGGCCATTTGCGTGGTGCTGTTTGCCTTCCTGCTTTGGCGGGCACTGCGCTGGGCAGGCAAGCGCCGCCTGGGTGAGGCGGGGTGATCATGCGCCGATTGCTGGTGGGGCTGGTCACCTTCGGCCTGCCTTT
The DNA here is from genome assembly GCF_046534675.1 of Pseudomonas sp. SIMBA_067. Classification (NCBI taxonomy): domain Bacteria; kingdom Pseudomonadati; phylum Pseudomonadota; class Gammaproteobacteria; order Pseudomonadales; family Pseudomonadaceae; genus Pseudomonas; species Pseudomonas sp. SIMBA_067. The sequence goes on along the minus strand of NZ_JAWRYH010000006.1, from coordinate 356,727 downwards.
CTTAGCCAATGCCGCGACGGCCTGCTCCTGGCCCGCCTGGGACCGCTTCAAGGCCGAGCTGGTGAGTGTGGACGGTCGGGTCATCGACCCGAGCGACGAGCGCCTGATCACCACCTCGGAAGGGCAGAGCTATGCGCTGTTCTTCGCCCTGGTAGGCAATGACCGGCAGGCCTTCGCGCAATTGCTGCGCTGGACCACCAACAACCTGGCCGAGGGTGACCTCGCCCGGCATCTTCCCGCTTGGCTGTGGGGCCGTAACAGCCAGCAGCAGTGGCAGGTGCTGGATACCAACAATGCCAGCGACGCCGACCTGTGGATTGCCTACAGCCTGCTGGAAGCGGGGCGGTTGTGGGGCGAACCGGCCTACACGCAACTGGGCCAGCGCCTGCTGTGGCGCATCGCTGCGCAGACCGTACGCAAGCTGCCAGGCCTGGGGGTGATGCTGCTGCCGGGCGACTACGGCTTCGAGGATGCCCGTGGCACGAGGCTTAACCCCAGTTACCTGCCGTTGCAACTGTTCGACCGCTTCAGCCTGGTGGACCCGCTGTGGGGCGAACTGGCGGCCAATACGCGGCGCTTGTGGCTGGCATCGTCACCCAAAGGCTTCGCCCCGGACTGGCTACTGTGGACGCCGGCCGGTGAGCTGGCAGCGGACCCACAGCATGGCAGTGGCGGTGATTACGATGCCATCCGGGTCTACCTGTGGGTTGGCATGCTGGCCAAGGACGCGCCCCAGCGTGCCGAGCTGGTGGCCCGCTATGCCCCGATGGCAGCATTGACCACACGCGACGGGCTGCCGCCCGAGCACGTGGATGCGCGCAGCGGTGCTGCCAGCGGCCATGGCCCGGCCGGTTTCTCTGCGGCCTTGCTGCCTTTGCTGGCGGCTTCTCCCGAGCACGTGGCTGGCCTGGCAGCGCAGCGGCAGCGTTTGCATCAGCAGCCGGTCGAGGCCAAGGCGTACTACAGCCAGGTGCTGGCGCTGTTTGGCCAGGGTTGGGATGAAGCCCGTTACCGTTTTGACTCGCACGGCCACCTGCTGCCGGCCTGGAGTGCGCCATGCAGCGAATGATCGGCGTGCTGATGCTGGCGACGGTGGCTTGCCAGGCCGTCGCACAACCCAAGGACGCCGGGGAGCAGCGGCAATGGCTGCTGGACCAGGTGCGCCGGGGCGAGGCGCTGCACCGCGACGACCTGGTGCGTGATGCACTGGGCCGCCTGCAGCTGCTGGAGCCACGCAACCCGGATGTGTTGCTGGCGGCCTTGAGCCTGGCATTGCGCGAAAAGAACATCACCGAGGCCGAACAGCTGAGTGCCAGGATCAATGCCTTGGCACCCGGTAGCCTGCAAGCGCGCCAGGCCGCGCGCCTGCTCGCGTTGCAGCAGCCAGAGACTGCGCGGCGCTTGCAGCAGGCGCGCCTGCTGGCCGTTACCGGGCGCAATCGGGAGGCGCTGGCGGTTTATGAGCAGCTGTTCGCCGGCGAGCCGCCCAGCCTTGAGCTGGCCCTGGATTACTGGCGCGTGCGCGGCAACCTGCCAGGTCAGCGGCCCGAGGCGATCAGGCAGTTGCAGCAGCTGGACCAGCAGTACCCCGGCAGTGCCGGGTTACGCCAGACCCTGGCTGGCTGGCTGTTCGCCGAAAAGCGTGACCGCGAAGCGCTGGCACTGCTCGATCAGCTGGCGCGCGACCCCGGCGCCCGGGATGCTGCCGCCCAGCGGGAGTTCGACTACCTGTCCGGGCAAGCGGTGAGCAGCACCAGCGCAGCGGCCTGGCAAGCCTTCCTCAAGCGCTACCCGGCTTCGCCGCTGCTGGCACAGGCCAGCGCCAACCTGCAACAGCAGCGCACGCTGTTGGCCGACCCGTCCTGGCAGGCGGGCCAGCGCGGCAAGGCGTTGCTCGACAAGGGCCGAAATGCCGAAGCCGAAGTACAGCTGCGTCGGGCGCTGCGCCGGTACCCGGACGATGCCAGCCTGCACGGCGCCCTGGGTTATGCGCTGATGCGTCAGGGCCGTTACGAAAACGCCAACACAGCGTTCCGGACGGCGAGTGCCAAGGAACAGGACACCTACTGGATCAGCCAATGGAAGGACCTGGAGTCGTCCAGCCAGTATTGGGCGCAACTTCACAACGCTCAGCGCGCCCTGCAGGCCAACAACCTGCGAGACGCCCGAGCACTGTACTTGCAGGCGCGCCAGCAACGCCCGAAAGATGAGTACGCCTTGCTCGGCCTGGCCGATGTTTCGCTGGCTGAAGGCGATGCGATTGCCGCCGAGCGGCAGTTCCTGCAAGTGAGGCGCATGGCACCGGATAATGAAAGCGCCGTGCGTGGCCTGATCCGTGTGTACCAGGCGCAATCGCCAGCCAAGGCGCAGGCGTACCTGGACAGCCTGCCGACTCGCCAGCAGGTGCAGTTCGCCAGTTTGCGTCGCAGCCTGGAACTTGCACGCCTGCGTCAGCAGGGTGAGCAGGCGCTGCAACGCGAAGACTGGGCAGCGGCTAGCCAGGTGCTGGCCCAGGCCACTGCCTTGGCCCCCGATGAGCCTTGGCTGGTGTATCAGTTGGCCAACAGCCTGCGTCACCAGGGCCGCACCGCCGAGGCCGATGCGGCCTTCGCCAGACTGGTGCAGCACCAGCCGCGCGACCCAGCAACCCGCTATGCCCATGGCCTGTTCCTGGAGTCCAGCGACCGTGATGCCTTGGCCCTGGACAGCCTGGGTGCAGTGCCGCAGGCAGCCTGGAGCGCTGACATGCATGCCCTGCAGCAGCGCATTCAGCGCCGCGTGACCCTGGCCTCGGCGCAGCAGCTGCAGGTTCAAGGCCGCGTTACTGAGGCGACAGCCATGCTTGAAGCCAGCCTGGCGCGTGGAGAAGGCGGCCCCGACGACCTGATATTGTTGGCCGACTGGGCGGCAGCGCGCGGTGAGCCTGACAAGGCTCGTGGTTATTACCAGCGTGTGCTGGCCATACAGCCCGGGCGACCGGAAGCGCGCCTTGGCGTGATCGAAAGCGCGGTGGCTGAAGGCAATCTGACCAAGGCCCGGCACATGATGACCGTGCAGGTGCCACAGGTGGCCGCCGATGACAGCAACGCCCAGCGGCGCCTGGCGGCTGTCTGGGTGGCCTTGGGCAATCACGACCAAGCGGCCGCGCTGCTCGACCGGCTTGCAGCGCAGCAGCCCCGGCCTGACCCATTGTTGCGCCGGGACGCTGCCCGCCTGGTGGCGCAGCACGAGCCGCAACGGGCGCTGGACCTCTACGCCGCAGCAATGGCCGATGCGCAGTTGCTGGACCGTGCTGCCGCCTCGCCACGGGATGACCGTGCCCTGACGCTGGCCAGCCGTGAACAGGACGCCGACGACTGGCTGGCGCGTAGCCTGCGCAGCGACGTCGATGCGTTGTATCGCCAGCGCAATACCCATGTGACGCTGATGCACGACTACGGTTGGCGCCAGGACGACGGTACGCCGGGCACCTCCGAGCTGAGTACCCAGTCGACCTTGTTGCATGTCGATACCCCTTGGCAGGACGGCACCGCCTTTGCCCGTGTTGAGCGCATCGGCATGGATGCAGGCTCGTTCGAGCAGAACGATCAGGGCCGCTACACACCCGACTTCGGTAGCTGCCAGTTTGTCGGCCGGACCGCTGACGGGAAATCGCTGCCTGCGTGCTCCGGCGGCTCGCAGACCGCTGATGGCAGCGTGCTGGCGCTGGGTTGGCAGGGCGGCCGTTGGGCGGTCGACCTGGGCACCACCCAGGGCTATGCGGTCAATAACTGGCTGGGTGGCGCAACGCTCAGCGGAGACCTCGGTCAAGTTGGCTGGTCGCTGACTGCATCGCGGCGGCCCATGAGCAACTCGCTGTTGTCGTTTGCCGGCGCACGCGACCGCCCGACAGGCGTGCGTTGGGGCGGTGTCACAGCCAATGGCGGCACGCTTGGCCTGAGCTGGGACCAAGGGGGCGACAACGGTGTCTGGGCCAGCTTGGGGCATCACTGGCTGTATGGCGAAAACGTTGCCGACAACCAGCGCACTCGGGCCATGGCCGGCTATTACCACCGAGTGGTGGAAAGGGCCGACGAGCGTGTGCGTGTTGGCCTGACGCTGATGCACTGGCGCCATGACAAGGACCTGGGCGGCTACAGCCTGGGGCAGGGCGGCTACTACAGCCCACAGCGTTACACGTCGGTAGGCGTGCCGGTCAGTTACGCCTGGCGCAACTACGACTGGTCGCTGTTGCTGGAGGGTTCGGTCAGTTGGTCCCAGGCCCACAGTGGCAGCAGCCGGTTGTACCCGGACGCCCACGTCAATCGCAGGGTGCTGGCGCAATATGACGTTGACTCCAACATTTATGCCATGAGCGAAGCCAGCGACAGCAGCGGGCTGGGCTACCGCCTGCGCGGCCTGTTCGAACGGCGCCTGAGTGATCGGTGGGTACTGGGCGGCGGCTTCGACTGGCAGCACAGCGATGACTACGCGCCTAGCCATGCCATGCTCTACCTGCGCTACCTGTTCGAGCCGTGGCGGGGCAACCTGGCCTTGCCGGTAACGCCGCTGGAGCCTTACAGCGAGTGGCGTTGACGGCAATACCTGCTTGCACGCTGCTACACGGGCCGATGCAGACCAAGGGTTGACACCAGGCACGTCGCCCCACCATTATCCAGCCATACCTACGCAACGGGTTTGCCAGCATGTCCATGTCCAACCACGCCATTTCCGCTTCGGGCTTCATTGCCCAGGCAGAGGCGTGCGTTGCCGTTGCCAAGAAATCCAAGAAACAGCCGCTCATCTGACCGAGGCGCGCTGTCTCGTCAGGTGGGCTGACGAGACAGAAGGCGCCAGGTATCCCTGCCAGACCACTTCGACTCCTCACCCGCTGACGCTGACTTTCGGTCAACATCAGGAGTTTTTGCATGTCGAATTTCCGTGGTATCTGGATTGCCCTTGTCACGCCCATGCGCGCCGATGAAGTGGACTTCGCCGCACTGGAAAAGCTGGTGAAGAAGCTGCTCGAAGACGGCGTGGCCGGTTTTGTGGTGTGCGGTACCACGGGGGAGGCGGCGGCACTGTCCAAGGCCGAGCAACTGGCTGTGCTGGATGCCGTGCTGGCCTGGGCGGCGCCAGGCCAGGTGGTGATGGGCCTGTCGGGTTACAACCTGCGTGAGTTGCTGGCCTTCCAGGCTGAAATCCAGCGGCGTGACATTGCTGGGCTTCTGGTACCGGCGCCTTGCTACATCCGCCCTTCGCAGGCCGGCATAGAGGCCTTCTTCAATACCGTAGCGAATGCCGCCAGCGTGCCGTTGATCGTATACGACATCCCGTACCGCACCGGCGTGCGCATCGAGCGCGAAACCTTGCGCCGGATCGTGCGCCACCCCCGTATCGCGGCAGTCAAGGACTGCAGCGGCGACAGCGAAACCACCATGGCCTTGATCCAGGACGGTCATGCCCAAGTGCTGGCCGGTGAAGACCTGCAAATATTCAACAACCTGTGCCTGGGCGGTGCAGGGGCCATTTCGGCTTCGGCCCATGTGCATACGCACCTTTACGTGCGGATGCTGCGGCAGGTGGATAGCGGCGACTGGGCGGCTGCGCGTGGCACGTTCTACCAGTTGCTGCCCTGGATCAGGATGGCCTTTGCCGAGCCCAACCCGGCCGTGGTCAAGGCGGCATTGCAGTTCCAGGGCTTGATGACCGACGAGCTGCGGGAGCCGATGCAGCCTTGCACTCAAACGACCAGAGACAAACTGCTGGCTGTGCTGGCGCTACCCGATGCCCTGTAGGCGATGGCCCAGCCTTTGCCTCCCACGAAAAAGCCAGGCATCAGGTCTGGCAGGTGATCAGAAAAAGTAGAGCTGGGCGGGGTTGTCGCGCAATATCAGAGCTCGAGTCTGTTCCCTTGGTGCCCAGTGCATCAGCAGGTCGAGGATCAGCGCATCATCGGGTTTCTGTTTGACGGGCAGCGTCGGGTGCGGCCAGTCACTGCCCCATAGCATGCGATCAGGGCGATGGCTTATCAATGTACTGGCGACTCTGCCGACATCCTCGAACAGCGGTGCTCCGGTCTTCGAGCGCAGGTAGGGAGCCGACAGTTTGATCCATGCTCGGTCGGTGTCCAGCAGCCGCACCAGCGCGGCGAAAGCCGGCGACTTCAGCGCTAAGGGCTGCGGTACATGGCCCATGTGGTCGATAACGATTTTGCCCGGCAATGCCAGCAAGCGTGGGGCAATCTCGGGCAGTAGCGGCCCGGGAGCGACCTGCACGTTCCAGCCCATTTCGCCGACTCGCGCGGCCAGGCTTTCCAGCCCATCGAGTGCCTGGTTGCCAACGCTCAGGTTGAAGCGGATACCCCGCACGCCCGCCTGGTGTAATTCGGCAAGCTGCGTGTCGGTAATCGCACTCGACACAACCGCCACGCCTCGGGCGTCGCCACGACTGCGTAACAAACCCTCGAGCATCACGCGGTTATCGGTGCCGTAGGTTGACGGCGTGACGATGACCATGCGGCGGATGCCCAGGCGCTCCTGCAACCTGCGGTAATCCTGCAGCGAGGCGTTCGGCGGCAGCAGGGTAGCGCCAGATGCGGCCGGGATGCGGCTGTCGTAAAGGTGCATGTGGCAGTCGATGCTGCCTTCAGGCGGCGTCAGGCGGGGGGGCGCATCGCCTTTGCTGAACGGCGCATCGGCCATGGTGCCTATGGAGGCGACAGCGCCCAGTGCGCCGGTGGCGAGCAAGAATTGGCGACGAGACAACGTCATGGCTATTCCTCTTTTCTTGTAATTATGAAAGACGATGCCCACGTTCATGAGGCAGGAAAGTGGGCATCGAGGTGCGGCTTGTGCGGTTTATTTTGCGCTGGCGGCGCCGGATGTTTCAGCTTGCTCGCGCTGGCGCTTTCGGCCGATTACCAGTACCGCGACACCGGCCACGGTGCACAGCGCGGCCAATGGCATCAGCGCCAGAGAGTAGCTCCCAGTGGCATCGTGAATGGCGCCGTAGGCATTGACCATGAGGCCGCCGCCGATGAGGTTGGCCATGGCGCCCACGGCTGCAAGGCCCGCAGCAGCGGTCGAGGAAGACAGCCAGCCAGACACCAGCGCCCAGAACGGCCCTTTCATCGAGTAGGCACCCACCAGAACCATGGTCAGCATCACTACTGTTGCTGGCAGCGACGAGGTGAACAAAGTCATCAACAGTCCTGCCGCGATCAGCAGCATGGTCATTGCGGTGTGCCAGCGACGCTCGCCGGTACGGTCGGAGCTGCGACCCCAAATGATCATCAGCACCGAGGCTATGCCGTAAGGGATGGCGTTCACCAGTCCGATCTCCATGGCACTGAGGCCAAAGGTTTTCAGTAGCTGAGGGGCCCATACGCTCATGGTGCTGCCTGCGGCAGAAGCACCCGAGTAGATCAGTGCCAGCACCCAGATGTCTTTGTGGCGCAGCAGTTTCCACAGCGAGATATGGCCGATGGCGGTCTTTTTCGACGCTTCTTCAGCCAGGCGCTTGATGAGCCAGCCGCGCTGCTCGTCACTGAGCCACTTGGCCTGCTCGGGGCGATCGGTAAGCACAAACAGGCAGGCGATGCCCAGCAGAACGGCAGGGATACCTTCCAGAATGAACAGCCAGTGCCAGCCGCGCATGCCCATCCAGCCATCCAGGCTCAGCAGCAACCCTGACAGCGGTGAACCTATGAAATTGGCAGCCGGGATGGCCACCATGAACAGCGCCACCATCCGCGCACGGTAGGCCGACGGCAGCCAGTAGGTGAGATACAGCAGTACACCCGGGAAGAATCCGGCCTCTGCCGCGCCCAGCAGAAAGCGCATCACGTACAAGGAGTTGGCGCCCTGCACAAACGCCGTGCCTGCCGAGATCAGGCCCCAGGTAATCATGATGCGGGCGATCCAGATGCGAGCACCGTAGCGTTGCATGGCCAGATTGCTGGGCACTTCGACCAAAAAATAGGCAAAGAAGAACAGGCTGCTGGCAAAGCCGAAGATCTTGGCCGTGAGCTGCAGGTCCTCGTTCATCTGCAAGGAGGCCATGCCAATGTTGCCGCGGTCGATGATTGCGATCAGGTAGCAGACGATCAGGAACGGCAGCAGGCGCCAGGCGACTCGGCGCATGGTGCTGCGTTCGAGTTCATTTGGCAGGGATGTTGCTGAAGTCATGGTGCTCTCCAATTGTTTTTTTTCTGGAGTGATGCGTCGTGAACGCGTCGCTTTTCACCAAGCGGGCGCGTGAAGCGTGTAGTGATCAGTTGGCGAACAGGTGGCGGTTGACCACGCAACGCGGGTCCAGAGCATTACCCGCCCAGACATCGAGAATCTGTTTCAGCGCTACCAGGCCCACACGGTCCCGGGCCTCGGTGGTGTTGGCGCCGACATGCGGCGTGGCGACCAAGGTCGGCAGGCCCCACAACGGGCTGTCGGCAGGCGGCGGCTCGGGGTTGAAGGTGTCCAGGCCGGCACCGGCGATGCGGCGTTCGCTGAGCGCTTTGACCAGGGCGTTAGTGTCGATCAGCTCGCCCCGGGCGGTATTGATCAGGATGGCACCTGGGCGCATGCGCTCAAGCTGGGCAGCGCCGATCAGGTTGTGGTTGGTCTCGGTCAGTGGGCAGTGCAGGCTGATGATATCGCTATCAGCCAGCAGGCGATGGAAATCCTCTTCACGTTCAACGTGCGGGCGGTCTGGCAGTTGCTTGAGGTAAGGGTCAAATACCTTGACTTTCATGCCCAACGGCGACACCAGGTCCATGAGGATGCCGCCGATCGAGCCCAGGCCAATCAGGCCCAAGGTTTTGCCCGAGAGCTCGATGCCGTTGGCAGAAGCCTTGTCCCAATGCCCGTCACGCATGCGCGCGTCCAGCAGTGCGGTTTGGCGGGCCACGCTGAACATCAGGGCGAAGGCCAGCTCGGCCACCGACTGGGCGTTGGCGCCTACGGCGATCGATACCGGGATGCAGCGGTCTGCGGCGGCCTGGATGTCGATGGTGTTATAGCCCACGCCGTGCTTTGCGATCACTTTCAGTTTGTCCGAGGCCTCGATCATGGCGCGGGTCAGGTTGCCCTGGCGTACCACGATGGCATCGGGCTGTTCGGCGCGAATGATGGCTTCCAGTTCTTTGGCTGGCAGGTAGGGCGTGGTGGGAACGATTCTGACGCCCTGTGCGGCGGCAAGGTTCATGGCCTCGGCGGCAAGCTCTGGGCCGGTCAGCAGAATGGTGCGGGACATCGTGGGTACCTTGTTCTTGTCAGGGGCAGTCAGCCGCGCATCTGCGGCAATGGTCTAAACCCTACCATAATGAAATGCTGTTGCAAGAAAATTAAAATCGATCGCATAGATAGGCGGATCTAGGCTGAAAAATCTCATTGCAATGATTTTAATGAAATGACATTCTAAAAACACATTCGGCAGCAGCCGATGACATCGAATAACACCAAGAGAGGTATGTCACATGAGCATTGGCTTCCAAGTGCTTGAGCGCCCGCGTAAGGTTGGCGAGGAGTGGGTTGCACGCTACCGTGAGGTTCCGGTCGCTAATGTCAGCGACTCGATGAATCGCATGACGGCTGGTGGAGCCCGCTTGCGCCCCATGCATCGCCAAGGCGTACTGTGCGGCCCGGCCTTGACCGTCAAAGCCCGTCCAGGTGACAACCTCATGCTGCACTACGCGATCGACATCGCTCAGCCGGGCGATGTGATCGTGGTCGATGCCGGCGGCGACCTGACCAACGCGCTGATCGGTGAAATGATGGTGGCCTACGCGGTCAAGCGTGGCGTGGCTGGTATCGTCATCAATGGCGCCATCCGCGATGCTGCCAACATCGGCGCGGGTGAATTCCCGCTGTTCGCTGCAGGTGTTTCGCACCGTGGTCCTTACAAGGATGGCCCGGGCGAGATCAACGTGCCGATCGCCATCGATGGTATGGTGATCGAGCCGGGCGACCTGGTGATCGGTGATGACGATGGCTTGCTGTGCGTGCCTTACGACCATATTTCCGAGGTCTACGCAGGCGCCACCGCCAAACACGCTGCCGAAACCGCGCAGATGGAAAAAATTGCCCAAGGCACCAACGACCGCTCCTGGGTCCTGGAGTCCTTGAAGAAGAAAGGCTGCCTGCTTCCAGGCTGATTCAGCTCCACCTGCGCACCTTGCGATGGGGTGCGCAGTGGCTGATGGACCGGTGTTGGTCGCGGGGCTATTGAGGATTCCAAGACTTGACCGATTTATCACCACAGCATCGCACGCGCTGGCCCGCCGCTGTGCGGGCGCTCTCTCATCGCAACTTCCAGATCTATTTCGTCGGCCAGGGTGTTTCCACGCTGGGCAAGTGGGTGCAGCAGGTTGCATTGGCTTGGCTGGCCTATCACCTGACCGGTTCGGCCGTGCTACTGGGGCTGATCACCTTTCTGTCGTTGGCGCCGCAACTGGTCATCGGCCCGCTAGCGGGAGCATGGATCGATCGCCACGACAAGCGCCGGCTGCTCATCATCGTGCAAATGATCTTGATCGTGCAGTCGCTGGTGCTGGGCGTCGCAACCTGGCTGGGCTGGGTGGACGGGCCGTTCATCGCCGGCATGGCCCTGCTGCTAGGCCTGCTCAACGCCCTTGAAACGCCACTGCGCCAGGCGCTGATCGGCAGCTTCGTCGACAACCCGGGCGACCTGCCGAATGCGCTCGTGCTCAATGCCATGCTGATCAATGCCGCGCGCTTCGTTGGCCCGCCACTGGCCGGGGCGCTGATTGCCTTTGCCGGGGAAGCAGCCTGTTTCCTGCTCACTGCCGTGGCTTTTCTCGCGCTGTTGGGTGGCTTGCTCAAGGTCCGCGGTACTGCCAGCCCCAAGGCCGGCGGCTCAACCGCTCAGGTGTTCCGCGAGGGTCTGCACTATATGTGGCAGACCCGCAACGTGCGCCAGCTGTTGGTCAACGTGATCATGATCAACTTGCTGGCTTCCTGTTACGCGGCACTGTTGCCCATCCTGGCCAGCGCGGTGTTCGCCGGAGATGCGCGGGTGTTGGGTTGGCTATGGGGGGCTGCAGGAGCGGGGGCGTTCGTGGCGACGCTGGTGTTGGCGGTAGGCGGCGCCTTGCCGCGGCTGCGACAGTTCACCGAGGTCGGGGCGCTTTCGTGCGGGGTCGCCTTGATGGGCCTATGGTTGGCGGGGGAGCTGCCGCTGGCACTGCTGGCGTTGGCGGTATTGGGTTTTGGCATCACATTGAGCAACGTCAGCACCAACATGCAGTTGCAGAGCGGCGCGCCCAGCCATTTGCGCGGCCGGGTCATCGCCTTCTACATTGCCATGCGCTTTGGTTTCGAGGCTTTGGGCGGCATGGCCGCAGGTTTGATCGCCGCTCGATGGGGCGCGCCGGAGGCACTGGGGATCGCCGGCGCGGTGCTGATGCTGGGGCTGTTGGGGCAGTACCTCTTGTACCGCCGCCATTGATTGCTCAGACAGCATGGCCCTGGGGGGCTTGCCGTTTGGCCGGGTCGCCCAGCAAGACCATCAGGATGATGCCGATCACCAGTATGGCTGCCACTGCGAAGAACGGTATGACGAAGCTGTGAGTGGCGTCCTTGATCATGCCGATCATGAACGGCCCGGTGAAACCACCCAGGTTGCCGATCGACACGATCATCGCCAGGCCGCCGGCGGCTGCGCGGCCGGTGAGGAAGGTCGAAGGGATGGCCCAGAAGGTGGCCTGGAACGACAGGATGCTGGCCACTGCGACGCACAGCGCAGCGATCTTGACCAGCGGGTCTGCTGCTAACGCGGCTGCGACCAAGGCGAGGGCGGCGATAGCCAGCGCGCCAACCACGTACGGCAGACGCTGTTCGCTACGGTTGGCCAAGCGTGCCCAGAGGGTCATGGCGATAGCGCCCAGGATGTAAGGCACCGCGACTACGAAGCCCAGCTTGTCCGCGGAGATGCCCAGCCCCTTGATGATCTGCGGCAACCACATGCCGATGCCGACCGAGCCCACGATGCAGCAGAAGTTGACCGCCGCGAGGGTGAACACCCTCGGGTTGGTCAGTGCCGAGCGCAATGTATGGCCATGGCTTGCCCCGATCGACTGCTGCTCTTGCGAAATCCGGTTGCCTAGCCATTGCTTCTCACGCTCGCTCAGCCACTTGGCCTTTGCCGGGCTGTCGACCAGCACCCACAGGCAGGCGACCCCCAGCAGCACGGCCGGCAAGGACTCCGTGACCAGCAGCAGTTGCCAGTTCTTCAGGCCCATCACGTCGTGTTGCAGCATCAACCAGCCGGACAGCGGTGAGCCGATGATGTTGGCGGTGGGAATGCCCAGCAGGAAGGCTGCGGTCGCCTTGGCGCGCCACTTGCCCGGGAACCAGTAGGTGAAGAACAGATAGATGCCGGGGGTGAAGCCTGCCTCGGCGACGCCCAGCAGGAAGCGCAGGATGCTGAAGCTGACCGGCCCGGTAGCGAACGCTGTGGCCATCGAAAGCAAGCCCCAGGTAACCATTATGCGGGCGATCCACACCCGTGCGCCAAAGCGTTGCAGCAGCAGGTTGCTGGGCAGTTCGAAGATGAAATAGCCGAAGAAGAACAGCCCGGCTGCCCAGCCGAACATCGTGGCGGTCAGGCCCAGGTCCTGATTCATGGAGATGGCCGCGAAGCCGACGTTGGTGCGGTCCAGGTAGCTGATGACATAGCAGCAGAAAATGAACGGCAGCAGGCGCCACAGCACGCGGCGCATCAGGCGTTCGCCTTCGGCCTCACTCAGCGGGGATAGATTCGGATTTTGATCGTTCATGTCGTCTGGTCTTCTTGTAGTTGTCGTCAGTGAAGCGGGGCGTTGTCAGCAGTGCGAGAACATCGCAAGGCCCGGAGCCTTGGTCCTGACCTGCAAGATGCTGCCCGTCTCGGATTCGGTGATGAACAAGGTCTGGCCGTCGTCGCCGCCAAAGGCGAGGTTGGTGTTGCTGATCCCTGCGCAGGAGACGATGCGTTCCAGTGGCTCGGCGACTTTCGACAGCTTCCACACCGAACCGAAACCGGTGTGGGCGATGTAAAGGTTGCTTTGGGCATCCAGGGCAAGTCCGTCAGGCCCACCCAGCCCGCCGTGCAATTGGGCGAACACGCCGACCTTGCCGACGATCGAGCCATTGCCCAGGGGAATGCGCCAGATCTGTTGGGCACGGGTCACGGCCACCAGCAGGTGGTTGAGGTGGGGGTCGTAGACGATGCCGTTGGGGCTGGGGATAGTGCCTAGCAGGCAAGTCAGGTTGCCCCCGGCGTCGAGCTTGTACACCCGACCTGTGGCGTCTTGCAGGCCTGTCTGACCTTGGTCGGTGAAAAACAGGTCGCCGTTGGGGGCGAACACCAGATCATTGACACCCTTGAAGCCCTCGGAACCGGCCGAGTCGAGCAGCGCCTCGATAGCACCTGTCTGGGGGTCGAGCAACATGATTCCACGCTTGTAGTCGGTGATGAAGATGCGTCCGTCCTGGTGAATCTTCAGGCCATTCGGCCAGCCATCGTACTGGCACACCAACTCCCATTCGCCTTGGGGCGAGATGCGGAAAATTCGCCCGTTGGGGATGTCGGTCACGTACAGATGGCCTCGGCGATCGAACGATGGGCCTTCAAGGAACGAGTCGATGGCACGGCCCTGGCGGTTGGCATTGGCCCAGGCAGTCGGGCGCGGGGTGCGGAAACGGTCGGGCAGGCGGGTGAATACCGTAGTTTCTACCGTGGGAGGGGCAGCAAAGAAGCTCATGGGCGCTCCTGTAGGGCCAGTGGACGCCAAGGCGTCCGGATTGTTGTTTTGATTTATTTAATGCAACGGCGTTGCAAAATAAACCATAACCGGACGAGGGGTGAAGCGAATTTTGGTGATGCTTTTCGCTAAGGCCCGCTTTATTGTGCGCCTGTTGACGAATTGAGGGTAATCTGACTCCATTTAAAGGAAACGTCGTTTCGAAAAAATAATAACTGTTCCTCGGAGTAGCTTTTCTTGAAAGCCCAACATTCGACCTGTCGCATTGCGCTGGCAGCCATTGGCGGGGTCATCGGCCTGCCTGCTCAAGCCGATCTGATCATCGACAGCCATGCGCAACTGTCGATGCGCAATTTTTACTTCAACAGCGATAACCGAGAAGGCGCGGCGGCGCCTTCTAAAACCGAGGAGTGGGCCCAAGGTTTTCTGCTCGACCTGCGCTCGGGCTTTACCGAGGGTGTGGTTTGGTTCGGCGTGGACGCCACGGCCATGTTGGGCCTGACGCTGGACAGCGGCAGGGGACGGCATCTGGGCGGCAGCATGATTCCTTCCGATGGCGATGGCGCAGCTGACCACTGGAGCAGCGCCGGCCTGACCGCCAAGATGAAATCTTGACCGATGACAGCTCGTTGACCACTGACCTGCACTATTTCCGCACCCGTGCGGACGGCGCCAACGGCAGCAGCTCGGGGCGTAGCCAAGGCTATACCATCGGGGGTTACACCGCGGGTGGCGATGGCGAAATCGACAATGATCTCTGGAGTGCGGCGTTCAGCTATCGACTGCTAGGCCACTCGCTGACCCTGGGGTATCAAAGCGTTTCCGACGATAGCAACTTTGTGCAGGTCAACCAGGGTTCGATCGACAAGGGGGCTGGCGGCAGCAGCCTGTATTTGTGGACTGACAAGATGCTGCTCAGCTTCACGCGCGCGGGTGAGCGTACCGGTATGAGGCACTGGTCGACAGCGGGTAGTCAGCGCCCTCAACTCAAGGCGCTGAACATACCCTCATGTGACACCGATTGACCCCTTGCCAGCAGGCGCAGCCATTGCCCTGCTGGCTTTTTTATCTGGCCCACGGCGCATGCTACGTTGGCGGGGGCCGACCGTTGTCGGATAATGGGGTTTTTCTGCCCTCGCGTTGAATGGAGGGCCTCAATCGTGTGAGGTTTTGCAAATGGCAAAAGCGCGGCCGCGTCCAGCGGTGAATGGTGTGGCATCGGCAGACCGTGTTTTGACCGTGCTGACCGCTTTTCAGATAGGCGACTCTGCGCTGAGCCTTGTCGAGCTGGTTGAGCGTACCGGGCTGATCAAAAGCACGATCATGCGCTTGATGGTGTCTCTGGAGAACCACGGGTTCATTACCCGCATGGCTGATGGTCGCTATCAGTTGGCGAGTGAAGTCATGCGTTTGAACGCTGTATACCAAGAAGCGCTGGACCTCGAAAAACACGTGATGCCACGCTTGCATTACCTGGCTGAACAGTCGGGTGAAACTGCTTCATTTTATGTACGTCACGGTGCGTATCGGATGTGCCAATATCGCGTCAACTCATCGCATCGACTGCGTTTGAACCTGCAACCTGGTGACATGCGTCCGATGGATGAAGCAGCGGGTGCGCAGGCCTTGCGCGCTCCCTATGAAATCGGGATTGACTTGCAAAAACCTTACTACTCCAAAGGCGCAACGGACCCTCATGCTGCTTCGATGGCGCTGCCCATCTACGGTGCCCAACAGGAACTCATGGGCGCCCTTGTCATTTCAGGGCCTGCGAGTCGTTTGACGGAAGAGTACGCAGAAAGCCTCAAGCCCATGTTCTTCGAAGCGGCACGTGATCTGATGCGAAGCTTGGGCTTCAAGTCTGCGTCTTTGGAGTCCGCTTGAGTCAATAAGCTCGCTGTAAGGTATCTGGCTGCGGACGGCCTCAGGGCGGGGCACAGATCTGAAGCGTTCTCCTCAGCCAGACGCGTGTCACCTGCGCCCAGCCGTACTTGACGGCCTTGTGAAAGGCCGGTGGGGTTGTTCATGGTGTATTTGCCTGTTGTGATGCGCGGGTTCAGTAATTGCCATTCGGCCAGTCGGTGTAGCCCTTGGCTCCGCCGCCGTAATAGCGCTCTCTGGGAGCGATGCTCAGCTCAACACCACGCTGCTGCAGCACAATCTTGCCACCTTTGGCATGCACAGCGTCGGTGACCTTCTTCCAGCCAGCCGTCTGTTCGGCGCTCCAGATACCGGCGGTTGCAGCGTGGCCACGGCCTAGGGCGCTGATGTTGGTTGCCTCGGCGGTGATCAGGGCAGCGCTGGCGCGCTGAGGGCTTTCTTACGCACGGATGCTCATCATACGGGAAGACAGCGGCTTTACATTCATCCCGTATGATAATAGGGTCGTAATCATACGAGGTGTATGTATTTGGGGCCCAGGCGTACGCAGGCCATTCGATAAGGAGAGTCGAGCATGTTCACAACCTACCGCGCATTGTTCCAGGCAAGGGGGGCCAAGGGTTTTGTTCTGGCGGGCCTTCTGGCCCGTATTCCGCTGCCGATGACGGGTATAGGCATCATTACCCTGTTGTCGCAGATCCGCGGCAGTTACGGCCTGGCGGGTGCAGTGGCAGCCACCTTCGTATTGACCTATGCCCTGTTGTCGCCTCAGGTCTCGCGTCTGGTCGACCGCTTCGGCCAGCGCCGGGTATTGCCAGCCGCCGCCGGGCTCAGCGTGCTGGGCATTCTCCTGCTGCTGGCGTGCAGCTATTGGCAGACGGCGGACTGGGCGTTATTCGCTGGCGCCGCCCTGGCCGGCTGCATGCCGAGCATGTCGGCCATGGTGCGTGCCCGCTGGACTGCGATCTACCGCGGTAAGCCTCAGTTGCAGACAGCCTTTTCGCTAGAAACCGTACTCGATGAAGTTACCTTCATTGCCGGCCCGCCCATTTCGGTGGGGCTGAGCGTGGCGGTAGTGCCGCAAGCAGGACCACTGGCCGCCGCGGTGCTCCTGGCCATTGGTGCGCTCGCACTGGCCGTGCAGGTCAGCACTGAGCCGCCAGTCAAGGCCGACGCCGACATGGAGCAAGGTAGCGTGTCGATCTTCAGCCTCGCCGATGTGCGCCTGCTGACCTTGCTGATGGTCGCGATGGGCGTGATCGTCGGTACTGTCGACATCGTCAGCGTGGCGTTTGCCGAGCTGATGGGCATGCCGGCTGCGGCGAGTTTCGTGCTGTCGTGCTATGCCATCGGCTCCTGCGTAGCGGGGCTGGTGTTCGGTGCCCTGAAACTCGATACGCCACTGCGCAAGCTGCTGCTAGTGGGGGGGCTGGCGACCGCGGCGACCACCTTGCCGCTGCTGCTGGCAGGCAACATCATCGGGCTGGCCGCAGCAGTCCTGGTCGCGGGCCTGTTCTTTGCGCCCACCATGATCGTGGCGATGTCGCTGGTAGAGCGCATTGTTCCGCACAACAAGTTGACTGAAGGCATGACCTGGTTGCTCGCTGGCCTCAACGTCGGGGTTGCCGGCGGGGCTGCGGCATCGGGGCAGGTTGTCGATGTGTTGGGTGCCAAGGCCGGATTCAACGTGGCACTGGGCGCCGGCGTGGCGGTGTTGCTGATCGCTTTCTGGAGTTACTGCCGCCTGCGGGAGCGGGCCGCCGATCGGATTGCCTTGCCTCCACCCTGCATCGAGTAAGGCGAAGAGGGCAGGAAGCAGGCGCTTGTCAGCGCGCGTCGAGATCAAGACAATGGCTACAGGTTGTATGACGGCACTCGCATACGCTCACCTCATGCCGCCTGAAGACAAGGAGTAGCTGGATGGTTCGCCGCACTCGCGCCGCAATGGAAGAAACCCGAGCCACGTTGTTGGAGACTGCACGCAAAGTATTCAGTGAACGCGGCTATGCGGACACCTCCATGGATGATCTGACGGCCCAGGCGGGCCTGACGCGGGGGGCGCTGTACCATCACTTTGGCGACAAGAAGGGGTTGCTGGCGGCAGTGGTCGCGCAGCTCGATGCGGAGATGGATGTGCGCCTGTGTGCCATTTCTGACTCGGCCAAGGATGGCTGGGACGGCTTTCGCCAGCGCTGTCATGCCTTTCTTGAAATGGCCCTGGAGCCTCAGATTCAGCGGATCGTGCTGCGTGATGCCAGGGCTGTGTTGGGTGGCGGCTCGCCGGAGGCACAGCAACATTGTGTAGAGTCGATGCGACAGTTGATACATCAATTGATGGTACAGGGCGTTGTCGTCGAAGCTGACGCTCAAGCGCTGGCCTCGTTGATACATGGCAGCTTGGCAGAAGCGGCTGCGTGGATCGCGGAGGCTGAAGACGGCGCTGCGCGCTTGGCGCAGGCAAGCAGGGCGCTCGAACTGCTGTTGCGGGGAGTGCTTAGAAACCAGGTGGCGCAATGAGCGGGTAACCGCAGCCCTTGGAAGAAGCAGAACCTGAGCCTCCGCTCTGGCAGCTTTGGGTCGCCGGTAGGCGCCGGAGTAGATAAGCCGCTTGGAGAGTCAGGCTATCAGTGGAGTGCCGACCCGTTCAGCAAAGCGCCCTCTACCGAAGGAACTTGCACACGCAGTGCAATCAGCAACGCGGCCAGCAGCATCAGCACCGCCGCCGCGACGAATACGCCTGCGCTGCCACCAAGGCTGAACATTGCCCCACCAGCGGCTGCGCCTGTTGCGATGGCCGACTGTACAGACGCAACCACCATGCCCCCGGCGCTTTCCGCCTGGTCAGGGACCGCGCTGGCGACCCAGTTCGACCACGCCACCGGCACACCCCCAAAGGCCAGGCCCCAGACGGCCAGCAGTACAGCCTGCCCTGGCACCGACGCCGGCAACAGGACCAGCGCCAGTGCCGCAACGCCCACCAGCGCGGGCATCAAGACCAGGGTGGCCAACGGGTGACGAGTAAGCATCCACCCGGCCACCAAGGTGCCGACAAAGTTCGCCACACCAAAACCCAGCAACATCAGCGACAGCCCCTGCGGGCCAATGCCGGTCGTACCTTCGAGGAATGGCCGAACATACGTAAACATCGCGAAGTGGCCGCTGTGCACCAGCACACAACCGAACATCCCCATAGCAATGCCTGGACGCTGCAACACCTCAAGCACCGTGCGTAGGCGTGCCGGCCGACGCGGCGCAAGGCTCGGCAGCGTGAGTGCCTGGAAAGCCAGGGTCACCACACCCACCGCCGTCGCTGCAAAGAACGCGCTGCGCCAGCCATAAAGCCCACCCAGATAACTGCCCAGCGGGACCGCAACCACCGTCCCGATGGCGATGCCACTGAAAATGATCGAGAGTGCTCGCGGTAACAAAGCCCCCGGCACCAAACGCATCGCCACCGCCGCCGCCATGCTCCAGAACCCGCCAAGCGCGATGCCCAGCAAGATACGCATCAACAACAGCACCGCGAAACTGGAGGCAACGGCAACCAACAGATTGGAAGCGATCATCAATGTGGAAAAACCCAGCAACACCCAGCGGCGATCGATACTGCGAGTCAGGCCTGGCACCAACAGGCCGGCGAACAGCGCCACCACGGCTGTCACCGTTACCGCTTGGCCAGCCAGCGCTTCGGATACCCTCAACTCGGTCGCCATTGGCGTCAACAGGCTGGCCGGAAGGTACTCAGCGGTCAGCAAGCCAAACACGCCCATGGCCAACGAGAATACGGCCATCCACGCGGGGGTTGCAGGTTCTGCATCCGGCCCGGCGCCGGGACGGCTGTCGGGTACGGCATTGCATACAAGGTCAGTCATTGCACGGATCTCCCAATCTTCAATTGACCCGTAGTCTAGGCGCGAGAATTTGGATGATCTATGATCTAAAAACTCAATTTTTTGACCAAAACACCTGGATAATGCCGAAAGACCCATTTGCCCTCTCTTCCGATCTCATCAACGAGCTGTTGCGCGGCATGCGCCTGCGCGGTGTCGACTACCGGCGTATCCAAGCGGGCCCGGCCTTCGGCTTGGGCTTCGCTGCCAAACCCGGGCATGCCTGGTTCCACTTCCTGGCGGTCGGCAACGCGGTGCTGCGCATGGAAGACGGGACAACCTATGCGCTGTCCGCCGGTAACGCCGTCTTCATCTCCCATGGTGCGGCCCATCAATTGCTCTCGCATACGCACGTGCCCGTGCAAGAAATTGACCTTCTGGACGGCGAGCCTCTCGGCGACGCCGTCAGCGGGGTGAAAACCGGCACCGATGCCGGCCCCATGCCGACCACGCTTTTGTTCAGTGGCTGCATGGCGTTCGAATTGGGCAGCCTCCATAGCCTTGGCAAGCTGATGCCGGGCCTGATGCTGATTGATGCAGGCGGCCAGCGTTATCCCGGGCTGGTGCCTATTCTCACCACCATGGAGCGCGAAGTCAGCGCCGCACGCGTCGGTTTCGCCGGCATCCTCGCGCGATTGGCCGACGTGGTCGCCGCCATGGTCGTTCGAGGTTGGGTCGAGTGCGCCTGCGGTAACGCCTCCGGCCTGGTGGCCGCCCTGCGCGATCCGCGGCTGGCAGGTGCACTTTTGGCGCTGCATCAACAACCGGGCCGCGACTGGACCGTCGAGCAGTTGGCGGAGCAATGCAATACGTCCCGCTCGGTCTTTGCGGAGCGTTTTCAAGTGACGATTGGCATGACCCCGCTGCGCTACGTCACCGAGGTGCGAATGCGGCTTGCCAGCCAGTGGTTGACGCTGGAAAGGATGCCTATTGAAGAGGTCGCGCAGCGTTTGGGCTATACGTCTCAGGCGGCATTCAGTCGGGCGTTCAAGCGTGTTACGGGTAAGACGCCTGGGTTGAGTCGGAGGTTGAGGCAGTCGGCTGCCATCTGAAACTGAGTGCAATTAGTGGAAGGGCCATAATGGGCGGTTTTGGCATTATGCGCATGTTCCGGGCATCCGGGTTCACGTTGAATGTTGTATCTTCCCCAATGCCGCATTGACAGCCAGCCATCCCGCTACCGCCGCCTCTCCGGCCTCACCGAATGCCCGTTCAAGCAGCTTTACTTGTTCACGTCGCAGCATTTGTTCAAGTCGCGAGCCTTCTTTGGTCAGCTGAAGCAACCGCATCCGTTTGTCGGTATGCGATGCCACGCTGTCCACTAATCCCATCTCTGCCAATTGCCGTAGCGGTATGTTCAGCGCCTGCTTGGTCACGCCGAGCAGGGCCAGCAGCTCCTTGACGCTGAGGTGTGGGTGCCGGGCTATGAAAAAAACGATCCTCTGATGCACACGGCCCAAGCCCCTGCGCTCAAGCATCTCGTCGGCCTTGGTGGTGAACGCCTGATAGCCAAAGAAAAACGCTTCCATGGCCTGCTGCTGTGCTTCCTGGTTTTTTAGGTCAATCATGTTGACTTATTCTCGACGAGCGTTCTACTTTAGGTAAAGGAGTTTGACCTATATTGTTCGCGCTTGGCCAGAGGTGATCCATGGCATTTTCTGAACGTGTTTCGCGCCTTAAAAGCTCTTTGATTCGTGAAATTCTGGCCGCCGCGCAGCGCCCAGGGATGATGTCTTTTGCAGGAGGCCTGCCGGCAGAGGAGATGCTGCCCTCTGTGGACTGGGCTGAAATGCCCACCAGCATGGGCCAGTACGGGATGAGCGAGGGTGAGCCGATGTTGCGTGAGGCGCTGGCCAGGGAAGCCCGGGCGTTGGGAATCAAGTGCGAGGCTAGCCAAGTGCTGATTCTCAGCGGCTCGCAGCAGGCTCTGGACCTGACATCAAAACTGTATATCGACAAAGGGACGCCGGTACTGCTGGAAGCCCCTACTTATCTGGCCGCGTTGCAAAGCTTCCAGTTCTTCGGTGCGCACTGCCTTTCGCTGCCGATGGAACGCGATGGCCCGGACCTGGAGTCGCTGCGCGAACTGCTGAGCCTGAACCGCCCCGCGTTCATCTATCTGATTCCAACGTTCCAGAACCCGTCGGGGCTGCGCTACAGCGACAGAAAAAGGGACGAAGTCGCGGCGCTTCTCGATGAGTTCAACGTCACATTGATCGAAGATGAGCCGTATCGGGAACTGAGTTTCGACGGCGTCGCGGCCATGCCGGTTGTCAGCCGCCTGAACACCACCAGCTGGATTTATACCGGTACTGTGTCCAAGACCTTGCTGCCCGGCTTGCGGATTGGGTATCTGATTGCCAGCCCCGACCTGTTCCCGCACTTGCTGCGGCTCAAGCAGTCGGCGGACCTGCACACCAGTCGGGTTGGCCAATGGCAGGTGCTTCAATGGTTGGGAACAGAAAGGCTTGAGCGTCATCTTGAAGCGTTACGCCACTATTACCGGGCTCGTCGAGACGCTTTCCAGGCCGCATTGGAGACGCACTTCGCCGACTTGGCCGAGTGGCAGATGCCAGAGGGAGGGTTGTTCTTCTGGCTGACGCTCAAGCACCCCATCGATACCCGGTCATTGCTCGAACCGGCATTGGCGGCCAATGTGGCGTTCATGCCCGGAGAGCCCTTCTTCCCAGAGCCTGACAAACATCCAGGGCACCTGAGGCTGAACTTCAGCCATGTTGCTCCCGACAAGCTGGATGAAGGCCTTAAGCGTTTGGCGGACGTCCTGCGTCAGGCACTGATCCAGCAGGCGGCCTGACGATCGCTAATGGGTCGAAATCTGCAATTCACGACAGGTCGCTTTTGACCCATAGCGGGCATGCCAGGCATAGCGCTCAGATCGAGCGCTGGTTCACACGGGCAGAGAGTTGCTCGGCGTGTTCCTTGCGCTCCGAATAGCGATCCACCAGGAATTCCTGGCGGTCACGCAGCAAGACGGTGAACTTCACCAGTTCCTCCATCACATCTACCACGCGATCGTAGTACGGCGAAGGTTTCATACGGCCAGCGTCGTCGAACTCCAGGTAGGCCTTGGGTACCGAGGACTGGTTCGGGATGGTGAACATCCGCATCCAGCGCCCGAGCACGCGCAGTTGGTTGACCACGTTGAACGACTGCGAGCCGCCACACACCTGCATGACTGCCAGGGTCTTGCCCTGGGTGGGGCGAAGCGCTCCCAGCGCCAAGGGGATCCAGTCGATCTGTGCCTTGAAAACCGCAGACATCGCACCATGACGCTCTGGAGAGCACCACACCTGGCCTTCCGACCACTGCACCAGATCACGCAGTTCCTGCACCTTGGGGTGGTCGACAGGTACATCGTCAGGTAGCGGCAGGCCCGACGGATTGAACACCCGCGTTTCTGCACCGAAGTGCTCCAGCAGGCGTGCGGCCTCTTCTACCAGCAAGCGACTGAAAGAGCGTTCGCGGGTCGACCCATACAGCAGCAGGATGCGCGGTTTGTGCTCGCTGGAACGGGTTGCCGCTGGCGATACATCGAATAGGGCAAGGTCGAGATTAGGCAGTTGCTCGGACATGTTTCCTCCTGTTAAAGGGTACCGATGCGATCCAGCTCATGCTTGAGTTGCTCATGGTCGAGGTTATCGAAAGGCAGTGCGAAGAATGCTTGGCAGCGTGACTCGATCCGGGCCAGCGTGGCGCGGAACGCAGCGTCTACCGACGCCATATCACCCACGACATCGGACGGGTCCTCCAGTCCCCAGTGCGACTTCAGTGCAGGGCCGAAATACACCGGGCAAGCTTCGCCGGCAGCCTTGTCGCAAACGGTGATGACGATGTCAGGAGGGCAACCCTCGAACGCGTCATTGCCCTTGCTGCTCAGCCCTTCAGTAGAGATGCCCGCATGCTGCAAGGTGATCAGGCTGCGAGGCAACACGTGGCCTTTCGGGAAACTGCCGGCGCTGACGGCTTCAAATCCGTGAGGCGCCAGGTGATTGAACATGGCCTCGGAAAGGATGCTGCGGCAGCTGTTGGCCGTGCACATGAACAGGACTCGCATGGGGGCTCCTCCGCTTCGTGGCGGATGTCAGAGGCTCAGGCGCAATGCCAGGGCCGAAAGGGTGATCAACAGCACCGGTAGCGTCAGCAGGATGCCGACCTTGAAGTAGTAACCCCAGGTGATGCGCATGTCTTTGCGCTCCAGCACATGCAGCCAGAGCAGGGTGGCGAGGCTGCCGATGGGTGTGATTTTCGGGCCGAGGTCGCAGCCGATGACGTTGGCGTAGATCATCGCCTCGCGCACCAGCCCTTGCGCCTCGCTGGCCTGGATCGACAAGGCGCCGACCAGCACGCTGGGCATGTTGTTCATGACCGAGGACAGCAATGCAGCGATCAACCCGGTGCCGATGGCGGCAGCCCACAGCCCTTGCTGCGCAAGTTGGTTGAGCAAGTGGGTGAGCATATCGGTGAGGCCGGCGTTCTTCAGCCCGTAGACCACCAGGTACATCCCAAGAGAAAAGATCACCACCTGCCAAGGCGCTTCGCGCAGCACACGACGGGTGGAGATGCGGTGCCCGCGAGCGGCGACGGCAAAAAGGATTGCCGCACAAGTTGCAGCGACCGCACTGATCGGGATACCCAGTGGTTCCAGGGCGAACAGGCCGATCAGCAACACCAGCAGCACCCAGCCACCGACATTGAAGGTAGCGCGGTCATGAATCGCCTCGCTTGGCGTCTTCAGGGCCGCGAGCGTGTACTGCCTCGGGATATCACGACGGAAGAACACGAACAGCACCAGGAGGGTTGCAGCCACGCTGGCGAAATTCACCGGCACCATCACCGAGGCGTAATCGCTGAAGCCCAGCCTGAAGTAGTCGGCCGAAACAATGTTCACCAGGTTGGAAACTACCAGCGGCAGGCTCGCCGTGTCGGCGATGAAGCCAGCGGCCATGACGAAGGCCAGCGTTGCGGCGGGCGAGAACCTTAGCGCGAGCAGCATCGACATGACGATGGGTGTGAGGATCAGCGCCGCACCATCGTTGGCGAACAGCGCCGACACGGCAGCACCGAGCAGGACGCAGAAGGCGAACAGGCGGTAGCCGCTACCGCCTGCCCAGCGGGCCACATGCAGCGCGGCCCACTCGAAGAAACCGGCCTGGTCCAGCAGCAGGCTGATGATGATGACGGCGATGAAGGTGGCGGTGGCATTCCAGACAATGGCCCACACGGTCGGGATGTCGTGCAGCGAGACGGCACCCGCCGCCAGGGCAATGAGGGCACCGAGCGCGGCACTCCAGCCAACGCCAAGCCCCTTCGGTTGCCAGATGACCAGGATGAGAGTGAAAACAAAGACTGCAATGGCGACCAGCATGAAGATCTCGCTCGATGTTGATCAGCAGCAGGCAGCGTCACGGACGGGGCGGCCGTCCATGTTCTTCAGCCGATGAGAGTTGTCGGCCAACCATTGCGAATTTGCCTGCAAGGTCACCTGCAACATCTCATGCACCCAGGCTGGCAGCTCGGGGTTTAGACGGTAATACACCCATTGCCCCTGGCGGCGATCCAACAGCATGCCATTGCTGCGCAGATGTGCGAGGTGGCGGCTGATCTTGGGTTGGCTGTCGTTCAGCGCGCACATCAGTTCGCAGACACATAGCTCACCGAGACTGGCGATCAGCAGGGTGGCGCGAGCACGGGTCTCGTCGGACAGGCTTTTGAATACATCAGGCGGTGTAATCATGACTGCACCAATACATATGGAAATACGAATATACGAATTTCCATATGTTTAGTGCAAGGACATTTGGACTGAGCGTCGGCAATGAGGTGATAGCTGCCGTTGGCGAGCGTCCGCTTTCGACCCATTGCAGACATTCATCCGGCATCCTCATCATTGCGAATGATTCTCACAGTCAGTATGCTCACTCCACAAAAAATGGATGTCACCTCTCTCGGAGCGCGCAGTGGCCGACAAAATGGAGCAGTTGTTTCGCCTTTACCACCGCGAACTCCAGCAACTCGCCTACCGTCGTCTCGGTGATCGTGATCTGGCTGCGGATCTGACCCAAGACACTTTCCTGCGTTATGTGAGCCTCGACCGCCAAGAACGGACTCAGAGCATCAGCAATCCGCAGTTCTTCCTGATCCGGATGATGCGCAACCTGATCATCGACTTTTGTCGCAGCCGTTCGCGGCGTGGTACTCAGGCATCGTTGCACGATCTTCAGGATGAGTTGCTCGACTCCAGTCCGGGGCCAGCTGAGCTTCTGCTTTTGCGCGAGCAGTTGCGCCTGCTGCACAACGCTTTGGACGAGTTGCCCGAAAAATGCCGCCACGCACTGTTGCTCAACCGCATCGACGGTCTGGGGCACACGGAAATTGCCGAACGGCTTGGCGTTTCACCGAGCATGGTCAGCAAGTACATCATGCGGGCGTTGAGTCACTGCGCCAGCCGCCTAGGGCTGATGGAAGACTAAGTGAACGTGCCTGATTCTCAAGCCACACAGTCTGCCCTGCGCGAACAAGCCTTGCAGTGGCTGGTCGACCTGCACTCGGGCGACAAGCAGAAGGTCGACTGGGAGGGTTACCTGCAATGGTGCGAAACCTCGCCGGGGCATCAGCGGGCAGCACAGGCGGCTGAACGGCTGTGGGAGCAGTTGGGTAGCGCCCTACAATGCCCCGTATCACGCCCCCAGCGCCTGCCGGTTTTGGGCTTGGTGCTGGCGGTGGGACTTGCCTGCGGGCTGACATGGCAGGCAGCCGAGAACGGCTGGATGGCGGACCAGCGCACGGGAGTGGGTGAACGCCGTACGCTGCAACTGGCGGATGGCTCGCGCCTGGAACTGGCACCGCAGACGCGAGTGGACGTCGATGTGGATGGATCGCGGCGAGTGCTGCGACTTTATAGCGGCGAGCTGTACGTGCAGGTCGCTGCTGATCCAAAGAGGCCTTTCGACGTCGAGGCGGGCGAGGGGCGCATGCGCGCATTGGGCACCGCTTTCGATGTGCGTCGGCAGGACAGCAGTGTCCATCTGGTGGTCACTGAACATGCGGTGCGGGTAGACGTGCAAGCCAACGATGCCGTGCAAACGGCTGAGGTTCAGGAAGGCCAGGCGCTGGACTATGACGACAACGGCGTGTCCCAGCCATACGCAGTAGACGCGAGTGCCGAAACTGCCTGGCTGCATGATCGTCTCGTCTTCAACAACCGCACGCTTGGTGATGTGCTTGACGCCATGAAACCTTATCACTCAGGGCTGATCTGGATCCGCGACGCAGAGCTGCGCCAATTGCCGGTGACCGGCATCGTCGGCACCAATGACTTGCCGGCACAGTTGCAGCTGTTGCAACGCTCGCTCCCTGTGCGGATTCGCCAACTGCCCTGGCTGACCCTCATCGAACGCGACAACACCAGGGTGCGTGTGTCTCGCTGAAAATTTTTTGCTATCGCGCTGTCGGCTTTTTGCAGCCTGTCGTCTTTCCCTGTCGAGAGTGATTTTTATTTCGCTGATTTCAGCAAGGGGAGACACATGCAGCACTTGATTCGCCGGACAGCCCTGAGCCTCGCCATTACCACCATTGCCGCCTTTGCCATGACTACTGCGACGCAGGCGGCCGAACGCACTCAGAGCACGCTCCACACCTTTAACATTGCTCCAGGTTCGCTGGACCAAGCTTTGACGCGTTTTGCCGACCAGGCAGGTCTGAGGCTGATGGTGGCCAGCGAGGTACTGAAGGGGCAGGAGAGCAAGGGATTGAGCGGGCAGTTCAGCGCCGGTGAAGGGGTTCAGCGTTTGCTCGGTGGAAGCGGACTGAAGGCGAGTTTCAATGGTGACATCCTTTTGATCGAAAAAGTCCAAGTCGGCGACAAGGCCCTGGAGCTGGGGTCGACCATCATCCAAAGCCAGGGCCTTGGACTGACGACAGAAAATACCGGTTCCTACACCGCAGGCGCTGTATCGGTTGGGGGTAAAACTCCCGTGGCGCTGCGTGAGATTCCCCAATCGGTCTCGGTGTTGACCCGGCAGAACATCGAGGATCAGGGCATCACCAACATGGAACAGGCGCTGGATAAACTGACCGGCATCACCGTGGTAGGCGGCAACGGCGTAGATACCAAGTTCTACTCCCGTGGTTTCGAGGTCACCAGCGTGCAGACTGACGGCGGTGCTCCGGCGATCCGCCAGCAGAACTATCAGTCGTTGCCAGACATGGCCATGTATGACCATATCGAGATCCTGCGAGGCTCTGATGGCCTGTTCAGCGGGACCGGTGAGCCTGGCGGCACCCTCAATCTGGTGCGTAAGAAGCCATTGGCGTTCAACCAGCTCAAGACCACTACCTCGGCGGGCAGCTGGGACAACTATCGCCAGGAGGTCGATGTCACCGGGCCGCTCGGTTTAGATGGTCGCTTGCGTGGGCGAGGTGTGGTCGCCGTCGAAGATCGCGATTATTTCTACGACACCACCAACAGCAAGAAAGAAATCTACTATGGGATCCTTGAAGCCGACCTCACACCGGATACGCTGCTGACGTTTGGCGGCAGTCACCAGTGGCGCAAGATAAAGGGTTACTGGGACAGTGGACTGCCTCGGTACAACACTGGCGACGACATTGGTTTGTCCCGCGACACATCACTGGGCGCGGACTGGTCCACAGCAAACTACGAAACCAACGAGCTGTTCGTCAAACTGGAGCACGCCTTCAATGAAGACTGGAAGGTCAACGGCAGTTATACGCGTTACAGCCAAGACATCACCCAGAACATCGGCCAGGCAACCGGTACCCTCGACAGCACGACTGGAAGAGGCTCGCTGTTCTCACGCTGGGGGCGCAATTACACCATTGACCAAGACCTTTACGACGCCAACGTCTCCGGGCGCTTTCGTGCATTCGGCCTGGAGCACGAGGTGCTGTTCGGTATCGACCATCAGGAAACCCGGCGCGGTTTCGAGTCATTCCGTCTAGGCATGGCCAACATCCCGGTCGACCCACGTCAGGACGACATCAGCAATCAGCCTGAAGGTGCCATGCCTGGGATGTACATCAACTTCCCCGCATGGAACCAGCGTAAGAGCGGCGCCTACGCTACCCTGCGCGCGCAGCTGGCCGAGCCGTTAAAACTGATTGTTGGTGCGCGTTATTCGGACTACGACGACAACATCACCAGCGTGACGCCATCCGATGGCCAAGTTTACCCTACCGGCGGCAAGGAGAGCGGGGTGATCACCCCGTTCGGTGGGCTTGTCTACACTCTGAACGAGCAGTGGTCGGTCTATACCAGCTACAGCCAGATTTACACCCCGCAGACCAACTACTTGGGCACCGATCACCAGTCGCTCAAGCCTATGACGGGTGATACTTATGAGGTGGGCACTAAAGCCGAGTTGTTCGACAAAAAAGCCAACCTCTCGCTGGCGGTCTACTACACCAAGCGCGAGAACGAGGCCATGCTGCTCAATTCCGAAACCGTGATCGGCAACCCATGCTGCTACGAAGACGGTGGCAAGATTGTCAGCAAAGGCTTCGATGCCGAGATCACCGGCGAGCTTCTGCCGAACTGGCAGCTCGGGGCGGGTTACACTTTCAATATCAACGAGCAGGTCAAGACCGGCACAGCGTCCAACCGAGGCAAACCGCTGAGCACTCAAACACCGAAGCATTTGCTCAAGCTGTTCACCAGCTATCGCCTGCCAGGGGATCTGGACCACTGGAAGCTTGGCCTCGGCGCCAATATCCAGAGCCGAAACTACGTCAGCGGAACCTCTTCTGTAAAGGATGCGTTCGGAAACACCGTCACCACCGTGAATCCATTCGAGTACGAGCAGCCAGGCTATGCCGTGTGGAACGCTCTGGTCGATTACGAAATCGACAAGCACTGGACGGCATCGGTTAACGTCAACAACATCTTCGACAAGAAGTACTACCAGACCGTGGGAACCAACGCGATGAACAATTGGTACGGTAACCCCCGTGAATACCTGTTGACCTTGCGTGGTACGTTCTAAGCCCGATCTGTAGGCCTTAATGCAAGCGTTTGATATGGGGCGATACTGCCGGTCGACAATGACCACCATCTACCCATAGTGGACGCTTGCTACGCTGTCGAGTCATTCTTCATTCCTGTTCAGACCCTTCTTGCAGCGCACTCCCTAGCGATTTCCATCCATATGTCCTTATTGGGTTTCAGCTCCGGATAAGTCTGTACCGCAACATCGACTGTGCCCGCCAGAACGCTTGCCATCATATTGCCGAACGTTTTTTTAGCCCAGCATGGTCCTCTTCAGATGAATGCAGCAACGCCACTGGTGAGGGCAGCAGTGGCGTCGATACCTCCGTCAAGAGAAGCCTTCGCCGCGTCTCGAGACAAATCCATCAGCATTTCACCCTCTTTTCGAATGTATGAACGACACGAGACGCAGAAGCCGCGCTTTTTTTCAGAATTGTCGGTGCATTGCACGTGCAGATGAAAGAGAAAGCTTTCTAGCGGCAAGAAGGTGAAATCGGAGCGACAGTCCGCTAAGGGTCGGTTGGCGACCGTCCACCGGATCGAGTTCACCCTTGTTCTCCCCTAACGCGGAGGACAACCCATGAAAACCGGTGCTATCTACACCCATCGCCCATGGAACAAGGGAAAGCTAGTCGGGCAGAAAGCCCCGCTCCGACTCAGAAATATCTGGGCCATCCGGGTAAGGCTCCAGATCGCGGAGAAATCTCGGGATCTGGCGTTGTTCAACTTGGCAATCGACAGCAAGCTGCGAGCCTGCGACTTAACCAAGCTTCGCGTACGCGACGTTGCTCATGGGGAGCACGTGTCATCGCGAGCGATTGTGATGCAGCAGAAAACTCAACATCCAGTGCAATTTGAGATCACCGAGCAAACCCGTATGGCTTTGGAAGCCTGGATGCATCAGGCTCACCTCCGTAGCGAGGACTGTCTGTTTCCGAGTCGGCTACACGGTTCAGATCATCTCTCCACCAGGCAATACGCGCGAATAGTGAAAGCCTGGGTGACAGCCGTTGGCCTTGATCCAGCGCTGTACGGCACCCACACGCTGCGGCGAACGAAGGCCTCATTGATCTATCGTAGAACCAAGAATCTGAGGGCAGTCCAACTCTTGCTTGGCCATACGAAGCTTGAAAGCACCGTCAGATATCTGGGGATTGAGGTCGACGATGCCTTGGAGATGGCAGAGCAGACGGAGGTCTGACCATCTAAAGCGACGGTCGAGGGCAGACCGTCGCTAACCGACCCAAAGCGGTCTCTCGCTAAGGACAGCAAACGGTCAATAGCAGCCAGCAGCTTGAAGGAGTCTCCGAGTCTATGGTCGATTCAGGCTGCGATGCTGAGCACTTGCGTCAGTACTGCGACAGTTATCGGACGCAGCCTGTGATTCCGCTGCGAACCCTGAAGCGCAAACCCAAGCCTAGGCCAAGCTGCTCTGGAGCAATCAAATGCTTATCCACTTGCGCGGTCGCTGCGACCGTGCGCGGCTATGAACATGGCGACGGCCGACCGGCAGTAGGATTCGATTTCGTTTTCGTCCTCTGCTCTCGCCTGATCGAAGCGGGCGATCATCAGTAGATCGGACCCTTTGAAGAGCGCGGCAAACAAGCGGGCGGCTTGGAGGGAATCGGGCACGTTGAGAAGCGCCTTCGCGTGAAGTTGGCGCAACAGGGTCTCGATGTCGGCGATGACATGAGCGGCGCCGGCTTCGTAGTGGCGCTTGCTCAAGGCGTTTTGACTCGTTTTATCGGCCATGACCATGGCTTCGATACTGCTGACGTCTGGTCTCAACAGCGTGCGCAGCAGTGATGTTCCCACCGCCATAAGTTGGTCTTCGACCGAACCTTCGGCATCTTCAAGCAGGGCCTGTGGTGCAAACGACTTCTGGCAACCAGCCGTGATGGCTGCGCTGAACAGCGCCTCTTTGTTCTCGAAGCGCCTATAGATGCTGAGCTTGGATATCTTCGCCCGCTGGGCGACCTTGTCCAACGTCGTCGCTTGAAAACCCAATTCCACAAAAAGTTCGCTCGCGGCGTTGAGTATCGTTTGGGCAAGCGCCTCGTTGGTGGGCCGGCCGCGCCGGCCCTGTATGGTCTCAGTCATGATATTGGTACTTTGCAGTATCTTAATTTAAGGTATACGATACCACTCGGTATCTTAAATTTGCAATCCAAAGGCTAGGTTTCAACCTGCCCTCCAGCGGAGCCCATCACCATGAATGACGTCATCATCATCGGCGGAAGTTTTGCCGGTCTCGCCGCCGCTTTACAGCTCGGCCGTGCCCGTCGCAAGGTCATCGTTCTCGATACCGGCTGCCCGCGTAACCGTTTTGCCGGCCATTCACATGGTCTGCTTGGTCACGATCACACACCGCCGCTGGAAATCCTGGCCGCGGCGCGGCAGCAGTTGGCGCGCTATCCAACGGTCAGGCTGGTCAATGCCCGGGCGGAGAAAATTTCTGGCGTAATCGACGATTTCTGCGTTGTCACTGACGATCACGAAAGCCTCAAGGCCCGCCGCGTAATCCTAAGCTATGGCGTCGCAGATCAGATGCCTGATGTTCCGGGCTTTGCCGAGAGCTGGGGCACGTCCATCGTCCCATGCCCCTATTGCGACGGCTTTGAAGTCGCCGGGCAACATTGGGGCCTCGTGTGGTCCGGCCCGCAATCTCACAACCAGGTCAGGCTGTTCCTCGATTGGACCGACAGGTTGACTGTCTTTGCCGATGGTCACGACATTGCGTCTGATATCCAGGCCGATCTGGCTCACCGCAACATATCTGTCATCGACGGGCGGATCGTCGAGATCGCCCATCACCAAGGGCATATCGCTACTGTCAATCTCGACACTGGCTCCACTGTTGCGGTCGACATCCTGTTTGCTCATCCGCGCAACAAGCCATCCGCAAACCTGCATGAATCGCTGGGCCTCGCCACGATGGATACGCCAACTGGCGTCGTCCTCAAGGTCGACGAACGCCGCCAATCCAGCACACCCGGCATCTACGCCGCCGGCGATCTCACCACGCCCATATTGCCCTCGGTCACCCAGGCATCATCGCAGGGCGCGATGGCGGGTATTTTTGCCCAGCAGTCGATGCTGGCTTGAGCGCTTACAGAGGAAATGAACATGGCCGTCGAACCGGACAGCGCGGGGGTGCGCTTACCTCCGCCCTTCATCTATCTAGGAGCGTTGCTGTTGGGGCTGGCGGCGGATCGGTTCGTCGCCCTGAGCTACTTCGGCATCGACCGGTGGTTGCTGATCGCGACGGGCGCGCTGCTGTTCGCTACCGGCGCGGTGATGATGCTTGCGGCGGCGGGGCTGTTCCGGCGCCTGGGCACCAACATTCCGCCGTCGCGACCAACGACCCTCATCGCAACGACCGGCCCTTATCGGTGGACCCGCAATCCCATGTATCTCGGCATGGCGCTTGTCTATGCCGGCATTGCGGTCGGCTTCGACGGAGCAATCGCCTTGGCTTTGCTTCCATTGGTGCTGATTGTGATCCAGAAACAGGTAATCGCCCGCGAGGAGCGCTATCTCGAATCCAAGTTCGGCGACGACTACCGCCGCTACAAGGCCGAGGTTCGCCGCTGGCTCTGACTATTCCGCAACTGCTGCCTGCGGGATTTTCTGATAACCAACACCGACTTTCTTGCCACGGCTACTGAATGGGCCCTGATTTCGTAGATAATCAAGGGCCGCTTTTGGCCGAGAACTGCCTCGCAGCTTTTGGGTCCATTTCTGCCCTGGGCGAGAGACCGCTTTGGGTCGTTAGGGGCCAGTGGAGACCGACTGCGACCGACCCAGAGCTGCCGTTGGTGGATGGCAAGCCAAATTGTCATTTCTCGCATCCCTGCCAACCCAGCGTGCACCTGAATCGACCAACGCCTGCCACATAACTGGATCTGCCAGACAGCCACCTATATCGATTGTAACCGCATGCCCATGTTGACGGCCGCGTACCCTGCGCGGGTTCATTGTCAAACGCTGGGGCTTCCGCTTTAATGCCCATTTGCCATTCATCCAATCGGCGACTTGATGCCTTATCCGTCTGACCTTTCACATGACATTAGTACGATTGCCAAGATCGAGGCCGTTCCGCTTATTCTCAATATGGTGAAGCATGTTACCGGCATGCGCTTTGCGGCAATTGCGCGTGTCACCGAGAGGAAATGGGTGGCTTGCGCCGTCGATGATTCTATTGATTTTGGGCTCATACCTGGCGGCGAGTTGGTGCTGGAAACGACGATTTGCCACGAAATTCGTCAGCACCACAAACCCGTTATATTCAAGAATGCCAGTGAGCATCCGGTGTACTCAACCCACCACACCCCTAAGACATACGGCTTGGAAAGCTATGTCTCCATTCCTATCACCAGGACAAACGGAGATTTTTTCGGAACGCTCTGCGCCATTGATCAGGTGCCAGCAGATTTTGATGAAGATGCAGTGTGCAACACACTAACGCTTTTCGCCCAGTTAATAGCTGTTCAACTCGACGTTCTGGCGGACCTTGAGGCCAAAACGATTGAACTGGCCAATGCGGCTGAGACCGGCATTGTCCGGGAGCAGTTCATTGCCGTACTGGGGCATGACCTCCGTTCGCCACTGAGCGCTATCAGAATGAGCGCTGATCTACTGGAGGCCAGGCTGCCCGCCGGTCGCGAGCAGCAGCTTGCCATTGCAATACGACAAAGCTCGCAGCGGATGAATAACTTGATTGAAGATGTCCTGGATTTTTCTCGAGGAAAGCTGGGGGGAGGCATTCCGGTCAAACGGACTTTGGTGGACAACCTGGGTGACATTTTTATTGCTGTCATCAATGAAATCATGATGAGTCATCCCAACGTCAAAATCCGTCAAGAGGTGATCATTTCACCTGGGGTCTTCTGTGATGCTGGGAGAATGGGGCAATTGCTTTCAAACCTATTGGGCAATGCCGTTGCTCATGGGGCGCATGATCTCCCGATAGAGGTGATCGCAAGCATGCAAGAAAATCATGTAGTTCTGTCAGTGATGAACCATGGCCCAGAAATCCCCGACGTTTTGTTACCGCTACTGTTCCAGCCGTTTAAACGGTCAGCAGGTGGTGGTCGCGGGGAGGGGCTGGGGCTCGGTTTGTATATTGCATCTCAGATCGTAACGGGTCACAACGGGACGCTGTCAGTAACCTCTACGCCTGAGGACGGCACGCGCTTCGTCGCGAGGTTCCCTGGCACCTTGGAGTGGACGAAAGAGCACTAGATGTGGGTCTCAGTTGATAGGTGGCTTCGCCGAACGCTTGGTTCTATGCGCGACAGCGCAGCCATGAGGTAAAGGGCTCCTGCCGAAGAACATTCGAGCGCCGGCAGCAGGCCAGCATGCACACTGGCTTTGCGCTGCGCTCGATGAAACGCCACCCGGTGCCTAGTTCGCGGGCAAGAGGATCACGAAGTTCTTTTTCATGTCTTCCAGTACGGTCCATTTGCCCTTGGCGCCCGGTTCGATAATGAACGTGTCGCCAGCGGCCAGTGTGATGGGGGCGCAACCCTCAAGCTCGATGACGCAGCATCCACTCAAGACATGGCAGAACTCCCAAACTTTGTAGTCGATGCGCCACGCTCCGGTGCTGGCTTCCCATTCTCCGGAAATGCGACCTTGCTGTTCATCGTGATAATACTTGGAGGTCAGCGTATGAGGGGTGCCTTCCACGACCTCTTCAAAAAAAGGAAGGTCGCGCACCGGTTGGATATCCAGTTCGCGGAAGACGGTCAGCTTCTTGTTCATGGTTTTTCCTCGAGCACGTTGTGGGTAGGGCGATACATCAAATAGGCTTCACCGGTTACGCTCAGCATCGGATGCGGAACGATCTGGCAGGTTTTAACAATTTGAAAACCGTGACGTTCGTAGAAGCGTCGTGCACCGTGGTTTTCTGCATAATCAATCAGGCATAGCCCATCCAGGCCAGAGTCCTCAGCCCGTTGCTGAGCGTGGCGAAGAAACTGGACGCCCAGCCCTTGGCTGCGCCAGGCTTCATCCAGGGCCAGGCTGGATATGTATAAGGTGTCGGGTATTTCCATGTCGGAATACGGCGCGAGGACCGGGTCTGTCTCGACAGGCCTGTCAGGGGTCTCGCGCAAGGCATAGCTATGCATCATGCCGATGACGCGCCCTTCGAAAATGGCCATCAGGCAGTTCTTGTAGGAAAAGTCGCCCTGTTCCCTGGCATAGCGAGACGTGCCGACACTCAGCAATGCTTCTCCCGGTGTTGCAAGCTTGCTCCATATGTAATCGGCCATGCCCTCCGACGTCAGTTGAAAGAAGCGCGCAATATCTTGCGCATCCGAGGCTTGAGCGGGTCTGAAGTCGATAAGCATGTACAGTGCTCCCAAGGGATCGGGTACCTGGTTTTCAAGGATTACGCCATAGGCAGGCTGGCAGGTTAGGCGGATTCAACGGTTTCCATCATGCTCTGGGCGAACACCGTCAGCACGGCATGCGACGCTGCCCATGCTCAAAGGCAGATAGCCGTCTGAGGGCTCAGCCCTGGGGATTGGTCGTGCCGTGCTACATCTGATCTCAGGGAAGATTGCATCCGGCAAGTCGCTGAGCGAGGATCATTGGCTCTCACGGCTGTACCCTTACTTCAGGTTGAAATCCATCGACAATGAGCGGTCCATCGCCGGCAAACACGGCTCCCACAAGTCCAGCACTCGCCTGAAGGCTGGTGATATTGCTGTGGGAGCTGGCTTGCCGGCGATGAGGCCAGCACAGACGATCGAACCTTGAATGGGTGTCCACCAGGTATGACCGTCACATTACGACCCCATGCAGACATTTGGATGTCCGGGCCGGTACCGACGCTAGAGCCCTTGAGGATCTGAGGTCTTAGCTCAGCTTCCTTGAAATGGCCCTTGCGCTGGCCATCGCCTTCGATCATACGGCCTAGCGGGTGGTCGACGTATTCCAGCACGCACACCGAGCGGCAGTTCGAGCACGTCTCATGCATTGCGCCAGCTAATAACGTTATGGCCGGCATCTGAATCTTGTATTACATCTGCCCGCGCATGGCTGTTTAGCATCGTCGATGTCTTCCTGTCGACGAGAACAACAACGTGAACCTTGGAACGATCATTACCCGAAGTGCCCGCTACTGGCCGGACCACATCGCCGTGGCGGACAGCCAGACACGTGTCACCTACGCCCAGCTGGAGCGCCGCAGCAACCGCCTGGCATCAGGGCTGGGCTCGCTGGGCGTGGCCGTGGGCGAGCATGTGGCGATCCTCGCCGCCAACCGCGTGGAGCTGGTGGAAGCGGAAGTGGCGCTGTACAAGGCGGCGATGGTCAAGGTGCCGATCAATGCGCGGCTGTCACTGGATGAAGTGGTGCGGGTGCTGGAAGACTCCTGTAGCGTTGCACTGATCACCGACGCTAGCTTTGCCCAGGCGCTGGCGACGCGGCGTGCGGAGTTGCCGCTGCTGCGACAGCTCATCGTGCTGGAGGGCGAGGGCGGTGACCTGGGTTATGCCGCGTTGCTTGAGCGCGGCAGCGAAGCAGCGCTGGGTTTGGACCCGGCCGACGATGCGCTGGCCGTGCTGCACTACACCTCCGGCAGCTCGGGCGTGCTCAAGGCCGCCATGCTCTCGTTCGGCAACCGCAAGGCGCTGGTGCGCAAGAGCATCGCCAGCCCCACACGGCGCTCCGGGCCAGGCGACGTCATGGCTCACGTGGGGCCCATCACCCATGCCAGCGGCATGCAGATCATGCCGCTGCTGGCGGTGGGCGCCTGCAACTTGCTGCTCGATCGTTACGACGACCGCCTGTTGCTGGAGACCATCCAGCGCGAACGGGTGACGCGGCTGTTCCTGGTGCCGGCGATGATCAACCGGCTGGTCAATTACCCTGGCGTCGAGCGCTTCGACCTGGCCAGCCTGAAGCTGGTCATGTACGGTGCCGCGCCCATGGCGCCAGCCTTGGTGAAAAAGGCCATCGAACTGTTCGGGCCGATTCTGGTGCAAGGGTACGGCGCTGGTGAAACCTGCTCGCTGGTCACGGTGCTGACCGAGCAGGACCACCTGGTGGAAGACGGCGACTATCAACGCCTGGCCTCCTGCGGGCGGTGCTACTTCGAGACCGACCTGCGGGTGGTCAACGACGCGTTCGAAGATGTGGCCCCCGGCGAAGTCGGCGAGATCGTGGTCAAGGGCCCGGACGTGATGCAGGGCTATTGGCGCGCCCCGGCGCTCACCGCCGAAGTCATGCGTGACGGCTACTACCTCACCGGCGACCTGGCTAAGGTCGATGCGCAGGGTTACGTGTTCATCGTCGATCGCAAGAAGGAAATGATCATTTCCGGCGGGTTCAACGTGTACCCCAGCGAAGTGGAGCAAGTCATCTACAGCTTCCCCGAAGTGTTCGAGGTAGCAGTGGTCGGCGTGCCCGATGCGCAGTGGGGTGAAGCGGTACGTGCGGTGGTGGTGCTCAAGCCAGGTGCGCAACTGGAGGCGGCCGAGCTGATCGAGCGTTGCGGTCGTGCGCTGGCCGGGTTCAAGAAGCCGCGCGGCGTGGACTTTGTCAGCGAACTGCCGAAAAACCCCAACGGCAAGGTGGTGCGCCGCCTCGTCCGGGACACCTACTGGCAACACAGCGAACGTCGTATCTGACCAGGGAGCATCACCATGTATCAACCAAGTGCAAAGGCTGCGCAGATCATCGAAGCGATCGAGGGTTTCGTCCGTGACCAGGTTCGCCCGCTGGAGCAGCAGGCGAACCTGGACTGGGCGCGCCCGCACCCGCAGGCGGTGCTGCGGCAGGTATGGAAGCGTTCAAGCGAACAAGGCCTGTACACCATCATGTTGCCCGAGAGCATGGGTGGGGCCGGCCTGAACGTGGCCGACCTGTGCGCGGTGAAAGAAGCGACGGTGCTGACAGGCTCCATGCTGGCCCCGCATGTGCTGGGCGAGCTGTCTGGGCCGCCGCGGGTCGGCCACCTGTTCAAGGTGGCCAGCCCCTACCAGGTCGAGACCTTCCTGAAGCCCGTGTGCCGCGCTGAAAAAGCCGTGTGCTTTGCGCTGACCGAAGCCGAGGCCGGTTCGGATGCGACCGCCATTCGCACCCAGGCGCGCCGTGACGGTGACCACTATGTGCTCAGCGGCAGCAAGCGCTATATCTCCGGGGCCACCTACGCCGACTTGGCGGTGCTGCTGGCAGTGACTGGGCCAGGGCAGGGCGCCCAGGGTATTTCGGCGTTCTTAGTCGACCTCAAGGCCCCGGGCGTACGTATCGAGAGCGATTATTCGGTGATGTCCGGCGGGGGTGCCCATGGCGATATCGTGCTCGACAATGTACGCGTGCCAGCGGCCAACCTGATTGGTGAAGAAGGGCAGGGGTTCAAGCTGGCCATGGGGCGCATCACCCTCAACCGCCTGCTGCATTGCCCGACCCTGCTGGGGATGGCCGGCCTGGCCCTGAACCTGTCGATCGAGCATGCGCGCAGCCGCAAGCAGTTCGGCCAGCCAATCGCCATGTTCCAGGCGGTGAACCACATGATCGCCGACATGGCCACCGAGCTGCACGCTGCGCGCAGCATGGTCTACGCCACAGCCCAGGTGAGCGACGCCGGCGGCGATATCCGTACCCAGGCGCCGATGTGCAAGCTGTTCGTCTCCGAGGCGGCCTTCCGCATCGCTGACAAGGCGGTGCAGGTGCATGGCGGCGCCGGGCTGATGCAGGGCCACCCGGTGGAGTGGGTTTTCCGCGCCACGCGGATGATGCGTATCCTCACCGGCACCAGCGAGATCCAGCGCAACACCATCGCCAAAGGCGTGCTGATGCCTGCATGACCATCGGGCCGCCCCTGCGGCGGCCTTTTGGCAACACCTACAACAATAACAAGAGTACTCGCCATGACTGCGGATTCTTCCCTGCCCAACCCCCGTACTGCCTGGCTGGTGGCGGCGCTGCTGGCCCTGCTGATGCTGGTCAACTTTCTCGACAAGGTGGTAATCGGCCTGGTGGCGGTGCCGATGAGCGCCGAGTTGGGCCTGACGGCCACCCAGTTCGGCCTGATCGGCGGTGCCTTGCACTGGTTTTTCGCGATCTCCGCCGTGGTCGGTGGCTTCATGGCCAACCGGCGCCCCACCCGCACCTTGCTGTTGGGCATGGGCCTGTTCTGGGCGCTGATCCAGCTGCCGATGCTGTTTGCCACCTCACTGTGGGCCATCGTGGCTTGCCGGGTGTTGTTGGGCATCGGCGAGGGGCCGGCATCGCCTGTGGCCACCCATGCGCTGTACAAGTGGTTCCCCAACGATCGGCGCAACCTGCCGGTGGCCCTGCTGCATGCTGGCAGTGCCATGGGGCTGCTGGTGGCCGGTGCGATGATCCCCTGGGTCAGCCTGCATTACGGCTGGCGCAGCAATTTCATCATCCTTGCGCTGATCGGCCTGGTCTGGTGCCTGCTGTGGTGGCGGCTGGGCCAGGAGGGCACCCTGGAGCGCCTGCGCAGCAGCCAGCTCAAGGCCGATGAGCCGGCAATCCCTTATCGCCGGCTGCTGGGCGACGCCAGTGTGCTGGGCAACTACCTGTGCCATTTCGCTGCCAATTGGTCGCTGGCGTTGACCCTGACCTGGGTGCCCAGTTACCTGCAAGTGGGCCTGGGTATCGACCCGCTGCAGACCGGGCGCATCTTCGTCATGTTCGTGGTCGTGACCACACCGCTGAGCTTGCTGCTGGCGTGGCTCTCCCAGCGCCTGATGCGTCGCGGCCTGCCTTCACGGGTGGCACGTGGTGTGTTCGTTTCAGTGTGCCTGGTGCTGGGCGGGCTGTTGTCGGCGTCGCTGATCCTGCCCGGGCTGAGCACCGCTGTGCGGGTTGCCGCGCTGACCTTGAGTGGTGGCCTGGCCTTGGTCATGTATTCCGTGGGCCCGGCGATGCTCGCCGAGTTCACCCCAGCGGCCCAGCGCGGCGGCATCCTCGCCATGGGCAACGGCATCGCCTCGCTGGCCGGGCTGGCAGCGCCGGTGGTGACCGGCTTGCTGGTGCAGGGCGCGGGTGCCGAACACCCGGCGGGCTATGCCCAGGGGTTCCTGGTATGCGGCGCGGTGCTGGTGGTGGCCGGGCTGGTCGGCCTGGCCACCTTGAACCCGCAGCGCACCCGACAACGCCTGCGCGAGTCGGCTGCAAGGGACGGGCAGGCGCGCGCTCAGACTGCCAGCTGAACGCCCAGGACGGCCTCCAGCGGTTCGGGCTCTTTGCCGATCAGTTCGCCGCGCCAGCGGCCGCTGTTGACCAGGTCGATCAGCACGCCGCGCACCAGGTCGCGCAGGCAACCGGCGGCGAATGACAAGGGTTTGTGCTGGGAGTGCGCCAAGGCGATGGTGCGGCTGATGCGCGGTTCAACGATGCGCCGCGCCGCCGTGGGTTCGAGCAGTTCGCTCAGCGGCGGCCAGTTGCTGATGGTCGCCGCCAGGCCGGCACGCACCAGGCTGGCGATGCCGGGCGCCGATTGTTGTTCGTAAGCTGCGGTCAATGGCACTCCGGCCTCCATGGCGGCTTGTTCGATGCGCCGGCGCAGGTGCAGCGCGCGGGGCGGCAGCACCAGCCGGGTGGCGGCGGCTTCGGCCAGGGTGATGGTGTCGGGTGTGCCCGCTGCTGATGCGCCGACCCAGTACAGCGCCTCGGTGAAGATCGGCTCGGCCTCGACATGGTCGAGTTCCTCGGCATTGGGCACCACACCGAAGTCCACCTTGCCCAGTTCGATGGCCTGGCCGCCTTCGCGGCTGAGGCCGTCCCACACCGTCAGGGTCACGCCCGGGAAGCGCTGTTCGGCGCGCCTGACGATTTCCGGCAGCAGCAGGTCGGCCGCGGTGGCCGGAATGGAAATGGCCACGTGGCCCTTGGGATTGCCGCGGCTGGATTTCAGCTCGTCCTTCACCGAGTCCAGTTTCTGCACCACCTGGCGGGCCACCTCGTAAAGCTGGCGTCCGGCATCGGTCAGGGCAATGCCGTCGTGCTGGCGGTCAAGCAGCTGCATTTCCAGTTCACTTTCCAGCAGGCTGATCTGCCTGCTCAGCGCCGGTTGGGCAATGTAGGCGCGGCGTGAAGCCGAGGAGAAGCTGCCGGCTTCGACGATGGCGATCAGGTAGCGGAGCTGTTTCAGGGTCATCGGAGCGGTTCCAAGGGTATGCCGAACTGATATGGCACGTATCCGAACACGTTATTTGTGGCGTTCGAAGCGCGGCTTCTAGTATCACCCCGAAAGGGCGGGCCAAGGCAAGCCCGGCCAGGACAACACAACAACAAGAGGCCAAGCCCGATGAAACCTGTCGCCCTGCTACGCAGTATTCTGCTCATCAACGTCGGCCTGCTGGCCCTGCATGTCGCGGCCACGCCGCTGCTTCCAGACCTGACGCCGGTGGGGGCTGAACGCGGGGCCAGCAGCGACGGCCGCATTCCGGCCTGGCGCGGGGGCCTGCAAGCGGGGCAGGTGTCGCTGGCGGTCAACGGCACGCCGCTGGACCCGTACGCCGATGAGCAGCCGCTGTACGTCATCACGGCGCAGAACTACGGGCAGTACCGTGAGCAACTGACGGCGGGGCAGGTGGCCTTGATCCAGCGCTACCCCAAGACGTTTCGCCTGCCGGTATACCCGTCCCACCGCAGTGTCGCGGTACCGCCTCAGGTGGGCGAATGGGCCCGGCACAATGCTGCCAGCGCTCGCCTGGTCAATGACGGCAACGGCGTGGAAGGCTTTAACGGCGTGCTGGCATTCCCCAGGCCCGACAACGGCCTGCAGGTGCTGTGGAACCACCTCACCCGGCCACGCAACGGCAGTTTCAGCCTGGCTTCGGACAGCATCACACCGCGTGGCGATGGGCGCTTTGCCACGATGAGCCTGCAACAGACGTTTGCCCGTCCCGACGTGCTTGACGATGGCCAGACGGGTAACGTGCTGTACTACCTGAGCTACCGCATGACCGCGCCGTCGCGCCTGGCGGGCGATGCCGTAGTGCTGCACGAAACCCTCGATCAGGTTACGCAGCCGCGCCTGTCGTGGCTGTACAGCAGCAGCCAGCGGCGGGTGCGGCGCGCCCCGGCGCTGGCCTATGACAGCATCACCCCGGGCACGGCCGGCCTGCGCACCGCCGACAGCCGCGACATGTTCAATGGTGCACCGGACCTCTACCAGTGGACCTTGGTGGGCAAGAAGGCCCTGCACGTGCCGTACAACAGCTATCGCCTGGCATCGCCACTGCTCGGTTATGCCGCGCTGATCGGGCCGGGCCACGTCAACCCGCAACCCACCCGCTACGAGCTGCACCGGGTGTGGGAAGTGGTGGGCACCCTCAAGCCTGGGGCGAAGCATATCTATGCCAGCCGCCGCTATTACCTGGACGAGGACAGCTGGGCCATCGTCGAGGCGGACTTCTTCGATCACAAGGGGCAGTTGTGGCGCACTGCCCAGGCGCACAGCTACTACCACGTCACCGGGCAGGCGCTGGTCAATGCCATGGAGGCGATCTATGACCTGCGCAGTGGTCGCTATCAGCTGTCGGGCCTGACCAACGAGCAGCCAAGGCCGTACGCTTTCGATGTGCGCACCAGTGCTTCGTACTTCTCACCCGGCGCATTGCGCAGCCAAGGGCTGCGCTGACACAGGACCCCCGATGAATTCCGATCACCGTCACAGCCCTTGGGAGCGCTGGTTGCTGGGGCAAGGCAAGGCGCCCGACCCGCGTTTCACCCTGGCCAATGAACGCACCTTTCTTGCCTGGATCCGCACCGCCCTGGCGTTGCTCGGCGGCGCCATCGCCATCGAAACCTTCGCCGCCCATACCTGGCCCACGTCGGGGCGGGTGGCGATGGAGCTGGCGTTGCTGGCCACCAGCTTGCTGGTGAGCCTGGGCGCCGGCTGGCGCTGGCTGGCGGTGGAACGCGCACTGCGCCGCGAGGCGCCATTGCCGCTGCCCCGCCTGGTGCCCCTGCTGAGCGTGGCGTGCGGGCTTGCCTGTGTGGCGCTGGTGGGCCTGCTATGGGCGCGTTGGCATGGCTGAACCCACGGGCGACACCGGGCTGCAGGCCGAACGTACGGTGCTGGCCTGGCGGCGCACGCAGGTGGCATTGCTGCTGGTCGCCTGCCTGGCGTGGCGTGGCGAAATGCCGGTGCTTGCTGGCATGGCGGTGCTGCTGGCACTGCTTGGCCGGGCGCGTGAACGCGGCGTCTACCGCCGTGGTTTGGGCATGCTGCGCCGCGAGCAGGGCCACGCCGCCGCCTGGAGCGTGCCGCTGTGTACGTTGGGGGTGGCGGGCCTGGTGCTGGGCGTGTGGTTGCGCCGCTCGTTCTAGAGCGGCGCTGCGGGTGCTTCAGGGGGTGACGATATTGAAGCGCCCATCCGGCTCGTCCAGCCCGGCCATGAAGCGCATGAACTTCATGCGCTCGCCGCTGATGTTGATGTCCCCAAGGGTCGCTTCCTTGAGAAAGCCGGTCTGCTTCAGGGCGATGCGGTCGAGGGTGGCCTTGCTCATGTTCACCTCGACATCCGCCTGCCCGTGGCGAGTGAGGTCGCGGTGGGTGAGCACACCGTTGCGCAGGGTCAGGGCGTAGTCTTCGTTCAGGTCGGTGAAGTGCCAGTTGATGGTCAGGTCCTGCTCGGCGGCCTTGGCGGCATCCACGCGTACCCCCAGGTAGTCGAAGAACAGCGTCGGGGTCAGGGCGCGCATCAGGTCGTCGGCGCTGCCGCCCTTGCTTGCGGCCGGGGCCACGCCGTTGCGCAGCTCTTGCGCACCGGTCAGGTAGGCGTTGCGCCAGGTGGCGTTCTCGCTCTGGTACCCCAGTTGCTCCAGGGCGTCGGCCTGCAGCTCGCGCGCTGCGCTGTTGTCGGGCTGGGCGAATACCAGGTGCCGGGTGAGCTCGGCAACCCAGCGGTAATCACCGCTGCCGTAGGCCTCACGGGCCAGGGTCAGCACCCGCTCGGCGCCGCCCAGGGCCTTGAC
Organism: Pseudomonas sp. SIMBA_067; assembly: GCF_046534675.1. Classification (NCBI taxonomy): domain Bacteria; kingdom Pseudomonadati; phylum Pseudomonadota; class Gammaproteobacteria; order Pseudomonadales; family Pseudomonadaceae; genus Pseudomonas; species Pseudomonas sp. SIMBA_067. The sequence continues at coordinate 312,221 of NZ_JAWRYH010000006.1, read as the reverse complement.
GTAATGCGTGCCGGCCTCGCTCGGCGGCAAGGGGTTGAGGGTTGCCGGGTTGCCGTCGTAAAAGCCCATGTAGCGCTGATACACCGCCCGCACGTTGTGGCTGAGCGAGCCGTAGTAGTCGCGGCTGTACCATTTGCTGGCCAGCCGTGGCGGCAAGCTGGTCAGCTCGGCGGCGATCTCGGTGGGGCCAAGGCCGCGGTTGATCAGGCGCAGGGTCTGGCTGTCAATGAAGGCATACATGTCGCGCTGATCGGCCAGGTATTCGCGGATCTGCGCGCCGCCCCAGGTGGGCCAGTGGTGCTGGGCAAACACCACTTCGGCTTGCTGGCCATAGCGCAACAGCGACTGGTCCAGGTAGTGCGCCCACACCTTGGCATCCCGCACCTGGGCGCCGCGCAGGGTCAGCACATTGTGCTGCACGTGGGAGGCGTTTTCGGCCATGCACAAGGCTTTGAACCGGGGGAACCACAGGTTCATTTCAGCAGGTGCTTCGGTGCCAGGTGTGAGCTGGAACTCGATATCGACACCATCGATGCGCAGGGTCTCGAAGGGTTTTTCGATCAGCCGGGTCGGGGCGATCAGGCTGACCGTGGCATTGGCCGGCACTCCCTTGCCCAGGCCGGCATCCACCTGGCCGCGTGGCCCGCGTGGCAACGGCGCGCCGTACATGTACTGCGCACGGCGCTTCATCGCCGGCCCAGCCAGCACGTTTTCGCTGATGGCATGCTCGAAGAACCCCTGCGGGGCGATGACCTGCACCTTGCCCGCCTTGACCTCGGCCTCGTCGATCACCCCACGCACACCGCCGAAGTGATCGACGTGCGGGTGGGTATAGATCACCGCCACCACCGGCCGCTGCGGGCGATGGCGGAAGTACATCGCCAAACCGGCCCGGGCGGTTTCCACCGACAGCAGCGGGTCCATCACGATCAGGCCGTGCTCGCCTTCGATGAGGGTCATGTTGGCCAGGTCCAGGCCGCGCACCTGGTAGATGCCGTCGGTGACCTTGAACAACCCGGCAATGGTATTGAGCTGCGCGATGCGCCACAGGCTCGGGTTGACCGTGGCCGGTGCCTCGCCCGTGAGGAAGGCGTAGCGCTGCAGGTCCCAGACCGTTTTGCCATCAGCATTGACCACGGCCCGGTCGGCGGCTTCAAGCAGGCCGCGGCGGGCATTGTCGAAATCGCTGCGGTCGGCGAAGGGCAGGCGCTGCAACCAATGTTGATTGCTCTGGCGGGTGAGGTCGGTGGCGTCCTTGGCGGGGCCTTCGGCCAGCGCCGCGTAGGGCAGGGCCAGGGCCAGCAGGCAGGGCAGTGTGCGTAGGCGCATGGGGTGGTCCTTGTTGTTCTGAGGGCGAACACTCTAAGGACAGAGCTCATTGGCGAACCAATACCACTCTTGCATGGCCACCCATGCCCAAATGCGATGGCTCAGCTGGCGCCAATCTCCATGATGCGCGCCACCAGCCAGGCCAGTGCCGGGTCGTGCTGGCGGTGGGCAAGGTACACCAGCTCCAGCTGGAAGGGCTGCAGGGCGAACGGCAGGTCCAATACCTGCAGCGGCAGCAGCCGGGCGAAATGGCGCGCCAGTGCGGTGGGCAGCACCACGCACAGGTCGGAGCTTGCGGCCAGGTGCGCGGCCTGCAGGTAATTGGGCGTGGTGTAGACGATGCGACGGGCCAGGCCCTGTTCACCCAGCCACTGGTCAACCATGCCGCGGGTCTGACCGCCGTGCACCCACAGGTGGCGCAGGCCCAGGAAGGCTTGCAGGTCGAGCGCGCCATCCACTTCGGGGTGGCCCTGGCGCACCGCCACGTGCAGGGTTTCGCTGCGCCAGTGGCGCCGCTCGTAGCGCGCGGGCACATCATCGAAGCGCCCCAGCACCAGGTCGAGTTCGCCTCGGTCCAGGGCCTCGACCGGCAGGTTGGGCGTCAGGTGCAGCACGTCCACGCGCAAATGCGGCGCGTGGGTCTGCAAGGTGGCCAGCAACCCGGGCATGCACAGCTGCTCGGCGAAGTCGGTGAGGGCGATACGCAACTGGCGGTGGCTGAGCTGCGGGTCGAAGCTGTCGCCGGCGCCGAGGGTCTGCTCGATCTGTTGCAGCGCCGCGCGGATCGGGCCTTCCAGGGCCAGGGCGCGCGGGGTGGGGCGCATGCGCCGGCCCACGCGCACCAGCAGCGGGTCGCCGAGCAGGTCGCGCAGGCGCGCCAAGGCATTGCTCACCGTCGGCTGGGTCAGGGCCAGGCGCTCGGCGGCGCGGGAAACGTTCTGTTCACGTAGCAGCATGTCCAGTACGCGCAGCAGGTTGAGGTCGAAGTTGGCTATATTCATGCAAAAAATACATGGGATGGAAAATGAGAATTTCAAAAATAGTAGGCGCCTGACTAGGGTGAGGGCAATGCCTTCATAACAGTCATCAGGAGCGTCACCCGTGAGTACTCCCTATAACATTCAGCAGGCGGCGGTGATTGGTGCCGGCACCATGGGCCGCGGCATAGTCATCAGCCTGGCCCGTGCAGGCCTACCGGTGCTGTGGCTGGATAACGACCCGCGTGCTACCGAAGCCGGTCTGGCGGTGCTTGCGCAGACCTGGGCACAGCAGGTGGCCAAGGGGCGTATTGACCAGGCCGGGGCCGACGCCTGCCTGGCGCGGGTGCGCCAGGTTACGGCCTATGCCGACCTCGCCGAAGCCGACCTGGTGATTGAAGCGGTGTACGAGAACCTGGCGCTCAAGCAGGACATCTTCCGCACCCTGGACAGCACGCTCAAAGCCGAAGCCATCCTGGCCAGCAACACTTCGGCACTGGACATCGATGCCATCGCTGCCGTGACCCGTCGGCCCGAACAGGTACTGGGGCTGCATTTTTTCAGCCCGGCCCATGTGATGAAGTTATTGGAAGTGGTGCGCGGGGAGCGCACCTCGCCCGCAGTGCTCGATGCGGCCCAGGCCCTGGGGCAGCGCATGGGCAAGGAAGTGGTGGTGGCCGGCAACTGCCCGGGCTTCATCGGCAACCGAATGCTCGCCACTTACGCGGCCGAGGCGCGCAAGCTGCTGCTTGAAGGCGCCACGCCGCGGCAGGTGGACGAGGCGCTGCAGGCATTCGGCATGGCCATGGGCCCGTTCCGCATGTATGACGTGGTGGGCGTCGACCTGGAATGGCGGGCGCGCCAGCTGGCCGGCAAAGCCATGGATGCGCCTCTGCTGCAGGTCGACAATGCCCTGTGCGCGCTGGGGCGTTTCGGGCAAAAAGCCGGCCACGGCTACTACCGTTACGCCCCCGGCAGCCGCGAGGCCATGCACGACCCCGAGGTCGATGCACTGGTGCTCAAGGTCGCCCAGGACCTGGGCGTGCGCCGGCGGGTGATCGACGACGAGGAAATCCGTGAGCGCTGCCTGCTGGCGCTGGTCAACGAAGGGGCGAAGATTCTCGAGGCGTCGGTGGCCAGCTGCAGCGCCGACATCGACCGGGTGTACCTGCATGGCTATGGCTTCCCGGCAGAGGTCGGTGGGCCGATGCGCTGGGCCGACCAGCAGGGGTTGAGCCTGCTGTTGGCGCGGCTGGAACGCCTGCAAGGCCTGTTCGGCGAACATTGGCGCCCGGCCGGGCTGCTGATGCGCCTGGTGGCTGGGGGCAAGCAGCTGGCCGATGTGCGCGAGGGCCGCGCATGAGCTACCGAGCCCCCCTGCGTGACATGCACTTCGTCCTGCACGAACTGTTCGATGTGACGGCGCACTGTGCCCGCCTGGGCAACGAGCTGGACCGCGAAACCATTGATGGCATCCTCGAACAAGGCGCGCGGTTTGCCGGCGAGGTAGTTGCGCCGCTTAACCGCCAGGGCGATGAGCAGGGCTGCCGCCTGGAGCAAGGCGCTGTGTGCACCCCCGATGGCTTTCGCCGGGCCTACCGGCAATATGTGCAGCAGGGCTGGGGTGGCATGACCGGCCCCGTGGAGCACGATGGCCAGGGGCTGCCGCAAATGGTCGCGGCGTGCTTTCACGAAATGCTGATGGGCGCGTCCCTGTCGTTTCGGATCTATTCCGGCCTGACCGAGGGCGCCGTGCTGGCCTTGCATCGGCATGGCAGCGCAGCGCTCAAGCGCGATTACCTCGGCAAGCTGGTCAGCGGCGAATGGGCCGGCACCATGTGCCTGACCGAGCCACAGGCCGGCACCGACCTCGCGCTGCTGCGCACCCGCGCCGAGCCGCAAGGCGATGGCAGCTACCGCATCAGCGGCAGCAAGATCTTCATCAGCGGCGGCGACCAGGACCTGACCGACAACATCGTCCACCTGGTGCTGGCGCGCCTGCCGGATGCGCCGGCCGGTGTGCGTGGCATCAGCCTGTTCCTGGTGCCCAAGTTCGAATGCACCGGTAGCGGTGGGCTAGGCGCGCGCAACGCCGTCGAATGCGGTGCGCTCGAGCACAAGATGGGCATCAAGGGTGCAGCGACCTGCGTGATGAACTTCGAGGGCGCCCGCGGCTGGCTGGTGGGGGAGGCTAACCAGGGCCTGGCCTGCATGTTCACCATGATGAACGATGCGCGGTTTCAGGTTGGCCTGCAGGGGCTGGGCATCGCCGAGGCGGCCTTCCAGGGTGGCCTGGCCTATGCCCGCGAGCGCTTGCAGTCGCGCAGCCTGGCTGGGCCGATGGCACCCGAGCGCAATGCCGACCCGATCATCTGCCACCCGGACGTGCGGCGCATGCTGCTGACCCAGAAAACCCTCAGCGAGGGCTGCCGCATGCTGGCGGCCTTTGCAGCGCAAGCACTGGATCAGGAGCACGGTGCCCCGCAGCCAGACGTGCAAGCGGCCGCCGGGCGCCGGGCGGCGTTGCTGATCCCCATTGTCAAAGCCTTCCTCACCGATGTCGGCCAGGAGGTCGCCAGCCTGGGGGTGCAGCTGTACGGGGGGCATGGCTATATCCGCGAATGGGGCATGGAGCAGCTGATGCGCGACAGCCGTATCACCCAGTTGTACGAAGGCACCAACGGCATCCAGGCGTTGGACCTGATCCGCCGCAAGGTGCTTGGCGATGGTGGCGAGCAGTTGCGCCTGCTCATCGATGAGTTGCTCGAAGCGGCTCGCGGCTGCGCTGCCGACGAGCTGGCCGGGATGGCCCAGGTGGTCGTCCAGCGCCTGCAGGAATGGCGCAACCTGAGCGCCGAGGTGGTCGATGCCTGCCGCTGTGACCCGCAGGAAATCGGCGCAGTGTCGGTCGACTTCCTTGCCTACTCGGGCTACGTGCTGCTGGCCGCGCTGTGGCTGCGCGCTGGCGTAACGGCCAGCGCGGCACTGGCCGCAGGCAGCGCAGACAGTGCCTTCTACCAAGCCAAGCTGCACGCCGCAGGCTTCTACTGGCGGCGGGTATTGCCGCGCGCAAATGCCCACTGCGAGGCGTTGCGCGGCGGCGCACAGTGCCTGATGAGCCTGGATGAAGCGCACTTCGCCTTTTGACTCTGCCCAGCTGTTCACCCACAACAACAAGAGGAACATGAGCATGCAGCCTTTCAGTTTTGCCACCACCCCTCATCTGCTGTGCGAACCCGGTGCCGCCGGGCGCCTGGCGCAGCTGTGCCAGCAACGCGGCGTGCGCCGTGTGCTGATCGTGACCGACCCGGGCATTGTCAACCTGGGCATGCTCGATGATTTACTGCCAGGGTTCACCCAGGCTCACCTGAGCGTGGCGATCTTCGGTGAGGTCAGCGCCGACCCCAGCCATGCCTGCGTGCTGGCCGCGGTGGGCCGGGCGCGGCATATCGGCGCCGAGCTGATCGTAGGTTTCGGTGGCGGCAGCTCCATGGATGTCGCCAAGCTGGTGGCGCTGCTGGCACACCCCGCCTGTGACCAGACCCTGGAGGCGGTCTATGGCATCGACCAGGCCAAGGGCCAGCGCCTGCCACTGATCCAGGTGCCGACTACCGCCGGGACCGGCTCCGAGGTCACCCCGGTCGCCGTGATCACCACCGGCGAGGCGGCCAAGATGGCGGTCATTTCGCCGCTGTTGCTGCCCGACCTGGCGCTGCTCGACGCCGAGCGCACCTTGGGCCTGCCACCGGCGATCACTGCCGCCACCGGTATCGATGCCATGGTCCATGCCATCGAGGCCACCACCAGCCGGTTCAAGCGCAACCCGGTGTCCAGCCTGTTGGCCCGCGAAGCGTTGGGGCTGCTGGCCGGCAACCTCGACCAGGCGGTACACAACGGTGGCAACCTGGCGGCGCGCCAGGCCATGCTGCTGGGCGCCTGCCTGGCCGGGCAGGCATTTGCCAACGCGCCGGTGGCGGCGGTGCATGCGCTGGCTTACCCGCTGGGGGCGCGCTACCACGTGCCGCACGGGCTGGCCAATGCGCTGGTGCTGCCCCACGTGATGCGCTTCAACCGGCGCGAGGCGTTCGCCGACTATGCGGCGTTGGCGCCGGCACTGCTGGGCGAGCGCCTGGTGCCTGGCGACCCCCATGACCTGTGCAGCCAGTTCATCGATGAGCTTGCGCAGCTGGCGCCACGCTGCGGCCTGCCCAGCCGGCTGCGTGATGTCGGTGTACCGCGGCACAGCCTGCCGCTGCTGGCCGAGGATGCCCTGCAACAGCAACGGCTGCTGGTCAACAACCCGCGCAAGGTCACCCTTGCCGATGCCCTGGCCCTCTACCAGGCGGCGTTCTGACCATGGCCAGGGAGCGCCCGCTGCGCGGCGCCTACCGCCACTTCCAGCCGATCACCACGCGCTGGCATGACAACGACGTGTATGGGCATGTGAACAACGTCGTCTATTACGGGTTTTTCGACAGTGCCGTGAATACCTGGCTGATCGAACATGCCGGCCTGGATATCCACCACGACCCGGTGGTGGCCTACGTGGCCGGGTCCGCCTGCGACTATTTTGCCGCCGTTGCCTTCCCGCAACGCATCGAAGTGGGCATCGCCGTGGAGCATCTGGGCAACAGTTCGGTGCACTACACGCTGGCCGTGTTCGTCGAGGGCGAACCTGAAGCCTGCGCGGCCGGCCGTTTCACCCACGTTTTCGTCGACCGTCGCGACAACCGCCCGGTCGCCATCCCCGCCAGGCTGCGCAGCGCTCTCGGCAGCCTGATCGCGTCGCCCGACCCATCCAGCCATAACGAACCGGCATGGCATTGATCCGAAGACGCTATTTGTGAGGGGCGTTCAACCTGCCTGATACTTCTGGTCACCGACACCGCCGGCCTGGGCGGCCGGCGCGTCCGCGCTGAACCCATCATTTCCCTCTCTAATAAAACAACAAGAGGTTAAGAGTGAGCGCAACCCTACTTTTCTGCCGGCGCCGCGCGCCGCTGGCGGCACTGTGCTGCCTGCTCGCCACCCCGGTGGCGGGCGTGCAATTCGACGTTGGCCCGTTACAGGGGCGTTTCGACTCGGCCCTGTCGTTCGGCAGCGCAGTCAGCACCGCCAACCCCGACAAACAGCAGTTGCAGGCGGCCAATGGCAACGACGGGCGACGCAACTACCGGGCGGGCGATGTGTTCTCGGCGATCTTCAAAGGCACCCACGACCTGGAGCTGCGGCGCGACAACCTCGGTGTGTTCCTGCGCGGCAGCTACTGGTACGACACCGCGCAGCGTGACCACAGCCAGCGCGCAGTCGATATCGACGACCACGATCGCCAGGTATCGGCGAAAACCGCAGGCGCGGAGCTGCTCGATGCCTTCGCCTATGCCCTCTACGACATCGACGGCGAGCCCGGTTCGCTGCGCCTGGGCAAACAGGTGGTCAATTGGGGGGAAAGCCTGTTCATCCAGGGCGGGCTGAACGTGATCAACCCTTTCAACCAGGCGGCGCTGCGTCGGCCAGGCTCCGAGGTGAAAGACGCCCTGGCGCCGGTCAACCTGGTGTATGTCACGCAAAACCTCAACCAGGCGCTGTCTTTCGACGCCTTTTACCAGCTGGACTGGGAACAGGCCCGGCTGGACAACTGCGCAACGTTCTTTTCCGGCAACGACTTCATGCCCGAGGGCTGCCGGGGCCTGGATGTCGGCGGGCAGATGGTCACCAACCCGGCCGTTTCGCAGGCCCTGGCCCCGTTCGGTGTGACGCTGACGGAGGAGGGCGTGCGGGTGCCCCGGGGCGCCGACCAGGATCCGCGCAATGGCGGCCAATGGGGTTTTTCGCTGCACTGGTACGTCGAACGGCTGGATACCGAGTTCGGCCTGTTCGCCGCCAACTACCACAGCCGCTCCCCCTACCTGGGCACGGTCAGCAGCCGCTACTACGCCAATACGGGTTTTGCCAGGGAGCTGTGCGGCAATGTCGGTGTGGCGCTGGCCAACTGCGGCGCCTTCCTGGCTTCCAGCAACGGGCAGACCCTGGCCGGTGCATTGCGCATGGGCACTTCCCGATACCAGGCGCAATACCCGGAGGACATCCGCCTGTACGGCCTCACCTTCGCCACCACCCTGCGCAACGGTACCGCCGTGCAAGGGGAGATGAGCTATCGGCCGAACATGCCGGTACAACTCAACGGCAACGATGTGTTGCAGTCGTTGCTCAATGCCCCCGGCCGCAGCCCGCTGAACGCCGATGGCCTGCGCCCGGCAACCGACAGCACGCCGTTCGACGGTTACCGGCGCAAGCAGGTTACCCAGGCCCAGGTGTCGGCCGTGCAGGCGTTCAGCCAGGTCATGGGCGCCAACCAGCTGCTGCTGATGGGCGAGGTGGGCGCCACCTATGTCGGTGGGCTGGAGGGGCGTTTCGGGGCCCGGTATGGCCGCTCCGGTGCCTATGGCAACGGCGAACTGGCCGACAACAGCCTGTGCCTGGCGATTTCGAAAAGCCCGGGCGACTGCAACGGCGAGGGTTTTGTCACGCCTTTCTCGTGGGGGTACCGGCTGCGCGCGACCTGGAGCTACCCGAACCTTGTCCAGGGCCTGGACATTCGCCCCAGCCTGGCCTGGGCCCATGACGTCAAAGGCTACTCACCCGCTGACGGCTCGGCCTTCAACGAAGGCTCGCGCTCCATCAGCCTGGGCGTGGACGTCAGCTTGGCCACTCAGTACTGGGCAAGCCTGGCCTACACCGATTACCTCGACGGCGATTACGGCACCCGCGGCGACCGCGATTATGTCGCGTTCAGTGTGGGTGCCAATTTCTAGTACAACCAAGGAGCAAGACAATGTCCAAGCGCAGCATGCAGCCATCATCCGCCAACCTGCCCGGCATCGCCCTGATACTGGCCGGTGCGCTGGCACCAGGGCTGGCGGTCGGGGCACCGACCGGGCAGGGCGTGATGCAGGGGTTCCCACCAGCACCGGAATTGCGCGTCAACCAGGCCAACGCCTTTCAGCCACCGTACTTGCGCTGGTCCATGCGCCACGCCCGCGAGGTGTCGCCCACCCGTGGCATCGGCCGCGCGGCCACACCGCTGGCTTTGGCCGAAGGCAGCGCGGCGGCGCTCGACCAACTGGCCTTCAGCGCCGGCGACCAGCCGTTGACCCTGGCCGGTTACCTTCAGCAAACCAGCACCGACGGCTTGATCGTGCTGCATCAGGGCAAGGTGGTGTATGAGCATTATCTGGAAGGGTTCCAACCCGGCCAGGCGCATATCTGGGCGTCAATGACCAAGTCGGTCACCGGCCTGATCGCCGCCCAGTTGATCGCCGAGGGTGCGCTGGACCCGCAGCGCACACTGGCGCATTACGTGCCGGAACTTCGCGGCACGCCGTTCGGCGAGGCGACGGTGCAGGCCAACCTGGACATGCAGGTGGCGGTGGAGTACCCACCACAGATGCCGCCGGACCTCGGCCTGTTTGCCGCCACCGGCCTGATACCGCGGCGCGAGGGCATGCCAGGGGATATCTACAGCTTCCTCCAGCAGGTGCAGCAGGCGCCTCACCCGGGTAGCGAGGCGCCGTTCTTCTACCAGAACGGCTCACCGGAAGCGCTGGCATGGGCGTTGCGGCGCATTACCGGGCTCAACTGGGCGCAACTGGTCGAGCAGCGCTTGTGGTCACGCTTCGCCGAGGACGATGCCTACGTGCAGGTCGACCCGCTGGGCACCGAAATGGCCAGTGGCGGCATCAGCTGCAACCTGCGTGACACCGCCCGCTTCGCCGAGCTGGTGCGCCGCGAACTGGCCCGCGATGCCAGGGGCGACAGCTTCACCCAGGCGGTGCACAGCACATTCCAGCCTGCGGACCCGGCGGTGTTCGCCCAAGGCAACCTCGGCCCCGGCCGCCCGGGTTACGGCTACCGCAATTACTGGTACCAGAAGAACGACGGTGACGGTTCGGTCGAGGCCAGTGGGCGCTTCGGTCAGAAAATCTATATCAACCCCCGCCGCGAAGTGGTGATCGTGAAGCTGTCAGCAACGGCCGATCAGGCCCGGCGCGCCACCCGTGCCGACGGCGAGGTAAAAGCCCCTGCGCGCGTCGTCGACTCGCCCGCTGCGTTCAACAGCATGGTGGGTGCGGTGCTGGCGGCCTTGCCGGGTTAAAGTGTCTTTACTGCAATTGAACCTGGCATCGTGACTGGAGGCGTTGCAATGACAAAGACCGTTGTGAAATCCCGCTTCGAAGCAACGCTTCTTCGTCCGGCAAACCCTGGGAATGATTCGTCATGGGCCTTCGTGGTCCTGCCAAAAGAGGCAAGTGCACGGCTTCCCAGGCGAGGAAGGACCACAGTTGAAGGCACAATGAATGGATACCCTTTCCAGGCAACCCTTGAACCGGATGGTCAACTGAGCCATTGGCTGCAGATCAGCGCTGCGTTACTAGAAGCTGCAAATGCGGCCATTGGGGACATCGTTGAACTGGAGTTGACCCCGGTCAAGAAAGAGCCCGAACCTGACATCCCCCCCGATTTTCAGGAGGCACTGGCAGCCACGCCTGAGGCGCGTCTGGTCTGGACCAATACGACGACCCTCGCACGAGTAGACTGGATACACTGGATCACGTCAGCCAAGCAGGCCCACACGCGGGCAAAACGAATAGCCAACGCATGCGATATGCTTGCCTCCGGCAAGAAGCACGTTTGCTGTTTCGACCCGTCTGGTTACTACAGCAAGGCCTTGCGTGCGCCTGAGGCGCAAGATTGATAAATGCCGCCGCAGGTGGAAATCCTGAAGCACCAAGGGTCAAGCACCCCATCCAACATGGCTCGATAGCGGCAAGCATACTCATGGATCGAAAAGCAAACCCGTCATCCACTGCTGATTGGGTCATACGCAGCACTACGCCTGGCAGCGTGGAGCGTATCGAAGCCTGGTTTGGTGGCCATGGCTACGACCCGCATCGTCACGACACGTACTCGATAGGCCGTACCCTTGCCGGTGTTCAGAGCTTTCACTACAAGGGGGCGCTGTGCCACGGCGTGCCAGGCAACACACTGGTGCTGCACCCGGATGCCGTGGGCGGTAAGCCACGTGGCCGCAAACGTCTGGATTACCGCAGCGCCGAGCGAGCCAGAGCGTTCATCATGGAGCATCTGCACGCAGGCATCACGCTAGAGATGCTCGAACAGGCCAGCGGGCGTGAGCAATGGAGCTTGTCGCGGGACTTTCGCGCCCTGTACGGCACCAGCCCTTACCGGTTTGTCACGCTACGGCGCCTGGATTGTTTTCGCAGGCTGATCCTGGATGGCTTCACCCTGGTCGATGCCGCCCTCGCCGCAGGGTTTCACGATCAAAGCCACATGACCCGGCACTTCACTCGCACCTACGGCGTGCCACCCCTGCGTTGGCTGGAACGCTTGCGTGCTTCTCGCTGAGTTGCAGGATCGTACAAGAAAGGCGTGTGTCCCATTCGATAGGCTGGTCGCTCCAACTAGAGAGGATCTGCCATGTCCGGCATACATCAGCAATGCGTACCGCAACCTGTGAACCTGACTCAAAAAGCTTCGCTTATCGAGCAGCAGTGGAGTCCACGGGTGGTCGCGGAAATGAACGACTACCAATTCAAGGTGGTTCGCATCGAAGGTGAATTCATTTGGCACTCGCACCCCGAGACCGATGAAGCGTTTCTGGTACTCGAAGGCCTCTTGCGCATCGATCTCCCAGAGGGCTGCGTGCATGTGAAGCCGGGCGAGCTGTATGTGGTGCCGCGTGGTGTAGAGCACAGAACAGCAGCAGAGACGGAGACGAAACTCATGATGATCGAGCCGCGAGGCGTGTTGAATACCGGTCATGAAGGCGGGGAGCGAACGGCTGTGAATGACGTTTGGATCTGAGTTCACGTCACCAATAATCGATTAGCTTCCTCAAGGTTTGAAGCGGACACCTATTCGGGATGGAGGGGCCGCTTCGCGATCGACCGCTTTCGACCCATTGCAGACACTCACGGAAAGGAGTACTGCAAACCGAGGCCTCCGATCGCCATTACTGCTGGCTCTGGCTTGACAGCACTCTTCAAATTCACTGCAATGAAATGCGTTTAGGGGACGAACCAAGGAACCAGCCATGGGCAAGACGCCATCCTGTTCCCGGGGGACATCCTCCGTGCCTCGGTTTTCATTCCGGTGGGCTTGTTTCTGGTCTGCCTTACATTTTGGTTAGTTGAAGACCGCTTGGACCGCTTGGGCTTTGTAGTTCACGCCCAACGCGCCCGAGGCAATGTCAGCGCTGTGAACGCGGGCGGCAGTCATCCACAAATCGACTTTAAGGACGCCACTGGCAGAGTGATCAGCTCACCCGAAACTGGGTTGATGTTCGGCTACGCCATAGGCGACCGGGTTAACGTGTTGTACCGCCCTGAAGCGCCCGCTACGACCGCACTCATCGATGACCGAGGCGCGCTGTGGGGCGCGAGCCTGCTGGCCGGTCTGTTCGCTTGCGTATTCGCGTTGGGAGGTAGCCGCTACCACCTGGCCGCATGGATTTACCGACGCCGGATGGCGCAACCAGTTAAAATGGTTTGCGACCACCGCCGGCCTTTGGGTAGTGCGCCTCAATCAATGCCACCAATCAGCTCCACGGCAGCATCTGCTCCATCTCGGCCATGAAACGCTCGCGAAGGGTTTGCTTGCGCTTACCGGCGTTACTCGAAATCGGAAAAGCTCATCTGACTCATGAGACGGAGGGCTTGTAGAGGGCAGTGGACGGAGGGCTATTTCAGCACAGGTCAGACGGCCTGTGCTGACTTGATTGGAGAATCCCTAAGCTTCAACGATATACATAATGGAAAATGGTTAGAGCAATGAGCAGTACCATTTGGATGGCTAACATACTCACCAATAATCGTCTCATGTTGGGCGGAAAACGTTTAACTTCATTTAAGTCAATCAAGCCTCTGCGCAAAAAGATTGACGGTATCGCCAGCACCAAAGAGATCGACCCCGTGCGCATGACTTTGCCCAGTAAGCCTGCATGCTGGAATATTTTTTTATTGCCGGCCACGTACGTACAGTTCGGGAGTAACGACTCAAAGTGCTCAGTGTATTTATGTGCGATGTAACACAGCACGATCATAGACAGAACTATGGGCGCAAGGATCAACAGCGCAATCAATCCAGGGTCAACTGCATTCACTCCGATACCTCACGATATAAAAAATCACCCACCATCTCACCTCCCCAGCTCCCGATGTCTCCGAAGATTTTACCGCCAACTGCACCGCCTACCACAGCACAAACCAGCGCTCCAGGGCCGCCTGTAGTAACCCCCAGAACGACTACACAAGCACCAGCTCCTGCCATACCTCCCGCATACCCACCGAGGCTGCCACCTCCCAGGCCACCTATCAACGCCGAGCTTTCAACATATTTGGCGCGGCGGCACTGGTCCTCCCGGCCCATTGTGCAGGCTTTATGAATCGACAAGCCTGTGGCAGCCACATCCAGCGCAGTACCGATATACGTGCCTTTCTTGACCAAATTCGACGCTTTGGCAACACCAGATACCTTGTCGGCATAACCGGCGATCTCGCCTGAGTGGAGGTAGCTGCGGGTCGAGATGCCCAATGCCTGCTTGACCTTTCCTTGGTTACGTAACCCTGAACCGTACGCGGCGAAGTTTCCCAGCTGCTTTTCGAGCTTCATGAACAAAGCGGTGCGCTTGGCATAAAACGCGTCGCGGGCACTCAAGGTGCCAGAGCCGAGGTACTCGCGATGTAATTTCTCGATCTCCTCAAGTGTGTCCTTGATATTTTGCAGATGCCTGCTCCAGCCTTCACCGACTGCACCAACTCCCATTGAAGCGTTGGCAAGAACGCTTTGCAGCAAGTCGAAGTGCTCCAGGAAAAAATCATCCGCGTCCACCCCACTTGTAAGCAAGCCAGCGTGCACCTGAGCAGCCTTGGCCATGAGGAAAGCTTCGTGGCTGGTGCAAGAGGGTGTATCGGGGTCGCCGACGATCACCAGCTCCCCGCCCATAACCACACTGTTGGCAATGTGCGCATTCAGAACATCGAATTTGCCCTGAGCATGCCCCGATACCGGTGTGCTGGCCTTCAAAGACTGGTAGGACTGGGTTCTGGAGTTGATGAAGCTGCGTGCCTCACTCATCGTCTTACCTCACGCATACTTCTTATTGTTGATCCGGTCCCAGCCCCCCGTCACATTCCCTCCAGCGCTACCATCAGTTCGTTTCTGCCGGGTGTAGGTGGTCTTGATGCGTCCGTAGTTCAACTGAACGACCTCGATAGGAACGCCCGAGCCGGCGTTCTGCGAGTAGTCGGCAATGATCACTTCTTCCAAGACAATTTCGTAGTACTTGAGCTTGTCTGTGCCTGCCCGGCAAAGCACGAGCTTCACTTCTTTCAGATGTTGGCCCGCACAGCTTGCTTCCAGCAGCTTGCAACTCGCGCTGTCGAGAAACTTAGTGAAGGTGAAATTGGTCAGGGTCGTACGACCGGATGTCGCACCGCCAGAAGAGCTCGCGGTGGCAGATGTGCTTTGATTGACGGCGAAATTGTAGCTATTGATCTCGATCCAGTTGGTGTACTGCTCATCCAGCGCTTCGCCAGGGATACCGTCGATTTGGATGTAGGCATCGAAAGCCATATTTACCGCTCCTTGGTAATGGTTGGAATGATTCTCGAAGGAAGAGTATGACACTTATATCAAAAAAAAGTTCCTGGGCACGTTATGGGTTTTCCGATCAAGTCAGCACAGGCTGACCTGACCTGTGTTGGGATAGCCCTTCCTAGGAATTGGGGGACGCTAGCGCACGATCCGCGCAATTTACTACCTGCTGAGAGAGGATTAGAAAGCCTTGGAGCGATGCGTAGCCTATTACTGGAGTAGTTGCCCCCGCGTCAGAAAGGCCCAAACGTCCTGGGAGTGCTTCTTCATGCCGAAGATCTTGCACGGCAATGTGATAAGTGACCCGATGGCGTAAAGCCACATGCCAAGAAGCACGATTGCTACAAAGTCCATGGTGTTTATATCTCCTGGGGCTACCGTAAGGGGCTGGCAGTGGAATTCGTTTACCACGAGGGCAGCTTTGGGTCGAAAGCGGCCATTTGAATGCAAAGGGAAAAGCGGGCCGCTAGTGACTGTCTGATTCCGGCGCATGGCGTTCAGTCTCTGCGGGGGGGGGGGCGGGCCAATGCCCGCGCTGCAGATTTGGCTGATCTGGCCAGGGTTCAACCTTGGGGCCCCGGCAGGTAGGGCAGCAGTCGCTCGGTTTCTTTCTTCACCACCGCGTAGCATTCGCAACTCAGCATTTCCAGCCGTGCCCGGTCCAGCACCCTGATCTGCCCGCGGTTGTACTCGATCACCCCCAGGCGCTGCAATTTGCCGGCGGCGTCGGTCACACCCTCGCGGCGCACGCCGAGCATGTTGGCGATCAGTTCCTGGGTCATACACAGGCGGTCGCCCGGCAGGCGGTCGAGTGACAACAGCAACCAGCGGCACAATTGCTGGTCGATGGAGTGATGTCGGTTGCACACCGCTGTTTGTGCCATCTGGGTGATCAGTGCCTGGGTGTAGCGCAGCATCAAAGTCATCAACTCGCCATGGCGGTTGAACTCGTCCTTGATCTTTTGCACGGGCAGACGGTAGGCATGCCCGGCGCTTTGCACGATGGCCCGGCTGGGGGTGCTTTCGCCGCCCATGAACACGGCGATGCCGACCAGCCCTTCGTTACCGACCACCGATATTTCGGCCGAGGCGCCGTTCTCCATCACATACAGCAGCGAAACGATGGCATCGACCGGGAAGTGGACGTGGCTCAGGGTGTCGCCGGACTCGTACAGCGCCTTGCCCAGGGGCAGGTTGACGTGCTCCAGGTCCGGTGCCAACCGGCTGAAAGCCTCTGGCGACAGGGCAGCCAGCAAGTGGTTGTTCTGGGGTTTTACCGTGTGTTGCATGCGTGGGACCATCGATGGCAGCGGCTGTCGGAACAAGCTTAGCCTAGCGGGGCCAAGGCTTGCGCCAGCGCTGCCATGACGCGCCCAACGGTTCAGATGGCAGGCAAGGAGCAGGCCCGGCACTGGGCAATGACGTGGTGCTCGCCCCCGTCATCCTTCAGCCGAAGCTTGGCGTCGGCAAGCCGCTCGCCGTCCAGGCTCAGGCTCAGTTCGCTGCCGTTGCCGTTGCGTACCTCGATCCGGTAATGGGTGCTGCCAAAGCGGTAATGCAGGACATAACCCGGCCAGCCTGCCGGCAACAGCGGCTGCAGGCGCAGGGTGTCGCCACTGCGTTGCAGGCCCAGCAGGCTTTCGACTATCAAGCGGTACATCCAGCCGGCAGAGCCGGTGTACCAGCTCCAGCCACCCCGCCCGGCGTGGGGCGCAACCGCATAGACGTCGGCGGCCATCACATAGGGTTCGACCTTGTAGGTATCGATCAACGCGTCGCAGCCCTGGCGCACCGGGTTGATCAGGCGCAGCAGTTCCCAGGCCCTGTCGGCGTCGCCCAGCTGCGCATAGGCCATGCTCGCCCAGATGGCCGCATGGGTGTACTGCCCGCCGTTTTCACGCACCCCTGGCAGGTAACCCTTGATGTAGCCAGGGTCCAGCTGGCCCTGGTCGAAGGGTGGGTCGAGCAGTTTGACGATGCCGATATCACGGCGTACCAGGTGGCTGTCCAGCGCCGCCATGGCCTGGCGGGCGCGTTCGGGCGAAGCGACACCCGACAGCACTGCCCAGCTCTGCGACAGCGAATCGATGCGGCATTCCTGGTTGCTCGCCGACCCCAGTACCTGGCCATCGTCGAACCAGGCGCGGCGATACCAGCCGCCGTCCCAGGCGTGCGCTTCCAGTTTTTCGGCGAGTGCGGCGGCCTGGGTGGTGCAGCGCAACGCAAAGGCGCTGTCGCCCTGGCGCAAGGCGACGCAGCCGAATGCCCGCAGCACCTCGTGGCCAAAGAAGCCCAGCCACACGCTTTCGCCTTGCCCTTGTTCGCCCACCCTGTTCATGCCGTCGTTCCAGTCGCCGCTGCCCATCAACGGCAGGCCGTGGGCCCCGCACTGCAGGGCGTGGGCGAGGGCGCGCTGACAATGCTGGTACAGGCTCTCGACCAGGGCCGAGTGGCCAGGCAGGTCGTAGTAGGACTCTTCCCCGGCGTTTAGCGCGCGGCCTTCCAGATAGCCGACCGGCTCGTCAAGCACAGCGTAGTCCCCGGTGGCCTCTACGTAGCGGCTGGCGGCCAGCGGTAGCCACAGCAGGTCATCGGAGCAGCGGGTGCGCACCCCGCGCTGCAGCGGTGGATGCCACCAGTGCTGCACGTCGCCTTCGGCATACTGGTGCGCAGCGCAGGCCAGCAGGTGTTGACGCGCCGCCGCCGGCGCGGCATGGACCATGGCCATGCTGTCCTGCAGCTGGTCGCGGAAACCGATGGCACCGCCAGACTGGTAAAAGCCGCTGCGCGCCCAGAACCGGCAGGCGATCACCTGGTACATCAACCAGCCGTTGGCCAGCACATCCAGTGCAGGTTCTGGCGTCTCGATCTGCACGGTGTCCAGTGTGCGCCGCCAGTAGGCGCTGACCTTGTCGAACTCGTCCATGGCGGCCTGCAACCCCCGGTACTGCTGCACGCAGCGGGTAGCGGCGCGGGCGTCCCGGGCGGCGCCCAGGCGGAATACCACCTCCCGGCTTTCGCCAGGCTCCAGCTGCAGCGCCACCTGCAATGCCGCGCACGGGTCCAGACCACCGCCGGTACGCCCCGACAGCCGTGACTGGCGCATACCCAAAGGCGCCTGGCAATCGCCGTTGCGCCCCAGGAATTCGCCGCGATCACAGGTCATGCCCTGTATTGGCAGGTCGCAATCGAGAAACGCCACGTGCGTGGAAAACTCCACTGAGTAGCTGTTGCGGGCAAACAGCGCGCCGCTGAAAGCGTCGGTCTCACTGACCACGTGCATGGCGGTTTTGCCGGGCAGGTCGCCCAGCACCCACTCGACGAAGCAGGTCACCGACAACCGACGTACCCGTGCCGAAGTGTTGTGCAGTTTGAGCCGGCTGAACTTGACCGGGCCATCCAGTGCCACATGCACCCACAGCTCGCAGCGCAGGTCTTGCTCGGTATATTCGAATACGCTGTAGCCAAAGCCGTGGCGGGTGCAGTAACGGCCACTGCCTGGGCAGGGCTGCGGCGTCGGTGACCAGTATTCGCCGGTGTCCTCGTCGCGCAGGTAGAAAGTTTCGCCACTGGCGTCGGTAACCGGGTCGTTGTGCCAGGGCGTCAACCGGTACTCGTGGGCGTTCTCGTACCAGGTGTAAGCGCTGCCGGCCTCGGAGACCACGCTGCCGAAGTGCGGGTTGGCCAGGATGTTTACCCATGGCGCCGGTGGCGATGAGCCGGGTGGCAGCGCAATGACGTACTCGCGGCCGTCGGTGCTGAACCCGCCATAACGGTTGCCCAGCATCACTGTGGGTTGCTCGGCCGGTGAGTGGCTGGCAGGCGCCGGCCGGCGGCTGGCAGGGTTGGCCTGAACAGCCGGCGGGACCTTTGGCTGGCGGCGCAGGTGCAGTTGCTCTTCCAGCGTGCCGAGATTGTCGTTGAGCACCAGCCGGGCTACCGACAAGGTCAGCAGCCGGTCTTCGGCAGACAGTTGCTGCGCAGGCCTTACGTAAATGCCGCCGGGGCGGTCGAGCAGGGCCGCTTCGCTGCCGGAGGTGACGATCCCCATGATCAGGTCCTGCAGTTGCTGGCGATAACCGGCCTGGTCTTCGTTCCAGATCAACAGGTCGAGCGCGAGCCCCTTCTGGCGCCAGTAGGCATGGGCCAGCACCATTTGCTTGACCAGATGAATGTTGGCCGGGTCGCCGATCTGTACCAGCACGATTGGCAGGTCGCCCGACACCCCTTGGCCCCACAGGCCAGACTGGTTGCGTCGGTTGCTGGCCAGCAGCGCTGCGTTGGGCCGCAGGCTGGCGTTGGGGTACAGCACCGAGGCGGCCATCTGCTCGAACAGCCGGGCGTCGGCCAGCGAACCGTTGAGCTGGTGCAACAATACCTGGCTGTGCGGCCAGGCGAGGTCGAACACCCGATCGGCCAAGTGCCGGTCGCGGTACTTGGCGACTTGCTGCAGGCAGGCGTCGCGGCTGTCGGCGACGCCTGTGACCAGGTCGACCGTGGTCGCCTGGCCGGGCATCAGGGTGATGCGGCAGCGGATGGCCACGATCGGGTCCAGCACCGCCCCCTCGCTATCGGACAACGCCTCGTTGTCCCGGTCCATGGCTGCCGGCCGCGCCAGGGTGCGCCCTCGGCCGATGAAGCGCGCCCGATCGGTTTCGTAGGACAGCGCCTCGATGTCGGCGCCGTGCACCGCGAGCACATGGCACATCCATGGCACGGCGTCTTGCTGCGAGCGCGGCCGTCGCGTGCAGAGAATGGCTTGCAGCGGGCGGATCAGTTCGGTCTGGATGAACAGCTTGCTGAAAGCCGGATGCAGGGCATCGCTCAAGGCCGGTGCCAACACCACTTCGGCGTAGCTGGTCAGCTCCAGGGTGCGGGGCAGGTCGCCATGGTTGGTCAGGTGCAGGCGTCGCAGCTCGATGTCGTCTTCGGGCGATACGGCAATTTCGGTATGGCAGTCGAAGTCGCGTTCGCGCACGCGAAACTCCGCGCGGCCGTCGCTGAAAATCGCCTCCTGGAGCTTTGTTCGGTGCCGTGTCGGCTGGTAGGAGGTGGACCAGTAGGCGCCGCTGGCGACATCGCGCAGGTAGCAGAAGCTGCCCAGGTCGTCGCGGCTGGCGTCTTCGCGCCAGCGGGTCACCGCCAGCGTATTGCGCTGGCTGTAGCCACTGCCCACGTGGTTGACCATGACGTGATAGCGGCCGTTGGACAGCAGTTGTACGGCCGGTTGCGCCCGGTTTGGCTCTTTGAACACCCGCAGCCGTGCCTCGGGGTCGCGCTCGGCGGTGTCCTCGGCCGGCGCCTGGAGGGTATGCAGGTAGGGCGCAGCGGTTTTCGGCACGCGCTCCTGCAACAGCAGCATGCTGGCCTGGAACTGCGGGTCGGAGGCGAAGCGCCGTTGCATGGGCTTGTTCAGCAGCAAAGCGGTCAGGGCCAGGAAACTCATGCCCTGATGGTGGGCCATGAACGAGCGGACCACGACGGCGTCTTGCCCGGGGGGCAGGCGTGCCTCGCTGTAGTCCACGGCCTCGTAGAGCCCGAAGCGCCCAGCCAGGCCAAGGGTGGCCAGCCGTTGCAGGTTGCGGCAGGCGGCAGCGGGCGCCACCATCAAGGCCAGTGCGCTGGCATAGGGCGCCACCACGCGCTCTTCACCCAGGCCACGTTGGAGGCCAAGCCCCGGTACGCCGAACGCCCGGTACTGGTAGTTGAAATGTGCGTCCAGCGCGTTATAGGCCGATTCCGACACACCCCAGGGTAGGCCCGACAGCTTGCCGTGTTCGATCTGCCGTTTGACGGCGGCGTGGCAGGTCTGGTCGAGTAGCGTGCCTTCATAGTTCGGCATCACCAGCAGCGGCATCAAGTACTCGAACATCGAGCCGGACCAGGACAGCAACACAGGCACGCCGGCGTTGCTGGTGAGCAGCCGGCCCAGGGCGAACCAGCTGTCCTGGGGCACCTGGCCTTGAGCGATGACGACGAAGTTGGTCAGGCGCATCTCGGACGCGAGCAGGTCATAGAACGCGGCGTCCAGGCGATGTTCGTCGGCGTTGTAGCCGATGGCGAACAGGTCGCGCTGGTTGTCGTACAGGAAGGTGAAGTCCATGCTGGCCAACGCTTCAATGCGGCTGGCCAGGGCGTGTGCCTGGGCGATGCGCTGGCGGGCAACTGCCCTGACGTTGGCCACCGCCAGGCGCTCGGGGGGCGGCCACTGGTCTGCGTCAAGCTGTGCCAGCTGGCGCCAGGTCAGCGGAGCGTGGGGCGCCTGATCGTTACCGGGGGGCAATTGCAGCTGCTGCAGTTCGCGGCTCAGGTCCAGGCATTGCTCATTCAGGGCATTCAGCCAGAAAGTACAATCGTCAGCAACTTCTGTGCCGGGGGCCAAGGCAGCCGGTTGTGTGATCAGCGGCTGCAATTGTTCGACCAGCATCGGCAGCAGCGTGGCGTATACGTCGCCCACCTGGCCATGGGCGAGCCGCACCTGCTCGCGCAGGGCCGAGATCGGCTGGATGTCCGCGCCTGTGCGGGCATAGGCGTCCAGCAGCGTGTCAAAGGTGTCGAGCAATCCCTGGCTCAGTCGCCGGTCGAGCAGGGGCGTGTCGGCCATTTCCAGCAGGCCGGGCTTGAGTGTCAACAGCAGGGCGGCGAGGTTGCCGCTGTCCACGCTCGAGACATACAGCGGTAACAGCGGCTTGAGGGCCTGGGTGTCGTACCAGTTGTAGAAGTGCCCTTTGAAGCGCTCCAGGCGAGCCATGCTGTCGAGCATGCAGGCCAGGCGTTCGAACAGGCGGCCCGCACTGAGGTAGCCGAAGTCATGGGCCGCCAAGTGCGAGAGCAGGGCCATGCCCATGTTGGTCGGTGAGGTGCGGTGAGCGATGTTGGCGAAGGGCGGCGCCTGGATGTTGTCGGGTGGCAGCCAGTTGTCGGCAGGGCCGACGTAGCTGTCGAAAAAGGCCCAGTTGGCGCGGGCGAGTCGATGCAGGAAGACCAGGTCTTCGCTGCCGGGCATGAGGGCGGTCAGGTCACTCGGGCGGCTGAGCCACCAGGCCAGCGCCGGGCCGAGCAGCCACAGGACAAGCACCGGCGAGGCAATCAGCAGTACCGTCGGCTGCATCGCCAAGGCACCGGTCAGCACAAACACCAAGGCCGGTTGCCCCCATTGCTGGCGATACACCGCCCCCAGGGTATCTGCGCTGCAGCGCTCGTCCTCGCGTGAGGGGTTCCATTGCAGCAGGCGTTGTTTGCTGACGGCCAGCCGCCACAAGGTGCGAAGGATGGCATCCAGGCTGTAGCAGGCTTCGAAGGGTAACCAGGCCAGTGAAAGGCCGGCACGCAAGAAATAGGTGCCCGAGGTGTGCAACGCTGCCAGCAAGTGTTCTGACACAGGGACATCAGCGGCCTTGCCCGGCAGTTCGAGCAGCGAGTCCAGCACTGGGCGCGCCAGCAGCAAGGCCAGCAGGGCCAGTGTCCAGGCGAGCGGCGTGGCACTGGCCAGCCAACCCCACAGCAGGAGCGTCAGCAGCGCCGCCGGCTCCAGGCTGCGGCGCAGGTTGTCGAAAATCTTCCAGCGCGACAAGGCGCTGAGCGGGCTTAGCGCCAAGCCATGGGTGCCGGTGTGCAGCCAGGGCACCAGCCACGGCAGCAGTTGCCAGTCGCCGCGTATCCAGCGGTGCCGGCGTTTGCTGTCGGCGCTGTAGCGGGCCGGGTAGGTTTCGAACAATTGCACATCGCTGAGCAGGCCCGAATGCGCGTAGCAGCCTTCGATCAGGTCATGGCTGAGTACCCGGTTGTCGGCGAAACGGCCCTCCAGTGCCTGTTCGAAGGCGTCCACTGCGTAGATGCCTTTGCCGATGAAGGAGCCGCTGAGAAACAGGTCCTGGTAAACGTCCGAAACGGCCTGCGTGTAGGGGTCGACACCGGCGTCACTGCCAAACAGGCGCGCATAGCGCGAGCGCGACACGCTGGGCAGGCTGATGCCCACCCGCGGTTGCAGAATCGCGTAGCCTGCGTCGAGGCGACCTGTGTGTGGGTCGAAGCGAGGGCGGTTGAGCGGGTGCTGCATGGCGCCGATGAATTGCCGAGCGGCACCGCGAGGCAATTGGGTGTCGGTGTCCAGGGTGATCACATAGCGCACGTGGCCAAGCGCTTGCAGGTCGCCGACGATCAGCATGAAGCACGCGTGGCCGTGGCCGCGCAACACCGCGTTCAATTCGGCGAGCTTGCCGCGCTTGCGCTCGCGGCCCATCCAGCAGCGCTCGGCGGGGTTCCATATGCGTGGCCGGTGAAACAGGAAAAAGCGCGCACCGCCCGTGCTTGGATACTTGTGGTTGAGGGCACGGATACCTTCGCTGGCCAGGTCGAGCAGTGCCTGGTCTTCGGGCTGGTTTTGTTCACGGGCATCCATGAAGTCGCTGAGCAGGGCAAAGTGCAGGTGTTCGTCACGGTTGGCCAGGAAGCGTACTTCCAGCCCTTCGACCAGTTCTTCGACATCGCCGGTATTAGCCAGCAGCGTGGGCACTACCACCAGCGTGCGGGCGTCCTCGGGAATACCGCCTGTGTAGTCCAGCCGCGGCAGGAAGGAGGGCTTGACGGTCAAGGTCACCAGCCAGTTCACCAGGCCGATGGCCAGGCGGCTGGTGCTCAGCAGAACCGGCAGGGCCATGGCGGCCAGCACCGCCAAAGGCCAGCCCTCCAGGCCAATGGCGCGTATGAAGCCCCAGGCCGGCAGGCACGACAGCAGTGCCACTGGCACCAGGTAGAACGCCAGCGGCGCCCGGTGCAGCAGGCGTTGCCAGCGCTCGCCCAGCGGCACCCGCGCGGCCAGGTGCTGCTCCAGCAACGGCAGGCCATCCCCCGCCAGGTAGAAGCCCACGTGCCCAGCCGGTTCACCCGGCGCGGCGCCTGCTGTCTGGGCCAGCTCGATGGCCGTGCGCGCCACGGCGGGCTCGCTGAATTTACTGTGGCGTGCAAGGCGCTCGACGCTGTGCCGGTAATGGTCACGGCTGGTGAAGTCCATGGCAGGGTAAATGGCCGCCGGGTCGCGGTGCAGCGCCTGTTCGACATGGCTCAGGTGCTCGACGAACACCTTCCAGTCGATGGTCGACAGCAGGCGCAAGCTGCCAATGCTGTTGCTGATGGACACCTGGTCAATGGCCTGCTGCTGGGCATCGAGCTGGACATGGCCCTCGATGCTGCGCGCCGACTCGCTGAGCATCTGTTCCACCCACAGCAGCGGCTGGGTGAGTGAAGCGCTGTGGCCCTGCAGCCGCCTGGCCAGCTCGGCGACGAAGGCGGCGGTCATCGGCGGTTGCGACCGGGCCATGTCGGCGACCACCAGCACCACGCTCTTGGCGTCGCGCTCGGCGGTTTCGCCAAGCCGGTCGGCCCAGACATTGGCCAGGTCGCGGTCAGCCCAGTTGGCCATGACCCGCGCCGCTACACGGCGCAGGTTTTCTATCAGGGCCAGGCGCAGCATGATCGGGATGGCCCAGAGCTCGCCCAGGGTCAGGGTGCAGGCCTGCTGATAAGCCTCGACGAAACGGCTGAAGCTCTCAGCGTCGATCCGCCCGTCACCGTGGGAAATGGTCTCCAGGGCAATGTCGTAGACACGCGGCAGGCCGGTGGAGGCGCCGTTGTCCAGCTGCGGCAGCTGCAGGCTGTAATTGGCCGGCAGGTCGTGCTTGGCAATGCGGATATGGGTTTCGACCAGGTAAAAGTTGTCGAGCAGCCACTGCGCGGCGGGTAGCGCCGGGCGGGGGCCGGGCAGGGCGGCGGCGAGGGCGGTGCAGCTTGCAGAGAGCATGCGTTCGTTGTCGGCCAGGCGGTCAAGCAGGGCGTCTTTGGCTGGCCGCTGGCTCAAACGGTGCTGATGGGCCAGCCGCAGACCGTGCTCGGCCATCTGGTCAGCGTTGTACAGCTCCGAGCGCAGCAGGCTTTCATAGGTGAAGGTGTGCCGGGGCGAGCGCCAGCGCCCCGCATGGGCGTACAGGCGTCGGAGGTACTTGCGTGCGAGAAGCCAAGGATTGTCCATGGTATGCCGGGTTACCGAACTGGCCTTTCAGCATTCAGTCTGCGGCGATTGCCCGCGCAGCGTCTGTACGGTAGCGAACAGACCCGCCTTGGCCTGCGCACGGGCTGTATCGCCGATGTCCAACGCGCCGCTGTGGCACACCATGGAGGGGCTGGACGAATTTTGGTCGTTACATCACTTCCCGCTAGTCACTCGTGTCCACAGCCGGGTACTCGAGCGCATCCCTGCCGGCGACAAGGTCTTGATCGGGAACAGCGTATCGAGGACCGATTCGGGCGGGTAGACCGCCGGGTTGTTGCGCAGCTCAGGCGTGATGTATTCCAGCGCCGCCGCATTGCCGTTGGGGTACTTCACCGTATTACTGATACTGGCGATCACCTTCGGCTCTAGCAGGTAGTTCAGGTACGCATACCCATTCTCCCGATGCGGTGCGCCCTTGGGCATTACCACCATGTCCACCGCCACGGTCGAGCCCTCGTGCGGAATGCTGTAGCCCAGGTTCACCCCGTTGCCCGCCTGCTGCGCGCTGCCCATGGCCTGCAGCACATCGCCGCTGAAGCCGATCGCTACGCAGATGTTGCCATTGGCCAGGTCGCTGACGTACTTGGACTGATGGAAATAGCTGATGTAGGGCCGCACCGCCAGCAGTGCCGCTTCGGCCTTTTTCAGGTCCTCTGGCTTTTCGCTGTGCGGGTCCAGGCCCAGGGTCCTGAGCGTGATCGAGATGATTTGCGTCGGGTTGTCGAGGAACGCCACGCCGCACTGGCTCAGCTTCTGGATGTTCTCCGGCTTGAACAGCAGGCTCCAGGATTGCGTCACCTCGGTGCTGCCGAAGATGGCCTTGATCTTGTCGGCGTTGTAGCCGATGCCGGTGGTAACCCACATATACGGGATCGCATAGCGGTTGCCCGGGTCGCTTGTCTCCAGGATCTTCATCAGCTTCGGGTCGAGGTTGTGCCAGCCAGGCAGCTTGCTACGGTCCAGCTCCTCGATGGCACCCGCCTTGATCAGCCGCGGCAGGAAGTGGTTGGACGGGCTCACCAGGTCGTAGCCACTGTTGCCGGTCATCAGCTTGGCTTCGGTGGTTTCATTGCTATCGATCAGGTCGTAGGTGGTCTGGACACCCGTGCGCCGGGTGAACTCGGCCAGGGTGTCGTCGGCAATGTAGCCGCTCCAGTTGGCAATGTTGACCCGCTCTTCGGCCTGCACTGCCGCGGCCAGCAATGCTGAGGACAACAGGGCCACGCAAGTGTGCTTGATCATGGGATAGCTCTCTTGTTCTTGTTTGCGAGGTAGTTTGAATGTCAGCGTTCCAGCCGCGCGCGGCGTACTTCCCAGGCCATGCGCACCTTGGCGCCCAGGTCGAAGAACGGTCTGGGTGGCAGGTAGCCAGGGCTGGCCTGAGCCAGCACGTCGCCGAGCAACGGCGAGTCGATGCCGAGTGCCATTTCGACCAGCAAGCGGCCCCACAAGGTGCCGCGGGCAACGCCGGACCCATTGCAGCCGGCCACGGCATGCAGGCCGTCGGCGACCCGGGCAAAATACGGCTCGCCTGTGCGGGTGCCGCTGAGGTGGCCGGTCCAGGTGTATTGCAGATCCTGCGCGGTGATGCCGGGGAAGCGCTTTTGCAAACCCTGCAGGTGTGCACCCTGGCGTACGGCCAGGCCACGGTTGTCGATGTCGTGCTGACGGTATTCCACGGTGTTGCGAATCAGCAGGCGGCGCCCCGGCAGCAGGCGCAGGGTGCAGCCGCCCGGCAAGGTAGACAGCACGCCCCAGCCCTGTTCGTCGAACAGCTGTTGCCAGTGCGCCCCGGTCAACGGGCGGGTGATGCTTGCGCTCAGCTCCAGAGGGAAAGTGCCGCTGCGCTTGAGCCCGACCCTGGGCAGAAACGCACCGACACAGGCCAGTACCTGCCGGGCCTCGACCTCGCCAGCCTCGGTGCGGGCAGTCCAGCCCTTGCCAGGGCGACGGCGCAAGTCGGTCACAGCGCTTTGCTCGAACATTTCCACCTGTTCTGGCAGGCCCTCGGCCAGCCCTTTGACGTAGCGCGCCGGCTGCATCAGGCCGTTGCCGCCCGCACAATGGATCGCGCGTGAATAGAACGCCGTACCGAGGCGCCGTTGCAGCGCTTCTCCCTCGTGGTAGCTTGCCTGGGCACCCACGGCACGCAGGGTTTCCAGTGCCTGCTCGGCCTGCTGCAAATGGGCAGGCTCGTGTACCGCGAAGTGGTAGCCATGGTCGCTAAGCTCGCAGTCGATAGCCAGCGCCCGGATTTGCTGGCGCACTTCATTACCCGCCGCGACACCGATGCGCGAGGCGACCTGATAGCCGGAAAAACCTGCTGTACCGATCAGTTCGCCAGCACCTGGCAGCTCGTGGCTGACCACGAAACCAGAGTTGCGTGCCGAAGCGCCCTGGGCGACCCGCTGGCGCTCCAGCAGTACGATCCGCTGCGACGGAAAACGGCGCGCCAGGGCATGGGCTGCGGACAGGCCGGTTATGCCGCCGCCGATGATCAGCCAATCGGCCTTATGAGTGCCTTGCAGGCGCGGCCGCTGCGGTGACTCACCGGCCAGCGCAATCCAGCCACAGTGGTTGTTCATTGCGTGTCACTCCTTCAGTATCGATGCACAGGCGTTATTGGCTATTGCCCGCGAAAGCACGTCTTGGCTCCAATTTACGAGGACCAAAGCGCAATTTCTAACGCTAATAATTCATTCATCCATTCGGAATTTGCATGGATAAAAACCTTCGTGTGCCATCGTTCCAGGCGTTGCAGGCGCTGGTGCGGGTAGCCGACACCAGCAACTTCACCGAGGCTGCACGCCAGTTGCACCTGACCCAGAGCGCCATCAGCCGGCAGATCCAGCAACTGGAGGAGCATTTCCAGACCACGTTGTTCGACCGCACCAGCCGCAAGGTCGCGCTGACCGCCCATGGGCACGAGGTGTACGGGGTGGCAAAGGGCATGCTGCAAACCCTGCGCACGCTGGAGGAAAAGCTGGCGCCGACGCCGCTGGGCCGCCCATTTCGCGTGCGCATGTTCGTATCGCTGGCGGTACGCTGGCTGCTGCCGCGGCTGACCTCGTTCTATGCGCTCAACCCAGGCCTGACGTTGTCGATTGAAACGGTCGGCGGCGACCTGGTAGACACCGGCGGCGACTGCGACGCGTATGTGCTTTACCTACCGGGCGGCCTGGACGAACGCCCGTTGACGCCGCTGTTCGACGAGTACCTGATCCCAGTCTGTGCGCCCGTGCTGGGCGACGGCCGCGCCCCGCCCAAGTGCGCGGCGAAGCTTGTCGACCATGCGCTGATCCACGGCTCCACTTCGCGCTACGAATGGAACCTGTGGCTCAAGGCCCAGCAGGCCCCGGCCGAGCACAAGTACCAAGAGCTGTTGTTCAATCTGGACGACCTGGCGCTGGACGCGGCAGCCCGCGGCATGGGCATCGCCATGACTGACCGAATGCTGGCCCACGATGCCTTGGTGCGCGGCGACCTGGTGGTGCCCTTCGGCGAGGCGCTGAAGACTGGCGGGGTGTATGCCCTGTGGCTAAGGGACAGCGGCGTTGCCCACCCCGCGTGCCAAGCCGTGCTGAAGTGGTTCGAGCAGCAGGTGGAACAGACGGTTTTGCAAGAACACCGGCCCCGGCCTGTAAGCCTGGATTGATCGACCCGCGCCCGGTTTTGCAGGGTCGGTCAAGCGACCCTTGCCATGGTCTGCTTGCCTTCAGCAATCAAAATGTCTTCGAAAAACGCCCCGATCGGTTCGGTGGGGTGGCACAACTGTATTTCCAGTACCCACACCACCTCGCTCGGGACGATTTCCACCTCGGCCAGCTTGTCCTGGCCATACAGCACATGCGGGAAGTCGGCGACGCGATGCCCGGCCAGGTTGCGTTCCAGCTGCCAGCCCTTGGCCTGGGCACTGCGTTCGGCGAAGTCATACAGCTCGCGTCCGGTCAAACCATGGCCCCAGGCCTCGCGCGTTTCGTCGAACACCTCGTGCAGTGCCTTGACGCAGGCGTGGTGCAGGTCGTGCTGGCCAAACACGAAGGTGTCGCCATAGTCGCCTTCGTAGCCATCCCATACCGGGCCGACGTCGACTACGACAATATCCGTAGTACGTAATACACGTTGCAGGTCGATGCCTTGCCGGGGTGTACGCACGGTGTCGTCGCCGAAGCGGATGTAGGTGGGGTGCCAGGTGTGGGACGCGCCCATTGCCTGCAAGGTTTGCGCAGCCATCTCCAGTGCCTGGGCGGTGGTCATGCCGACGCGCAGTTGGCTGGCGATCGCGGCCACGGCCCGTACTGACTGCTCGCGGGCAGCGAGCATGCCATCCAGCGAGTAGCGTGGGCCGAC
Source organism: Pseudomonas sp. SIMBA_067 (assembly GCF_046534675.1). NCBI lineage: Bacteria > Pseudomonadati > Pseudomonadota > Gammaproteobacteria > Pseudomonadales > Pseudomonadaceae > Pseudomonas > Pseudomonas sp. SIMBA_067. Next base: position 282,842 of record NZ_JAWRYH010000006.1, on the reverse strand, counting down.
CTTTTCCAGCTCTGGGTGCAGGGTGTTGGCGGTTGCAGCCTGGGGTGCCAGTGCGCCGCTGGCGACAAAGGCCTCCGCGACAAATCGGTGGGGTTGTACGCCCGCGGCAAGGCACAGTTCGCGGGCCTGGCTGATCATGGCGGCATTGCCGCAGGCATAGACCTGGGTGTCGGCCCATTGATGCGCCTGGCCCAACGCCACCTGCTGCACGCGTGCCTCAGCCGAGAGCACCGGGTGCCAGCGAAAGTGTGGGTGTTCATGGCTGGCCTGCTCGAGAAACGCACGGTCATAGAAGTCCGCCGTCGATGACCCACCCCAGTACAACGTGACCTTGGCACCGCGGGCCAGGGCTGTCAGCAACAAGGGCTTGATGCCGGCGTAACCTGTGCCGGTGGCAAACAGCACCAGTGGGCGTTGGTCTTCATGCTGCCAGGTGCAGGCGCCCACCGGCCCCTCAAGGTTCAGTACGGCACCTGCTTGCAGGGTGGGCAGCAGGCCTTCGGTGAACACGCCGCCGCTGACTTTGCGGATATGAAACACCAGTTGCCCCTGGTCCTGAACGGGCAGGTTGGCGATGGAGAAGCAGCGGCTGTCACCGTTGTCGAGCTGGAACCTTACGTATTGGCCAGCCCGCACCTCCAGCGGTTGAGCAGGTTGCAGCACCAGTTCGACGATATCTGCACTCAGCTCGCGCTGGCTGAGAACCTGCGCCTGGAACGCGAGTGCCGGGGCGTCCAGGGACCAGCCAGGGATCGCCAGGCGCATGTCGCTGCAGGCGTGGCTCTGGCACAGCAGTATCTCGTCGGCGGCCAGGGGGTAGCAGGGCGCGGGGGTGTCCGCATCTCGCTGCTTGTCCTGATACTGCCCCGACACTACCTTGACCTTGCAGGACCCGCAGGCGCCGCGGCGGCAGGAGAACGGTACCGGCAGGCCGCTGGCGAGCATGGCGTCGAGCAGCAGCTCGTGGCTGGCTTCGAAGGTTTTGCCCGAGGGCGACAATTCGATGACGTGGCGGCTTTGCATGAACACCTCAGGGCAATTGAAGGTTCGATTGTTGCTATAGTCCAGGACCAGCAGAACCTCCAGTTTTGGATAATTCACATGGTCCAGCTTCGCAAATGGCAGCCACTGCTCAGGCTCGATGGGGCGCAGGCTTCATACCGGCAGATCGTCGAAGGCCTGGTGACCGCGATCAGCGAGGGCCGCCTGCGCCCTGGCACGCCGCTGCCGGGCACGCGGGAAATGGCGCAACTGTTGAACGTCAACCGCAAGACGGTGATCCTTGCTTACGAGGAAGCCGAGACCAAAGGCTGGCTGCAGAGCGTGCAGCGCCGGGGCACTTTCGTCAGCCAACAGCTGGCGACCGGCACAGCCACCGAACCCGCTACCACGGGGCCTTTCGCCCTGGCGTTGCCAGAGGAACCTGCCATTGCCTACTTCGAGGCGAACGAACGGGCTGCAGCGCAGCAGGGGCGGCCAGGGGCCTTGTTCTTTGACAACGGCGCCTGTGACCATCGGCTGTTGCCCCAGGCAGTTCTGCATCGCTACTACCGCAATGCCTTGCGCAGCAGCTTTACCAGCAACAGCGTGCGCCATGGCAGCGATTGCAGCAGCCTTTACCTGCGCACCGCCCTGGCCGACATGCTGAGGCACAATCGCAGCCTGAACGTTGGCGCCGAGCATATCTGCCTGACCCAAGGCGTGCAGATGTCGCTGTCCCTGTTGGCCAGCGTGCTGCTCAAGCCGGGGGATGCCGTGCTGGTCGAGCGCCTGAGTTATCCGCCGGCGTGGGAGATTTTCCGTCAGTTCGGTGCCCGGCTGGTGACCGTGGACCTGGACCATGAGGGTTGCCGGGTCGATCAGATCGATGCCCTGTGCCGGCAGCACAAGGTGCGGATGATGTACATAACGCCCCATCACCAGTTTCCGACCACGGTCAGCTTGCCAGCCGGGCGCCGGCAGCAGTTGCTGGAACTGGCGCGGCAGCACGACTTCTGCGTGGTCGAGGAAGACTACGACTACGAATACCATTTTTCCGGGCGGCCTTATCTGCCTTTGGCCAGCGACCGTCAGCAGCGGCATGTGATTTATATCGGCACACTGTCCAAGCCCTTGGGCAGCACGTTCCGTTGCAGCTATATCGTCGCGCCGGTTGAGGTAACCGCAGTGCTGGAGCGCAGGGCGACGCTGACCCTGGGGCAGGGTGATGCGGTGATGCAGCGGATGCTGGCGGACTTGATCAACGATGGCGAGCTGAAGAAGCATTTGCGTCGGGTCAACCGCGAGTACCGTCGGCGTCGGCAGACCCTGTTGGCTTGCCTGCACGATGCGTTTGGCGAGCAGATTACCGTGCAGGAGCCGGAAGGTGGGTTGGCGCTGTGGGTGCGGTTTGTCGACGCGATCAATGTGGATCAGTTGATCGACAAGGCGCTGGCGCTGGACCTGGTGGTGCGCAGCGGTCGCCAGTTCTCGCCGTTTGGTCATACTGAGAATGCCTTGCGCCTGGGGTTTGCTTCGCTGGATGTGGATGAGATCCGGCAGGCCACCCAGCGTTTGGCACAGGCGTGGAGCGCTATTGCCGCGGGATAAAATCAAGATGCAAGCCCGGATGAGGGCTCTGTGGGAGCGGGTTTACCCGCGAACACCGGCATAGCCGGTGCCATACACCGGGTTGCCTGCTTCCCGGGTAAACCCGCTCCCACAGGGGCTTGCTAGCCCTGAGGAATCATCAACGTCGCCACACCTCGCCTTGTTCGGTCACTACCCAAGGCCTGTCAGCCGCATCCACCAGCACCCCGCCAACCCAGCGCTGCGCAGGGTTGTGATCAAGCCAGTGCGCCTTGCCTGCAAGCACCTGCTCGGCAAGCGGCGTCAGCCGCAGCGGTCGCTGCGCCCAGGCTTCTCCCGGTCCTTCCAGCAGCAGCGGCTGTGGCGCGTGGATCAACGGCTGCAACAGCACGTGGAACATCATGTCACCGAGGTAAGGCAGCGGCTCATCCTGCATCATCAGCTGGCCAAATACGAGGCCGGCCGGTAGCTCGCCGCGTGAAGCGAGCACGCGCAGCAGCAGGCGTTCGGTAAGGCTCAATCCATCCTGCGCCCCCGGCAGCTCCTGCAGCTGGCGCGCCAGTGCCCGGCCCAGCAACGGCAAGGCCGAGTGCTGGCGGCCAGCGAGGCCTGCCCAGGCCTGTGGATCCGCTGCGGTGTAGGCTGCCCATGCCTCGCGGGCCAGAGTTAGTGCATCCTCACCCAGTGCGCGACGTTGCGGCCACAGCCAGGCCAACAGGTCGGGGGCCAGTTGCCCGATGCCGATGAAACGCTCGATACCGGGTACCTGGTCAATTTCGATCAGCTCAAGCCGACGCGGCAGGCCGGGCAGGCTGGCGAGCACGCGAATCAGGAACAGCTGGTCGTAAGCGTCGGCCTCGCACCACAGCACAATTTCGCTGTCGCGGTTCAGCCCGGCCAGTGCGCTACGCTGCGCCACCTGGCGCTGTTCCAGGTCCAGGGGACTCAGCTTGAACGCCTGTTGCACGTAGGCGCTGCGCACCTGCCAGTACTGCTCGTCGGGCAGCGCCGGTACAGGCCCCATGACCATCGGGTCGTCGAACATCTGGAAGGCGCCGGCAAACCCGGCGGTACGCAAGCTGTGGGCGATGTCGTTGCCGCAGCGCCAATGCTGCACGCTGGCCTCGTCATCGGCGGAAAAACCGGGGTGGCGTGCTGCGAAAGCCACGGCGTCGGCATGGGCCTTGAGCCTTGGCCAGCTGGCAAAGCCGGCCTCGCGGGCCACCAGCCATTGAGTGTCGGCAAGCCGGTAGTCGGGGCCGGGCAGGCCAAGCGTGCGCAATTGCTCGCGGGCGTCGTCGGCTTGGTGGTTTTTCAGTTCAGTCAGCAAGCGCTTGGCGCGTTTGCGCAAGGCGGGCAGGTCGAGCAAGCCGTGGTGGCGGGAAGCATTGATGGCGGGCATGCCAACTCCTTTGGGGCTCGGTCCGCCGACAAGCCGGGAGCTGGTATGGGAATGTAGTGACGCGTGGCTCGGGCAACCCCTTCGCGCGGACCGCAGGCGCAGCCGGCGCCCAGGCCCCGACTTTAACGGCGCAGCGCAGCGGGTGGCAAACGATAGTTTTCCCATGGCTGCCATGCCCCTTATAGTGGCGGGCTTTTCTCCGTCTAAGTCAAAGGAATGGCGACCATGCGCATACGCACCCTGCTTGCAGTAATCGGCACCAGCTTGTCGCTGGGCTCGGCATTGGCTGCGCCAAGCCAGCCAGTGCCTGTAGCGGGCGAACGTATCTCGGTAAAAGTCGAGGGCACCGGGCCGGACGTCATCCTGATCCCCGGGCTGGCCTCTTCCCGTGAGGTTTGGTCGGGGCTTGCCAGCGCACTGCGCCAACAGCATCGCCTGCACCTGGTGCAGGTTGCGGGCTTTGCCGGTTCGCCTGCCGTGCCCACTGTGGACGCGCGCGTGGCCGCGCCGGTGGCCGAGGCGGTTGCAGGCTATATCCGCAGCCAGCGCCTTGAGGCGCCGGCCATCATTGGCCATTCGCTGGGCGGTGAGGTGGCGCTGATGCTTGGCGCACGCCACCCCGAGCAGGTAGGGCGGCTGATGGTTGTCGATGCGCTGCCGTTCTACACGTTATTGATCGACCCCACGGCAACTGCCGAAACGGCTGCACCGCAGGCTGCCGCATTCCGTGATGGGATGCTGCTGGCCCCGGCAGCACAGGCCGAAGCCATGCAGCGCACAGCCATCGACCGGCTGGCCAAGACCGCTGCGGCCCGGCCGGCACTGGTCGAAGCCGCGCTGCACTCGGACCGCAAGACGGTAGCCGATGCCACCTATGAACTGATGACCACCGACCTGCGCCCGGAGCTTGGCGGCATCCAGTCGCCGGTGCAGGTCGTCTATGCCTATGACCCCTTGTATGGCATACCCGCTGCCAGCGTCGATGCAACCTTCGCAAGTGCCTACGCCGGGACGCGAAACATCAGCTTCAAACGTATCGATGGCAGCTTCCACTTCGTCATGCTGGACCAACCGCAGGCCTTCGCGCAGGCGGTAGTCGACTTCCTCGACCGCTGAGGTTGGCCGTGGCGCAGCCTGCGCCCGGCAACATCTGTTCGGTTACCGCCCATAACCGCCTCCCTGCGGCTCAAGCCTACGCCGGCACCTCCGATAGCAGCACACCCACCGTCGAATCTCGACCAGAAGTGGTGCCAACAAGGAGTACTGCCCGCATGCTTGCCAACCTGAAAATACGTACCGGAATGTTCTGGGTGCTGTCGTTGTTCAGCCTGACCCTGCTGTTTTCCACCGTCAGTGCCTGGTGGGCAGCAGTGGGCAGCGACCAGCAGATCACCGAGCTGGACCAGACCGCACACCAGTCGGACCGGTTGAACAACGCATTGTTGATGGCGATTCGCGCCAGCGCCAATGTGTCCTCGGGCTTCATCGAGCAGCTGGGTGGCCATGACGAGAGTGCGGCCAAGCGCATGGCGCTGTCGGTCGAGCTGAACGACAAGAGCCAGACGCTGGTCGACGAATTTGTCGAAAACACCCGCGATCCAGCCCTGCGCACGTTGGCAACCCAGCTGCAGGCTACCTTTGCCGATTACGCCAAGGCGGTGGCCGGGCAGCGTGAGGCAACCCGCCAGCGCTCGCTGGAGCAGTACTTCAAGGTCAACGGCGATGCCGGCAATGCCATGGGCCGGCTGCAAGCGCTGCGCCAGCAACTGGTGGGCGCACTGAGCGAACGTGGCCAGCAGATCATGCTTGAGTCAGACCGGCGCCTGGCCCGCGCCCAACTGCTAAGCCTGGGGCTGTTGGCGGTGACCTTGGTGCTGGCGGCGCTGTGCTGGGCCTTCATTGCCCAGCGGGTTTTGCACCCGCTGCGCGAAGCCGGTAGGCATTTCCAGCGTATTGCCGGTGGCGACCTGAGCGTGCCGGTGCAGGGGCAGGGCAACAACGAGATCGGCCAGCTGTTCCACGAACTGCAGCGCATGCAGCAGAGCCAGCGCGACACCCTGGGGCAGATCAACCACTGTGCCCGGCAGCTGGACGCCGCTGCCACGGCGTTGAACGCGGTTACCGAGGAAAGCGCCAACAACCTGCGCCAGCAGGGGCAAGAGCTGGAGCAGGCAGCCACCGCGGTGACCGAAATGACCACGGCCGTGGAGGAGGTTGCGCGCAACGCCATCACCACCTCGCAAACCACCAGCGAGTCCAACCAGCTGGCCGCGCAGAGCCGCCAGCAAGTCAGCGAAAACATCGACGGCACCGAGGCCATGACCCGCGAGATCCAGGCCAGCAGTGCACACCTGGAGCAACTGGTCGGGCAGGTGCGGGATATCGGCAAGGTACTGGAAGTGATCCGCTCGGTGTCCGAGCAAACCAACCTGCTGGCGCTCAATGCCGCCATCGAGGCGGCCCGCGCCGGTGAGGCCGGGCGCGGCTTTGCGGTGGTGGCGGATGAGGTGCGCACGCTGGCCTACCGCACGCAACAATCGACCCAGGAAATCGAACAGATGATCGGCCGCGTGCAGGCGGGCACCGAAGCGGCAGTGGCGTCGATGCAGGCCAGCACCAACCGTGCCCAGTCCACACTGGACGTGACCCTGGCCTCGGGGCAGGTGCTGGAAGGCATCTACAGTGCGATTGGCGAAATCAACGAGCGCAACCTGGTCATTGCCAGTGCGGCCGAAGAGCAGGCTCAGGTCGCACGGGAAGTGGACCGTAACCTGCTGAACATTCGCGAGCTGTCGATCAACTCGGCGACGGGAGCGCAGCAGACCAGCGAGGCGAGCAAGGCGCTGTCGGGGCTGGTGGGGGAGATGACGGCATTGGTGGGGCGGTTCAGGGTGTAAGGTTCGCCGGGCGACGGGCGTCAAACTCGAACCTGATCGTTGTTACATTAAAAGTGGGTGAAACTTATTTAAAGTTCCCCTTGCGGGTTGACTTCGATACTACGCTTGAATAAAGTTCGATCGCCCCGAGAAAGGGCCTTTTTTCCATTCACTGAAGAATTCAATGGACACAGTATCTAGTCGCTGCCTGATCCCTGCCATATGGCCGGGTCAGGCACTTGAACCGGAACACCGGTCCCGACACCCTGGTCGGGCAAGCCGCGCCAGAGCCTGATGCTCCGTCGTGACTTGCCGCCACTGGTGTCTGCCGGTTGGAGGCAAGCTCATGAACCTCACTTCATTCGTTTCACATTGCCTGTTCGCCGGCCTTGCGCCGCAGCAGGCCCGTGCCCGGCCGTCCCGCCTGCACGGGTACCCTGACGACAGCCAGGAGCCCCCCAGTAGATGCGGGCGGCTGGTGTGTCTTCATGCCCGCTTGAGCCCCCAGACTTCTCGCTGAATAAAAGATATTAAACGGTATCTTTGCTCTCGAACTTTTTAAATTAAAAGTTCGCGGGCAGCTATTGCCCGGTATTTATCAAAAGGAATCAAACCATGGACTGCGCGAGTAGAAAGTTCGCTGCCGAAACAACTTCCGACCCTCGGCAGCGGACAGACAACTGTCGGAAAAGCCCAGTATTTTTCTGCGACCCGACATGCCTTCGTTCACCGCCTGAGTGATACGTCTGTGTGTCGTGCCGCTGCAGCGGCAGGAGCACAGCAACATGACTGTCAAACACCGCAACACCTCATCGGCCAAGGCCGAACGCGAAACCCGCCTGTCTACCCGCGCCGCCTGTGAAGCGCGCAATGGCCTGGCGGTCACCCTCGCCAACCTGGATGCCAGCGAGCAGGGCCTGACCGAGCACGAAGCCGGCAAGCGCCTGGAGCGCGATGGGGCCAACCAGGTCGCCCACGACCCGCAACCCCACGCCCTGGTGCAATTGCTCAAGGCCCTGCACAACCCGTTCATCTATGTACTGCTGACCCTGGCCGGGATCAGCTTCGTCACCGACTACTGGTTGCCGGTCAGCGCCGGCGAAACAGACGACGCCGACCTGACCAAGGTCATCATCATCATGACCATGGTCAGCCTCAGCAGCCTGCTGCGCTTCTGGCAGGAATACCGCTCGAACAAGGCCGCCGACGCGCTCAAGGCCATGGTGCGTACCACCGCCACCGTGCTGCGCCGCGAGCAGGTCGGGCAGGCCCCGCGACTGCGCGAAGTGCCCATGGACGAACTGGTGGCCGGCGACATCGTGCAGCTTTCTGCAGGCGACATGATCCCTGCCGACATTCGTCTGCTCGAATCGCGCGACCTGTTCATCAGCCAGGCGGTGCTCACCGGCGAAGCGCTGCCGGTCGAGAAGTACGACACCTTGGGCAATGTCGCGCAGAAGTCCGCAACCGGGCATGGTGCTGACCAGGGCAACCTGCTCGAGCTGCCGAACATCTGCTTCATGGGCACCAACGTGGTCAGCGGCCGCGCCCGCGCCGTGGTGGTCGCCACCGGTCGACGTACCTACTTCGGCTCGCTGGCCAAAGCCATTGCCGGTTCCCGTAGCCAGACCGCCTTCGACCGCGGTGTGAACAGCGTCAGCAGCCTGCTGATCCGCTTCATGCTGGTGATGGTGCCGGTGGTGTTCATGATCAACGGTGTGGTCAAGGGCGACTGGGGTGATGCCTTCCTCTTCGCGCTTGCCGTGGCAGTGGGCCTGACCCCGGAAATGCTGCCGATGATCGTCAGCGCCAACCTGGCCAAGGGCGCCGTGGCCATGGCCCGGCGCAAGGTGGTGGTCAAGCGCCTGAACGCCATCCAGAACCTGGGCTCCATGGACGTACTGTGCACCGACAAGACCGGCACGCTCACCCAGGACCGGATCATCCTCGAACACCACGTGGGCTTCGACGGCCAGCGCGACCGGCATATTCTTGAACTGGCCTGGCTCAACAGCCATCACCAGAGCGGCATCCGCAACCTGATGGACCAGGCCGTGCTGCATTTCGCTGGCCAGGACTGTGAGTTCAAGGTGCCTTATGCCTACACAAAGGTCGACGAACTGCCGTTCGATTTCATCCGCCGTCGCCTGTCGGTGGTGGTGAAAAACGCCTTGGGTGATCACCTGCTGGTCAGCAAGGGCGCGGTCGAGGAAATGCTCGCTATCGCCACCCATGTGCAGGAAGGCGACAGCGTCGTTGCCCTGGACCCGCTCCGTCGCCAGCAGCTTCTGGCCAGCGCCGAGGCCTACAACCAGGATGGCTTCCGTGTGCTGGTGGTCGCCACCCGCGAGATCCCGGCTGCCCAAGGCAAGGCGCAGTACCACACCGACGATGAGCGCGACCTGGTGATCCAGGGCTTCCTGACCTTCCTCGACCCACCCAAGGAAACTGCCGGCCCGGCCATCGCCGCCCTGCGCGACATGGGCGTGCGGGTGAAGGTGCTGACCGGCGACAACCCGGTGGTTACCTGCAAGGTCTGCCGTGAGGTGGGCCTGGAGCCAGGCCTGCCACTGCTCGGCCAGGACATCGAGCGCATGGACGACACCACCCTGAAGCTTCAGGTTGAGGAGCGCACGGTCTTTGCCAAGCTCACCCCGCTGCAGAAATCACGTGTGCTCAAGGCCTTGCAAGCCAATGGTCACACGGTGGGCTTCCTCGGCGACGGCATCAACGACGCCGCAGCCCTGCGCGATGCCGACGTGGGTATCTCGGTAGACAGCGGCACCGACATCGCCAAGGAGTCGGCCGATATCATCCTGCTGGAAAAGAGCCTGATGGTGCTGGAGGAGGGGGTGCTCAAAGGCCGCGAAACCTTCGGCAATATCATGAAGTACCTGTGCATGACTGCCAGCTCCAACTTTGGCAACGTTTTCTCGGTTTTGGTGGCCAGTGCGTTCATTCCCTTCCTGCCGATGCTGGCAATTCACCTGTTGCTGCAGAACCTGATGTACGACTTCTCCCAGCTGTCGTTGCCGTGGGACCGCATGGACAAGGAGTTTCTCAGCAAGCCACGCAAATGGGATGCCCGCAACATCGGCCGCTTCATGCTGTGGATCGGCCCGACCTCGTCGATCTTCGACATCACCACCTTTGCCTTGATGTGGTATGTGTTCGCCGCCAACAGCGTCGAGATGCAGGCGCTGTTCCAGTCTGGCTGGTTCATCGAAGGGTTGCTGTCACAGACCTTGGTGGTACACATGCTGCGCACCCGCAAGGTGCCGTTCTTCCAAAGCACCGCTGCGTTGCCGGTGGTGCTGGCAACGGGGCTGGTGATGGCATTGGGGATCTACATCCCGTTCTCGCCGGTGGGCGCGATGGTCGGCCTGGTGCCGCTGCCGTGGGAATACTTCCCTTGGCTGGTTGCTACCCTGCTGGGCTATTGCGTGGTCGCGCAAGGGATGAAGACCCTCTACATCCGCCGCTTCGGGCAATGGTTCTGAGCCAGGCGAGGAGAGCAGGCCATGCGAGTACTGATCTGTGCGGGACGCAACTATGCCGACACCCGGCGCTGCCGCCAGGCCCTGGATGACGTTCAGCGCCAGCGGCCGATCCGGGTGTTGATCCACGGTGGCAGCCAGTTCCTGGGCGGCGAGATCGAAAGCTGGGCACGTGAGCACGGTGCCGATCTGGTACGTTATCCGCCAAACTGGCAATTGCACGGCAAGCAAGCTGAACGTCTGCGCAACCTGTTCATGCTCAATGACAGCCGCCCTGATCTGTTGCTCGCGCTGCCCGGGGGCGATGACACAGAGGAACTGCTGGCCAGGGCTCGCGGCGCGGAGGTTCCGGTGATCTGCGGCAGGCAACCACGGCGGCCCGAGCGGCATGAACCTGGCGTGGGATAAGCCTGTCTGCCACTAGCCCTGTGGGAGCGGGTTCACCCGCGAAGAATCCAGCGCGGTGGATGGCACCGGCTTCGCCGGTGTTCGCGGCTAAAGCCGCTCCTACAGGGAATGCGTAAGCCTGAAGCCGGCACGGCACCTGTGGGAGCGGGCGTGCCCGCGAAGCAAGCGCCTCGGTCTTCAATAGCTCAAGCTTTCCGCAGTCGCTCCAGGCTGCTACTCAGCCTGGCTGCGCCGCCAGGCTATTGCTGACGTTGCGCCCCAGCACCAGCACGGTGACGAAACCACAGCCCACCAACGCGGTGGCCAGGCTCAACAGCACTGCGGTGCCCATATGGTCGACCACCTGCCCGCCGAAGAACGAGCCCAGCGCAATGATCACCTGGAACATGGCCACGAACAGCGGCATGCCACGTTCAACATCCTTGGGTGCCACCACGAACATCCAGATGTTGGCGCAGGCCGGGAACGCACCGAAGGCGAAGCCCCACAGCGCGATCAGCATGGCGGCGCCGGTCATGCCGGTGGCGAAGTGCGGGAACAGGGCGGTGCTGACAGCAATCATGAGCGCGACCAGCATCAGGGTATGCCGCACGCTGCGGTTGGCAGCGTAGCCCGCGAAAATGTTGCCCATGAACCCGGCTACGCCATACAGCAGCAACAGCGAGCCAATCGTAGGCCCGTCAAAGCCGGCATTCTGTTTGAAGAACGGGGCAACATAGGTGTACGCGGCAAAGTGCGCCAGGCCGATCAGCAGCACGGCGATCAAGCCTACCCGTGCTTGCGGGTTGATGAACAAGGCTGGCAGGTCGCTGATGCGAATAGCCTTTTCCGGCAGCAGCCGCGGCAGCAGGAATACCTGCGCCAGCAGCACGGGTATGCCCACCAGTGCGGTGACCAGGAAAGTCATGCGCCAGCCCATCAGGCCGCTGAGCCAGGTGCCCACTGGCACGCCCACCACGGTCGCCAGGGTTACGCCGGCCATGATGATAGAGTTGGCCTTGGCCACGCCCATGCCGTCGGGAGCCAGGCGGCCGCTGAGGGCGATGGCGGTCGCCCAGAAGCCACCGATACTGACACCCAGCAGCACGCGGCCGACCAACAGCAGGTTGAAGTCGACGGCGTAGGCCACGATGGTGTTGGCGATGATCATGATCAGCGTCAGCCCAATCAGCAGGTAGCGCCGGTCCAGCGCACCGACACCCACGGAAATCAACGGCGCGGCCAGCGCGGCCATGATGCCGGGCAGGGTCACCATCAGGCCGGCAAGGCCTGCACTGATGCCAAGGTCACTGGCCACATCGTTGAGCACCCCCACCGGGAGGAACTCGCTGGTGACCAGGGCGAAGGCACCCACGGCCACAGAGAGGATTGCCAGCCATTGCTGCGTGACACTCTGTTGATTATGTTCGGGAAGGCCGCGACGGGCCTGGCGGTTGCTTGGCATGGGGGTCGGTTCCATGAGGGATGTCGCCTGTAGCAGGCGCAGGAGCGGAGGGATTTGCAGGCGATTATAGGGATGGCCTGCCAGGCCGACAGGCAGGCCGCTTGATAGTCATCATCAGCGCAATCGATGAAACGCCTGGTCTTTCAAGGTTTGCTGTGTATAAAACTATATAGCGATTTTACGTGCGATGCCCGCCTAAGGCAGCCGCGAATGCTTCAGCAGTAGGGCTTTCTTCCCAGGCCGGTGTACCGGCAGGCAAAGCCAGCCAAGGTTGCTTGTGCCTGACCCAGATATGCGCAACAGGCTGCAGCGCAGCGCGTTCATGCAGTGTGCCAGCCCTGAGTACCCACAGCCCAGGTGCGGCCGAGGTGGTGTTGTAGATGCGGGTGTGGCATGTCGCGCACAGGTAGTGCCGCGATTGCTGCCCCATCTGCTCGTACTGATATTCGACCATGGGGCCGTTCAGCGTGAACGCGTCTTCTGGTAGCAGGGCGTGCAGCGCAAAGCTGCTGCCGCTCCATGCCTGGCAATGCTGGCAATGGCAGGCATACACCGCCGCCTGCAGCGTGGTTGTGGAGTGGTAGGTAACAGCGCCGCAGCGGCACTCACCGGCAAGTTGCATGGTCGTTTTCTTCCTTGTTCACGCCTGGGGCGCTTGATTGATGAAGCGGGTCTGGTAAAGGATGCGGCAGATTCTGCTTGATTGAAACTGATCAAAGCTGCCTACCTGCTCATAGGAAATGTATGAACGCCCCGCAACTACAGTGGGAAACCCAGCGGGTTTTCCTCGCCGTCCTTCGAACTGGCAGCCTTTCTGCCGCCGCCCGTGCGCTGGGGATTGCTCAGGCTACGGCGCGGCGCCGGATCGACGCGCTGGAGCACAGCGTCGGTACCAGCCTGTTTGTCCGCTCGCCAGCAGGGTTGATGCCGACCGACACCGCCAGGGATCTGGTCGCGCATGCCGAGTCCATGGCGCTGGCCGCCGAAGCCTTCGCCCGCGCGGCTTCCGCCCAGGCCAGTGAGGCCGGCGGCACCGTACGGGTCACTGCCAGCCAACTGCTGGGTGTCGAGGTGCTGCCGCCAATGCTGCGAGCGCTGCGCGATGCGAGCCCCGGGTTGGCGTTGGAGCTTAGCGTTTCAAATCGCATGGAAGACCTGGCGTTGCAGGAGGCCGATGTAGCAGTGCGCATTCGTCGGCCCACCGAGGCGACGGTCGTTACGCGGCATGTGGGGGACCTGCGGGTGGGGCTGTACGCAACCGAAGCGTTGCTTGCGGACAAAGGCACCCCGCGCAGTCTCGATGACCTGGGCCGTTACCCGCTGATTGGCCCAGACCGCAACCTGACAGAGCTTGCGTTCCTAGGGCAGCAGGGCCTTGCCTGCAGCCTGGCGAGCAGCGTTGTCCGCACCGACTGCCATCTGGCCCAGTTTGCAGCGCTCAGGGCGGGGCTCGGTATTGGCGTATGTGCCAACCAGTTGGCGAGGCAGCACGGGCTGGTGCAGGTGCTGCCGGGTGAAGTGGCTTTCCGCGTCGATATCTGGGTTGCCATGCACCATGATTTGCGCCGGGTAAGGCGGGTTGTGCAGGTATTCGACGGGCTGACGCGGGCGCTGCACCACTACCTGGAGTAGCGTTGGTCGGCCCTCCTGCAGCCTATGGGGCCACCAGCACGTCACACTGCGATTCGCTCAGTACATGCTTGGTGACGCTGCCAACCAATAGCTCCTCCAGCGCGCTTGCACCCTGCTTGCCGACTACGATCAGGTCGCACTCCAGCTCCTGCTCCTGCTCGGCAATGCGCCAGCCAGGGTCACCGTGCTCCAGAATCTGCCGTGCATCGGCAATGCCCGCGGCCTCACTCAATGCAGCGAGTTGTGCCTGTGCGTCCTTGCGGATGACATTGCGGTAATGGGTGAGGGTGTCGTGGTCGATATGGGCGAAACGCACGCTGCCTTCGAACGGGGCTTCGTACACATGCAGCAGAATGATTTCGGCCTGTGGGGCAATGGCCCTGGCCAGTTTGATGGCGCGCAGCGAAGCGGGAGAGAAATCGACCGGCACCAGCACCGTGCGATAGGTATCACGAGGGGCCGGCTTGACCACCAGTAAAGGGCAGGGCATGTGGTTGAGCATTTTCTGCACGGTTGAACCCAGCAGCAGGCGCCGCGCCATGCTCTGGCCCTTGGCGCCGCATACCAGCAGGTCGCTGTGTTTGTCTTGCACCACCCGGGTGATTTCCGTGATCACCGACCCGCTGGCGACCTGCACACCCGCGGAAATGTTGTAGCGCTGGAACAGCAGGGCTGCCAGTGCGCGGGTTTTCTCGGCGGCGCTAGCCAGCATGCGCTTCAGCAGGTCGTCATCAGGCGCCACCAACTGCTTGAGGCGTTCGAAGGGCGCCGGGTTGGCAACGTAGAGCAGGTCCAGTGAGGCCTGCTGCGCGTTGCTCAGGTAGGCAGCGCGCTCCGCTGCGTTGCGGGCATGGGGGGACAGGTCGGTGGCTACCAGTATGTGTTTCAGCGGGTTCATGTGGGGCTCCTTGTCCAAGGCCGCGCACAGTGTTCGAGGGTTGTGCACTGTGCGCCTGGCGGTGCTTGAGTCATTCCTTGCTTGCAGCCATCGTCGCGCGAACCCGGCGCGAGGGCTTGATTTGTGTCAATGGAGTGTAGGTGCCGCAGCGGATCATGCCGGCATCACCATGCGTAGCACCCCCGTCATCACGATGGCAAACACCACCACCGGCAAGAGAGAGAACCTCGAAGCTGCGTAGACGGTAAGCCCCAGCGCAATAAGGTCCGCCGGGTGCCCGGAGACAAACTTGGGTGCGATCACGGCAATCAGCACGCAGCCGGGTGCGGCGTTCAGCACCTGGGTCAGCTGCGGCCCCAGGGTACGGTTGCGCAGCAGTACAAAGCCCAGCGCCCGGGTCAGGTAGGTGGCCACGGCCATGTATGGCTTGGCCCACAGGTAAGCGGTCACCAGACCGGCCACGGTACCCGCGAGCACGTACCAGCCACCGGGAATCAGCAGGTAGAACAGTGCGGCAGTGATCAGGCTGAACAGCCAGGCCAGGGCGGCGTGTACGCCCCTCCACATACCCTTGAGCAGCGCCAGGAAGACCGCGGCGAACGCCATGTCGAAGCCACAGCTGCGTAGGTCGCCGAGCAGCGGCCCGACCTGCGCGCCGAGGACAAGGGCAAAAGGGATGAACCCCAGCTGCACCGGCAGGGCGGCAACGGCACCCCGGCGCCGTTCGCTTTGTGGCGTGGTGGTAGGGGGATCGTTCAGTACAGGTTCAAGGGTATTCATGGTCACCTCCAGTGGAGGCAAATTATTCCAATGAACCGCTGAAATTGGCTTGCGTAGTTGCGCTGATACGATTGGCATTTAGAATCTGCTACCGACAATATCGATAATGAGGTCTGTCAATGCCAATCAAGCTCGACGCCATCGACCGGCGCATCCTGCGCGCGCTGCAGCGCGACGGCAGGTTGCAGAACCAGGAGCTGGCCAAGCAGGTGGGGTTGTCTGCTTCGCCGTGCCTGCGACGGGTGCGCCTGCTGGAAGAGGCCGGGGTGATCGAGCGCTATGTGGCGTTGCTGGACCCGGCCAAGGTAGCGCTGGGCCTGACCCTGTTCGTGCGGGTGTGGCTCAAGCGCCAGGACCAGGACACCACCGACGAGTTTGTCGAGGCCGTGCGGCAGTTGCCTGAAGTGGTGGAGTGCCATGTGATGGCGGGCGATTGCGACTTGCTGTTGCGGGTGGTGGCGGCAGACCTGGAAGCCTATCGACGCTTCCAGATCAAGCACCTGACCAGCCTGAGCGTGGTGCAGAACGTGAAGACCGAAGTGCCGATGGAAAAGATCAAGCTGACCACAGAGCTGCCGGTTTAGCCGCGCGTTTCACTCAGGCCCACTCGGCGCGGTCTGCCAGCAGCCTGGCCTTGCAGTACCAGCTAGTAGACGAAGCGGTGCTGTTCTGGGGTGCCTTGCAGGCGGATGTCTTCAAGCAGGCAGTAGTGGTTTGCGGAATCTGCCCACGCGAAGGGTCGGCAGCGGAGACGATGACGATCACCTAGATGCCTGCGATGGGCTGCTCCTGCCTGAAAACACAACTAACTGTTGTTGTGCTGTCCGCCTTGCAACAGCAGTTCGGTGAGTGTGTCCATGGCCGGCGTCGTCTGGCTGCCTTTGCGGGTGACCAGCTCGTAGGGGTCGCTGACCGAGCCCATGGCCAGGGGCAGTATGCGCACTTGCTGGTTCATCGCGCATTGCCGGGCCACGTCAATCGACACCAACGCCACAAAGTCGGGGCGGTCCTGCAGCAGCGACAATGTCGCCAGGATCGAGGTGGTTTCAACCAGGTGCAGCGGGAAGCGCAGCCCGGCGTCGTGGAATTCACGCTCCAGTTGCACGCGCATCGGCATGTTGGCCCGGTATACGATCCAGCGGCTTTCGGCCAACTCGGCAAGGCTGACGGTTTGGGCGTGTTTGAGCGGGTGGTCGACATTGGCGATGACCGCCAGCGTCTCATCCTGGACAAAGGTGCTGGCAAACAGCTGCGGCGTATTGCTGACGCTGGTGCGGCACAGGGCAATGTCCAGCCGGCCGCTTTCGATCTGTGCCAGCAGCGACTGGCTGGTGTCTTCGATGATCTCGAACGACATCTGCGGCTGGATACTGGCCAGCTGTGATACGGCCCGCATCAGCAATGGCACCGCGCCCATGATGGCGCCCACCGCCAGCCGGCCGCCCACACCGCGCAGGATTGCATCCAGGTCATGGCGCAGGTTGGAAATATCGGTTTGCACCACACGCGCGTAGCGGATGGCGCAGTGCCCGGCGGCAGTGGGTTCCAGTCCGCGGTTGGTGCGGTTGAACAACACCGTACCGAAGGTGGTTTCGATTTCCTGCAGCGCTTTGCTGGCGCCGGGCTGGGTAAGCCCGACGCTGCCTGCTGCACCCAGCAGCGAGCGGTGCTCGTCCAGCTCGATGAGCAGGCGCAGGTGGCGGGCATGCAGCCTGGACATGATCGAGTTAAGTGATGGGGTCATCGGGTATGTGTCCTGGTTATACCGCTATGGATTGTTCTCAATACCATGGCCAGGCGCGCATTCCTATACTGGCGCTGCACGGTGTCGCATCCAGTGCGGCTGAACCGCCCATAACAACAATGCCAGGAGCCTGCTGAGCCTTATGTCCCTGATCAACTACATTACCCAGATCCAGTTCGATATCGGCGCCATTGCCCTCTTGCCTGCCGAGTGCGAGCGCATTGGTATAACCAGGCCTTTGATCGTGACCGACCGTGGCGTGCGCGCTGCCGGTATCGTCGATACTGCGTTGAACACCTTTGCCGACAGCGCTGCCCAACTGCCGATCTATGACGGTACGCCACCCAACCCCCACGAGACCGCGGTGCGTGAAGCCGTGGCCATGTTCAAGGAGTGCGGCTGTGACGGCATCATTGCCATTGGCGGCGGCTCGGCGATCGACCTGGCCAAGGGTGTGGCGGTGTGTGCCCGGCACGAAGGGCCATTGAAAAGCTTTGCGGTGATCGAAGGCGGCCTGGCACGAATCACGCCGGCAACCGCGCCGGTGATTGCCGTACCCACCACGGCCGGGACCGGCAGCGAGGTAGGGCGGGGCGCCATCCTGATTCTCGATGACGGGCGCAAGGTGGGCGTGATCTCGCCCCATGTGGTGCCCAAGGCGGCCATTTGCGACCCGGCGCTCACCCTTGGCCTGCCCGCGCAACTTACCGCGGCCACCGGCATGGATGCGATTGCCCACTGCCTGGAAACCTTCATGGCGCCCGCGTTCAACCCACCTGCCGATGGCATCGCCCTGGACGGCCTGTGGCGTGCATGGCGCTTTATCGAAAGCGCTACCCGAGACCCGCAGAACCTCGATGGGCGTATCAACATGATGAGCGCTTCACTGCAAGGTGCACTGGCCTTCCAGAAGGGGCTCGGCTGCGTGCACAGCCTTAGCCATGCGTTGGGCGGGATCAACCCGCGCCTGCACCATGGCACCCTCAACGCAATTTTCCTGCCTGCTGTCATCACGTTCAACCGCAAGGCCGCAACCGTGCTGAACGAGCACAAGATGGCGCGTATCGCCCAAGCGATGGGGCTGGCAAACGAAAGCCAGATCGAACAGGCCATTCGCGACATGACCCGCGCGTTGGGCCTGCCGACCGGCCTGCGCGAACTGGGTGTCAGCGAAGAGCAGTACCCACGCATAATCCAGGGCGCGTTGGCCGATCACAGCCATCGGACCAACCCGCGTGAGGCGTCTGCCGAGGACTACCAGTGGTTGCTTGAAGCGTCGATGTAAGGCGCCAATCCGCTGTTCAATCAATAACAACAAAAGTGAACGCCCATGAATACCAAGTATGCGCAAGCCGAGCTTGTCCCCACAGGGGAAGCGGTCGCCAGCCCGAACCCGTTCAAAAAGTACCAGGTCATCACCGTCAGCCTGTTGCTGGTAATCGGCATCATCAACTACGTCGACCGCAGTGCGCTGTCGATCGCCAATACGTCTATCCAGCGCGACATGGGCATCACCCCGTCGCAGATGGGCATTTTGCTGTCAGCGTTTTCCCTGGCGTATGCCTTCTCGCAGCTGCCGCTGGGCATGATCATCGACCGCCTGGGCAGCAAGATCTCGCTGGGGGCGGCACTGCTGGGCTGGTCAGTGGCGCAGACGGCCTCCGGCCTGATCAACAGTTTTTCCGCATTCATCGGCCTGAGGGTGGTGTTGGGGATTGGCGAAGCACCGATGTTCCCGTCGGCGGCAAAAGCCCTGGCGGAGTGGTTCGAGGCCGAAAAGCGCGGCACACCGACGGGCATAGTGCTGTCATCGACCTGCATCGGGCCGTGCCTGGCCCCACCGTTGCTGACCCTGCTGATGGTCACCTGGGGCTGGCGCGGCATGTTCATTGTCACTGGGGTATTCGGCATCCTGGTCGCCGCCTGCTGGTTTGCCTTCTACAAAAGCAAGGCGCGTTACCTGGCCGAGCTGCCTGCAGAGGAACGTGAGCGGCTGCTGGCGACACAGGCCCATAAACAGCCGGTGGCAAGCGCCAGGCCGAGCCTGCGGGCACAACTGGCGGCCTGGACCGAGCTGTTTCGCCACAAGAGCACCTGGGGCGCCGTACTGGGCTTCATGGGGGTGATCTACATGCTGTGGCTGCACCTTACCTGGCTGCCGGGCTACTTCGAGCGTGAGCATGGCTTGAGCCTGTACCAGACGGCCTGGGTGGTATCGCTGGCCTATGTATTCGGCGCGTTGGGCACCATTGTCGCGGGCCGCATCTGCGACCGCCTGGTGAAGAACGGCGCCAGCGTGTTGGGTAGCCGCAAGCGGGTAGTGGTGACGGCATTGTTCGCGGCGGCGGCATTTACCGTTCCGCTGTCGTTCGGCAGCGGCTTCATGCTCAGCGTGGCGCTGCTGTGCTGCGCGCTGTTCAGCGTGAATATGGCCAGCTCGACTGCCTGGATGATTGCCAACACTGTGGTCGATAGCCAGCGCGTGGCCTCGTTTGGCTCGATCCAGAACTTCGGTGGCTACCTGGCAGGCTCGGTGGCGCCGATCGTGACCGGGTTCAGCATCCAGCAGACCGGGTCGTTTGCCTCGGCGTTCCTGATCAGTGCTGCGGTGGCGGCGGTGGCAGCGATGGCTTATGTATTGCTGCTGAAGCAGCCGGTTTCTGCTGACCAGTGATCGTCAGGCCTGTGCAATCCCTGTGGGAGCGGCCTTGTGTCGCGATTGGGCCGCAGAGCGGCCCCAGGATCCTTGCAGGACCGTCGAGACCGGTGGGGCCGCGTTGCGGCCCAATCGCGACACATGGATCGCATCAGCTTCCAGAAGTCGTTTCATAACGGTTTGTGATGCCAGGCATCATGACAATATATTTATCATTATCAATTTCAGACCCTAGCATCGGTTGCCCCGCATCGCCCATTTCCATGAGGTCTTGATGAACAGTTCGCTTTTCGTACCCCAACGTACTGCGGCCCTGTTGCTGCAGCACTGGCGCAGCGGTGACTTGCTCACGGAACTGCCTGCCAGCCTCAGGCCCGAAACCTTGAAACAAGGCTATGACAGCCAGGATCAGTTCTTCGCCGCCGCCGCTGGCCAGCGTGCCGGGTGGAAGCTGGGTGTCGGCAGCCCCGCAGGCATGCGTGCGGCCAACCTGTCCCGGCCGCTGATTGGCCAACTGGAAGCAAAGCGCTGCCACGCTGATGGTGTGCGCATCGAGCTGCCGGCGGTGACACCTGTGACCATCGAATGCGAGATCGCCTTCGTGCTTGACCGCGATATCCCCCCGCAAGCGGGACGGGTGCCGGCCAGCGAGGATATCCGCGCAACCTGCGTCACTTTCGAGGTGGTGCGCTCACGCTTCGTCGACCGCAAAAGCGTCGGCTGGCCAAGCTTCGTGGCGGACAACGTGGGCTTTGAAGCGTTGGTCGTGGGCAACAGCCTCGGGGCAGGCATCAACGTCCCCTTGCTTGCAGACCTGGCCGAGACCACCGAAGTGTACGTAGATGGCGAGTTACGCGCCCGCGGCTTGTCTGGCGATGCTGCGACCGACCCGCTGGTGTCGCTGGCCCACCTGTATGCCCATGCTGCCGAACGCGGCCAGACATTGAAGGCAGGTGATGTGGTGACCACGGGGGCCATGTGCCAGCCGTTCGACGTGAATGAAACAGGCCATCAGGTTAGCGCCAGGTTCCTTGGCCAGGCGCTGTCGTTCACGCTGTAACCGTCGATCACTGTTGATAGGGCGCCTGCATCTCTTGCTGGGTTGGTGGGGCAACGGGGATCAGGTGCTCGCAAATACCAATAGCCGTACCAAAATATTGCATGAGTCATCTTGATGCTTTGGCATAGCGGTACTAATACTTAAGCACTGCCGAAGAGGGATGATCATGCAGACGCGCTTCGTTGTGGTTCCTGCAGTGCCAATAAACAGAGAGGTTTACCCTCGGCGCCTTGGCTTTCCGGCCGCACTGGGGGAGGGTTATGACCTTTACGACACACAAGAAAAGATGCGCTTGAGCCTCAACTTTTCCACACGGGCCCAGGCCGAGTTCGAGTGCGCATGCCGCAACCTCGGCCAGGAAGGCGATGAAGCGGGTATTGTCGGTATGGGCTGATTCGGTGGAGCCCAGGTAAAGGACGGGATACCGTTGTTGATGGCACCGGCTACGCCGGTGCCTTCCATCGCGCCCTCAACCTTGTTTGCGCAGCGCTTCTACCAACTCTGCCTTGGTCATGGTGGAGCGGCCCTTGATGTCTTTGCTGCGCGCTTCCTTCATCAGGCTTTGCTTGCTCTGGCTTTCCAGCGAAGCACCCGAACTGCGCGAATGACCCTGGCGTGACTTGGCCGCGCGTTTGGCTGAGTCGGAGCGGGCTGTCTTCTTTTCGCTGGCAGCCGTGTGGCTCCCCGAGCCGCCCTTCTTGTCGCCACCTCCGGACTGTTTGTTGACGGTGGCCCAGGCACGGGCTTCGGCCTCTTCTTTCGACAAACCCCTGTCTTCGTAACTCTCCTCTATGTGCTCGGCCTTGCGCTTCTGTTTGTCTGTGTATTTGTCCTTGTCACCGCGTGGCATGGTTTTCACTCCTGCTGGATTTGCCAGCACGGTTGAGGCCAGGCGTCCACCGAGAGTGCCGGACAATGGACAAACGGTGCCTGATGGCACAGGCAAAAAGCTCTACCGTGCGGCCTGCCACTCAACAGTCACAAAGCTGTAACACAGCTGATGCAAAGTGTGCCGGCCATCACAAGGAGCACTTTTTGATGAAACGCCTGATGAAGTCTGCTGCACTCGCCGTTGCGGTCTCCCTTTGCGCCACTTCGGCAGCCTTTGCTGCAGAAAACGTTCGCCTGACAGGTTCCGGCGCCAGCTTCCCTGCACCGATCTACCTGACCTGGTTCAAGGACTTCAGCAAGAACACTGCTGGCGTCACCGTTGACTACCAGTCCAAGGGCAGCGGGGCGGGCGTTCAGGACTTCCTGAACAAGACCGTCGACTTCGCCGCCAGCGACTCGGCCATGAGCGAAGCAGACATTGCCAAGGTTGGCGAAGGCGTGCAGTTGCTGCCAATGACCGCCGGTGAAATCGTCCTGGCCTACAACCTGCCGGGCAACCCTAAAGGGCTGAAGCTGCCGCGCGACGTGTACTCCAACATCTTCCTGGGCAAGATCACCCAGTGGAACGACCCGCAAATCGCCGCGGCCAACCCTGAGTTGAAACTGCCAGCTACCCCGATCACCGTGGTCGTGCGTGCCGACTCCAGCGGTACCACTGCGGTCTTCACCAAGCACCTGTCGGCCATCAACGCTGACTTCAAGCAAGGGCTGGGTGAGGGCAACACCGTCAACTGGCCGGCCACCGACAAGTTCATCAAGTCGCCGAAGAACGATGGCGTAACCGCCACCGTCCGCCAGACCCCGGGCGCCATCGGCTACATCGAATACGGCTTCGCCAAGCTGGCCAAGGTCGACTTCGCCGTGCTGCAGAACAAGGCTGGCCAATACGTCGTGCCAAACGCAGAGAGCGGTGCCGAAGCACTGGCTGCGGTGAACATGCCGGAAAACCTGGTGGCCTGGCTGCCTGACCCGGACGGTGCCAAGTCCTACCCGATCACTTCCTACACCTGGATGATCTTCCGCAAGGACAACGGCAACCCGGCAAAAGCCAAGGCCATGCGTGAAATGGTCGAGTACAGCCTGACCAAAGGCCAGACCATCGCCGACTCGATGGGTTACATCCCGCTGCCTGCGTCGGTTGTCGACCAGGTGCGCAAAGCGTCTGCCAACATCCAGTAATACCCAGGCGCTCCCGGTATCGGCATGAAGCCATGCCGGGGGTGTTTGTCCCTAGTCCCGGAACTTGCCCATGAACACACCCTTTGCCATACCGGATAACCCCGATTCTGCGTGCCAGCCACCGTCTGCGAAAGACTTCCTGGTCGATCGCACCTTCCGTGCGCTTGCACGCATTGGTGTGGTGCTGGTACTGGCGCTGGTCTTCGCGCTGGTCTACGAAGTGGGCCGCAAGGCACTGCCCGGCATCGAAAAGCACGGCTTTGACGTGCTGTTCGGCAGCGTCTGGGACGTCAACCAGGGCAAGTACGGTATTCTGCCAGCGATCTGGGGCACGCTTTACAGTGCCTTCATCGCCCTGTTGATCGCCGGTTTCTTCGGCGTGAGCATGGCCATTTTCCTCACCCAGGATTTCCTTCCGGCCAAGCTCGCCGCGGTGTTTCGCACCATCGTCGAACTGCTCGCCGCCATCCCCAGCGTGGTCTACGGCCTGTGGGGCATCTACGTGGTCATCCCGGCGATTCGCCCGCTGACCGCCTGGTTGAACAGCGAGCTGGGCTGGATCCCGTTTTTCGGCACCTCCCTGAGCGGGCCCGGCCTGCTGCCTGCTGCGCTGGTACTGGCGATCATGATCCTGCCGACCATCGCTGCCGTTTCCCAGGATGCGCTGACCAGCGTACCGATGAAAACCAAGCAGGCTGCCTACGGCATGGGTACTACCCACTGGGAAGCCATCCTCAAGGTGATGGTGCCATCGGCTGCTACCGGTATCTTTGGTTCGCTGGTGCTGGGCCTGGGCCGCGCGCTCGGTGAAACCATGGCACTGGCCATGCTGGTCGGCAACGCCAACACCATTTCCCTTTCCTTGTTCGCCCCGGCCAACACCCTGGCGGCGCTGCTGGCGCTGAACTTCCCGGAAGCCGGCCCGAACGAGGTCGAAGTGCTGATGTACGCGGCACTGGTCCTGATGTTCATCACTCTGCTGGTGAACGTGCTCGGCTCGATGATCATGCTCTACGCCCAGCGTGGTAACAAACAATGACTGACTTGACGACCCCTGTAGCCGCATTGCCCAGCCTGCAACGCAAGCTGGAAGGCCGTGCCCTGCGCAGCGTGCTTTTGACCACCCTGGCATGGCTCGCGGCGCTGGTGGCCAGCGTGCCGCTGATTTCCGTGCTGTACATGCTGATCACCCGCGGCGGTGCACGCCTGAGTCTGGAAGTGTTCACCGAGCTGCCGCCGACCGGCTTCGAGATGGGTGGCGGTTTTGGTAACGCCATGGCCGGTACCTTCGTCATGGTCGGCATTGCCGCCGCCATCGCGGTACCGGTCGGTATCCTGGCAGCAGTGTTCCTGGCCGAACTCGGCCCCGACAGCAAGCTGGCCAACGCCGCGCGCTTTGCCGCCAAGATGCTCACCGGCCTGCCGTCGATCCTGGCCGGGGTTTTTGCCTACGCCCTGGTGGTGATGACCACCGGTACTTACTCGGCGCCGGCTGGCGGTGTGGCCCTGGCAGTACTGATGCTGCCGATCGTGGTGCTGACCGCTGAAGAGTCGATGAAGATGGTGCCCAAGATCATGAAAGACGCCGCTTACGGCATGGGCTGCACCCGGGCCCAGGTGATCTGGAAGATCGTCCTGCCCACCGGCCTGCCGGCCATCCTCACCGGCGTCATGCTGGCCGTGGCCCGCGCCGCTGGCGAAACCGCGCCACTGCTGTTCACCGCATTGTTCAGCAACTACTGGATCTACCATGACGGCAGCCTGGCGGTCATGAACCCTACGGCCTCGCTCGCCGTACTGATTTACAACTTCTCCGGCATGCCATTCGACAACCAGCTCGAGCTCGCGTGGGCGGCCTCGCTGGTGCTGGTAATGATCGTGCTGGTAATCAACATTCTGAGCCGAGTCTTCGGCAAGCCCAAGTATTGAGAAAGGGAGCATCCCACTTGAACGTATCCACTGCGCAAAGAGCCGCTCCCATGGTCAGTGAAGCCACCCCGATCGTCATGGACTGCAAGCTGGACAAGATTTTCTACGGCAACTTCATGGCCGTGCGTGACAGCCATGTGCCGATCAGGAAGAACGAGATCACCGGCTTCATCGGGCCGTCGGGCTGCGGCAAGAGTACCGTGCTGCGTAGCCTCAACCGCATGAACGACCTGGTGAAGGGCTTCCGGTTTGAAGGCCATGTGCACTTCCTGGGCCAGGATGTCTACGGCAAGGGTGTTGACCCGGTGGTCGTGCGCCGCTACATCGGCATGGTGTTCCAGCAGCCCAACCCGTTCTCGATGAGCATCTTCGACAACGTCGCCTTTGGCCTGCGCCTGAACCGCTACAAGGGCGACCTGGGTGACCGCGTGAAGCACGCCTTGCAAGGCGCCGCGCTGTGGGACGAAGTGAAGGACAAGCTCAAGGTCAGCGGCCTGTCGCTGTCCGGCGGCCAGCAGCAGCGTCTGTGCATTGCCCGCGCCATCGCCACCGAGCCCGAAGTGCTGCTGCTGGACGAGCCATGCTCGGCACTCGACCCTATTGCCACCCGTCGCGTGGAAGAGTTGATGGTCGAGCTGAAGAAGGACTACACCATCGCCCTGGTGACCCACAACATGCAACAGGCGATTCGTGTGGCTGACACCACGGCGTTCTTCTCGGTCGATATTTCCCAGGGCAGCCGCACCGGTTACCTGGTCGAGATGGGCCCTACGGCGCAGATTTTCCAGAACCCACGCGAGCAACTGACCAGCGACTACATCAGCGGCAAGTTCAGCTGAGTCAGGCACGCCCAAGGTGGCCGGGTGTTGCAGCCAGGGAGGTTGCAGCACCCGGCCGCGTTACCTTCCGTTAAAGTGTTACCCGGGATTTCCAATGCGAGCAACGCGTCGTCTTGATCTTTCAGCGGTAGAGCGCGCACTGCGCGAGGTGCAGGGCCGCTTTGCCGAACTCAGCCGGCATTTCACCGAACCGCGGGATCCGTTTACCGACGAGGTGCTGCTGAACGTGCTTGAAGGCTACGCCCTGATTGACGACTATGTCGCTCGCGGTATCGACCTCTTCGACCTGCAACAGCTGAACCTGATGCTGGAAATCAATGCCACCGTGCTGTGCGGCAGCGACCCGGCCCGTCGCCTGGAATATGCCCCGCACCTCGCCGCAACCGAGGCGCACTTTTTCAACAACGTCGAAGGTGGCATCAAGGACTTGTACAACTGGTACTGCTCGTACCGCAGCGATTCGGTTTGGAAGCGGGCAGCCGGTGTTTATGTACGAATCCTCAGCAAGCCGCAGTTGTTCATCGAAGGCAACAACCGCACAGGTTCGCTCCTCGTCAGCTACCTGCTGATGCGTGCCGGGCTGCCGCCTTTCGTGCTGTCGCTGGAAAACGCCGAGGGTTACTTCAACCCGTCCTCGGTCATACGCAACTCCGCTAAACACGGTGTAAAGGCTTTGTACGAACTACCCAAGATCAAGAAAAAGTACGCTGCTTTCCTTGAAGAGAAGGCGCCTGAGCCCGGCAAGTTCTTCCTGAACGGCACGCCCGTGCCTGCCTGTGAGGGGCGCCGCTGATGCAACGTTACTCCATGTTCGCACGCGGGCGCCAAGCCCTTGAACGCAAGCTCAAGCGTGGCCAGGTACGCATTTCGTTCGATATCGACGACACGCTCGCCTGCCTGCCCGAGCACGCTGCTGCCGAAGACAGCAAGCTGCCGAAATTCGTCCATCGCTGGTTGGGCGAGCCCCTGCGCAGTGGCACGCGCTCGCTGATCCGCGACCTGCGCCGCCAGGGCTGCAGCATCTGGATCTATACCTCGTCGGGGCGCACCCCGGCCTACATCCGGCGCTGGCTGATGCTGTATGGCATCCATGTCGATGGTGTGGTCAACAGCGACCGGCACCAGCATATCCTGGCCCAGAACGGCCTTGAGCATTCGCCCTCGAAGTTGCCCTCGGCGTTCGATATCGACCTGCATGTCGATGATTCCGAAGGTGTGCGGCTGGAAGGCGTCGACCACGGTTTTCGCGTTGTGGTGGTGTGCCCGAAAGACGAAAACTGGGCACAGAAGGTGATGGACGCGGCGGTCGACGTGCAGGCACGGCTGGCCTGGCAGCAACCGCACCGCTATGAGATGCCCGAGCGCCAGCGCTCGCAGGCGCTTGCTTCCTGAGGGCAGTGGTCAGCGCAATCGGTATCAATGGGGCCGCAGGGCGGCCCCAGTTCGTACAGTTGTACTGATACCTGCCTGCTATTCATGCGTACACCCTAAGTCTTGCCTCCTGGCCCGACCTGGTACCGCGACCAAGTCCTCACGCCGCATTCGCCAGCCCAAAGCACCTGCCCGCCTGCCCCAAAGCAGCGTATCTGGCCATTTGGCCACTTCCGATAATCGCCTCCGACATCCAGTCCCCGTTTGGAGCGCGCCATGCACAACAACAATAAGCACCTGCCGCCTCGTTTCCTCGCAGCCGCCATCGCCAGCTTTTCTGCCCTGGGCCTGAGCGGCGTCGCCGAGGCCGAGATCATGCTGTACGACAAGGACCAGACAACGTTTTCCACCGACGGTTACATCAACGCTTTCTACGTCAACAGCAAGGTCGACCGTGAGGGCGAACAGTTCGACCGCCGTCAGTCGCGGGTGAAAATGGGCTTCTTGCCCAACTACCTCGGCTTCAACATGGGCAAGCAGGTGGATGACCTGAAGCTCGGCGCGCGTGCCTCGTTCTGGGTAACCATCAACGACAGTGAAACCAACGGCACCGACACCGCCATCGACGTGCGCCAGTTCTACGGCACCGTGGCCAACCCCACGTGGGGCGAGGTGCTGATTGGCAAGGACTTCGGGTTGTTCGCCCGCTCCAACATCCTGCTGGACGAGCTGCTGGCCGGTTATGGCCAGGTCAGCGACACGCTGGGGCTGGTGGACGGCGGCGGGGTGTCGTTCGGCAACATCGGCAGTGGTTACCCGTACCCGTTCCCCACCTCGCAGATCACTTACCGCACGCCGGTGGTGGACGGCCTGCGGGTGGCGGTGGGCATCATGGACCCGGTAGACACCAACGACAGCAGCCCGACCGGCAAGGCGTACCAGGAAAACCCGCGCACCGAAAGCGAGATCACCTACCAGTTCGACCTGGGCGGGGCGCAGATCTACAGCTGGGTCAACGGCAGCTACCAGACCTCCGACAATACCGATTCGACGGTGGAGTCCATTACCTCCAAAGGTGTCGGCTATGGCGTTCAGGCCAAGATGGGCGGGCTGTCGCTGACTGGCTCGGGGTTCCAGGCCAAGGGCATCAACCCGTTCTTCACCAACAACGCGGGCGAACCGGTTTTGCGCAATGTCGACAGTGATGGCTACCTGCTGCAGGGCTCGTACAAGTTCGGCAAGAACCGCGTGGCGCTGTCCTATGGCAAGACCAAGGACGATGGTAATGGCGCGGTGGGCAGCGGGGCGGACTACGAGACCCGCGGCGTGGCGCTGTTCCATGATGTAAACGATAACCTCAAGCTGGTGGCGGAGTACAACCAGTTTTCCATCGACGGGCATGACACCAGCGCGCAGAACGAAGACACCGATACCTTTGCGGTGGGTGCGGTGTTGACCTGGTGAATCCCTGGGGCCGCAAGGCGGCCCCAAATGATGCGGGCTATTACGCCCATGGAACCGCCCACCCACTACCCAAGTAGCATTCGTCCCCCTTGCTCACCTTCGTACACTGACCCCTCAGCCACCCGCGCCGGAGACCACGATGCAGCAGGCTCAAAACGACGGTGTGGTCAGCGCCATGTCACAGGCCCCTGATGCACGGCTGGCCGCCCAGGACCTGGCGCGGCAGCTGCTGCACCCGCACCTGGGTTTCGTACTGTTCTTCTGTTCCGCCGAATACGACTTGCAAGCCTTGGGCGAAGCGTTGGAGCAGGGCTTTGGCGGTATCCGCCTGGTCGGTTGCACCAGCGCTGGCGAAATCACCCCGCTGGGCTACGGCCGCAATTGCGTCACGGCGGTGGGCTTTGATCACCGGCATTTTTCCATCGCCACCGAGCTCATCGATGAGATGGAGCACTTCAGCCTGATCGACGCGCAGCAGATGGTCGAGCGCCTGGTCGGCACCTGCCGCAGTAACACCCTGGCGCCGATCAAGGGCCACAGCTTTGCCCTGACGCTGCTCGACGGCCTGTCCAGCCGCGAGGAGATGGTGCTCGCCGCGCTCAGCGCGGCACTGGGTGACATCCCGCATTTTGGCGGTTCGGCCGGTGACGACAATTACCTGACCCGTACCCATGTGTATTTCGGTGGCACGTTCCACAACGGTGCCGCAGTGGTGGTGCTGGTCAACACCTGGCTCGATTTCGAAGTGTTCACCACGCACCACATCCTGCCACGCCAGGAAAAACTGGTGGTAACCGGCGCCGACAGCGCCCAGCGTCGGGTCTTCGAGCTGAATGCCGAGCCTGCTGCCGAGGAGTACGCCCGGCACATCGGCGTGCCGGTGGCTGCGCTCGATTACCGGGTATTCGCCGCCCATCCGCTGGCCGTGCGCATTCATGACCAGTACTACGTGCGGGCGATCCAGCAAGTGCATCCGGACCTGAGCCTGAGTTTCTATTGCGCAGTGGAAAATGGCATCGTGCTCACCGCCATGGCCCCGGGCCCGCTGTTGCCGAACCTGCACCAGCTGTTCGACGGTTTGCACCAGCGCCTTGGCCCGCCGCTGCTGACCATCGGTTGTGATTGCTTTCTGCGGCGTCTGGAGCTGGAAGCCCATCACGGCCTGGAGCCGGTGGGTGCGTTCTTGCGCGAGCAGCGGGTGATCGGCTTCAACACCTACGGAGAACAGTTCAATGGCATGCATATCAACCAGACCTTCACCGGGGTCGCCATTGCCCGCAACCGGCCTCCTGTCGGGCGCTGAACTGCAGGCCGAGCTCAGCCGGCTGCAGCACGAAAACCATAAGTTGCAGCGGATCAACGGCGCGTTGATTGAACGCATCGAGTCGGGAGTAACGCGGGGCAACGACCCCTATGCGGCGTTCCAGCATTCGGTGGTGCTGGCCGAGCAGGTGCGTGAACGCACCGATGCCCTGAACCAGGCCATGGCTGAGCTCAAGGCCGTCAACCGGCTGCTGAGCGAAGCCCGACAGCGGGCCGAGACCGCCCACCAACACCAGATTCGCCTGATTACCGACAATGTCCCGGCGCTGATCGCTTACCTGAATGCCGATCTGGTCTACGAATTCACCAACAAGGTTTATGAAGAATGGTATTGCTGGCCGCACGGCGTGATGCTGGGCCAGAGCCTGCGCGAGGCCCACAGCGAGCAGCATTACCAGCGCCTGGAAGCCTATGTGGCGCGGGCGTTGGCAGGGGAGAGTGTCACTTTCGAATTTGCCGAAACCAACATCAATGGCCAGGAGCGCTACATGCTGCGCTCCTACGTACCGAACCGCCTGGCCAATGGCGACGTGGTGGGCATCTTCGTATTGATCCGCGACATCACCGAGCGCCGCAATACCGCCCAGGCGCTGCACCAGGCCTATCAACACCTGGAGCAACGGGTGCGCGAACGCACCGCTGAACTGACCAGCCTCAACGACCAGTTGCTGCGTGAGATAGAGGAGCGCAGCCAGGCCGAGTCGCGCCTGCGCGAGGCCAAGCGCGAGGCCGAACAGGCCAACCTGTCGAAAACCAAATTCCTCGCTGCGGTCAGCCACGACCTGCTGCAACCGCTGAACGCGGCGCGGCTGTTCACCAGCGCGCTGCTCGAGCGCCGCGAGCCGAAAGACAGTGCCCACCTCATTCGAAATGTCAGCAACTCGCTGGAGGATGTAGAGAACCTGCTAGGCACCCTGGTGGATATATCCAAGCTCGATGCCGGGGTGATCAAGGCCGATGTCGCCCCGTTCGCCCTCAGCGAACTGATGGACAACCTGGCTGCCGAATACGCCGAAGTGGCGCGCAGCGAAGGGCTTGAACTGCATTTTGTGGGCTGTTCGGCGGTGGTGCGCAGTGACATCCAGCTGCTGGCGCGGATCCTGCGCAACCTGCTCAGCAATGCCATCCGCTACACCCACAGCGGGCGCGTTGTGTTGGGTTGTCGGCGCCAGCGTGGCGGCCTGCGGATCGAAGTGTGGGACAGCGGTATCGGCATTGCCGAAGAGCACCTGGAAGACATGTTCCAGGAATTCAAGCGCGGTGATGTCCAGCGCCCGGACCAGGACCGCGGGTTGGGTTTGGGCCTGGCGATCGTGGAAAAGATCGCAGGCATCCTCGGCCACCGGATCCGGGTGCGTTCATGGCTCGGCAAAGGTTCGGTGTTCGCCGTCGAAGTGCCGCTGAGCGCCACCGCGCCCAAGGCCCAGCCAAGCCCGGTGAGCTGCGAGCCGATGCTCGAACGCTTGCGTGGGGCGCGGGTGTGGGTGCTGGATAACGATGCGGCGATCTGCGCCGGCATGCGCACCCTGCTGGAGGGCTGGGGCTGCCAGGTGGTCACGGCGCTGTCGGAGGAAGACCTGGCGCGCCAGGTGGACAATTACCACGCCGAGGCCGACCTGCTGATTGCCGACTATCACCTGGACAACGACTGCAATGGTGTCGACGCCGTGGCGCGGATCAATGCCCGCCGCGCCCAGCCGCTGCCAGCGCTGATGATCACCGCCAACTACAGCAACGACCTCAAGCAGCAGATCCGCGAGCTGGGCCATACCCTGATGCATAAACCGGTGCGGCCGATGAAGCTCAAGACTGCGATGAGCCACTTGTTGGCCAGCAGCATGACATAGCCGCTGGCCTCTTCGCGGGCTTCTGTGGGAGCGGGTTCACCCGCGAATAGGCCCGAACAGGTCAGCGCCGCAAGTAATCAGCAAAATCGATATCGCCGGCACTCAGGATCGCCTGCACCCGATTATGCACGTTCAACTTGCGCAAGATCGCCGACACGTGCGCCTTCACTGTGGTTTCGGCGATATCCAGCGTATAGGCGATCTGCTTGTTCGATTCGCCCTTGGTCATGCGCTCAAGCACCAGCAGCTGCTTGCGGGTCAGCGCCTGGAGCATTTCCGGCGGGAAGCTTGGGGTATCGTTGTGGCGCCGGCTGGTGCTGCTTTTTTGCGCACGGATGATGTCGGGTGGCAGGTAGACATTGCCATTGAGGATCTGCTCGATCGCTTCGATCATCTGTGAGCGTGGCGAGGACTTGGTGATGAAGCCCACGGCACCGTAGGTGATGGCCTGCAACACGATCTGCTTTTCCTGCTCGGCCGAAACGATCACTACCGGCGTGGTCGGCGCCTCGTTGCGCAGGGTGATCAGGCCATTGAGGCCGTGCATGCCGGGCATGTTCAGGTCGAGCAGGATCAGGTCGAGGTCGTCGTGCGCCTGGGTCAATGCCAGGGCGCTGTCCAGGTCGGCAGTCTCCATGACCTCGCTGCCTTGAAAGCCATCGCTGATGACGTTGTGGATGGCTTCGCGAAACAGGGGGTGATCGTCGGCAATCAGAATTTTGTACATGGCCTTTTCACCTTGTTTTTATTGGATGGGCACGCGTTCGCAGGCAAGTGTTTCAGGGGAAGGGCACGGGTTGCGCCGGCTGCAGCGGCAGGTTGGCTTGCTGCCAGGCGTCCAGGCCATCGCGGTACCAGTACAGGTTGTTATAGCCCAGGGCCTTGGCGCGTTTTACCGCGTTCCAGCTTAACCAGCAATCGGAGCGGCAGTAGAAGACCAGCGGTTGCTCTGACTGCCCGG
This sequence comes from Pseudomonas sp. SIMBA_067, assembly GCF_046534675.1. Taxonomy (NCBI): domain Bacteria; kingdom Pseudomonadati; phylum Pseudomonadota; class Gammaproteobacteria; order Pseudomonadales; family Pseudomonadaceae; genus Pseudomonas; species Pseudomonas sp. SIMBA_067. The sequence continues at coordinate 250,073 of NZ_JAWRYH010000006.1, read as the reverse complement.
CGGTGGCTTTTTGCAGGTTACGTATGAAGTAGTCCTGAAAGGCCGGGCTCAGTTCGCCGTCGCCGGTGTTGGCCAGCCACAGGCTGCCGGGAAGGTTGCTGTGCGGTTCGTCTTCGATGAAGCGTCCTTGCAGCCATTGCCGGCGATAGACGTCAACCAGCACCGGCCTGGGAGTCTGCCCCAGCAGGCGCTGCAGCGTGGCGGTGTCGATGACCTGGCCACCTTCGACCTGTTGCGGGGTCGGGCTGCGATAGAGGGTGGTGCGATAGCCTTCGGCGGAGAACAGCGGCGTGGTGTCGGCGCAGGCGACGCCCAGCGAAAGGCTCAGCGAAAGGGCAGCCAACAAAGGGCGCAGGGCACGTGGCATGGTTTTATCCTTTTTGTTATAGGCCCATTACATGCCAGTGGCGGTGCGTTGTGAATGCGACGATTAGACAGCAAAGGCAGTACTAAAGTAGTAGAAGCCCGGGCGCTGAAAGGAATGTAGCTAGCCCAATCTCGACACAAGGCCGCTCCCACAAGAACAGCGCACTCACAGGCCTGGTTAATCAGCGGGGCTTGCGCAGCGCCGCATGCTGGGGGTTGAAGGTGAGTATCGCCAGCAGGGTAAACAACGCGGTCAACCCCAGGCACACCGCCAGCGCCAACAGGTTCAACCGCTCATACAGCGCAAACCGCACCAGTTCCACGGCATGGGTGAACGGGTTCACAGCACACAGCCAGTACAACCACTGGCTGGCCTCGCGCATCTTCCACAGCGGGTACAACGCCGAAGACAGGAAAAACAGCGGAAAAATCACGAAATTCATCACCCCGGCAAAATTCTCCAGCTGGCGGATCGCGTTCGATAGCAACAGACCCAGGGCGCTGAGCATGAACGCCACCAGCAGCATTGCCGGCAGCGCCAGCAGCAAGCCCGCAGCCGGTGGCTGCACGCCGTAGAGCCAGGCGATGGCGAGGAAGGCATAGACTTGCAGCAGGGAAATCAACGACGTCGCCAACAGTTTGCTGCCCAGCAGGAAAGGCCGCGGCAATGGGCTGGTCAAGAGCACGCGCATGCTGCCCATCTCGCGGTCATAGACCATCGACAGCGAGCCCTGCATGCCGTTGAACAGCAGAATCATGCAGGCCAGCCCCGGAATGATATACACCTCGTAAGGGATATAGGTGTCGTAGGGCTCGATGATGGCAATGCCCAGCGCCGCGCGAAACCCTGCGGCGAACACCAGCAACCACAGCAACGGGCGCACCAGGGCACTGAGCAGGCGCGTGCGCTGCAACACGAAGCGCAGCCATTCGCGCAGCATGATGCCGTTGAAACATTGCCAGTAAGCGTTCATCGGGCGTCGGCTCCTGAGTGGGCGTTGGTCAGCCTGGCAAAGGCGTTGTCGAGGTCGCCGCCGTGCTCCAGGCTCAGCGCATCGGCGGTGCCACTGGCCACCAGGCGACCCTGATGCAGAATCAGCAAGTCATCGCTGGGCTGCACTTCGTCCAGCAGGTGGGTGGTCCACAGCACACTGAGCTGCTGCTCGCGGCACAGCCCGCGCAGGTGCTGGTTGAGCGCCAGTCGGCTGGCGGGGTCAAGGCCGACGCTGGCTTCGTCGAGCAGCAGCAGGCGCGGTTCATGCAGCAGCGCGCGGGCAATTTCCACCCGGCGCCGATGGCCGATGTTCAGCTCGCGTACACGATCGCGCCTGCGTTCGCCAAGGCCCTGGCGGGCCAGTTCGGCTTCCACCCGCAGGTCGCTCTGGCGCCGCGACAGGCCATGCAGCGCGGCGTGGTAGCGCAGGTTCTGTTCAACGCTCAGGTCCAGGTCCAGGGTGCTTTGCTGAAACACCACGCCCAACTGGCGCAACGCCGGGCGTGCAGCGTTGCGCAGAGAGCAGCCGCTTACGCGGATGTCGCCGTGCTGCAGGTCGTAAAGGCGGGTAAGCAGGGCGATCAAGGTCGACTTGCCGGCGCCATTGGGGCCCAGCAGCGCGGCGAAGCGCCCGGGCGCCAGGCTGAAACCCACCTGCTTGAGGGCTTCGCGCTGGCCGTAGGCGAAGCTCACATCACTGACGTCGAGGGCATTCATGGTGTTACCACCACGCCCCAGGGGTAGCGCCCTACCTTCACCGACTTGAGCACTTTGAGGGTCTTCGCGTCGATCACCGAAACGTCGCCGCTGACCCCGTTGGTGGCCAGCAACTGGCTCTGGTCCGGGGTGAACGCCAGCTGCCAGACCCGCCGCCCGACCAGCAGGTAGTCGAGCACATCCAAGGTCTTGGCATCGATAACCGCCACATGGTTGGCCGGGCCCAGCGCGACGAAAGCGTACTTGCCGTCGGCGCTGAGCTTGATGCCCACCGGCTGGACTTTGTCCGGGTGCACGCCCTTGATCTGGAAATTCAGGGTTTTCAATACCTGGCGCGTGGTCACGTCGAGGATGGTCACCGTGCCACCGATTTCCGCTGAGGCCCACAGCCGTGAACCGTCCTTGTCGAACTCGACGAAACGCGGCCGCTGGTCGACCAGGGTGCTGTCGGCCAGGGTCTGGGTGCTGGTGTCGATCCAGTGCAGCATGTTGGTGGTTTCACTGGTGTTGACGGCCCACTTGCCGTCGGGGCTCACCGCCATGCCTTCGGGCTCGATACCGACGTCGATCTGCCCGAGCACCTTGTCGGTGACGGTGTCGATCACCGTCACCAGCGCATCGTCCTCGTTGGACACGTACAGCCAGCGGTCGTTGGGGTGCAGGGCGAACTGCTCGGGGTCCTTGCCAGAGGGCAGCTCCTTGATGATCTTGCGGGTGGCCACGTCCATCACCTGCACCCGGTCCGAATCGCTGGCGCAGATGTACAGCAGCTTGTTGTCGTGTGACAGCAGCAAGCCGCGCGGGCGCTGGCCCACCGGCAAGGTTTCGGTGACTTCCAGCGTTCGCATGTCGATCAGGCTGAGGCTGTTGTCCTTTTCGTTGGAGACCCAGGCAGTGGCGGCCATGGCGTGCCCGCAGGCCAGCGCCAGGGCGCCCGACAGCAGGCTGGGGTAAAGCAGGGCCCGGTGGAAGAGGGGGCGGCGCATGGCGAATTCCTTATTGTTGTGGTTATCGGATCAGGGGTAGCTGCAGGTCACTTCGGGCTTGTCGTAGCCCAGGCTGTCCATTTCGTTGAAAGGGTGCAGGAAGCCCTCCTGCGGCGAAGTGCTGACCAGGGCGCGCGGCTGCACCAGCGGGATTGGCTGGCGCAGTTCGCCATTCCACGGGCGGTAGCTGAGCTTGCGGCCCTTGAAACCATCCAGTGGCAACTGTTCGCTGAGCAGCAGTTGTTGTAGCGCGCGGGGTTCGGCCTGGCGCAGCTTGCTGGCTGCGCTGGCAATGCTGCGCACGGCCATCCAGGCGGCAAAGTCGCGGTCATTCATCCAGCGCCCGGCCTGGGCCTCGAAGCGTTTTTGCAGCTGCGCTGCACCAAAGGTTTCCACGGTCTTGTGCCAGCCGGTGGGGGTCAGGCCCTGGGTGCCGGCCACGGGGCGGGGGTACCAGGTCTGGTAGGGCAGGTACTCGCCAAAGTCGCCGCGCTCGTCGGCCACCAGCACCACGTCGTATTCGGCGGTTTGGGTGAACAGCGGCATGTCGGCCTGGGCGCTGCGGCGCTGGTCGTTGTCGAAGGTCCAGGTCTTCTCCGCTACCAATTGCACGCCAAAGCGCTTCACCGAACGGCGCAGGGCGGCGGCGTAGGCCTGGTCGTCTTCGGTCTGGCCAACCACCAGCAGCGCCCGCTGCCACTTGCGCAGCACCAGGAATTGCACCAGCGCATCGGCCAGCATGGCCCGCCCCGGCAGGCTGTGCAGCACATTGCCCAGGCACTGGCTGCTGCGCAGGCTGTCGTCGGGGCTGCCGGCGTTGAACAGCAGGCTGTCGGGCAGGGCGGCAGACAAAGCGCGCAGGCTGGCGGCCGGGGCATTCACCACAAACAGCCGCAGGCCTTGCTCGTGCTGTGCCTTTGCCGCCTGCAGCAGCGCCTCGGGGCTGTCGACCGTGGCGTTGCTCAGCTGGAACTGCTGCTTCAAGAAGCGCCCGGTGCTGTTACTGTCGACAATCGCCAGCTCGGCACCTTGCCGCCCGGCGTCGGCAGGCTCAGAAATGACATTGGACAGCAGCGGGCCGGGGTCGGGCCGATAGCCCAGGTAGCCGATGCGCACTTGCAGTGGTGCTGCGGGTTGGCCCTGAGCGGCGGGCGCCAGGGGCGCAGACAGCGTCGCGGCCAGGGCCAACAGGCAGGTCAGGGCAAGGTGGGCAGGCTGGCGCATAACACACTCCACGGCAGATGGCGCCAGCATAGGAAGCCCGCCGAGAGGAGGAAATATGCAGAAAGTAGCGCTAGCCCGGTACCAAGGTAGTAATTCGGCGCGGGTGCTGCGGCTTTAGGATGGGGAGCACGATGGGCCACGACGCCCCGAGGAGAATCGCCTGTGCGCCTTGTCAACCTGTCGGCCCTGTGGCGGATCAACCTGTGGGTCACGTTCTGTTTCGCTTTGGTGGCGCTAGCCTGTGCCGGCGTGTTGTTGCACCAGGCGATAGCTGATGTAGAGCGTGAGTTGCAGTCTGCCGAAGCGGTGGTGGCGTATCTCGGTGACACTGCCGAACGCGACCCGGCAAGCCTGCAACCCCGGCTGACCCAGAGCCTGCGCCATGTGCGGGTGCACTGGCTGGCGCCGGGTGAAGCGCCGCGGTTACCGCCGCAGACCGGGCTGGATGCCTGGCTGGGCCACCAGCTGTTTGGCGAGCGCCCCAGCAGCAGTCGGCTGCTGGAGCTGAATGACGGGCGCCGGGTGTTGATTGCGGTCGATCCGCGGGATGAGATCGACGAAGTCTGGGACTCTCTGCAGCAACTGCTTGGCCTGTGTGGCCTGGCCTTGCTGTTGAGCTTGCTGACCATTCGCTGGGCGGTACGGCGGGCCATGGGCCTGCTGGATGAGCTGCTGTGCGCCTTGCGCCAGGTTTCGGGCGGGCAGTTGACTGCGCGCTTGCGCGAGGCGGGCCTGCCGGAGGCGCGCCAGCTGGCGGCTTACTTCAACCATATGACCGCGACGCTGGAGCAGGCCAGGGGCGACAATGCGCAGCTGACCCAGGCACTGCTGGCGGCACAGGAGCATGAGCGTACCCAGCTGGCGCAGGCGCTGCACGACGACCTGGGGCAATACCTGGCAGGTATTCGTGCCCAGCTCTGTCTGTTGCGTATGGTGGCCGAGCAACCTGCGGTGGTGACACAGACGGCGCACGACCTCGAACTCAATTGCGAGCGCCTCCAGCACGGTTTTCGCGCCTTGGTGCACAACCTGTATCCGGTGGCGCTGCACTACATGCCGCTGGCCGAGGCGTTCGGTCTGCTGGTGAGCCAGTGGCAGGCCAGCCAGGGCATCGAATGCCGGCTGCGGGTTGGCGAGCACTTGCCGGCGCTGCCCGGGGCGAGCAGAACGCACCTGTACCGTTTGCTGCAAGAGGCACTGACCAACGTCGCCCGGCATGCCGGCGCAAGCCAGGTGCGGGTGCGCCTGCAGCGCAGTGCCAAGGGTTTGCGCCTGTTCATTCGCGACAATGGCCGCGGTGCGCACCCGCCCCATCGCCCAGGGGTAGGCCTGCACTCGATGGCCGAGCGTGCGCGCAGCCTTGGGGGGGAGTTGCGCATCTTGAGCCGCCCGGGTGGCGGCTGGGCGCTGGCCCTGAACATTCCCAAGGAGGTGTGATGAATATCGTATTGGTCGATGACCATGCTGTGGTCCGCCAGGGCTATGCCAGCCTGCTGCGCACGGTATTGCCGGCGATGCAGGTGCGTGAGGCCGCCAGTGGTGAAGAGGCCTTGGCCCGGGTACAGGAGCAAGTACCGAACCTGGTGATCATGGACTTTGGCCTGCCGGGTATCAGCGGCCTGGAAACCACCCGCCGCCTGCGCCAGCGCCTGCCTCAGCTACGGGTGCTGTTTTTCAGCATGCACGACGAGCTGCCGCTGGTGCGCCAGGCGCTGGAGGCGGGGGCCTCGGGCTACCTGACCAAGAACTCGGCGCCCGAGGTGTTGATCGAGGCCGTGCAGCGCGTGTTGGCCGGGCACGCCTACATCGAACAACCCTTGGCTACCCAGTTGGCGTGCACGTCACAGCAAAGCACCAGTGACCCGCGCTTGCAGCGCATGACCCAGCGTGAACTGGAGATTTTCACCATGCTGGCCAAAGGTACGCCGATGCGGGTGATTGCCGAGCAGCTGTGCATCAGCGCCAAGACTGTGTCCAATCATCTGACCTTGCTCAAGAGCAAGTTGCAGGTCAGTTCGCATGCCGAGCTGGTGCACCTGGGCATCAACCTGGGGGTGGTGAAGGTGGCGGGGCGAGGTTTGTCAGCGGCCCCTGCTAACTGAACTCATTTGTCCCATGTATCCGGGCACCCCTTGCACCCCTCCATGTTGGCCTCCTGGAAATTCCCGTAATGCTGCCGCGCCCCGCGCAAATCGGCACGCGCAAGGTTGCTCTGGCTAAACTTGGCCTCTTGCAGGTTGGCATCGCTCAGGTTGGCCCCTTGCAAATCAGCCTTGCTCAGCCACGCCATCTCCAGGTCCGCCGCCTGCAAGTTGGCCTGCTGCAGCTTCGCCCCGGACAGCCTGGCGAACTGCAAGTAGGCTGCACTGAGGTCGGCCTTTGCAAACTGTGCCCCTTGGGCGAACAAGCCCCAGCCCTGAATGGCCACCAGCTTGCTGTTGCTCAGGTCAGCCACACGCAGGTTGCTCTGTTGCAGGCTGGCACGGGTCAGGTTGGCGCCCTGCAGGCGGGCTTTTTCCAGGTTGGCCAGGTCCAGCCGGGCATGGCGCAGGTCGGCATCACGCAGGTCGGCGCCGGCCAGGTTCATCTTGCGCAGGTCCTGGTTGGCCAGCTTGGCACCGCGCAGGTTGGCCCCCGGGCACTGGCTGGCTTCGGCAATGACGCAGCCGTTGATGGTCAAGGGGGCATCGTTGCCATCGTCGTCGGCACTCACGGCCAAGGCAGGGGACAGTACCAACAGCAAGGCAAATGGCAGGTAGTTCATGGTGAAAGGCTCTCAGTTGGAACAGGGCATTTGCGGGGTCGCGCGGCCCATCGCCGGCAAGCCAGCTCCTACAGGGACTGGACAGCCCTTGAGATCTGCACCGTAGTGTGGGAGCTGGCTTGCCGGTGATGGGCTGCAAAGCAGCCCCAGTAACGCTTTACCTCAGGCAGTCAACGCTGCGCAGTCTTGTTGTCCCAGCTCGGGATCTTGAACACCCAGAACGAGCCGCCCTGAGCCACCGGCTTGGTCAGCTCGGCCATGTCGCCGCCCCACAGCGGCACGGCGCCGCCGTAGCCCACGGTCACGCCGATGTACTGCTCGCCGTCCTGCTCCCAGGTGATAGGCGGCGAGACGATGCCGCTGCCGGTCTGGAACTTCCAAAGCTCCTTGCCCGTCTTGGCGTCGAAGGCCTTGAAGAAGCCGTCGCCAGTGCCGGTGAACACCAGGTTGCCCTTGGTTGCCAGTACGCCCGCCCAAAGCGGCAGGTGCTCCTTGTGCTCCCACACCAGCTTGCCGGTGGTCGGGTCCATGGCGCGCAAGGTGCCGACATGGTCGTCGTACATGCGCTTGATACGGAAGCCCATGCCCAGGTACGCCGAACCCTTCTTATAGTTCACTTCCTCGGTCCAGTATTCCTCTTTCCACTGGTTGCCCGGGATGTAGAACAGACCGGTGTCCTGGCTGTAGGCCATCGGGTTCCAGTTCTTGCCACCCAGGAACGGCGGCGAGACTTCCACCGGCTTGCCCTTGGTTTCACCCGGCAGCGGCTTGGCCGGGCGTTGGCCTGGGTTTTCTACCGGGCGCCCGGTCTTCAGGTCGATATGGCTGGCCCAGGTGATGTTGTCGACGAAGGGGAAGGCGTTCTGCAGCTTGCCGTTGTTGCGGTCCACCACGTAGAAGAAGCCGTTGCGGTCGGCGTGCCCGGTGGCCTTGACCACCTTGCCGTCCTTGTCCTTGTAGTCGAACAGTACCAGCTCGTTGTTGCCGGAGAAGTCCCAAGCATCGTTGGGGGTGTGCTGGTAGAACCACTTGACCTCGCCGGTGCTGGGGTCGACACCGACCTGGCCCGAGGTGTAGAGGCTGTCGTAGTCGTGGGGGTTGCCATCTTTGGAGGTGCGCGCCCAGGTGTTCCAGGGGCCAGGGTTGCCAGCGCCGACGATGATGGTGTTGGTCTCGGCATCGAAGCTGGCGCTCTGCCAAGGGGCGCCGCCGCCGTGGCTCCAGGCTTCCACCTTGCCGGTTTCGGTGGTTGGGTCGTCTGGCCAGGATGGCGCCTTGACGTCGCCGGTGGGGGTGCTGTCCTTGCCGTTCAGGCGGCCCATGTGGCCTTCGACGAAGGGCCGCATCCATACCTCTTCGCCAGTGTCCGGGTCACGGGCGAACAGCTGGCCGACAACGCCGAATTCATCGCCCGAGCTGCCATGGATCAGCAGCACCTTGCCGCTGGTCTTGTCCTTGATCAGCACCGGGGCGCCGGTCATGGTGTAGCCGGCGCTGTGGTCGCCGAACTTCTTGTTCCACACGACTTTGCCAGTGTGCTTGTCGAGGGCGATGAGCCGCGCGTCCAGGGTGCCGAAGTAGATCTTGTCGCCGAAGATGGCCGCCCCGCGGTTGACCACGTCGCAGCACGGGCGAATGTTGTCGGGCAGGCGGTGGTTGTAGGTCCACAGGCGTTTGCCGGTCTTGGCATCGAGGGCAAACACCCGCGAGTACGAGCCGGTGACGTAGACCACGCCGTCGCTGACGATGGCCTGGGATTCCTGGCCGCGCTGCTTCTCGTCGCCGAAGGAGTACGACCAGGCCGGAGTCAGCTTGAAAACGTTCTGGTCATTGACCTGGGCCAGCGGGCTCCAGCGCTGGGCATTGGTGCCCATGCCGTACTGCAGCACGTCCTTGGTGGTCAGGTGGTCGTTGGCGATGTCTTCCCAGGTGACGCTCTTGCCGGCAGGTGCAGAAGGTGCAGTGGCCGCTGTTGCCACATTGCCCAGGGCCAGGCCACCGGCCAGTAGCAGGACGCGCACGCTCAGGGCCAGAGGGGAAAGGGCGGGTAGCGATCTTATTGTCATGGTTGCAGTTCCCAGTGGAGGTTTTGGCCTGCACAGGGTGGGGCGGGGGAGCTGTCGCGGGATACGGAAAAAGTCCCGCCCTTGCCGGGAATAGTTCCCGAACGGCACCTCAATTGGCCCTTCGCCACAAGCCCTACTACCAAGGGAGTAAGGCCCGGCCACCAAAGCAGCATTCGAGCGCCCGCAGGCTGTTTCTAAGATGGCGGCACGGCCTCTGTGGTTGAGGCTTTGCGTGCAATGGTGAGGGCATAACAATGACAACAAAACACAATGTGTTGCTTGCTGCAGGGCTGCTGGCTGCAGCGGTGCTGACCGGTACGGCCTGGGCCCATGGCAACGTAGTGCCCCAGGCGGTGGAGACCAAGGGCCTGACCCCGATCAAGGACGCCGGTGTAAGCCTGGACGGCGACGGCTGGGCGGCAGTAAACCCTTACCGCAGCTCGCCCGAGCACGACAAGGCCGTGGAAATCGGCGCCTCGGCCTACAACCAGAATTGCGCTGCCTGCCATGGCCTGGAGGCCAAGTCCGGCGGTATTGCCCCCGACCTGCGCATGCTCGATGCCGGTGACGCCGGGGATGAATGGTTTGTCGAACGGGTACGCCATGGCGCGGTCCGCGATGGCCGTGTGTACATGCCGAAGATGGCCGACTACCTCAGCCAGGAAGCCCTGTGGGCGGTGCGCACCTACCTGGACAGCGTGCACGTCGAGGAGTGACGGCCATGCGTCTGTTTGCCGTGTGGCTTTGTAGCCTGCTGCTGTGGTGCGCGACGGCCCAGGCGCAGGTGCGCAACTACGACGCGATCATCGCCGCTGGCGAACTGAAGGTGGCGGTGTACAAGGATTTCGCGCCCTACAGTTTCGAGGACCACGGCAAGCCCCGGGGTGTCGATGTGGAGCTGGCGCAGGCGTTGGCGACCGCCTTGGGGGTGCGCTTGCAACTGATCTGGGCGCCGGCCGGGGAAAAGCTTGACGATGACCTGCGCGATTACATCTGGCGCGGCAGCCCGCTGCGCCACCAGCAGTTGGCCGACCTGATGATGAGGGTGCCCTACGACCACGCCTACGCGCAAAAACGCAACGAACTGGGCGAGCTGGAAAACGCGCAGGTGGTGATGTTCGGCCCTTATCAGCAAGAGCGCTGGCAAGTGGCCTACGACCAGCGTCGTCTGAAGTCGGTGGCCAGTGTGGCGGTGTTCCAGCAGCATCCGATCGGGGTCGAGGTGGACAGCGTGCCTTCGTTCTACCTCACTTCGGTGTTCAACGGCATGCTCAGTGCCAAAACCCGTCATTACCCCGGTGTACAGCAGGCGTTTGAAGCAATGAAGGCCGGCCAGGTGGACGCGGTGATGGCGATGCGTGGCGAAGTTGACTGGCAGCTGCACCAGGCCGCCGACCCGCAACTGGCCCTGGCGGAAAACGCCTACCCCAACCTGGGCAAGCAGGCCTGGGAAATCGGCATGGCTGTCCATGAAAGCAACCGTCAGCTGGCCTATGCCGTGGAAGAAGCCCTTGAGGCGATGATCCGCGATGGCCGGCTCAAGGCGATGTATGCAGCTTACGGCCTGCGCTACGAGGTTCCGGAGATGTATCAATAGCGGGGCACACACCTTCCCTGTGGGAGCGGGCATGCCCGCTCCCACAGGGCCTCGCTGAATCAGTGGCTTATGTGTTGTTCAATCAGGAGCAGGCCATGAACTGGCGAGCGACTTTCCTGCTGGCCTGCTGGATACCCTGGTCAGCCCAGGCTGCTATCCCAGCCCCCCAGACGGACCCGGTGCCCTCGGTGATGTGGGACTTCTACCACAAGCAGCTGCTGGGCCAGGCCGCGTTCGTCTTCGATGACCGGGTCAAGCTGCTGGCGCCGCCCTTTGCCGAGGACGCACGGCAGGTGCCGCTGGAAATCGACGCCCGGGCATTCGCTGGCGAGGTGGTGCGGATAATCGCCTGGGCCGAGCTCAACCCATTGCCGCGCATTGTCGACTTTCAGCCCGGCGAGCACGTGTTGCCGTGGTTGTCGATCCGCATCCGCATCGAACAGGCCACGCCGCTGCGCGCCGCCGTGCTGACGCGCGACGGCCTGTGGCACGTCGGCTCGACCCTGATCGATGCCGCCGGCGGCGGCTGTACCGCGCCCAGCGTGGTGCGCACGCAGCCTGGCTGGGAAGAACACCTCGGTGAAGTGCTGGGCGGGCGCTACCCGCGTGGCGACAGCAGCCGCTTGCGCCTGCAGGTGGCCCACCCGATGGACAACGGCCTGGTCAGCGGTATTCCCGAGTTCTTCCTCAACCATGCCGAGTTGCAGGACGCGAAAGGCCAGCGCCTGGCCAGCCTTGAGCTGTACCCGGCGGTCAGCGAAAACCCCAGCCTGGGCTTCGATATCCAGGGCGCCGGGCCGACCCGGCTGCTGTTGCAGGACAACAGCGGCAACCAGTTCGAAGCGGCAGTGCCCTGAGCCCATTGCCCGATTTCACCCCTGACCAGAGGCGCTCTTCATGCGTTGGATGATGCTGTTGCTGCTGTGCCTGGGGCTGCCGGCCCAGGCAGACCTGGACTATCGGCTTGTGCCCCGGCAGATTGCGGAGGGTACCTGGCTACTGGAGGGCAGCACCGACAACTTCGCCAAGGCCAATGGCGGCAATATCGTCAATACCGCGTTCATTGTCACCGACAGCGGTGTGGTGGTGATCGACAGCGGGCCGTCGAAGCGTTACGGCGACGCGTTGCGCCAGGCGATTGCCGCCACCACCGACAAGCCGGTGCTGGAAGTGCTGCTGACCCATCATCACCCTGACCATGTACTGGGCAACCAGGCCTTTGCCGATGTGCCTATTGGGGCCTTGGCCGGTACCGGCGACTTGCTGCGCCAGCAGGGCGAGGCCATGGCCGAGAACATGTACCGCCTGGTCGGCGACTGGATGCGCGGCACCGAAGTGGTGCTGCCTACCCAGGTGCTGCAGCCGGGTATCCACGAGGTGGGCGGGCACCGCCTGCGGTTGCTGGAGCTAGGCGGGCATACCGGCGCCGACCTGGCGATTCTGGATGAGAAGACCGGCGTGCTGTTCGCTGGCGACCTGGTGTTCTACGAGCGTGCCTTGACCACCCCCAACAGCCCGGGGCTGGGGGTGTGGCAAAAGGACCTGGACACCCTGCAAGCCTTGCCCTGGAAGCTGCTTGTGCCCGGGCACGGGCCGGTGGCCAGCGATGCCCGGCCGTTTGCGCAGATGCGTGATTACCTGGGCTGGCTGGATGGCCTGATGCGCGACGGCGCGGCGCGTGGCGACGACATGGCCGAGATGATCCGCAGCCCCATCCCCGAACGCTTTGCCGGGATCACCCTGACCCGTTATGAGTTGATTCGCAGTGTCAGCCATCTGTATCCCCGCTACGAACGCCAACAACTCCAGAGGGTCGACGCCAACCCCTGACGCTATCCCCAAGGGATCGCGCTTGTCTTGGGGACGCAGCCCTGTACCAAGGAACTAGAAAACTCCGCACTGCGGGCAATTGTTGGCGAACTGGCGGCAACCAAGAATTCCCGGCACACCGGGAAATTTTCCCGGGCACAACAAAAAAACCAAAGGTAGCCGTCATGACCCGATCCCCGCGTCGCCCCATGTTCGCCGTGAGCCTGGTGCTCAGCGCCATGCTGCTTGCCGGTGCAGCCCACGCCGCTGTCAGCACTGAAGAAATCCTCCAGGACCCGAAGAACCCGCAGCAGATCGTGACCAATGGCCTGGGTGTGCAGGGCCAGCGCTACAGCCCGCTGGACCTGCTCAATGCCAACAACGTCAAGGAACTGCGGCCGGTCTGGGCGTTCTCCTTCGGTGGTGAAAAGCAACGCGGCCAGCAGGCCCAGCCGCTGATCAAGGACGGGGTGATGTACCTGACCGGTTCCTACTCGCGGGTGTTCGCCGTGGATGCGCGCACCGGCAAGAAACTGTGGCAATACGATGCACGCCTGCCGGATGACATCCGCCCCTGCTGCGACGTGATCAACCGCGGCGTGGCGCTGTACGGCGACCTGGTGTTCTTCGGCACCCTGGACGCCAAACTGGTGGCCCTGAACAAGGACACCGGCAAGGTGGTCTGGAGCAAGAAGGTGGCCGACCACAAGGAAGGCTATTCCATCAGCGCCGCGCCCATGATCGTCAACGGCAAGCTGATCACCGGCGTCGCCGGTGGCGAGTTCGGCGTGGTGGGCAAGATCCAGGCCTACAACCCGGAAAATGGCGAGCTGCTGTGGATGCGCCCCACCGTGGAAGGGCACATGGGCTACGTGTACAAGGACGGCAAGGCCATCGAAAATGGTATTTCCGGCGGCGAGGCGGGCAAGACCTGGCCCGGGGACCTGTGGAAGACCGGCGGCGCTGCGCCCTGGCTGGGCGGTTACTACGACCCGGAAACCAACCTGATCCTGTTCGGCACCGGCAACCCGGCACCGTGGAACTCGCACCTGCGCCCCGGTGACAACCTGTATTCCTCGTCGCGCCTGGCGCTGAACCCGGACGACGGCACCATCAAGTGGCACTTCCAGAGCACGCCGCATGACGGCTGGGACTTCGACGGCGTCAACGAACTGATCTCGTTCAACTACAAGGATGGCGGCAAGGAGGTCAAGGCCGCCGCCACCGCCGACCGCAACGGCTTCTTCTACGTGCTGGACCGCACCAACGGCAAGTTCATTCGCGGCTTCCCCTTCGTCGACAAGATCACCTGGGCCACCGGCCTGGACAAGGACGGCCGGCCGATCTACAACGAGGCCAGCCGCCCAGGCGCACCCGGCAGCGAAGCCAAGGGCAGCTCGGTGTTCGTCGCCCCGGCGTTCCTCGGCGCCAAGAACTGGATGCCGATGGCCTACAACAAGGACACCGGGCTGTTCTACGTGCCCTCCAACGAGTGGGGCATGGACATCTGGAACGAAGGCATCGCCTACAAGAAAGGCGCGGCGTTCCTCGGCGCCGGCTTCACCATCAAGCCGCTCAACGAAGACTACATCGGCGTGCTGCGTGCCATCGACCCGATCAGTGGCAAGGAGGTGTGGCGGCACAAGAACTACGCGCCGCTGTGGGGCGGGGTGCTGACCACCAAGGGCAACCTGGTGTTCACCGGCACGCCGGAAGGCTTCCTGCAGGCCTTCAACGCCAAGACCGGCGACAAGGTCTGGGAATTCCAGACCGGCTCCGGCGTGCTTGGTTCGCCCGTGACCTGGGAAATGGACGGCGAGCAATACGTGTCGGTGGTCTCCGGCTGGGGCGGCGCGGTACCGCTGTGGGGTGGCGAAGTGGCCAAGCGGGTCAAGGACTTCAACCAGGGCGGCATGCTCTGGACCTTCAAGCTGCCCAAGCAGCTGCAGCAAACGGCCAGCGCCAAGCCATAAAGCAGTGGCCTGAGGCAAGCAGCCCTACTACCAAATGACGAGAGCCCCGCTGCCAACGATGCATTCGCCTGGCACGCGGGGCTTTTTACCATCGGTCCATCGCCTGTCGTGGGACAGGCATCGACCCGCAGAGGCTCAGCATGATCTACGCACAACCCGGAACCCCAGGCGCCGTCGTGTCCTTCAAGCCACGTTATGGCAACTTCATCAATGGCGAGTTCGTGCAACCGTTGGCTGGCCAGTACTTCACCAACAGTTCGCCGGTCAATGGCCAGCCGATTGCCGAATTCCCGCGTTCCACTGCCCAGGACGTCGACCGCGCCCTGGACGCCGCACACGCAGCCGCCGAAGCCTGGGGCAAGACCTCGGTGCAAGACCGCGCCCTGGTGCTGCTGAAGATTGCCGACCGTATCGAACAGAACCTGGAAGTGCTGGCCGTCACCGAAAGCTGGGACAACGGCAAGGCGGTGCGCGAAACGCTCAATGCCGACGTGCCGCTGGCAGCGGACCACTTCCGCTATTTTGCCGGTTGCATCCGTGCCCAGGAGGGCGGCGCGGCCGAAATCAACGAAGGCACCGTGGCTTATCACATCCATGAGCCGCTGGGCGTGGTCGGGCAGATCATCCCCTGGAACTTCCCGCTGCTGATGGCCGCCTGGAAGCTTGCCCCGGCCCTGGCCGCCGGCAACTGTGTGGTGCTCAAGCCGGCCGAGCAGACGCCACTGTCGATCACCATTTTTGCCGAGCTGGTGGCCGACCTGCTGCCGGCGGGCGTGTTGAACATCGTCCAGGGCTTCGGCCGTGAGGCCGGCGAGGCCTTGGCCACCAGCAAGCGCATCGCCAAGATCGCCTTCACCGGCTCCACCCCGGTGGGTTCGCACATCATGAAATGCGCGGCCGAGAACATCATCCCGTCCACCGTCGAACTGGGCGGCAAGTCGCCGAACATCTTCTTCGAAGACATCATGCAGGCCGAGCCCGCGTTCATCGAGAAGGCCGCCGAGGGCCTGGTGCTGGCGTTCTTCAACCAGGGCGAGGTGTGCACCTGCCCGTCACGGGCACTGATCCAGGAATCGATCTACGAGCCATTCATGGCCGAGGTGATGAAGAAGATCGCCAAGATAACGCGGGGCAACCCGCTGGACACCGAGACCATGGTTGGTGCCCAGGCTTCAGAGCAGCAATACGACAAGATTCTGTCCTATCTGCAGATTGCCAAGGAGGAGGGCGCGCAGCTGCTCACCGGCGGCGCTGCCGAGCGGCTGCAGGGCGACCTGGGCAGCGGTTACTACATCCAGCCGACCCTGCTCAAAGGCAACAACAAGATGCGTGTGTTCCAGGAAGAAATCTTCGGCCCGGTGGTGGGCGTGACCACCTTCAAGGACGAAGCCGAAGCGCTGGCGATTGCCAACGACACGGAGTTTGGCCTGGGCGCCGGCCTGTGGACCCGCGACATCAACCGCGCCTACCGGATGGGCCGCGGCATCAAGGCCGGCCGCGTGTGGACCAACTGCTACCACCTGTACCCGGCCCATGCAGCGTTTGGCGGCTACAAGAAGTCTGGCGTGGGCCGTGAGACCCACAAGATGATGCTCGACCACTACCAGCAGACCAAGAACCTGTTGGTAAGCTACGACATCAACCCGCTGGGCTTCTTCTAGACCGCGTCGCGGCCTTTTCGCGGGCATGCCCGCGAAAAGGCCGGCACAGGAAACAAAATCCCCTACCAACGCACCCTGCAAGCTCCTTCCAAAGTAGCATTCGGCCCTGGCGCCCCCCGTGCATTAATGCATCTACCGGACTCCCCCGGCACAAGAAGAGGACTGCCCATGTGGAATAAACCTGCCTTTACCGACCTGCGCATCGGCTTTGAAGTGACGATGTATTTCGCCAACCGTTGATGTGCCACCCGGCCATCACTACGGTGGCCGGTTCCTCTGACTGCCCGTGGCTGAGCCAGTGCTGCTCATTGGTCTGGTTGCTTTCGCTGCGGGATGCTTTACGCTGGCGGTTACCTTTCAGAACAATAAGAACAGGCTTGCCAATGAGCCAGAGTTTCAGCCCGCTTCGCAAGTTCGTATCGCCTGAAATCATCTTTGGTGCCGGATGCCGGCATAACGTCGCCAATTACGCGAAAACCTTCGGTGCCCGCAAGGTGCTGGTGGTCAGCGACCCGGGCGTGATCGCCGCCGGCTGGGTGGCGGACGTAGAGGCCAGCTTGCAGGCCCAGGGCATCGATTACTGCCTGTATACGGCCGTGTCGCCCAACCCGCGGGTCGAAGAGGTGATGCTCGGCGCCGAGATCTACCGGCAGAACCACTGCGATGTGATCGTCGCCGTCGGCGGCGGCAGCCCGATGGATTGCGGCAAGGCCATCGGTATCGTGGTGGCCCACGGGCGCAGCATCCTCGAATTCGAAGGCGTGGACACGATCCGCGTGCCCAGCCCGCCGCTGATCCTGATCCCGACCACGGCCGGCACCTCGGCGGACGTTTCGCAGTTCGTGATCATCTCCAACCAGCAGGAACGCATGAAGTTCTCCATCGTCAGCAAGGCGGTGGTGCCGGACGTGTCGCTGATCGACCCGCAAACCACCCTGAGCATGGACCCGTTCCTGTCGGCCTGCACCGGTATCGATGCGCTGGTGCATGCCATCGAAGCCTTTGTTTCCACCGGCCACGGCCCGCTGACCGACCCCCACGCGCTGGAAGCCATGCGCCTGATCAACGGCAACTTGGTGGAGATGATCGCCAACCCGGCCGATATCGGCCTGCGCGAGAAGATCATGCTGGGCAGCATGCAGGCGGGGCTGGCGTTCTCCAATGCGATTCTGGGCGCGGTTCATGCCATGTCCCACAGCCTGGGCGGCTTCCTCGACTTGCCCCATGGCTTGTGCAACGCCGTGCTGGTGGAGCACGTGGTGGCGTTCAACTACAGCTCGGCGCCAGAGCGCTTCAAGGTGATTGCCGAGGTGTTCGGTATTGATTGCCGCGGCCTCAACCAGCGGCAGATCTGCGGGCGCCTGGTGGAGCACCTGATTGCCCTGAAGCACGCCATCGGCTTCCATGAAACCCTGGGCCTGCATGGGGTGCGCACCGCGGACATTCCGTTCCTGTCGCAACATGCGATGGATGACCCGTGCATCCTCACCAACCCCCGTGCGTCGAGCCAGCGTGATGTCGAGGTCGTTTATGGCGAGGCCCTCTGACGAGCAGCAGCGGGCACTGGCCGGGCTGTTGGGGCTGGGCGACCACTCGGCACGCAAAAGCCATTACCCGGAGCTTTCCGCCCGCCTGGACGAGCTGGAGGCCGAGCGCAACCGCTACAAGTGGCTGTTCGAAAATGCCGTGCACGGGATTTTCCAGGCTAGCCTGCAGGACGGCATGCGTGCCGCCAATCCGGCGCTGGCGCGCATGCTGGGCTACGAGGACCCGCAAGCGGTGCTGTTTTCCCTGACGGACCTGGCCGCCAACCTGTTCGACGGCGGTGCCGAGGAGTTGCAGGCGATTACCGCGATCCTCGCCCGTGAGCGCAGCCTGCACGGCTATGAAACCCGCTTGCGGCGCAAGGACGGCAGCCACCTCGATGTGCTGATGAACCTGCTGCTCAAGCCCGGGCAGGAAGGGCTGGTGGAGGGTTTTGTCGCCGACATCACCGAACGCAAGCTGGCCCAGCAACGCCTGCAACAGCTCAATGACGAGCTGGAGCAACGGGTTGCTGCGCGTACCGATGAATTGCTGGAGGCCCGCGATGCTGCAGAAGCTGCCAACCGCAGCAAGGACAAATACCTGGCCGCCGCCAGCCATGACCTGCTGCAACCGCTGAACGCCGCCCGCCTGTTGATCTCCACCTTGCGCGAGCGGCCATTGCCAGAGGCCGAGCACGTGCTGGTGGAGCGTACCCACCAGGCCCTTGAGGGCGCCGAAGACTTGCTGACCGACCTGCTGGACATTTCCCGGCTCGACCAGGCAGCGGTGAAGCCGGACGTGGCCGTGTACCGCCTCGACGAGTTGTTCGCACCACTGGTTTCGGAGTTCCGCTCGGTGGCCGATGCGGAAGGCCTCAAGCTGCATGCGCGCATCCCGGATTGTGCCATCAGCACTGACCTGCGGCTGATGACACGTATCCTGCGCAACTTCCTCAGCAACGCCTGCCGCTACACCGACGAAGGCCGGATCTTGCTGGGGGCAAGGCGCCGGGGTGGTCATTTGCGGCTGGAAGTGTGGGATACCGGGCGGGGTATCGCCGAAGACCGGCTGCAGGCGATCTTCCTTGAGTTCAACCAACTGGACGTCGGCCGCGCAGCGGATCGCAAGGGCGTGGGGCTGGGGTTGGCCATCGTCGAGCGGATTGCCAAGATTCTCGGCTACCGGATTGAGGTACGTTCGTGGCCGGGGCGTGGCTCGGTGTTCAGCATCGAGGTCCCGCTGGGTAAAGAGGTGCCGCTGGCCGCTCACCAGGCTGTGCCGCTGCCAAGCGTCGGCAACCCGCTACCGGGCCGCCGGCTGTTGGTACTGGACAACGAAGTGAGCATCCTTGAGAGCATGGGCGCGCTGCTTGGGCAGTGGGGCTGCGAAGTGGTGACCGCGACCGACCAGGCAGGTGCTTTGCTGGCCTTGCAGGGGCAGGCCCCGGAATTGATCCTGGCCGACTACCACCTGGACCATGGCGTGGTGGGTTGCGAGGTGGTCAGGTATTTGCGTGAGCATTTTGCGGTTGCCATACCGGCGGTGATCATCACCGCCGACCGCAGCGATCAATGCCGGCGGGGCTTGCAGAAACTGGGGGCGCCGCTTTTGAACAAACCGGTCAAGCCTGGGAAATTGCGCGCGGTATTGAGCCAGTTGCTACAGGAGCATTGATTGCGCAGGGCTCATTGGGGGCGCGATTACTGCCTTTGCCCGAAGCCTGCGCTGTACCTGTGGGAGCGGGCTTGCCCGCGAAAAAATGAAATGGGGTGGCGCTGTACACTCCCCTGATTTGGAGTTGCCCTGCGAACAACGAAGTAGAGCCGTGAAGGCCCGTTGCAAAGTTTGGATCCAGTGATCAAAAACTTTACCGTTCGGTCAGCTTGCAAGAAGCTAGCAAACTAACTAGTGCGGCTTTAAATACCGCTGGTCGGTGCTTTTGCCCAAGAAATGAACGATTTCACTGTTGATGGCTCATATTTGCCAGCAGGTGTATTCGCATGAGTTGCACTTGGCACCTTCCAGGAAGTTATCAACCTTAAAACGCATGTGCGCCGCAGGGATGCACATGGGGATTTTTATTGTCTCTGATCATGGAGTAACGCCTATGCCAAACCGAGGCTCAACGGTTGAGCCGCTGTGTATTCAAGTTTCAATCCGCTGTTTCAATTAACGATATGAATGGGGGCTTGCCGCTGCGACCACGCCGTTCGCACGCCTGTAGCAAGGCCCGCTAGCGCTAATGCATTACGTGGAGAATTCGACGTGGAGTTTAATACAATTATTAGCCTGTTCGGGCAGAAAGAATCCATGGAGCTGGTGCGGTTGTCGGTTATTTATGTTCATTTGCTGGCCTGCTGCGTTGCCATCGGGCTGGTGTTTGCCAGCGATGCCGAGATGGTCAGGGACTTGTTGAAGGGGCATCAACCGGCCGGGCATGACGGTAGGCATATGGCACGTTTGCAGAAGTCTGTAACGAACGCCTTGATGTTCTTGTGGCTCACCGGGGCTGCCGTCATCGGTGTCGACTACCTTGAAAAAGGCGTGAGTTACTTTGCCAATCCGAAACTTCACGCCAAAGTTATTATTGTCCTGTTGCTGACATTCAATGGCATGTTGTTGCACCGCTATGTCTTGCCGGCTTTACTCAAGGCGGGCTCTTTGCTTGACCTGAATATCGGCGTGCGCATGTTTGCACTGTTCTCCGGCGCATTGTCCGGTGTGTCCTGGTTATATGCGGCAATGTTGGGTGTCGGTCGGCCGCTGGCCTGGAAGTATTCGCTGACCGAGTTGTTGCTGGCCTATCCCGTCATGATCCTGCTCGGCTTTGCCCTGATGGCCGCACTGACCCAGTGGGCGCGAAAACGCACTATGGCCAAAGCGACGCAAGCACCTGTCTGGCCGCTGGCGGGCATTCCTTGCTGATCGCTTGAGCCACGGCTGTGAACGCATAACGCTGCGAACCTGTAACGTTCGCGGCGTTGTTGAGGCTTTGGACATGACACAGGCTGAACTGGCCCCGTTTGTTCCTCATCCAGCCGGTGTGCCACAACCCTACCGGCTCGGATATCTCCCCGGCCGTTTGCCCAGTGTATCCGCGCCTGACCCAGTCCTTGGGCCTGCACTGGCCGCTCCTAAAGGTCAGTGCAGGCTTCTTTCACGAGCCAGTCGATCAACACCTGCAGGCGTTTGGGCATCGGGTCATGATGCGGGTAGACCAGGTAATAGCCATAGTTGGGGGTGTCGACGAAACCACCGAACGGCAAAACCAGCTCACCTCGTGTAATGCGATCCTTGACCAGCTGTTCGCGGCCAATGGCGATGCCTACGTGATTCAGCGCGGCGAGCGTGCACAGGTCGGAGCGATCGAATGTGAGGAATCGGCGCGGGAGGCTGATACCCGTACCTGTGGTGTTGGCCCAGAGCTGCCATTCTGCATCGAATGCAGCGTTGTCCCAGGCCGCTACGTCATGCAAGGCGGTGCAGTGATCCAGGGGGTGCAGGTCACCGGTCAGTGCATGGGTTTCTGCATAACGGGGGGAGCACACCGGGGCAATCCGCTCGTCCATCAAGTGGATGCTCTGCAACCCCGGATGATGGCCATCCGAATAACACAGGACCAGGTCGATCTTGCGGGTGCGGTAATCGATGCTCTCGTTGCCCACCCTGATATCCAGCTGAATATCAGGGTAGCGGGCAGTGAACTGCGCCAGCCGCGGCACCAGCCAGCATTGTGCGACGGACGGGCGCACATACAACGTCAACTGGCCGGCGATTTCGGCGTGAGCACGTTCTTGCACGGCTTCGCTTAACTCATCCATGGTCCGTTGCATGACCGCGAACAGGCGCTCGCCGTCTTCGGTGAGGCTGACCTTGCGCGGCATGCGGTGGAACAGCTTGAGCGCCAGCTCATCTTCCAGGCGATTGATGCGATGGCTCACGGCACTGGCGGTCAGGCACAGCTCATCGGCGGCGCGCGAGAAGCTCAAGTGGCGTGCCGCCACCAGAAAGACATGCAGGCTGCCCAGGTGCGAGCCATTGAGTTTCACGGCGCCGCCGCCGGGCTTTATCATTGATCAATCCTTCCTGCGCCGTTAGCAGATTGCGGTTACACGTTTGCCTGCAGGCTGCGCCCTTTCGCCAGATAGGCGTTGAATTCATCGTCCGGCACCATGCTGCCACCCGTCCCCCAGACGAGGTGGGTAGCCTGCTGCAGCTGGGTTGGGGTGAAGCCCTGGCGAGCCAGGTACTCGCCTGCTTGCAGCACCCGCAGCATACCGGGTACGCCGGCCAGGGCAGAGGGTTCCAGTTTGACCTTGTCCTGCTCATGGGCGATGACCATCAAGCGGTACAGTTCTTCGTCGGTCACGGTGTAGTAACCATCGATCAGGCGCTGCATGGCTTTGCCGACAAACCCTGATGGGCGCCCGACCGCCAGGCCGTCGGCAGCGGTGATGTTGTCGATGCCGAAGTCCTGCACGCTGGTTTCATCGTGCAGGCCGGTATAGACACCCAGCAGCATGCAGGGGGAATGGGTGGGCTCGGCGAAGATGCAGTGCACCGCATCGCCGAATACCAGCTTCAGCCCGAACGCAACACCGCCTGGGCCGCCCCCTACGCCGCACGGCAGGTACACGAACAATGGATGATCTGCGTTTACCTGGATGCCCGCCTGGTCGAATTGCCGCGCCAACCGTTCGGCGGCCACGGCATAGCCGAGAAACAGCTGTGGGGAATTTTCGTCGTCGACAAAGTAACAGCTGGGGTCTGATGCCGCCTGCTGGCGGCCTTGCTCGACCGCCACGCTGTAGTCGGAGGCGTGTTCGACCACCGTGACGCCGTTGGCCCGCAGCTTGTCCTTCTTCCATTGCCTGGCGTCAGACGACATGTGCACGCTCACCTGAAAGCCCAGCTTGGCGCTCATGATGCCAATCGACAGCCCCAGGTTGCCGGTCGAGCCCACTGCGATCTTGTACTGGCTGAAGAATGCGCGGGCCTGGTCGCTCGCCAGTTTGGTGTAGTCATCCGTGGGGGTGATCAAGCCGGCCGCCAGGGCCAGGTCCTCGGCGTGCTTGAGCACTTCATGGATGCCGCCCCGGGCTTTGATCGAGCCGGAGATAGGCAAGTCGCTGTCCGCCTTGAGCCACAGGCTGCCCACGTTCTGCAGCGATCCCTCCTGGACAAGCAGCTGGCGCAGCTGTGGCAGCGGGGTAATGTGCGACTCGATGACCCCGCCGGCCGCTGCCGTCTCGGGGAACACGGTGGCCAGGTAGGGCGCGAACCGCTGCAGCCGCGCGCTGGTGGCTTGCACGTCAGCCGCCGTCAGGCCCACGTCGCGCAGGGCTTCTGCAGCCTTGGCGATGCCAGGGTTGAACCAGCTGGTTGGCTTCAGGGCCACCAGCTCGGCGATGATCGGGTGGCTTTGTTGCCAGGCTTCCAGGGTTTTTCCGTGAATCATGATTTCACCTGTAGTGCGGTATGTGCAGAGTAGATCAGACAATCTTCGAAAGGAGCAGGGTCAGGCACAAGGCGACTACCGAGGCCAGCACTGTAGCGGCAGTGAACTTCTTCAGTGCATCACTCAGGGAAAGGCCCAGGTATTCCTTCACCACCCAGAACGCCGAGTCGGTGATGTGGGTCCAGCCGATGGCGCCCGCACCGATGGCGATCACCAGGATTTCCCGGTTGTATTCAGGGTGCTGGCCAAGGATCGGCATTACCATGCCGGCCGCGCTAATCATCGCGACGGTGGCCGAGCCGACGGCAAAGTGCATGATCCCGGCGATCAACCAGGCGAGGATGATCGGGTTGAGCTGCGTCTGGTTCAGCACATCGGCCAGTGCCTTGCCGATGCCGCTGCCCACGAGCATGTCGTTGAAGGCACCGCCGGCACCGATGATCAGCAGAATGCCGGCCAGGGGAGGGAAACAGCGCTGGGTCAGGCTCAGCAGGTGCGCCATATCCAGGCCGCGACGCAAGCCCAGCGCCCAGTAGGCGAACACCACCGACAGCGTCAGGGCAATCAATGGGCTGCCCAGGAAGGCCACCCACTCGTACAGCGCAGAGCCCTTGTCCAGGACCGTGACGGCCAACGTTTTGCCGACCATCAACACCAGTGGCAGCAGTACGGTGGTGAGTGTGATGCCGAACGCGGGCATTGCCTGCTCTTCTGCTTGAGCCACCGTGCGCGCAGACAGGAAGGCCTGCTGGGATTCGCCAGCTTCACGGCTACAGGTAAAGCGAACCCACACGGGGCCCGCGATGATAGCGGTCGGAAGGCCAACGATCAGGCCGTACAGGATGACAGTACCGATATCCGCATTGAGCATGCCGGTGATGGCTGTGGCGGCCGGATGTGGCGGGAGAATGCAGTGCACCACCATCAGCGAAGTGGCCAGCGGCACGCCGAGGGACAGCATGCTGATGCGGGTTTGCCGTGCCACCACGTAGATCAACGGAATCAGCAGGACGAAGCCGACCTCGAAGAATACCGGGATGCCGGCGATGAAGCCGACGAGCATCATTGCCCACGAGGCATTGCGTTCCCCCAGCCTGTTCAGCAGCGTGGTGGCGATGCGCCTGGCGCCTCCGGATTCCTCCAGCAGTTTGCCGAGGATACTGCCCAGGCCGATGATGCCGGCAAGAAAGCCCAGCGTGCTGCCCATGCCTTTCTCGAATGCCGCCACGATTGCCGTAGGCGCCATGCCGGTGCCGACACCGACCACCAGGCTTGCGGCCATCAAGGCCAGAAACGGGTGTACTTTGAGTTTGCTGATCATGACGACGATCAGGAGTATCGCGGTGCCCAGGACGAGTAATGAGAACGTTGGAGTCATTGTGTGGTTTTCTCTATCGCTGATCGCTTCCGTGCGAGCTTCTTGTTGGTTTGCGCCCATTAGATTTCAGCGATTTGATCGACTCAAACGATCACTCCTCACCCCATAGGTGAGCCCATGTCATGCATGGCGCCAGCGCTCAATGCCGCGCCGACCAGGCACAATTCAACGCTGCCACCGCAACCGCCAGTGCCGCCCCGGCATAGGCCCAGATCGCCGGTACCTGCGGCAGCAATACCCCCGCAAGCATCGGCCCGAGCCCAGCGCCGATGTCGCGCCATATGGCATTGCCGGCCAGGGCCTGGATGCGTTGTTGCGGGTTGCGCAGGGCGACCAGTGTCATCACCAGCGGCAGTTGCAGGGCACGCAGCACCAGCACGAAGAAGGCGCCGATGAACAGCCAGTGGCTGCCAAACAGCAGCAGCGCCATCGACGTGGCCAGTGACAGCACCACCAGCATGCGCAGCGGCCCGAAGCGGTCGGCCAGGCGCCCACCGAAGGGGCTGAAGAGCATTTCGCTCAGGTAGCGCACCGCCATCAGCACACCTGCTGCCAGCACTCCGGACTCACCCAGGTGGGTTTGTGCGTAAAGCGAAAGGCCAAAGATGAACAGGCCGTCCAGGGCCACCCCTTCGATGAAGGACCAGGTGGCAATGCTGTCTGGCAGGCGCAGGCGCCGGCCACCCCGGCTGGCGACCGGGTGGCCGGTGCTGGGCAGGGCACGTGCACGCCACAGCCCGAACAGGGCACTGATGCAGAGCACGAAGAACACACTGCGCGGGCCGTAGGCCTGGGCCATCAGCGCACCCAGCGGCAAGGCCAGCATTGGCCCGATGGAGATGCTCGCCCGCGAACGCCCGGCACGCCGCGCCGCGCCTTGTGCTTCAGCGGTGGCGAGGGTCTGGGTGCTGAGGTTGAAGGTGGCGAAGCACAGGCCCCAGACCAGGCGCAGCACCAGCAGCGCGGCGAAACCGGTCAGCACCGCGTTGCCCAGAGCACACACGGCGGCGGCGAAGGCGGCGAGGCTGCAGGCCGCGCGGTCACCGTGGCGGGCATAGAAACGCACTACCCAGCCGTAGCCGATGATGCGCACCAGGCGGTTGGCCGCCAGCAGAATGCCAGCCTCGGCCAGGGTCACGCCAAAATCGGCTGCGTACATCGGCAGTAGCAGGTAGAGCAGTACGTCACTGGGCAGGCACAGGCTGAGCACCTGGGCGGCATTGCGAGAGTCTTGGTCGGCGCGGTGGGTTTGCACCGGTGTTGCAGCGGACGACATGACAGCCTCGTGACAGGGGTGAGAGCGCAGGATAACCCACGGCGTCTCGAACATTGCAATTGACGTCACTGACGTGGTCCAACTGATTGGCTCGATTCCAAGGCAAGTACCGGACCTGTAGGAGCAGCCTTGTGCTGCGAAGAGGCCATTGCAGCCAAAGATGATCTTCAGCCCTACCGGCCTCTTCGCAGCGCAAGGCTGCTCCTACCAGGTGATGCGGTAGCCTGAGTGATGGTGCAAGCCAGATCCTTCCACTGTGGGAGCGGGTTTACCCGCGAAGAGGCCGGTACAGGCACCAGAGGATCTGAACAGTTTGCTCATTCAGCCATAAGGCGGCGCTGGCAGTTCGGCCAGCAGGGTTTTCAGACCGTCACTCCACTGCCTGCGAATCTGCTGGTAATAGGCATCGTCGCTGGTGATGCGCTGGCGCGTCATGCTTTGCAGGGTGTTATTGCGGTACACCAGCAAGTCCAGCGGCATACCCACCGACAGGTTGCTGCGGATGGTGGAGTCGAACGAAATCAGGCCGCAGCGCAGCGCCTCATCGAGCGGTGTGCGGTAATCCAGGTTGCGGTCGAGTATTGGCCTGCCGTATTTACTTTCACCCAGTTGCAGGAACGGGGTATCCGGCGTGGCCTGGAAGAAATTGCCTTGTGCGTAGACGTTGTAGATGGCCATGGGCCCGCCGGCTATCTGGCCGCCAACAATGAATGAACTGCTCAGGTCGACGTCGGCAGTAAGCTTGCTGCGGTCACGGCTGACCACTTCGCGCAGGGTGTCGGCAACCAGCACCGTAGCGTCGTAGAGCGTGGCAACGTTCAGCAGATGAGGGCCGCTGCCCTGGGTACGCTGGCGCAGCAGGTTCACCACCGACTGCGAGGTTGCCAGGTTGCCGGCGGTCTGCAGCACGATCAGCCGCTCGCCCGGCAGGCTGAAAACGAACAACTTGGCAAAGGTGGAGATCTGGTCGATGCCGGCGTTGGTGCGTGAGTCGCTGATGAAGACAAGCCCGTCCTCCAGGTGCATGGCGACGCAGTAAGTCATGCGGTTTCCCTTGTGTTGCGAGTGGAGTGGTCTTGCCGCACCGTGCGGCAAGACCGGCCTGCAGCAAACCCGTCACTGGCGATGTACGTGGACGCTGGCCTGCATGGCTTCGGCGCCACCACCGCGGCGTACGCCCCTGACCGGGCAGGCGTCCAGGTAGTCCAGGCCGACCGCCAGCTTCAGGTGACGTTCTGGCCGGGTCAGGCGGTTGGTGATGTCGAAGCTGTACCAGGCGTCGTCGACCCAGGCCTCGGCCCAGGCATGGCTGGCCAGGTGCTGTTCGTCCTCGGTGCACAGGTAACCGGACACATAGCGTGCCGGCACCCCCAGGCTGCGGGCGCAGGCCAGAAAGGCGTGGGTGTGGTCCTGGCACACGCCGGCGCCACCCCTGAACGCTTCGATGGCCGTGGTGCCCACCGAGGTGGCGCCGGGGCTGTAGGGCATGTGCTCGGCCAGGCCTTGCATCAGCCCGATCAGCGCTGCGCGGTCGCGGTGGCTGCCACATTGCCGGGCGGCGAAAGCAACCAGGGCGTCGTCGGCCAGGGTCAGGTGGCTGCCGCGCAGGAACGGCAGGGGTGACTGGCCCTCGGCTTCGTGTTCGCAGTCCGGGTCGATCTCGACCTGGCCGCGGGCGGTCAGTGCCAGGTGGCCATGGGGTTTGTCCAGGGTCAGCACATGCAGGATGTTGCCATAGGGGTCGATCTGGCCCTTGACCTTGCAGGGCAGGTCCAGTTGCCAGTCATTGATGCGCTGGCGTTCGCTGCTGCGCGGCGTCAGGCGCAGGAACTGGATGCTGTTGCTCACGTCGCTGGCGTAGCTGTAGGTGGTGTCGTGGCGGATGGACAGTTTCATACGACCTCCAGGTAGGAGTGGTGGACGGCCTGGCCCAGTTGGTTGACGCGGCCAATGAAGTCGCTCAGCCAAGGGTGCAACCCGGCGTCGAGTATTTCGTCAATGGCGGTGTAGCGCAGGCGCGCGTTCAGTTCGGCTGCCATGCGCTGGGCGGCGCGGCCGCTGTTGCCCGGCAGGCCGGCCAGGATCAGGTCCAGTTCCTCGATGCAGGCATGCAGCGAGCGCGGCACGTCCACCCGCAACAGCAGTAGCTCGGACACCGGACGGGCGCTGGGTGCGCCGCGATAGATTTCGTTGAAGGCTTCATACGAGGTAAGCGCGCGCAGCAGGGCGCTCCACTGGTAATAGCCGCGGGCGGAGCTGTCGCTGACCTCTTCGGAGGCCTCGCCGAACATTTCGTAGCGCGCATCGAGCAGGCGCAGGGTGTTGTCTGCCCGCTCCAGGAAGGTGCCCAGGCGGATGAAACTGTAGGCATCGTTGCGCATGATGGTGCCGGAGGTGGCGCCGCGGAACAGGTGCGAGCGTTCCTTGACCCAGTCGCAGAACTGGCTGATGCCATAGCGGCCAAGGCCATTGCTGGCGATGTTGCGCATTTCGATCCAGGTGGCGTTGATGTTCTCCCACATGTCGGCGGTGATCCGGCCGCGCACTGCATGGGCATTGGTCCTGGCGGCCTGCAGGCAGCAATAGATGCTGCTGGGGTTGGTCGCGTCCAGGGCAAAAAAGTGCAGCATGCGCTCGGTGTCGAGCTCGGTGTGCCGGCGGATGTAGTCGTCCAGCGTGCCCGAGGCCAGCAGCGACATCGCCAGTTCGGCATGGCCGTCGCTGCGCCCGGCCTGGGGCATCAGCGACAGCGAATAGCTGACCTCGAGCATGCGTGCGAGGTTTTCTGCACGTTCCAGGTAGCGGGACATCCAGTACAAGTCGGAAGCGGTTCGCGAAAGCATGGTTCAGTCCTCTACCACCCAGGTGTCCTTGGTACCGCCGCCCTGCGACGAGTTGACCACCAGCGAGCCTTCCTGCAAGGCCACGCGGGTCAGGCCGCCAGGCACCAGGCGCGTTTCACTGCCCGATAGCACGAACGGGCGCAAGTCGATGTGGCGCGGCGCGATGCCGCTGTCGACGAAGGTGGGGCAGGTCGACAGGCACAAGGTGGGTTGCGCGATATAGGCGTGCGGGCGGGCTTTGATACGCGCGCGGAAATCCTCGATCTGGGCGCTGGTCGATGCCGGCCCCACCAACATCCCATAGCCGCCGGAGCCCTGGGTTTCCTTGACCACCAGCTCGGGCAGGTGGGCCAGGACATGGGACAGGTCTGCGGGTTTGCGGCACTGCCAGGTTGGCACGTTGTTGAGGATCGGCTCTTCGCTCAGGTAGAAACGGATCATGTCGTCCACATACGGGTAGATCGACTTGTCGTCGGCCACGCCCGTGCCGACGGCGTTGGCCAGCACCACATTGCCGGCGCGGTAAACCGAGATAAGCCCCGGTACGCCCAGCGTCGAGTCAGGGTTGAAGGACAGCGGGTCGAGGTAGTCGTCGTCCAGCCGGCGGTAGATCACGTCCACCTGCTGGGGGCCGGCCGTGGTGCGCATGTAGACATGCTCGTCACGCACGAACAGGTCTGCGCCTTCGACCAGCTCGATGCCCATCTCCCGGGCCAGGAAGGCATGCTCGAAGTAGGCGCTGTTGAAACGGCCCGGGGTGAGCAGTACGGCAGTGGGGTTATCCAGCGGGCTGGCGCTCTTGAGCGTGTCCAGCAGCAGGTTGGGGTAGTGGTCGATGGGCGCGATACGCTGGGCGGCAAACAGTTCGGGGAACAGGCGCATCATCATTTTGCGGTCTTCGAGCATGTAGCTGACGCCGCTGGGGGTACGCAGGTTGTCTTCCAGCACGAAGTAGCTGCCATCGCCGTCACGCACCAGGTCGACACCGGCGATATGGGCATACAGCCCACGGTGCAGGTCCAGGCCCTGCATGGCGATCTGGTAGCCCTCGTTGGCCAGTACCTGCTCAGGCGGGATGATGCCGGCCTTGAGGATGCGCTAGTCGTGGTAGATGTCCTCCAGGAACAGGTTAAGGGCCTGCACCCGCTGGATACAGCCACGCTCGACCGTGCGCCACTCGCTGGCGCGGATGCTGCGCGGGATGATATCGAAGGGGATCAGGCGCTCGGTGTCCTGGCTATCGCCGTACAAAGTGAAGGTGATGCCTGCACGGTGAAACAGCAGGTCGGCCTCGCGCCGGCGCTGTTCCAGCAGCTCCAGCGGGGTGTTGGCCAGCCAGCGGGCGAACTCCTGGTAATGCGGGCGGCAACTGCCGTTCGCTTCGTACATTTCATTGAAAAAAGCCCGGGACATACCCACTCCTTGCCGCCGTCGCCGACAGCTTTATTGCGATTCATCTGCGTTTTTCAGGGTGCTGCCTTGCTCGGGTAAGGGGATGCTGTGTCTGGCGTAAGCCTCGGTTGCGATTGATTGGCTGTGCGTAGGGCACAAACAGCCTTTGCAATGAAAGTGCCGAACACGCTTGGCAGTGCCGGGAATGCGGGAAATGCGAGGGGCATGGCCGGCCGGCGCTGTCGGGCGGCTTTGGCCGATGCATCAAATAAGTGCGGTTTTAATCAGGGAGAGGGTTTTGAACCGAGATGGGGCACAGGCCGGTGCCTGGCGGGGAAAAGGGAAGTGTTCCGGGTGCATGTCTTGGGGGTTATGTGGGGCGTATATCGAGCGCCGCGCGGGCGGCGCTCGATCGCACAGGCGCTGAAAACCTCCAGACGAGCGCCTCAAGGCCCTCAATGCCCTCAAAGGCAGGCGTACACCACCAGCTCCACCAGCATTTCTTCGCGTGCCAACCCCGCCACTACGATTGCCGCGCGGTTAGGGTAGGGGGCCTGGAAGTAGTCGGCATACAGGCTGTTGACGGTGGCCAGGTATTGGCGGTCGGTCACGTAGATCAGCACCTGGGTCACGGCATCCAGCGAGCTGCCGGCGGCTTCCAGCGTGTGACGCAGGTTGTCCAGTGTCTGGCGGGCCTGCGCCTCGATGCCGCCAGCAACCACCTGGCCCTGTGCGTCGATGGGGATCTGGGCGGTGTAGAGCGTACCGTTGCCGACTACCGCCCATTCCAGGGGGGCCCTGGAGGCGAACAGCTCTGTCTTGATTGCATGTTTCATACGTTGGTTTCCTGAGTGATGAGCGGCTTCAGTCAGCATCGCTGCCGCCGCCTGCGCCGTGGCGGCGCGAGGCATCGGTGCTTTCGACGAGGATGTGTTCGGCCAGCTGCTTGAGCCGTTGCCAGGTGTGTTCGTTGACTGTAAAGCCCTGATGCAAGGTGCTCTGCGTATTGGCTGGCGCCGTTGCGGTCTGGCCTGGCCGGCTGAACAGCACCGTGACGCTTTGCTCGGCCGCGTCAATGGTGCCGGGCCGGGCTTCACTGCGCAGTGCCGGGCGCTGAATGCCGGCAGTAAAGTCGGCCAGGTGGCACTGACGGGCGTCCTCCCAGCGAGCTTGCACGTGCAGCCCCAGCACAGCTGCCCGGCTCAGGTAACCCAGCAGCAGCAAGCGGTTGTGGCAGTGGTGGATGCGCAGCTCGGCCTGACCACGGCGCATGGCCTTGGCGGCTGCCAGTTCCACCACCGTTGCGGCGCAGCGCAACACGCTCTGGCCCTTGGCGTCGATCACCAGCAGGGTGTCATCCTCGTGGCTCAGGGCGTATGGCTGGGCGGCTTCGGCTTGCAGGTAGAGCAGGGCCTTTTCCAGCGCACCCACGCCATCCAGCCCTTGCAATTGCAGCCAGCCCACCAGCTCGGCGGCATCCTCGCAGTCGCCGGGGGCGAAGCCCATGCCTTCGAAGGCCTTGCGGCACATCACCTGTATTTCGTTAAGCGATACGCGCATGGTCAAAGTTCCCCTTGCGGCATGACCGCGAAATTCCAGTCGTCTGCGAACGGTTGGCCGATGTCGCTGACCAGTGGTGCGCCCTGGAACAGCGTGATACGCACCCAGCGGCTCGACTTGGGGTCGAACTTGCCCGCGCCGAAAAACGCCAGTTT
The DNA here is from genome assembly GCF_046534675.1 of Pseudomonas sp. SIMBA_067. NCBI lineage: Bacteria > Pseudomonadati > Pseudomonadota > Gammaproteobacteria > Pseudomonadales > Pseudomonadaceae > Pseudomonas > Pseudomonas sp. SIMBA_067. The sequence goes on along the minus strand of NZ_JAWRYH010000006.1, from coordinate 218,327 downwards.
GCAGCGCAGCAGGTGAATCGGCAGCATGTCCCGTGCCAGCAGGTTGGCGCGGATTTCGCCGTAGGTCGTCTGAGCCATGCCTTGCAGGCGGCGCACCGTGCCCTTGAACGCCGGTTGGGCGATCAGGAAGTGCGCGGTCAGCGCTTGGGGCTCCAGCTGCAGGTGCTTCAGCAATGCGGCGTGGCACTGCTGGATATTACGGGCAATGCCCAGCTGCATTTCTTTTTCGGCCCCCGGTTCCTCGCCGCGCATGCCCAGGCGCGGCTCCTCTTTCTCGGCCGAGCGGTACCAGAAGAAGTGCTCGGCATCCACGGCACTGAAGTCGTACTCCAGCGCCCAGCCGTACTGCTGCTCGATGAGCTGGCGCAGTTGCCCAAGGGGCATCTGCGCGTCCAGCTGCCAGCTTTCGTTGACGCCCATGTGCTCGGCCAGTGGCGTGACCTGCTCGGGGTACAGCTCTAGCAGCAGGCTTGCCAGCAGTTCTTGGCAGCCCACCCCCACCTGTGCCTCAGCCCAGGCCAGCAGGCGCGACCAAAGGCCCGCGCCGATGGCTTGTGCGCCAAGCCAGGTGGTCAGTAAAGCAAGCTCGGCCAAGGTTTGCAGGTTCTGCTCATGCTGGCGCTGGTCTTCGGTCCGGGACTGTTCCAAATGCAGGCGGGCGCGTGCCAGCAGTGCCTGCAGGCGCACCAACCGGTCAGGGTCGGCCGGCTGCGCCAACACCAGGGCCAGGGCGGTTTCCCGGGTGCTGATCCAGCGTTCCACCAGCTGCGGGTGGTTGATCAGGAACGGGGCCATGCCCAACCCGGTCGCGTTGCCGACCCCCAGGTAACGTTGCAGGGGCGGGGCCAGTTGCACTGCCCGCTGCGGGTCGAGCGCCTGGGCCATGTGGTTGATCTGCTCGATGCTGAAGTGGCGCAGCAGGTAGACCGTGAACATCTGCGCGCTGAACGGCTGGTTGAAGTCCGGGTTGTCCTGCAGGCAGCCAAAGTCGGCGATGCCGAACTTGCCATTGCCGTACACTGCCGTGGTGCGATACAGGTAGCCGACCTCGGCCAACTGGCCTGGGTCGGGCTGTTGGCCCTCAGCCAGCGCCGCCAGGAACCGGTCGAAATTGCGCAAGCTACGGTTGGCCCGTGATAGTACCAGCACGCGGGCATCGAAGCGGCCAGCCTCCTGCAGCGGCACGTTACGCTGCAGATCGGCCAGTTGCTCGGCATCGACATCACCCGTCACCAGCACGAAGGTGACGTCCCACTGGTCGGCGATGACCCGGTCGCTGCGCTTTTCCGGCGGCAGGTAGGCCGAGAAGATCACGCAGTGGTAATGGCCATTCGGCGTGTCGATGCGGTAGATCGCGGTGCCGAAGCCTTGGCCGTCCAGGTCGAAGCAGCTGCGCTGGATGTGCCAGTGCTGCTGCATCATCCGCCGCATGCTGCTGCGCACGAAGCTCAGCGGGCTCTGGAAGTGGCTGCCCAGCCGGGCCAGGTCCATGACCTGGCTGGCAGGGCGCATCGCGGGTATTGCAGGCACGGTGTTGGGCATTGTTGTTGTACCTGGATGGATCATGTTCAGACGCCTTGTTCGCGGGCCATGTGCCGGGCGATGCGCACTGCATCCCACAAGGCTGGCAGGATCACCAGCGACACCGGTACCGCGGTAATGACAATAAAGGACTGCAGGGCCGTCACGCCGCCAGCGCCGATGGTGATCAGCACCACCGCTGCCAGGCCCATGCCGATGGCCCAGAAACCGCACAGCCATTTTTTCGGTTTATCGTTGCTGGACATCGCCAGCGCCACGGTGAAGGCCATGGCATCGCCATTGGTGGCCACCGAGATGAAGCTCAGGAAAAGGAACAGCGCGCTGATCAGGCCACCCAGTGGCAGGTTCTGCGTCACCCCCAGCAGCAGGTCCTCGGGCTGGGTGCCGTGGGCGGTGACGATGCCTGGCGTTTGCAGCTCCAGGCCGATACCGGTGCCACCCACCACGGTGAACCAGAACATGGTCACCAGCGGCGCGATGATCGACAGTGTCATGATGATCTCGCGAATGGTTCGGCCCCGCGAGATCCGCGCGACGTACAGTGCCACCATCGGCGCGTAGCCAATAAACCAGCCCCAGTAGAACACCGTCCACCAGTCCAGCCACTTGGGGTCGGCGCGGAACATCGCCATCGGAATGAAGTGCTCCACATGCAGGGCAAAGGCCGCCGGGAAGCCGCCGAGGATGAACAGCGTCGGCCCGAACACCACCATGAACAGCGCCAGGCCGATCATCAGCCAGACGTTGATCTCGCTGACAAAACGGATGCCTTTGAGGCCCACCAGGCACGAGACGGTGTACATGGCCGTGACCAGGACGATGGTCAGCGACTGAGTGACGATATCGTTGGGCAAGCCCCACACCGCATGCATGGCGCTGCTGATCTGCAGGCCGAGGAAGCCGATCGGGCCGATGGTGCCGGCGACCACGGCGATGATCGAGGTGGCGTCGGCCAAGGTGCCGATCGGGCCTTTGAGCGCCCGCTCGCCGAACAGCGGGTAAAGCAGGGTACGCGGCGCCAGCGGCAGGCCTTTGTCGTAGTGCAGGTGCATCAGCACGATGGCCAGCAGGCTGCCCAGCACAGCCCAGGCGAGAAAGCCCCAGTGCACGAACGATTGCGCCAGTGCCGCGGTGGCCGCCGCTTCGCTGTGCGGCTGCAGGCCGGCGAATAGGGGCGGCGGGCTGGCAAAGTGCATCATCGGTTCGGCAGCGGCCCAGAAGGCGCCGCCACCTGCCAGCAGGGCGCACATGATCACCGCGATCCAGTTGAAGGTGCTGATGTCCGGGCGCTGGGTGACGCCGCCCAGGCGGACGCGCCCGCATCTGGAAAAACCGATGAACAGGCTGACGGCGAAGGTTGCCAGCATCAGCACTTGCCAGTAGAGGCCAAAGAACCTGGTCGACCAGGCGAACAGGGTATTGACCAGCGCCGACACGCTGTCGATGTCGATCAGTGCCGCCAGGAGGAAGGCGCCGAGGAACCCGCCGCTAATCACGAACAGCGGCCAGTCGATGTCGCGTGCCATTGGCAGGCCCATGGCCTGGACTTCAGCCTGCAGGGTGGTTGGGTTTTTCATGAAGCCTCCGGAACCTGCGATTGTTGTTATTGTGGATGCTGTCCGTGCAAGGGGCTCAGGCCTGTGCCGTGGTGGCAGTCTCCAGCAGGCGCAACCAGTTCAGGCCCATGATGTTGGCCACATCCTGTTCGGCAAAGCCACGCGCGCGCAGGCCCTGGGCGATGTTGCCGAAGTCACGGCTGTCGCGGAACCACTGCAAGGGCGCTGGCCAGTTGGCGTTGTCCTTGGAGCCTTCGCCGTAGTCCTTGTCCTTGCTCCAGCGGCCGTTGCGCATCCATTCCAGCACGGCCAGTGGTTGCGCCTGGCACAGGTCGGTGCCGATGCCGATATGCTCCACGCCCATCAGGTCGGCGGTGCGCGCGACCATGTCGCAGAAGCTTTCCAGGCTGCAGCCCGAGGCACCCTTGAGGTGAAAAGGGTAGGTGCTGAAGCCCAGCAGCCCGCCTGATGCTGCGATCCCGCGCAGCACCGCATCGGACTTGTTGCGTTTGGCGGCGTGGAAGCTGGCCGGGTTGGCGTGGGAGATGATCACCGGTCGGCTCGACAGCTCGATGGCCTCCAGGGTGCTGCGTTCTGCGCTGTGGGACATGTCGATGAGCATGCCGACGCGGTTCATTTCGGCGATCACCTGGCGGCCAAAGCGGCTGATGCCGTTGTCTTCGCGCTCATAGCAGCCGCTGGCCAGCAGGCTTTGGTTGTTGTAGGTCAGCTGCATGACGAACACCCCGAGCTGGCGGAAGACTTCCACCAGGGCGATGTCGTCCTCGATCGGCGAGCAGTTCTGGAAGCCGAAGAAAATCCCCACCCGGCCTTCCTCGTGCGCCAGACGGATGTCGCTGGCCGTGCGCACCGGGCGGATCAGCTCGGGCCAGGTCTCGAAGCGGCGGTTCCATTCGCCCAGGCGCGACAGGGTTTCGCGGGCGTTCTCGTGGTAGGCGATGGTGGCGTGCACCGCGCTCAGGCCACCGGCCTGCATCTGCTGGAATATTTCCGGGCTCCAGTTGGAGTACTGCAGGCCGTCGATCATCAAGAGGTCGTGCATGGCGTGTACTCCTTCAGGGCCGCAGGTAGGTGGTCTTGACCACGGTGTAGAAGTCACGGGCGTACTGGCCCTGTTCCCGTGGGCCGAAACTTGAGGCTTTGCGGCCACCGAACGGCACGTGGTAGTCGGTGCCAGCGGTGGGCAGGTTGACCATTACGCAGCCGGTCTGGGCGCGGCGCTTGAAGTGGCTGGCGTGGCGCAGCGACTGGGTGATGATGCCGGCAGTGAGGCCGTATTCGGTGTCGTTGAGGGTGGCCAGTGCCTCTTCGAAGTCGCGTACGCGGATCACGCAGGCGATGGGGCCGAACACTTCCTCCCGGTTGATGCGCATGTCGTTGCGGCTGTCGATGAACAGCGCCGGGCGCATGTAGTAGCCGTCGCTCTCCAGTTGCAGGCGTTCGCCACCTTCGATAAGGGTGGCGCCTTCGGCCTGGGCCAACTGCAGGTAGGCGAGGTTCTGTTCCAGCTGGCGCGCGTCGGCCACCGGGCCGATCTGCACGCCGGCCTCCAGGGCATGGCCGACCTTGAGCTGGCGCATGCGCAGGCGCAGGGCCTCGACGAAGCGGTCGTGGATGGCGTCGCAGACAATCAGTCGTGACGAAGCCGTGCACTTCTGCCCGGTGCCGAAGAAGGCACCGTTGAGCGCGCATTCCACGGCCAGTTCAAGGTCGGCGTCATCCATGACCACCAAGGCATTCTTGCTGCCCATTTCCAGCTGGCAGCGCACCAGGTTACCTGCGGTGGCGACCGCCACGCGCCGGCCAGTCTGCAGCGAACCGGTGAACGTCAGGGCATCGATGTCGGCGGACTGCACCAGGGCTTCGCCGACGTCGGCGCCGCTGCCCATCACCAGGTTGAAGGTACCGTTGGGCAAGCCCTGGCGGCTGATGATCTCGGTGAGTGCCCAGGCACTGGCCGGCACCAGGTTGGCCGGCTTGAACACCACGGCGTTGCCGAAGGCCAGGGCCGGGGCGATTTTCCAGGCGGCGGTGGCCATGGGGAAGTTCCATGGGGTGATGATGCCCACCACACCCACCGGTTCGCGATGCACTTCGATGTCGACCCCGGCGCGCACCGAGGCGGCGGTCTCGCCCATCTGGCGCAGTACTTCGGCGGCGTAGTAATGGAAGAACTGGCCGCTGCGGTTGACCTCGCCGATGCCTTCGGCCAGGGGCTTGCCTTCTTCTCGCGAGAGCAGTTCGCCGAGCTCTTCCTTGCGGGCAATCAGTTCGTCGCCAATGGCCATCAGAATTTGCTGACGGGCTTCCAGGCCGCTGGCGGCCCACTGCGGTTGTGCGGCGCGGGCGGCCTGGATGGCCTGGCGGGCCTGTTCGGCGCTGGCCTGATGGTACTGGCCGATCAGGTCGCCGGTGTCCGAGGGGCTGTAGTTGCCCAGGGTGGTGTGGCCTTCGCACCACTGGCCATCAATGTAGTTGTTGTAGGTCTTGTGTGACATGGATGAACGCCTCTGTTTGCATGACATTCATCATGCGAGCAATATGCAGCAAATAAAAATTAATAAAAAAAATGCTTTGATAAGGAATGCTAACCATGTTGCCCGAGCTGAAGATCGCCCAATTGCGCTACTTCGTACTGGTCGCCGAACTCAAGAGCTTCCATGCCGCCGCCCGCCAGGCCTTTCGCACCCAGCCGGCGATATCCCTGGCCGTGCGTGAACTGGAGCAGAAGCTGGGCCAGGCATTGGTCGAGAAGGGCGGGGGACGGGTAGAGCTGACGCCCTTCGGCGAGCATTGCCTGCCGTTGTTTCGCGGTTTGATCGAGCACCATGACCGTATCGCCCGTGAAGCCACGCTGCTTGCCCGGCATGAAATTGGCCAGGTCAGCATCGCCACGGTACCTTCGGTGGCCAGCCGCATGCTGCCAGGGCCGCTGGCCCGGTTCGTGGCCGCACACCCGAACGTGCAGGTCAGCATCCAGGATGGCACCGCCGAACGTGTGCAGCAGTTGCTGGCCCAAGGGCAGGTGGATTTCGGCATCAGCAGCCTGTGGATGGATGATGAGCAGGTTGAATTCGCCCCGATCGTGAACGATCAGGTGGGCGTGGTGTGCCGTAGCGACCACCCGTTGGCGCAGGCGGGTGATCCGCTGCACTGGGCGCAGTTGCAGGGCGTGCCGATGATCCGCAATGGTACCTCGCAACTGCTGGCAGGCACCGAGGCCGAGGGTTTGCTATCGCACAGCCGGCTTTTCATCTCCAACATGATTTCGTTGATCGCCATGCTGGAGGAGGGGGTGGGGATCAGCACCCTGCCGTACCTCGCTTTTCCGCAGGAAAACGACAAGCTGGCGTTCGTACCGCTTGTAGAGCCCATGGTAGAGCGGCATATCGGCATGCTCACCCGCAAGGGGCGCAGCTTGTCACCCGCGGCGGGGGCGTTGATGGCATTTTTGCAGGTGCAGTTGGCACAAACCGGCTGAGCCGTTGGCGCATGGCCCCTTGATTTTTGGTCTGAACAGGGAGGGAATTAAAAGTTGGCATGGAAATCTCATGTACAGCGCCTGGCATAGGATCTTCGTAACCTTGCGCTCACCTCCATGGACAAAAACAAAAGGGGGCTTACATGAGTTGTCTGATTTGCGCGGGACAGGCGCAATCCGTCGAATGCACCCAGGGATGGGAAGAGCGGCATTGTTCCCAGTGTGGATGTTACCGAATGTCACAAGCACTCATCCTGGTGATGATGGAAGAGGGGCAGATTTTCGATACTGCACGCATGCGGGAATGGCTGACGGCTCGGCGTGCGTTGGTGCCTGTTCCTTCCATCGACCATACCCAGGCGATATTGGCGAGTTGAAGCGCCGCTGCGGCGGGTATGGTGTACCTGGCTTGGTGGACTGCGGCATCATGGCGTGCCCAGCCATCCATGCATCCAGGAGACAACAATGATCAAGACTGGCGATCAATTGCCCGACGTTACACTGTACGCGTACAACAACGACGAAGGCGCCTGCGCAATCGGCCCGAATGCTTTTTCCATTCGCGCGCGCTGCGAGCAGAAAACAGTAGTGATTTTCGGTTTGCCTGGCGCGTTCACGCCTACCTGCTCCGAACGCCACGTCCCGGGGTATGTTGCTGAGGCACCCGCGTTGTTTGCCGCTGGGGTTGATGAAATTCTCTGCGTTTCGGTGAACGATGCCTTTGTCATGAATGCCTGGGGCAACAGCCTGCAGGTGGGCGAAGCGGTGAGGATGATCGGCGATGGTAACGGCGAATTCAGCGACGCACTGGGCCTGATCCAGGACCTGTCGGCGCGTGGATTGGGGTGCCGTTCGCTGCGTTACGCCATGGTGGTCGACAACCTGGTTGTCAAACACATTGCTGTCGAAGCGCCTGGCAAGTTCGAGGTCAGTGATGCGGCGAGCGTGCTGGCCACGTTGCGTCACGTTTAGCCGCCAGGCCTTTCAGTCAGGGCCTGTCAGGGTCGCCAAAGCCTATTTCAAACCGACCCGATAACAACAAGGGAAAAGACGGTTGAAACTGCATCAACTCAAGGCGCTGGTCGCCATCCACAACGCAGGCAGCATCCTTGAAGCTTCCAAGCTCATGCACATTACCCAGCCTGCGCTGAGCCGTTCGATCAAGGAACTGGAGCGGGAAGTCGGCTTCAGCCTGTTGCAGCGGTCGCACAAAGGCATGGCCCTTACCGAGGAAGGCAAGCGCGTCATCCGCCACGCCAACCTCGTGGTGGAGAGCATCCGTCGCCTGCAGATCGAAGCCGCGAGCATTCAGGATGCCGCGCTGGGCGCGGTGTCGATCGGGGTGACATCGCTGACGGCGATGCTCGATGGTGTCGATGAGAGCATCCTGGCCTTCCGGCGCAAGTACCCGCGGGTGAAGATCACCATCACCGACTTGCGCCCCAGCCAGATCCTGCAACGCCTGCGCGACGGCAGCCTGGACTTTGCCATTACCTCGCAGCAACCGCTGAGCCGGCTGAGCCTGGACTGGGAGGCGCTGGGCAGTATCAAGGGCAGGGTGATTTGCCACGCGTCCAACGCACAAAAGTTTTCCAAGTCACTGCGCACCTTGCAGTATGGCCACTGGATCAGCCTGGATGAGCTGTCGGACCAGGCTTCGCAGTTTCACCAGCTGTTCGAGGTCAATGGCCTCCAGGTCCCGCAGAACACCGTTGAATGCACCTCGGTGATGATGGCGCTCAAACTGCTGAAAAACACCGAATCGTTGATGACTATCAGTGAGCTGGCGGTGGACCAGGGGTTCACTTTGGGCGTGCATGGCGAGTACGTGGCCATGGCGGTGCAGGAGCTGATCCCGGACTACCCTATCAACCTGGTCTGTATCGACCGCCACAGCCTCACAGCGCCTGCCCAGGAGCTGTTTCACAGCTTGCGCGGGCAGGTGCTCAGGCAAACCCGCCCCGTGGCCTCAGAAGTGGTAGTACATGCCTAGCGAGACATTGCTGGGGTTGTCGCCAACCTGGTCCACCGGGGTGCCGGCGTAGGTGACGGACGACGCACGCTGGTTGGCGATCAGGCCGAGCCGTCCATAAATGGCCCAGCGCGGAGTGATGAAATGGTCATAGCCGATCATCACCCCTGCTGCGTCCTTGTCTCGGGCGGTGACCTGGCGCTGCATCACGGCCAGGCGCAGCACGTCCAGCTCGCCGACCGGCGCCATCACCCCAAAGGTGTACAGCGTGGTACTGGGCGTGCCGGCCTGGTCAACGTCCTGGCGTTGCCAGGTCAGGCTGGTGGCCAGCGGGCCGAAATCGTAGAACGCCGCCAGGCTCTTGTAGTAGTTGGCGGTCTGGCGTGAGACGCCGGCGTCGTCCCATGGGTCGCTGTAGTACAGGTTGTAGGAGGCCAGGAGCATTACCCGGTTGTTGCGGTATTGCAGCTTGGCACCGCCACCACGCACGGTGCGCCCCTGGCTGGCGGCATCGTCGAAGCCGAAGCTTAGCGCGGTGCCGATGCTGAAGCCGTTCAGGTTGGGGCTGGTGTAGGCCAGGGTGTGCTTGGCGCGCAGGTCCAGGTAATAGGCGCCCTTGCCGGCAGCAGGCAGGGCCAAGTAGGTGTAGGGCGAGCCGTAGGTGGCCAGAAACGGGTCGGCGTAGGTGGGCGTGCCCATGCTGTAGGTCTTGCCAAACTCAAGCTTGCCCAGGGTTCGCGAGCGCAGGGCGACCGTTGCCAGGCGCAGGGTACCGATGGTGTCCCAGGTCCCCTCCAGGGCTTTGCCATTGACGTTGAAACCCTCCTCGACGTCGAGCTCCAGCACGGTGTCGGGGTTCAGCCCTTTGCGGGCATACAGCCCGAGCTTGTTGGTCCATGCACCGCCGCCGGCCAGGCGAAAGCCCGAGTGGTGCTGCGAGTCGTGATAGCTGGCGAATGCATCCACGGTGCCGTAGACCTTGAGTTTGTCATCAAAACCGTGATCCACCCCGTAATAACCAAAACCTGGCGCAATCCGGCTGAGCGTCGGAAAGCCCTCGGCCTGTGCCTGCACGGCAAGGCATGCCCCTTGGATCATCAACAGCAACGACGTAGTGCGAGTGTTCATTCACGACTCCAGGCCAGCACAGTGATGTGGTGGCTGTAGCGTCGGTGAACAGCAGGTAGCAGCGTGATTGCTTATTCGGCTACGTCATGCCGTTTGGTTAATCAAGGCCCCGCGGGGCGTTACGGATGGCGAGAACGTCTAGGGTAGGCAGGCCTCGAACACGCTGCCAGGCCGCGCTTCTGGCCCGGTTGCGTGAGCACTATCGGGGCAGCGCGCACAGGCAAGGCAATCTGTGCGCCACCTTAGGGCAAATTGGTCAACGCCCGGGCCGGTCAATTAACCATTGGTTAGCCGCATGCCGAAACTGCAAGTGTGTTGGTTGCCCGATTGGCCGATATTCGCTGCATGCCGCGAATTGCCAACGGAGATAACAATGACCAGACCGCTACCCGCACCGACCCTCATGCAGACGGGCGCGCATTCAACTGCGCAGGCATCGTCCTCACGCAAGACCTTGATCGCCTGCTCACTGGGCAATGCGCTGGAAATGTACGATTTCACGATCTACAGCTTCTTCGCTGTGCTGATCGGCAAGCATTTCTTCCCCTCCGAGTCGGCGATGGCTTCGTTATTGATGTCGTTGGCCACCTTCGGCGTCGGTTTCCTGATGCGCCCGGTCGGGGCAATGGTCATCGGTCGCTATGCCGACCGGCGTGGGCGCAAGGCGGCATTGAGCCTGACCATTGGGCTGATGACCCTGGGTACTGCGCTGATCGCGTTTGCGCCCACCTATTCGCAGATCGGCATTTTTGCAACGGTGCTGCTGGTGGCTGGCCGGCTCATCCAAGGCATGTCGGCAGGCGGAGAAGTGGGTACCGCGTCGGTGTTCCTGATGGAGTCCAGTGCGGTTGGCAAACGTTGCCAGAACGTCAGTTGGCAGGCCGCTAGCCAGGGATACGCTGCATTGCTGGGGGCCGGCTTTGGCTTTGCCCTCAGTCAGTTGCTCGACCCTGCTGCCCTGGAAAGCTGGGGATGGCGGATACCCTTCATCTTCGGCCTGCTGATCGGCCCGGTCGGTTGGTACATTCGCACGCGCTTGCCAGAAACCCATGAGGCCGCCCCGGCGCACAAGGCCGAACAGGCGCTGGACGCTGAACTGCTCAAACGTATCGCCCAAGGCATCGGCCTGATGGCCAGCTCGACCATCGGCATGTACCTGTTCGTGTTCTACATGCCCACCTACCTGACCACGGCCTTGCATTACCCGCCAGGCAGCGCGATGGCAATTGCCTGTATCAGCAGCGGCTGCATGGCGGTCATCTGCCCGTTGGCCGGCAAGTTTGCTGACAAGTACCAGCTCAGGAAGCGCCTGCTGGGGTGGACGGTTGCCATGCCGGTGGTGCTGACCCTGCCGGTGTTCTACCTGCTTGGGCAGGTGCAGCACATGGGCCTGGCCATGATGTGCGTGGCGGTGCTGATACTGCCTACCTGCATCGGTGCCGGCGCGTTCTTTGCGCTGATGATGGAGGGCTTCCCGAAAGCGAGGCGCTCCTTCGGCACCTCGGTCAGCTACAGCCTGGGGGTAACAATCTTTGGCGGGTTTTCGCCGCTGATGGCGACCTGGCTGATTGCTGCGCTCGGCACCCCGTTGGCGCCGGCGTACTTCCTGCTGGCCGGGGGTGTTGTCAGCCTGGCCTGCCTCAAATACTTCCCCGAAAACAAAGGATGCGAGTGACATGGGCACTTTGAACATGACTACTTTCCCGAGCAACCAATCTCAGGCCCCGGCGGCTGAACTGGATGAGTTCGTCGTGATTCGCCGGCAGATTCATGCCGCGCCGGAGCTTGGCGGCGACACGCCTGACACGGCGGCCCTGGTGGCCGACAAGTTGCAGGCCTGGGGTTATGAAGTGCATCGCAACGTCGGCGGGCATGGCGTGGTCGGGGTGTTGCAAGCAGGCGACAGCCCGCGCAGCATCGGCCTGCGTGCAGACATGGACGCATTGCCCATGAGTGAGAAAAACCCCTTCGCGCATGCCAGCAAGATCCCCGGTCGCATGCATGCCTGTGGCCATGACGGGCACACCGCGATCCTGCTGGCAGCCGCTGCGCAACTGGCGGCCACGCGCAGCTTCAACGGCACGTTGAACGTGATCTTTCAGCCGGACGAAGAGGGCCTGGCCGGGGCCAAGGCGATGATCGACGACGGCCTGTTCGAGCGCTTCCCGTGTGACTCGGTGTACGCGCTGCACAACATGCCCGGCATGCCGGTAGGTACCTGCGTGGTGCAGGCCGGGCCAACCATGGCGTCCTCCGAGCGGGTCAGCATTCGTATCACCGGCAAAGGTGGGCACGGGGCGATGCCGGAACTGTCGGTGGACCCGGTGATGGCGTTGAACAGCCTGATCAGCGGTATCCAGACCATCAAGTCGCGCAACCTGAGCGTCGAGGAATATGCGGTTATCAGCATCGGCATGATCCAGGCCGGTACCGTCTACAACATCATTCCTGACGAGGCCAGCATGCTGCTCAGCGTGCGCACAGACACGGCCGAGACCCAGCACAAGATCAACAGTCGCATTGACGCCCTGGCCAAGGGGCATGCCGAAAGCTTTGGCGTGGAGATCGACGTTCAATACACTCAACTGGCGCCCGCGTTATGCAACAGCGATCACGAAAGCGCGTTGCTGCGTGAAAGCCTGAGGCCCTTGTTCGCCCACGGCGCGTTACTGGACAAGATGCCGAAGAAGGTCATGGGCACCGAGGACTTTGCCTACATGTTGCAGGCGCGGCCTGGCTGTTACTTCATGCTGGGGAATGGTACAGGCGAGTTCCATGGGTGCTCGGTGCACAACCCTCACTACGACTTCAACGACGCGTTGGTGAAGATAGGCGCCGATTGTTGGGTGAAGTGGGTGCAGGACTACCTGCGTTGACGTTCGTGCATGGCAGGCCGGCAGCTTTGGCCCCTTGGCCCCGGGGCCATTGACTCTCCCTCCAGGGGCAGGCTTTACCCTGAAGGCTTCTTGTTCAGGATGAAGTGACGATGCGCAAGCGTGTGCTGGTGGTGCTGGGGCACCCGTCGGGGGAGAGTTTCTGTGGCGCGCTGACGGAGGTTATGTCGGGTTGCAGCAGATATACGCCGGGCCAGGTCTGGAACTGACAAACCATGGGGCATGAAATGGCCGCCTCTCGACAGGTGTCCGCTTCACGCCCTGATGAGGCTAGCCACTGCTGGCGATGTCGACTCAGATCCAGACGTCATTCAGCGCTGTTCGCTCCCCGCCTTCATGACCGGTGTTCAACACGCCTTGCGGCTCAATCATCATAAGTGTTGTTTCCGTCTGTGCCGCTGTTCTGTGCTCTACACCACGTGGTAGTCGTTCATTTCGGCGACAACCCTTGGGCTCCATTGCTGCTCGATCAGAGAAGCTTTTTGAGTCAGGTTCACAGGCTGTGATGCCAATTGCTGCTGCTTGCTGGACATAGCTGATCCTCTCTTGATTGGAGTGACCAGCCTATCGAACGGAACGCGCACTGGCCGGCAATCCTGCCCCGCACGATCAATGTGGTCGTCATCATGACGATGACCCTGATCATCGGCTTCGCATCTGGACCATGTTTCACTATGGCATCGCAGGGTGGGCGATGTTGCCCTGCTGGGAATGGCCCTACGAGCCCGACGGGGCCGGCTGGATGGGGGGTTGGACGTTGTTTTTCTGGGCCTTCTGGCTGGCCTGGGGGCCATTCGTCGGCGTGTTCCTGGCGCGAGAACACGTTGCTGGGTGCCAGCTTGGGCTTCATGCTATCGCCGCAGTTCGGCGGGTTGATTGCCTATTCGGACACTGTCTCCGAGCGCACAGGTTCACCGGATGTGAACACCTGGACCTTGCGATTGCAGTATGTGTGGTGAAGACTTCAATCAGCGTAGGACTTTTGCAGACGCTACCCCCCATGGACTGGAGAAAAGACATGCCGGCTTGCCCCATACCGACTGACGAAACGCTGCGCCAGCGTACCCTCGATGAGATGAATGTGCTGGATACACCGGCTGAGCATTACCTGGATACCCTGGTGCGCCTCACTCAAGAAGTGGCGCACGTGGATACTGTACTGATCAGCCTGATTGATCACGATCGGCAATGGTTCAAGGCCAGGATTGGTCTAGATGTATACGAGACTCCGCGCAATGTGTCCTTCTGCGGCTACGCCATTTTGGGTGACGACACCCTGCTGGTGGCTGACGCCGAGTACGATGCGCGATTTGCCGATAATCCGCTGGTCATTGGCGCACCCTTCATCCGCTTCTACGCCGGTCACCCCTTGCGCGCCGGGAACGGCAAAGCAATCGGAACGTTATGCATGTTCGACCCTCGCCCACGCCTGCTAAGTGAAGCCCAACAGGCCAACTTTAGAGACTTGGCCACGCTCGCAGAGGGTTATCTACAACTGCGCAGCTTGATACAGGCCAACCACGACTTACGGCTTGAAATGGACCGTGAGCAACGCAAGGCTTTGCTTGATCCGCTTACACAGCTATGGAACCGCGGCGCGGTGGCGGCCTTCCAGGATCGTGAACGCCGTTTGGCAAAGGAGAAAGGTCTGAAGCTGGGTGCTCTGTATGCGGACCTTGACCACTTCAAGTCGGTAAACGACAAGTACGGTCATGCTGACGGTGACCAGGTGCTCTGCGAGTGTGCGCGTCGTTTGCGAGCTGCCCTTCGCCCGGACGATTTGCTGGTACGCCAGGGCGGTGAGGAATTCGTCGCATTGCTACGGGTAAAGGACGCTGACGAGCTGGTGCGGATCGCGGAACGCGTGCGCCTGTTCGTTGGCAGCAGACCGATGCAACTCTCCAGCGGTCCGCTGAGGGTGAGCCTCAGCCTAGGATCTACTTTAGTCGCCGATAGCGAGCAGATCGATGATGCACTGCGGCGCGCCGACACCGCACTTTACGCAGCCAAACAGGGAGGGCGAGACCAGGTTGTCTATCTCCCGCCGATCCTGTAAGAGCCTAAGCTGGGCCATGGCGGTCACACAAGCGCATCAGTAGCTCGCTTCGATCATTCCTCCGGTGGTTCGGCTGATGGCTTTTTTGACAACCAGCAGCCACCGCAATGCCTACCAGTTCTGCCCATGGGGCTCTGGCCCCGTCAGCGATGGAAACAGTGGCAGCACTTCTTCTGCCAGCTCCTGGATGATCTCCTGCGCCGGGCGCTGGGCCATCTGCATGCCCAGTGCAGCATGATTGACCCCGGCCTCGCGCCACTCATTCAGCAGCTCGATCAGCCCGTTGCGGCCTGTGCGCAACACATAGTAGCCTGAAGGCAGCCGCCGAGCGTATGGGGGTTACCCCAGGCGCAATCAGTCAACAGATTCGTCTGCTGGAAGATCGCCTCGGCGTTATCCTGCTGACCCGGAGCCGTTATGGGGTGCAGCTCACCGAGGCTGGCGCGAGCCTTTATCCAGGGCTTTCACGCGGGTTTGGCCAGATCGAAAGCGCCTTGCTGGACCTTGAAGTGCTGACGCGCGCTAAAACCCTGACGATCAGTACTCAACCCTCGTTCGCGTCCGGTTGGCTTGTGCCACGCTTGGCGGATTTTAATGCGCAGCACCCGGAGATCGACGTGCGTGTGCAGTCCACGGCCGAGCTGGTCGACCTGCATCGTGATCCTGTCGATATTGCCCTGCGCCATGGCCTGGGCGATTACCCTGGGCTGGAGTCGATACCGCTACTGGCGCCTGTGCTGCTGCCGGTAGCCAGCCCTGGCCTGCTTGCCGGCGGGCTGGCGCTGGATGAGCCGCAGGACTGCCTGCGTTACCCGCTGCTGCAGGATGCCGACCGTGCGGACTGGAGGTTGTGGTTGCAGGCGCATGGTGTCGAGCCCGATCAGCGGAGCCGCCGCGGGCCGAGTTTTGACGAAGACCTGCTGTTGTTACGCGCGGCGGCCAGTGGCCAGGGCATTGCGCTTGT
Source organism: Pseudomonas sp. SIMBA_067 (assembly GCF_046534675.1). Classification (NCBI taxonomy): domain Bacteria; kingdom Pseudomonadati; phylum Pseudomonadota; class Gammaproteobacteria; order Pseudomonadales; family Pseudomonadaceae; genus Pseudomonas; species Pseudomonas sp. SIMBA_067. Next base: position 202,713 of record NZ_JAWRYH010000006.1, on the reverse strand, counting down.
GCAGGCGCAGCACGCGGAAGAAGACCTGCGAAGCGGCAGATTGATGGTAGCGATAGACCGGCCATGGCCTTCGCGCTTTGGCTATTACCTGGTTACCCGCCAGGACAACCTGGGCCGAGCGCACGTGCGGGCATTCATCGGCTGGATTCAAGCGCAGCTTGCATCCGAGAGCGACCTTCAGCCACACGGACCCATCCAGTTCCATCCTGGACAAGTCCAGTGGTGGCTGACTGATCTTCAGCGCGAGGATGTGCTGGTTGGCGATGCGCACAAGCAGCGCCAACCCTTCGACCGTTTCGTCTGAATTCAGTCTGGAGTCTGCTCGGCTGCGGTCTCGGCAACGGGGGCCGCAGCACGTGCTTTCGACTTGGCACGATTGCGTCGGTCCTGGCCGCGGTGGCGAGCAGCTTGCTGCTTCGCATGGATCGCCTGCGTGGCGGTCACAATGCCGGCGACCTGGCCGTTCAAGTCCAGGCGCGGGGCGTTCTCGACCATGCTTGCCCAGTAACGGGTGCCCCGGCACCAGGTGGAAATACCCAGCTTGAGCTGTTCACTGGTGATGCCAAGCAGCTCCAGGTGTTGCTCGGCATCTTTGAAGATGCCTTCTTTGAGCGGAACCTTGGGGGCCGGATTGACAGGGAAGGCCAGTGGAAAATGCTTTTGCAATGGCCAGATCGCCGCTACCGCCGGGTCCTGCTCACGAGGCTTCGCCTGGGGCGCAGACTTGCGCTTGGGGGGCTTCGGGCTTTCGGCCTTTTCCTGCACTTTCTCCGCCCGCAGGCGGTCACGTAGCTCAGCTAGTTGTTCAAAACCCATTGTTCAATTCACTGCTTCGAAGTTGATTGCGAGGCACAAGGATAAGCCATGCAGCGCTACAGATCAGCTTAAACAGATGAATTGCCCCAATTTTCCTAGACACGGCGTGTCTGTTTCCCCAGATCTTCGTCCTGCAGCACATCGGTATTTAGCGCGGCTCAGTATCAAGTCGCTGCATTTGGTATCGCTTATCCGAAAGGCGGCGAATAAATACATCCACGCCAGCAAAGCCGCAGTCGTACAAATACACAGGCCTTTCTGTGTCTGACTTGAGGTAAGCGATCATGGCTAATAATCAAGACAAGGGCGGCAATCAGGGCGATGCTGACACCGGTGCGGGCAGCAACACTGCGGGTACCGGGCAGCAAGGCGGTCAAGGCTCGGGCGGTGGCATGCCGAACCGGCAACAACCGGGTCATAACCAGCCAGGGCAGAAGCCCGAAGACAAGATGAACAAGGACTGGGACCGTTCCAGTGATACCGGTAGCAAAGGCGGCCGGCCTGAAGACAATGTAACCGACCAGCAGAACCAGGCGGATAAAGACCGCATGGGCGGCCAGCAATCGCAACGCGATAACCCGCAGCGTGACCAAGACCGCTGATCGTCGCTAAAGAAAGCGCACCAGGGTGGGCTAGCCATCCTGGTGCAAGCGGGCCCTGCAGCCGCTTCAGATCGATCGCTGATTGACGCGGGCAGCTAGCTGCTCCGCGGTTTCCTTGCGCTCCGAATAGCGGTCCACCAGGTAATCCTGACGGTCGCGTAGCAGCACGGTGAACTTCACCAACTCCTCCATCACATCCACCACGCGGTCGTAGTACGGCGAGGGTTTCATGCGGCCAGCCTCATCGAATTCCAGGTAGGCCTTGGGTACGGAAGACTGGTTCGGCACAGTGAACATCCGCATCCAGCGGCCAAGCACCCGCAGCTGGTTGACGACGTTGAACGACTGCGAGCCACCACACACCTGCATCACCGCCAGGGTCTTGCCCTGGGTGGGGCGAACGGCGCCCATCGCCAGGGGCACCCAGTCGATCTGCGCCTTGAACACTGCAGACATCGCCCCATGGCGCTCCGGCGAGCACCAGACCTGGCCCTCCGACCATTGCACCAGCTCGCGCAATTCCTGCACCTTGGGGTGTTCGACTGGCGCATCGTCAGGCAGCGGCAGGCCAGAAGGGTCGAAGGTTCTGGTCTCGGCGCCGAAGTGCTCCAGCAGGCGCGCAGCTTCCACTACCAGCAAGCGGCTGAAAGAGCGTTCGCGGGTAGACCCATACAGCAGCAGGATGCGTGGTTTGTGCTCGCTGGCAACGGTTGCCGTTGGGGGCAGATCGAACAACGCGAGGTCGAGGTTGGGGAGATGATCGGACATTTTTTACTCCTGCTTATTGCGTGCCGATGCGATCCAGCGCGTGCTTGAGCTGATCACGGTCGAGGATAGCGAATGGAAGGGCGAAGAAGGCTCGGCAGCGCGATTCGATGTGGGCCAGCGTGGCCTGGAAGGCCGCGTCGACTCGCGCCTCGTCACCCACCACATCCGACGGGTCTTCCAGCCCCCAGTGCGACTTCAGCGCGGGTCCGAAATACACCGAGCAGGCTTCGCCGGCGGCCCTGTCGCAGACGGTAATGACGATGTCTGGCGGGTTGCCCTCGAATGCGTCGTTGCCCTTGCTACTCAGGCCAGCAGTCGAAATACCGGCCTGCTCCAGCGTGCTCAGGCTACGGGGCAATACTTGCCCCTTGGGGAAGCTGCCTGAACTGATCGCTTCGAAACCTGCCGGGGCAAGGTGGTTGAACAGCGCTTCAGAAAGGATGCTGCGGCAGCTGTTGGCCGTGCACATGAACAGGACTCGCATGGAGGGCTCCTTTGCTTCGTGGCGGACGTCAGGGGCGCCGGCGCAGTGCCAGGGCCGAAAGGGTGATCAACAACAGGCGGCGTCGCGAACGGGGCGGTCGTCCATGCACTTGAGCCGAAGTGTGTTGTCGGCCAACCACTGCGAATTGGCCTGCAAGGTGACCTGCAGCATCTCGTGAACCCAGGCGGGCAGCGCCGGATTAAGGCGGTAATACACCCACTGGCCCTGGCGCCGGTCCAGCAACATGCCATTGCTGCGCAGCTGCGCCAGATGGCGGCTGATTTTCGGCTGGCTGTCGCCCAACGCGCACATCAGTTCGCACACACAAAGCTCTCCCAGGCTGGCGATGAGCAGGGTGGCGCGAGCGCGGGTTTCGTCAGCCAGGCATTTGAAGACATCGGGCGGAGTGATCATCGCGGCACCAATACATATGGAAAGCCGAATATACGTATTTCCATATGTATATGGCAACCCCCGCAATGCAGAAACTGGGCGCATCGGTTTCAGTCCTTATTCATCCGACCAGCCTTACGCGGCGCCCTTTTACGTTCTTGTCGGCACCCGATTAGTCAAATATGATACTAAGTCTCATTTGCATCGTTCTTGTGGCCGCCAATGGCATCCGTCGATACCGCTCAGTTCACTGCTCTGTACGAACAGCAACACCGCTGGCTGCGCAGCTGGCTGTATCGGCAGTTGAGCTGCTCACACCGCGCTGCTGATTTGATGCAGGACACCTTCATGCGTCTGTTGGCCAGTAACGAGGTGATTGAAGTCCGCCAGCCTCGGCCTTTCCTGGCCAAGGTGGCCCGCAGTGTCCTGTCCAACCACTACCGCCGCGCACGCTTGGAAAAAGCCTATCTGGATGCGCTCCAGACGGAAGACGAAAGCGTACTGCCGGACTTGGCGACCCAGTTGATCATTTTCGAGACGCTGGTTCGGCTCGACGAAGCACTGTGCAAACAGGACGTCGCCGTCAAAAAAGCGTTTCTCTGGTCACAACTGGATGGGCTCAGCCACGCAGAAATTGCCGAGCGGCTGTGTATTTCAATCGCTACCGTCAAACGCCATATCATCAAGGCGGGTGCGCAATGCATGCTGGTGACGGAATCACTGCGATGACTAGCACCGGGAACGCCTTTATCCGAGAACCAACGCTATCGCCGAAAATGTGTGAGGAGGCGATGGAGTGGTGGCTCGATATGCAGGAGGCCGATTTCGATTCATCCGCACAGGCCGCTTTCATGGCATGGCGCCGTGAAAACCCCTTGCATGAGCTGGCCTGGGAAAAAGCCTTGGCGCTGGGGGCGCAACTCGACGCATTACGCACCCGAGGCGATCCAGGCCTTGCCCGCCAGGCCCTGTTGCGCCCTTCCCAGGAAGGGCTGAGCAGGCGTCAGACAATAAAAGGCCTGGCCTTGCTGCTGGCTGTGGGCACCGGCGCATGGTTGAGCCGAGACAGCGAATTGGTGTCGCGCATGGGTGCCGATTACACCACGGGGGTGGGCGAGCAGCGACGTGTTGCACTGGCCTCGGATCTGTCGTTGGAACTCAATACCCATAGTGCGATAAATGCTCGCGCCACTGACCGTGGTTGGCACCTTCGCTTAATCAGCGGCGAGGCCTTGATCGACACTGCCTTGAACCCGGCGGTGTTTATCGATACCGCTCAGGTTCGCACGCAAGCGTCCTCGGCGCGTTTCACGATACGTCAGTTCGACAATGGCTCAACCCAGTTGGCAGTTTATCGCGGCGCGCTTCAGGTGATCCCGACTCAAGCCAGCACCTGGACTGCCCTGCACGCCGGGCAGGTGGCGCGTTTCGGGCCGCTTGAGATGCTCGATCTGGGTGTCATGCAAGCATCCGCTCCCGCCTGGGCCGAAGGTATGATCGTCGCCAACGGCCAACCGCTTCAGGCGTTTCTCGACGAACTTGGGCGGTATCGTCATGGCTATCTTGGCTGCGACGCCGCCTTGGCCAATCTGCGAGTATGGGGCACCTACCCGTTGGCAGACAGTGATCGAATCATCGATGCCGTCGCCCAGACGCTTAAACTGGATGTACAGCGTTTCACTCGCCTGTGGGTCAACTTGCGCCCCTCGCCAGCTAACGTTTGAAGTTTTTTCATCCTTGATGAGCCGTTTTGATTTTTGGCGAGACTCATAGGCCATACATCAAAAAACATCGGGGAACTTCACATGCATCACCGCCGTATTTCGTCGTGCTACGCAACCCCGCTCGCCAGCACCCTGGGTTGCGCCGCAGCGGTTCTGATTGCCACTTCATCGCCAGTGTGGGCAGCCGCCGATAGCACCGTGCAACACTACGAAATCCCCGCAGCGCCCCTGGGCACTGCGCTCAATCAACTGGGCCAGCAAGCCCATTTGTTGTTGTCGTTTCCCAATGACTTGATTGCGGGGCAAAACAGCCCCGGCTTGAATGGTGATTACACGATCGACGGTGCGTTACAGGCGCTGCTTGCGGGCAGCCAACTGATTGCGGTGCGCCAGCCGGATGGGCGATACACCCTCCAGCGAGCGCCGGCCTCTACCGCGCTGGAGCTCCAAAGCATTTCGATCTCGGGCAAGGCGCCCGGGTCGACGACAGAAGGTACCGGGCTCTACACCGCCTACTCATCCAGCAGTTCGACCCGCCTGAACCTGACCCCCAAGGAAACCCCGCAGTCGCTGACCGTCATGACCCGCCAGCGCCTGGATGACCAGCGCCTGACCAATCTCAGCGATACCCTCGATGCCACACCGGGCATCATTGTGTTACGCGACGGGCTGGGTGCGGAATCCGATGGTTACTTCTCGCGCGGCTTCGAGATTCAGAACTTTGAAATCGATGGTGTGCCCACCGTCAAGCGCATGGACAATTACACCCAGAGCATGGCCATGTATGACCGGGTGGAGGTGGTGCGCGGTGCTACCGGCCTGATCAGCGGCCTGGGCAGCCCTTCAGCGACGATCAACCTGATCCGCAAGCGTCCGACCTTCGAGGCTCAGGCCAGCGTCACCGCAGAAGCCGGTAACTGGGACCGCTACGGAACCGGCTTTGATGTATCTGGCCCGCTGACTGAAACCGGCAACGTACGCGGTCGCCTGGTCGCCGACTTCAAGACCGAGCAATCATGGGTCGACCGCTACAAGCAGGACTCGCAGCTGATCTACGGCATTACCGAGTTCGACCTGACTGAAGACACCTTGCTGACGATGGGCTTCAGTTACCAACGTACAGACGTTGACTCGCCCATGCGCTCCGGTCTGCCGACGCGCTTTACCGACGGGTCTCGCACCCACCTCAAACGCTCGCTCAATTCGGCTCAGACGTGGTCTTACAACGACCATGAACAAACCAGCTTTTTCACCTCGATCGAGCAGCAGTTCGCCAATGGCTGGAGCGGGAAGATCGAGCTGACCCACTCCGAAAACAAGTTTGACGAGGTCTTCAACTACGTCAACGGTAGCCTTAGCCCGGACGGAAGCGGCACCACGCAGTTGCCGGTGCGCTTCTCCGGGATCCCGCGCCAGAACAACATCGATGCCTACCTGACCGGCCCGTTCGGGCTGTTGGGCCGCGAACACGAGTTGATCGCCGGTGTGACCTTGTCCAACTACTACGAGAACGTGCCCAGCTACGGCGGCTGGAAATACGACTATTCCGGCTCGCCGGCTGGCGCGATCGACAACTTGCTGAACTGGAACGGCGGCTCGGTCAAACCGGAGTTCGACGTCACGGGCAAATCCACTGCCGACGAAACCCAATACGCCGCCTACCTCGCCACGCGACTGCACGTCACCGACGATCTCAGTGTCTTGCTGGGTAGCCGCGTGATCGACTGGCACCGTGACATCGAGGATAAGCCCTACAACGCAGAAAAAACCAAGACCAAGGAATCGGAAACCGGCGTCTACATTCCCTATGCCGGCGTGGTGTATGACGTCAACGACACGTGGTCGCTGTATGCCAGCTACACGAAAATCTTCAACCCTCAGTCGTCCTGGGTTCGCGACATCAACAACAAACCCCTGGATCCCATGGAAGGCACGGGTTATGAAGTCGGGGTCAAAGGCAGCCACTTTGACGGCAAGCTGAACTCCAGCGTCGCGCTGTTCAAGATCGAGCAGGACAACCTGGCCATCTGGATCGATACCCCAGGCGGCAACACGTACAAGTCAGAACAGGGCACCACCACCAAGGGCGCTGAGTTCACCCTGGACGGTGAACTGGCCGAAGGCTGGCAGGCATCCGCAGGTTATGCCTATGCGGTCAGCACCGACGCTGACGACCAGCGCATCGTTACCACCCTGCCTCGTCACAGTCTCAAGACGTTCACCAGCTACCGGCTGCCGGGAATTCTGAACAAGGTCACCCTCGGCGGCGGTGTGAACTGGCAGAGCAAAACCGGTGCCGACCTGCACACCTTCACTCAGGGCAGCTATGCCGTCACCAACCTCTTGGCGCGCTACGACTTCAACCAGCATCTGAGTGCGTCAGTCAACCTGAACAACGTGTTCGACCGCGAATACCTCAGCTATGCCGGCGACCACGGTATGTACGGTGCTCCAAGAAACATCATGACGGGCATCAAATACAACTTCTGAGGTACGTAGGCTCCAGGCTGAGGCCACGACTGACCGACAGCTTTTTCGCAGTCCCTCAGACGTCTGGTTTGCACTGGGTAAATTGACAGCCCGTTCAGGCACCTGCCTTGGCTTGCTGTTCCAGATGCACCTGCAATGCCGGGTCGATTTGCAGTGCGCTGGCCAGTTCGTCAAGGTAGGCCCGCTCGGCGTCCTGCTGGTCATCCACCAGCATCACGCTGGCCAGGTACATTTCTGCTGCCATGGCCGGGTCCCGTGCCGACTGGGCCACCTCGGCAACATCGAGCGGCTTGCTGACTTCTTCATCCAGCCATTGTTGTAGCTGTGGATCGCTGGTTTGACGTTTGATTTCAGCGTAAATCAGTTGCTCTTCCTGCTGGTCGATGCGGCCGTCTGCCTTGGCTGCCGCAATCAGCGCGCGCAAGATGGCATGGCTGTGGTCCTCGGCCTCGGGGCCGGACAACTGATCGACAGTACGCACCGCCTGTTGCGGGGCTGTCGCCTGGCTGCGCTGCCAGCTTTGATAGGCCTGGAACGCCATCATCCCCAACGACGCCAGGGCTGCGAAATTGGTGCCGCCCGCAGAGCGCCCTTGGGGCAAGCCGCCCGTGCCGCTGCCAGCACGGCCACCCAACAGGCCACCCAGCAAGCCGCCCAACCCGCCCAGGCCGTCTCGCCATGACATGCCGCCGCTGCCTTGACGCGCTTGCGAGCCTTGCCCGGCGCGCAGCAACTGTTCGAGTAGATCACTGGTATTCATGGCTGCGCCCCTCGCTCGGTAGTCGTTGCCCAGACAAGCAACGATAGCCCTCTCAAGGCGATTCGCCATGACCGTCTGGCCCCTTGCCGCGCCGGCGCGGGAGCCTGGCGGCGATGGCAACGATGCCTGAGCGCCGTTTGACGCGCGGCGATCATCGAGTGGTGGTAGGGCACACATTAACCCGGCGAATCTTCGCATTATCGCCCGGGCGCGTCATGAGCATGGCTAAAGGTTCTGTGAAATCAATTCAGTTCCCTCGGTCATGCCCCCAACCTAAAATACCGGCCAATTACAGAGAATATGGATATTTGAGCAGGCTCCCGGTCATGACGAATAAAGACTTCAAGTTTTCCATCAAGAGCACTCGCTTCGACGAGCACTATCACCCGTCCGAAAACACCCGTATTACTACCAACTTCGCCAACCTGGCGAGGGGCGCGAGCCGGCAAGAGAACTTGCGCAGCACCTTGGGGATGATAGATAACCGCTTCAACGCCCTGGCGCATTGGGATAACCCCAAAGGCGACCGCTACGCCGTCGAACTTGACATCATTTCTGTCGAGATGAGTATCGATGCCGAGGGCGGCGATCAGGCGCTGCCGCTGATTGAAATATTGAAAACGACTATTATCGACCGACAAACCGGCGAGCGCATCGCGGGCATGGTAGGGAATAATTTTTCTTCCTACGTGCGCGATTACGATTTCAGCGTACTGCTGCCGGGGCACAATGCCAACCAGCCTGTGTTCAGCACGCCAGACCATTTCGGAGAGCTGCACGGCAAGCTGTTCAAGCGCTTCGTGAACTCAAGCACGTACAAGCAGCACTTCGACAAGCCTCCGGTTATCTGCCTGAGTGTTTCCAGCAGCAAGACCTACCATCGAACGGATAATCAGCATCCTGTATTGGGCTTTGAATATCAGCAGGATGAGTACTCCTTGACGGATACTTATTTCGAGAAGATGGGCTTGAAGGTGCGTTATTTCATGCCGCCCAACAGTGCTGCACCGTTGGCCTTCTATTTTTCGGGCGATTTGCTCAGTGACTACACCAACCTTGAGTTGATCAGCACCATCAGCACCATGGACACGTTCCAGAAAATCTATCGTCCCGAAATCTACAATGCAAATTCTGCCGCAGGGAAGTGCTATCACCCCAGCTTGCAGCATCAGGATTACTCGCTGACCCGTATTGTTTATGACCGGGAGGAGCGTAGCCGGTTGGCCATCGAGCAGGGGCATTTTGTGGAGGAGCACTTTATCAAACCGCACCACGCGATGCTTGAGCAGTGGTCCGCCAATTACGCCTGCTGATTAACTTATATAAGGTCTTACCTCGTGAAAAAGCTGTTACCCACTTCGACTGCCGGCAGTTTGCCTAAACCCTCCTGGCTCGCAGAACCCGAAACGCTCTGGTCACCCTGGAAATTGCAGGATGAGGCGTTGATCGAAGGCAAACAGGATGCCCTGCGCTTGTCATTGCAAGAGCAGCAAAACGCCGGCATTGATATCGTCAGTGATGGTGAGCAAACGCGCCAACATTTTGTGACGACCTTCATTGAGCACTTGAGCGGCGTCGATTTCGAGAACCGTGAAACCGTCAGGATCCGTGATCGTTATGATGCCAGCGTACCGACGGTGGTGGGTGCCGTTGCACGGAAAAACCCGGTCTTTGTCGACGATGCCAGGTTCCTGCGCCAGCAGACCAGTCAGCCCATCAAGTGGGCGCTGCCAGGCCCCATGACCATGATCGATACGCTGTATGACAGCCATTACAAAAGCCGTGAAAAACTGGCTTGGGAATTTGCCAAAATCCTCAACCAGGAAGCCCGGGAGCTGGAGGCTGCCGGTGTTGACATCATCCAGTTCGATGAGCCCGCTTTCAACGTCTTCTTTGATGAGGTGAATGACTGGGGGGTCGCCACTTTGGAAAGGGCCATCGAAGGCCTCAAGTGTGAAACCGCTGTGCATATCTGCTACGGCTACGGCATCAAAGCCAACACGGACTGGAAAAAGACCTTGGGATCAGAGTGGCGGCAATATGAAGAAGCCTTCCCCAAGCTGCAGAAGTCCAGCATCGATATCATTTCGCTGGAATGCCACAACTCCCATGTACCCATGGACCTGCTTGAGCTGATCCGAGGCAAGAAGGTGATGGTCGGCGCGATCGACGTGGCCAGCCACACCATTGAAACCCCCGAGGAAGTAGCCAATACCCTGCGCAAGGCCCTGCAATTTGTAGAGGCAGACAAGCTCTATCCTTGCACCAACTGTGGCATGGCGCCCTTACCGCGTAGGGTCGCCAGCGGCAAGCTCAGAGCGTTGAGTGCGGGTGCAGAAATCGTCCGCAGAGAACTATTGGCCAGTTGAAGGCACCCGAACGTCGGGACTTACCATGTCACTTTTGGCCGTCGGGCGCCTGATCTCGGGCTTCAGAACCCTTCCAGCACGATCTTGCCGCGTGCTTTGCCACTCTCGATCATGGCATGGGCGCGCTTGAGGTTCTCGGCGTTGATCGTGCCGTAGTGCTCGCCCAGGGTCGTCTTGAGCGTGCCATCATCGACCAGCCGCGAAACGCGCTCAAGCAGTTGGTGCTGCTTGATCATGTCTTCGGTCTTGTACAGCGAGCGCGTGAACATCAGCTCCCAGTGCAGTGAAAGCGACTTGCGCTTGAGCGGCATCACATCCAGTTGCGCGGGGTCGTCGATCAGCGCGAGCTTGCCTTGTGGCCGCAGCACTTCCACCAGTTGCGCAAGATAGGTGTCGGTATGGGTCAGGCTGATGACGTAGTCGACCGGCCCCAGCTTGAGCGCTTCCAACTGATGTGGAATCGATTCGGAGTGGTCGATCACATGGTGGGCTCCCGCTTGCTGCACCCAGGCTTGGGTCTCGGGCCGTGAGGCGGTGCCAATGACTGTGAGCTGTGTCAGCTTGCGGGCAAGTTGAACCAGGATCGAACCAACCCCGCCGGCAGCACCGACCACCAGAAGGCTTTGCTGCTTGCCACCGTTTTCTTCAACCCCCAGGCGGTCGAACAGCAGCTCCCAGGCCGTAATGGAGGTGAGCGGCAAGGCCGCGGCGCTAGCGTTGTCCAGGCTGCGGGGCTTAGGCCCGACAATGCGTTCATCCACCACGTGAAGCTCGCTGTAGCTGCCTGGGCGGTCAATGGCACCGGCGTAGAAAACCTCGTCGCCCGGTTGGAACAACGTAACCTGTGGCCCCACCTCGCGGACGACGCCGACAGCGTCCCAGCCGAGCACTTGTGGTTGTTCACCACCGCGGCTTGCACGGATCTTGGTATCAACCGGGTTGACGGCAATTGCCCGGACTTCCACAAGCAGGTCACGGGCCCCCGGTTTTGGCGTGGGCAGCTGCGCGTCATACAGCGATTGTGGGTCGTGGATCGGTAGACCGGGCTGGGTGTAAACGACTGCCTTCATTAGCGTTGCCTCTTGGGGATGCGAAAAGTGGGTTCAGACTATTCGTTTCGATTCACTCAAAAAACAGCCTGGGTGGAGTAAGACTTTCTCGCTTGCAGTGAAAATGGTGTGAAGCGCCCGTGATCTGGCCTGGTCGCCCCACACATTCTCGACTACGTTCCTTTCGCTGCTGATCACCTGGCGCTGTAGCGCTGCGCCAGCCGGTTGCTGGACAGCTGGCCGAACAAGGCTTGCCGGCTGGCCTCAAAGTGGTCGAAGGCTTGCAGGTCGTGCAGCGACGGCAGGGAGATCAGCACGCCGTTGTCGAAGTCCTGCAGGGCACCGTTTACCAGGTCCTGGGCAGACATCACGATGCCTGGGTCCAGGTTCTCGACGGGCAAACCGCCGGTCTGCCAGAAATCGGTCGCGGTGGCCCCGGGCAGTACTGCCTGAACCTGGATGCCTGTACCCGCCAGTTCCTTGTTCAGCGACTGGGTGAACGCGGTGACGTAGGCCTTGCTACCACCGTACACGCCGTTGAGCAGTTCGGGTGCCAGGCTGACGACGGACGAGATATTGATGACCGCGCCTTGCTTGCGAGCGACAAAGCCGGGGACAGCTGCATAGGTAAGGCGGGTGAGGGCGGTGACGTTGAGGGTGATCATGTGCGCCATGCGCTCAACGTCGCTTTCCAGCAGCCCGGTATGGGTACCGATACCGGCGTTGTTCACCAGCAGGCTGATGCTGGCGTCTTCGCGCAGTTTGCGTTCTACCTTGGCCAGGTCATCGGCGTTGGCCAGGTCTGCCGGGAATACTTCGACGTTCTGCCGGGTTTCGGTGGTAAGCCGGCCAGCCAATGCGTTGAGGCGCTCCCGGTCGCGTGCCACCAGCACCAGGTCATAGCCGCGACGGGCCAAGTGCTCCGCGTAGATCGAACCGATACCGGATGAGGCGCCCGTAATGAGCGCGGTGCCCTTGAATTGCTGCGTCATGCTGATGCTCCGTTGGTTGGGTGTGGGGCCATCATGCAGCAGGTGGTCTTTGTCTCAAACGACGCATATAGTGCTGTTTTAGGACATTGCACAGAGGGCATCAGCGATGCACCGGGTCGGCTACCTCATCACCGAAGGCTTCCAGATCATGTCCCTGGCGACGCAAACCGTGTTCGAGCTTACGAACATCATGGCGGGCGAAGCGGTTTACAGGGTCCAGAACTTTTCCATCGATGGCGGCACGGTGTGCTCGTCACTGGGGATGCATGTCGACACGCTGCCCGTGGGGGCGCCGGGGCTGGCCGACACCTGGATGGTCACCGGCACGCTGACGCCTCTGACGCCCCCCAGCGAGGAGGTGCTCGCCAGCGTGCGGGGCTTTGTCGACGGTGCGCGCCGTACAGCTGGCCTTTGCACCGGCTGTTTTGTGCTGGCGCAAGCCGGCGTACTGGATGGTCGGCGCGCGACCACTCACTGGGCTTATGCGAACAAGTTGCGAGAGCTGCACCCGAAAATCGACGTCGAGGAAGACCGGATTTACATCGTCGATGGGCCGATCTGGACGTCTGCCGGCATGACTGCCGCCCTGGACATGGCGCTGGGTATGGTGGAAAAGGACTTGGGCAGCGAAATGGCCAGGTCGGTGGCGCACAAGATGGTCATGCACCAACGCCGATCTGGCGGGCAGTCGCAACACTCCGAACTGTTGACGCTCTCGCCCAAGTCGGACCGTATCCAGAGCGCGCTGGATTACGCCCGCAAGCACCTCAGCCGCCCATTGAGCGTGGAAGAGCTTGCTGAAGTGGTGCACCTGAGCCCACGGCAATTCACCCGCGTGTTCACCGCCGAGACCGGCCAGTCACCGGCCAAGGCTGTCGAGAGCCTGCGGCTGGAGGCTGCCCGGCTGATGATCGAGCAGAGCCTGCACAGCCTGGATGTGGTGGCCAGGGAGACCGGCTTCAGGGACCGCCGGCATATGCGGGAGGTGTTCATCCGTGGTTTTGGGGTGCCCCCTCAAGCCGTGCGAAGGGATGCTCGGCGGCTGGTCTCCCTCTGACGGTTCGGCTGCTTGCAATCGGGTCAGTTTATCCGGCATTGCAGGCCCCCGTTGGCGTCGTGCAACCAAACTAAACCTTCGCACCCGTCGTCAGTCAGGTTTAGTAAGGGCTTCGTTCGCTGCTAACCCATAGGAGGTAGACATGGCGCGGGCTATCTGGAAAGGCGCGATCAGTTTCGGGCTGGTGCACATCCCGGTTTCGCTCAACGTTGCGGTGAGCTCCGAGCGGGTGGATTTTGACTGGCTCGACAAGCGCAGCATGGAGCCGGTGGGCTACAAGCGGGTGAACAAGGTAACCGGCAAGGAAATCGACAAGGACAACATCGTCAAGGGCGTGGAGTACGAGAAGGGCCGCTACGTGGTGATCAGTGAGCAGGAAATTCGCGATGCTCGCCCTGAAGCGACCCAGACCATCGATATTTTCTCGTTCGTGAAGGCTGGAGAGATTCCGCTTCAGCACTTTGACACACCTTACTACCTGAGCCCTGACCGGCGCGGCGGCAAAGTCTATGCGCTGTTGCGCGATACGCTGGAGAGCACCGGCAAGGTAGCCCTGGCCACCGTGGTGCTGCATACCCGTCAGCACCTCGCGCTGCTGCGGCCACTGGAAGACGCCCTGGTGCTGATCACCCTGCGCTGGCCCGAGGAGGTGCGCAGCGTTGAAACCCTGGAACTGGACAAGAGCGTGACCGATGCCAAGGTCGACAAGCGCGAACTGGGCATGGCCAAACGCCTGGTCGAAGACATGAGTGGGTCCTGGGCTCCGGACGAGTACCACGACGCATTTCGCCAGACCATACTCGACCTGGTGGAAGAGAAAGCCAGCAAGGGCAAGATCGAGACAGTGGACAAAGGGGAGGGCGCCAGCGCGGAGAAAGGCGCGGATATCCTCGACCTTACCGAACTGCTCAAACGCAGCCTCGGTGGCAAGGCCAAGGGCGCAAAACCGGCTACCAAACGACCGCGCAAGGCCTCCTGATGGTGGAGACTCGCCAGGTGGTCACACCTGGCCTTCCAGGCCACTGAGATAGTCGCCGAACCCCTGCTTTGCGCGGCTATCACGCCGGCTGCTGGTCGCCACGCTGTGCTCGGCGGTCCAGACGATCTGCGCCCCGCTGGCTTGCAGGGCCAGCACCAGTTGAACATCCTCGTGGGCCGGCAGTGGCTGGAACCCGCCAACGCGTTCGTAGGCCTTGGCGCACACACCGAGGTTGGCGCCATGAATATGCCTGTGCCCCTCACGGGCCTGGTAAAGGCTGCGGTACAACCGGCGCAGGGCGATACTTTGCCAGGGTTGCCAGCGCTCGATGTGCACCGTGCCGCACACCACCTCGGCGCGCCATTGCAACTGCGATGTCAGCCAGTGCTGCGGGACGCGGCTGTCGGCGTCGGTGCATGCCAGCCATTGGGCGCCGCGGGCGATCATCCATGCTGCGCCTGCACGCCGGGCGACGCCGACATTGCCAGCGTCCACTTCAAGGGTATGCACACCGTGGCGTCGGGCCACGAGCGCACTGGTGTCGCTGCAACGGTCCAGCACCACCAGCACCTCTACCGCTAAGCCTGCCGCCTCGGCTCGCGCACTTGCAGCCTTGACCGCCTTGAGGCAGCGCCCCAGGCGCCGGGCCTCGTTGTGGGCGGGTATGATGACGGCGATCATGGGCAGGGCTCATTCAGGTCGACGACGCTGGGCTGGCACGTCCAGTACTCGAGTAAAAAGTCCGCTTCCTCGTGACGCAACAGCGGATACAGCGGCAAGTGCCTCGCCAGCAGGGCATGAACCTCGCGGCCGTCCTGCGGGCAACCGGCAATGGGGTGGCGCCAGTGGCAGGCGAGCAGGGCGCCATCGGCCGTGAGGCTGGCCACCGACTGCTCGATCACCTGCAGCCAATCGGTGGGGTCGAGGTAGTAGCCGATTTCGCTGAGCACGATCAGGTCGAACTGCCCGCCTGGCCAGTCGCCCGGCAGATGCCCTTGCTCCACCCGGGCATGGTTCGCGGCCCCCAGGCGCTGGCGCGCCAGCCCCACGGCGGTCGGGTCGATGTCCTGGCACAGCAAGCTGACGCAACGCTCGGCCAGCAGCACGCTCAGCTCGCCGTTGGCACAGGCCGGCTCGAACACGCGCTCATAGCGCTGACGGGGCAGGCTGGCCAGCAGCAGGTCGCGCTTGCGCCGTTCGTACCAGCGGGTGCGAAACGCCCAGGGGTCATCGCTGTCGGCATACAGGTCGGCGAAGTATTGCGCGTCGAGGCTCATGGCGACTCCATCACAGGAAAACCAGTTCAAAGGGTTGCAGCAGGCACGCCTGCAAATGCGTCGGCAGCACCGGCGGGCGATCACCGTCGGGCTGCAATTGGCTGGCATGGGCAGCCAAGGCCTCGCGCTTGCGCGCCTGGCGCGTTTCGTCGACCTGCAAGCGATGCGCCCGCGACCAGGGCAGGCGTGGGTCGTCGGGTGCGGCCCAGTGCCAGGCCCACACCGGCGCTTCGGCCAGCTGTGCCCCGCGCGCCTGGGCTGCCTGGGCAGCGGCGCGGCCTGCGGCCTCGTGGTCGCAGTGTCCGTCGCCACGCCAGGTGGTCAGCAGCAGGTCGTCAGGCTCCAGCAACTGCTCCAGGTGACGGACCAGAAAGGCCTCATCGCGGGGCAATGCGCCGTCCTTGAGGTTAAGCCGCCGCCAGTCCAGGCGGGTGAGGTCCAGGTCTAGCTGCTGCAAGGCATGCCGACTCTCCAAGGGGCGCTGGTGACGCAAGCGCTGCTCGGTCCAGTGTGGTGAGTGCGGATGGCTGCCCTCGCCGTTGGTGGCGGAAATCAGCACCAGGTCCTGTTCGCGCCCGCGAAAACTGGCAAGCAGCCCGCCGGCCATGAGCACCTCGTCGTCCGGGTGCGGCGCCAGCAGCACCAGGCGTCGGCCGGGTGGGCACAGCTGCTCGGGCGCAAGCCAGGTAGCGCGTGCCAGGTGCGCAGAATGCTGCCAGTCACTCCACGGCGTACCCGTGGCCGCATCAATAAGGTTCTCGCTCATAGCTGCCATGCTCCTGTCGGTGTGCTGGTCACTTGCTGACCCAGTTCGGCCAAGTCGCGTTCAGCGTGGCTCTGGCGCAGGTACACCGGCAGGTCGGCGCTAAGCCGGGCGAAATGGCTGCTGCGGCAGAAGGGGGTAGCCCCCAGGGCTCGGCCAACATGCTGAATGACCTGTTCGACCGCCTGCTCGATCTGGGCGCGGGTGCGGCGTACCTCGAAACTGGCGTCGTCCTGGGGGTGCTGGTCGATCCACGCGGCGCACTCGCGAAGGGCGGCGCGGGCACCGTACAAGGCCGCATCGACCGCCCCCAGGTGGGCATCGGCATGGGGGTCGGGCCGAGGTTTGTTGCAGTGCTCGCGCAGGTAGCCTGCCAATGCCTCGGCCGCGCCGTACCAGCAGGCAGCGATACCTGCGCCGCCCTGCCAGAAGCCTGGGCGGGACAGGTACTGGCCGGGTGTGCCGATGGCCAGCCCGGGCGAGTTGTCGAACTCGACGGTGACACTGGCGGTGTTGGCCATGCCTACGGCCTGCCATTGCTCGGCCTGGATGCGCTGGCTGGGGTGTGACAGTTCAACGGCCACCAGCTGTGGCTGGTCGTTCTCCCAGGCGGTCAGCAGCGCTCGATCGATCTGCAGTGCGCCCGAGCACCATGCTTTTCGGCCTTGCAGTTGAACCCGTTCGCCATCGCGCGCGACGATGTGGGCCCTGGCATCCGGCGGCTCCGCGGCCCACATGCCCCAGATACCGTCGTGAGCATGCTGGGCGGCGCCGCACTCGGCGAGGACCGCCAGGGCATCGGTGTGGCCTTCATACAGCTTGGCCAGGCCGAGATCGCAACCGGCAACCCGCGCCAAGGCCCGCCAGCGCTCGAGGGTGCGCCCGTGGCCGGGCAATGGCAGCAGGTCAAGCTGTTCAGCATGAAGTACCTGCAACAGTTCAGGCAGCAAGGGGTCGAGGTCGATGGCCCGCGAACGGGTACCGAAGCGGTGCAGCAGGCGGTCGAGGTGAGCGAAGTCCATCATGCGATCCCCAGTTGCTTGCGCATGCGCAGGGTGATCGATTGCCGGGTCGAGCCCAGCTCGGCCCAAGGGTCGTCCACCTGCGCAAGCCGCGCCTGCAAGTTGCCGATATTCCATTGGTTGGCACTCTTGAGTTTGGGCAGCTCCTCGCGCCAGATCGGCACCGACACTGGCAGGCCTTCGCGCGCGCGCAGCGAGTAGGCGGCCACGGTGGTAGCGCCCTTGCCGTTGCGCAGGTAGTCGATGAAGATGCGCCCGACCCGGTTCTTGGGCCCGGAGACTGCGCTGAGCCGGTCCGGGAACAAGTCTGCCATGTGTTTGACCAGGGCATGGCTGAAGTCCTTCACTTCCTCCCAGCCGGCCCGACGGGTGAGCGGCACGACCAGGTGCATGCCTTTGCCACCGCTGGTCTTGAGAAACACCTTCAGGCCCAGCTCATCGAGCAGGGTGAGGGTCAGCTGGGTGGCCTCGAGCATGGCCTTCCATGGCAATGCCGGGTCGGGGTCGAGGTCGAGGATGAAGCGGTCAGGCCTGTCGAAGTTTTTGTCGGTGGCGTTCCAGGTGTGCAGTTCAAGCATGTTCATCTGTACTGCGCCCAACAGGCTCTCGGTGCTGTTGAGCACCATTGCCGCCTGGCCGGCCTGGTCCTTGGTGTAGCTGGTCAGCTTGGGCAGGTGCAACTGCCCCGCGTGCTTCTGAAAGAACAGCTCGCCGTCCAGACCCTCCGGTGCGCGCACCAGCGCCACGGGGCGGTGTTCGAGCTGTGGCAGCAGCCAGTCGGCGACTTGGGCGTAGTACTCCGCCACCTGTCGTTTGCTGGTGCCACTGGTCTTGTCGATGACGCGGTCGGGGTGGGTCAGGTGCAGGTTGCTCAAACCCTTGGGCTCTGCATGTGCTGCGTTCTTTACCTGCATGGCACGTTCCAAGGCAATGGCAGTGGCGGGCTTGTCGTCGCGCAACCCGTGAAAAACCGCGTGGCGCACGATCCCTGTGCGGGTCATCTGGGCGTAGGCGACCTCGGCCAGCAGTTCTGGCTTGAGCCAGTGCACGCCCCGTGCATCGGCACCGCTGGGGGGCTCAGGCAAAGGTGGTTTGGCGGTGTGCAGGGGCTTCAGGCGGTTGAGGATGCTCGTCAGCGTGGCAGCACTGAAGCCGGTGCCCACCTTGCCGGCGTAGCGCAACTGGCCGCTGTCGGTGTCGTGCAGCGCCAGCAGCAGGGCCCCGAAGCCTTGGCGGCTGCCCTTGGGCGCGGTGTAGCCGACGATCACGAACTCCTGGCGTTGCGTGCACTTGAGCTTGATCCAGTCGCTGCTGCGCCGGCTAACGTAAGGGCTTTCGGCGCGCTTGCCGATCAGGCCTTCCAGCCCTAACCGGCAGGCGCTGTCGAGCAGCGCGTCGACCGGCTGGTTGAAGTCTTCGGAAAACTTCAGGATGGCCGATGCGTTGTGCTTCAGCAGTTTGGCCAAGGTCGCCCGGCGGTCTTGCACAGGCAATTCACGCAGGTCCTTGCCGCCGAGGTAGGGCAGGTCGAACAGGTAGTAGGTAATGTCATCGTCGTGCTCGTTGTCGAAGGCGGCCTGCAAGGCCTGGAAGTCGGCCACGCCGTTCTCGTCTGTGACCACCATCTCACCGTCCAGCCATGCCGAGTCGAGCCCCAGCGCTTTCAGCGCCTGCACCTGATGGGGCAGCTTTGCGCTCCAGTCGTGGCCATTGCGGGTAAACAGGCGCACATCGTCCCCGTCGATGCGGGCCAGCATGCGGTAACCATCGAACTTGACCTCGTATCGCCAGTCACCCTCGGGGGGGGAATCGGCCAGGGTTGCCAGCTGCGGTTGGAGCATGTCCGGCAGGGCGCCAGCGCTGGCCTTGCGCTTGCGCGTGGAGGTCGCCGCCTTGGCTGGGCGGCGGGGGACCAGTGTACGGTCGCTCAATACGCTGTCAGGCAGGGCTTCGACGATGCTGTAGTCCGCTTCGCTGCGGGCCTCGCCATCGTGGGACTTGACCAGCATCCACTGCTCTTTCTTGCCAGCCAGGTGGGTACGAAACAGGTTCCAGACACCCGACAGCTTTTCACCTTGCAGGCGAAAGCGCAGCTTGCCCTTGGCATAGGCCTCGCGCGGGTCGCCTTCGGGCTCCCAGAGCCCCCGGTCCCACACGATCACGTCGCCGGCGCCGTAGTGGCCTTCAGGGATGTGCCCTTCGAAACTGGCGTAGTCCAGCGGATGGTCTTCTACATGCACGGCCAAGCGGCGGACCTTGGGGTCGAGGGATGGGCCCTTGGGAATCGCCCAGCTTTTAAGGGTGCCATCCAGCTCCAGGCGAAAGTCATAGTGCAGATGGCTGGCGTCGTGCTTCTGGATGCAGTACTGCAACCCGTGAGCAGGCCGTGGGTGGGCACGCTTGCCGGCTGGCTCGGGTGTGGCGTTGAAGTCACGCTTGCGCAGGTACTCCTGCAGGGGCTTGGCCATGGCGGGCTCCGGGACAGTTCGCGGTCTCTTCATTGGGAGAGGGCGCCTGCGCATGGAGTTCAAAAAAAGCGTGGGGTCGCGGACCGACGAACCGGCCCACTGCTAGAGGCTCAACACGCCCCATGGCGCGGTCTATTACGTTGGTAATCCCGGCACGACAATCCTGGGCATCAGCCCCACAAGGCTTCCAGTTCACTTGGCACACGCCCGGTCCAGCGCTTGAACGAACGGCGGAAGTTGGTGCTGTCGCTGAAGCCCAGGTACTGCGCAACCGCGTCGTTGCTGTAGCCCTTGACCTGGTAGAGGTACAGCGCCTGATCGCAGCGCACCTGGTCCAGTTGCTCCTGGAAGTTGGACCCATGACGGGCCAGGCGGCGCTTGAACGAAGCGGGGCTGGTGGCGAAGGCGGCGGCTACCCGTTCCAGGTTCAGCGGCTGGCGAATCAGCCCGAGCAGGTGCTCGTAGACCAGGTCGAGAAAACTCGCCCGCCAGCCCCAGGCCGCCAGCTGTGCATCGCAGGCCTGGCGTGCCACGTGCTGGGCGGTCGACCCGGCACCCGGCCAGGCACGCAGCAGGTATTCCCGGGGCAGGCTCATCACCGTGGATGGGCAGTCGAAGGCCAGAGAGTCGCCCAGGTGCACCCAGTACTGCTCGACGTAGGCCGGTTCGGCATGGCGGAACCGGAAGCGCCAGGGCAGGTGCTCTTGTTGCTGGCGCCGCGCGAGGGCCACCACCGCTGTCATGCTGGACTCCAGCAGGAAGCGGCGCTGCTCGTCGATGGCGCAGCTTTCCCGCCAGTACAGGTGCAGGTAGCGCTCATCGAGGCGCAGCACCGGGCTGAGCAACGGGGACAGCAGGGCGCGGTACTGCTCGATGCGCTCCAGGGCCTGCAGCAGGTGGTCGGCCTGCTCCAGCAACAGGCTGGCGGCACCGTGGTGCCCGGGCCACAGGCGCTGGCCGTAGAGAAAGCTGGTGTCGTCGGCATCGAGCAACCGCTGCGCATTGCCGATCAGGCGAAGGAACTGCTGTGGGCTGATCAGCGCTTTGCCGCTGACCACGTCGTCGTAAAACAGCCCGCAGCCGCGTAGCAGGTGATGGGTGTCGATCTGCCGCGAACGCGCCAGGTCGATCAGCGCAGCGGGCAGGTGGTGGGCGGTGATGAAGCGGCTGTCGCCGTCATAGCCGTTCATGCCCGTTGTACCTGGTGCGTCTGGCGGCTCTTGGCCTGGGCCAGGGCGTAGTTGAGGCGTTTCAGCAGGTGGTCTTCGTTTTCGTCCAGCGCCATCACGCTGGCCACCGTGGCGGTCAGGTGCAGGCGTTCGCCATGCCGGCCGGTGTGATGGGCGAGGTGTGCGATGCTCTGGCGCAGCGCGTTGGCCATGGCCTGGGCCTGGCGTTCGCCGGTGTTGGGCAGCGCCGCGACGAAGCGGTCGCCGGCCAGGCGGCAGAGTATGTCGTGCTGGCGCAGGTTGAGCAGCAGCAGTTGGGCGACCACTTGCAACACCAGATCGCCTTCTTCCTGGCCATAGCGCTGGTTGATCTGGTTGAAATCGTCCAGGTCGACGACGATCAGCGACAGGGCTTGCTGTTCGCGGGCGGCTTGGGCAATGGCCTGCTGCAGGTGCTGGCGCAGGTACCGGGCACCGGACAGCGGGGTGAGCTTGTCGAACAGGCGGTGCTCGCGGAACAGTTGCTCACGCTTGCGCATCTGCGCGGTGATGGCGTGCTGTTCCTGCTGCAGGTGGTACATGCCCAGGGTCAGCAGCAGCATGCCCAGCGGCATGGGCGCAGTCTCCAGCCAGTTGTCCCAGACCGCGTCGTCGGGCAGGCGGATGAATTCGTCGAGGGTGTCCATCCACATCGAAAAGGCGATGAAGCACAGGCCCAGCGAAAGCAGGCGGGTGACCCGGCCAGCAGGGCGCCCGCGTAGCAGCATCACCAGCCAGCCGCAGAGGATCAGGCAAGTGCCGCCCTCGCCGGCGACGTCCATCCAGTTGATCTCGGCCCAGGCTTTAAGCGTGCCGGCGGCGAGGTAGACGAGCAGGCCGGCGTTGGCGGCCAGTACCAGGCCGACCAGCGTAAGGGCGTGCTGTTTGAACAGGGGGCTGGGGCGCATGGGGTGTCCTGTGAGTGTGTTGTTGCCTGTGCTGGCACCGTCGCCGGCACAGGCAGAGCAGCATGCAAGGCGTTTATCTCAATTCGATGACGCTCACTTGCCGCGGGCCGTGCACGGCAGCCCGTCCGGCCCTACGCTGGCCTTGCAGTAACGTTCGTTGGCCAGCGCCAGCTTGGGTTCCTGCAGGAACTTGCGCCCTTTGGCATCACGCGTGATATCGAACGCGTCGTATAGCTGGTCGTCAGCCGAATAGGTGCGCACCTGCAGGCGGTTCTGCTCGACCGTGATGGTCTGGTACAGCTGGGTGTCTTCGGCCGTGCGGTCCGGCTGGTGGCGGGCGCGGTCGTTCAGGCCATACATCTTCGAGCCGGTCACCGAGACCATGTACACCGGGCCGATTGCCTGTCTGGCCTGCTGTGCGGCACGCGTGGCCTGGCGCCCTTGGGCGTGGGTCAGGCGGCTGTAGCAGTGGTCGTGGCCTTGCAGTACCAGGTCGACCTTGTAGCGCTCCAGCAGCGGTTGCCAGGCGGCCTTGAGCGGTTCGGTATCGTCGGGGCGCGCACAGGTATAGACCGGCTGGTGCATGACCACGATGTTCCACTGCGCCTTGCTGCTTTTCAGGGTTTGCTCCAGCCAGTCGGTCTGTGCTTGCAGGGTGCCCAGGTCGAGCGCCGAGGTGCCGTCCAGCACCACGAAGCGCACATTCTGGTAATCGCTGAAGTAGCTGGTTGCCGCCACACCCGGGGCACCGTTGCGCGGCAGGGCGAACTGCGCCGTCACATGAGGGCTGAGGCTACGGCTTTCGCTGCCATCGGGGTTGAGGGTTTCCAGGTACTCGTGGTTGCCGAACGCGGTGAGCTGTGGGATGGCAGCGTACGACCAGCCGCCGGCCTGGTTCCATTCACCCCATTCATCGTCGTGGGCGAGGTCGTCGCGCGATGCCACCAAGTCACCAGCGTGCACCACCAGGGCAGGGTGCGCCACGCTGCGCAGCGCCTGGCGAATGGTGCGCGAGGCGATGGCGAGGATGTCGTTCTGGGTGTCGCCCAGGTAGATGAACGAGAACGGCGCGAACGTGGCCTTGGCCGTGCGGAACTGGTGCCATTCGCTCCAGCCCGCGCTGCCCTTGAGCCGGTAGACGTAGGCGGTGTCTGGTTGCAGGTGTTCCAGGCGCACCTGGTGGTAGTTGGCTGGGCCGTTGTCGCTGTCCAGGCGCTGGGTGCTGCCACTCAATGGGCTGGCCTTGGCTGCCAGCGCAGGGCCGGCGAGGGCCGGGCCGAGCTCCAGCACCGCGTCGGCTTGGGCCAGGTCGGTGCGGTAACTGATGGCCATCTGCGTGGCGGCGTTCTGGCCGGGGGTGAGCACGATACGGTCGGCCAGCTTGCCGGCGGCGTAGGGCAGGCCGGCGGAGCGCGGGATCGGAAGAGGGTCATTGGCCTGGGCATGAGCCTGTGCGGCGCAGAGCAGGGCGGCCATTAGCAGGGGGCGGTGCATGGGGTTTCCTCGATGAGCCCGGAAGGCGTGATGGGCGCAAAGGAAACAAAGGCGGATGACGGTTCTGTTACTGGGCGGGGGGTCGATTTGGCTCAGCTGATCTTCAGGAAAAAACGCGATTTCAAGTGGTCGGTAACGGCCCTGGGCCCCCAGACCGGCCCCACAGCTGCGCCACAGGTTTGCAGGGCATCGCCAGGGCCGCAGCGGGCCTCAGGTCATATCAGCTCAAATTGCGCCGAAAACGATGTTAAAGCCGCGTTTTCAAGCCGCCCCGCCCAGCGCTGTCACGCAAGTGCCACACACCCTTTCTAGCTTTCGCAGCCATTCCCGGGTTCATCGGGTCACTGCAAGCGAGGGTTTCAAGGTGGCAATGCCGTTTCGTCACATCCGCAACGCCGGATTCCGGGTCAGCCTGCTGGCCGTTGCCATTACCACCGCCCCAGCCTGGGCGGAAGATGCGGTCGAGCGGGTCGAGGTGATCGGCCAGGCGGCGAGCATCGACAAGGCGCTGCGCGAGCAGAAAAGCGCCGACAGCATCAAGAGCGTGGTGCATGCCGATGGTGTTGGCCAACTGCCCGACGACAATGCCGCCGAAGCCCTGCAGCGCATCCCCGGGCTGTCGGTGGAGCGCGACCAGGGCGAGGGTCGCTTCGTCAGCGTCCGCGGTATCGCCCCGGACCTTAACAGTGTGACCATCAACGGCACCCTGGTACCGGCCCCCGAGGGCGACCGCCGCGCCGTGGCGCTGGATGTGCTGCCCGCCGAGCTGGTGCAGTCGCTGTCGGTGGTCAAGACCCTGACCCCGGACATGGACGCCAACTCCCTCGGCGGCACCATCGAAGTCGAGAGCCTGTCGGCGTTCGACCATGACGGGCTGTTCTACACCCTTACCGGCGAAGCCAGCCACGACACCAACGTCAGCCGCGACAGCCCGAAGTTTTCCGGCGCGGTCAGCGACCGCTTCAGCCTGGGAGACGGCATCAACAACTTTGGCGTGGCTGCGGCGTTTAGCTGGCAGAAGCGCAAGTTTGGCTCGGACAACGTCGAAACCGGCGGTAACTGGGATTTCGAGGACGGCGCCCGGCTGGAAGAGGTCGAGGCCCGCGACTACCAGATTACCCGTGAGCGCACCGGCCTGGGCCTGAACTTCGATTACCAGCCGGATGACTTCTCCAGCTACTACCTGCGCACCCTCTACAGCAAGTTCAAGGACACCGAGACGCGCAACGCCCAAGGCCTGGAGTTCGCCGACCCGCAGGGTCCCGGCCAGCGTGGCGAGGCCGAAGGCTGGCGCGACTTGAAATCGCGCGAGGACACCCAGGAAATCCAGTCCTACGTACTTGGCGGCGAGCGCATCCTCGACCAGTGGACCATCAGTGCCCAGGCCGGCTACAGCCAGGCCACCGAGCACGATCCGGGTGGCATTGCCGGCGCCAGGTTCGTCGGCGATTTCGACGAGGTCGGCTTCGACGGCACGCGCAAGCCACGGCTAAGCGTGGGCAACGACTTCTACGACCCGGCCCGGTTCACCCTCGACGAAGTGGAGTGGGAGAAGGTGGACGGCAAGGACCAGGAAAAGAACATCCGCCTGGACCTTGCCCGCGACTACGAATTCGCCGACGCCTCGCAGGTCAAGTTTGGCGGCAAACTCAGCCGCCGCGACAAGACCAGCGATACCGAAACCTGGGCCTATGACGGGTTCGATGACATCAGCCTTGCCGATTATCAGGGCAGCAATGTCGACTACGCCCTGGGCAACTTCGGCAACGGCATCAGCGCCAGCGCAATCAAGGGCCTGATCAGTAACCTCGACCGTGCAGCCTACTACGATGAGGAAGCCTCGCGGATCAGTGATTTCGACATGAGCGAGGACATCAACGCGGCGTACCTGATGAACACGCTGGACATCAGCGACTGGCGCCTGATTGCCGGTGTGCGTTACGAAGGTACCAGGTTCGAGGCCAAAGGTACTGGCCTGCGCGACGGTGTGTACGAGAACGTCAGCAGCAACAATCGCTATGACCACTGGTTGCCAGGCCTGCACGCCCGCTACCAGTTGTCGCCGGCCACGGCCATTCGGGCCGCCTGGACCAACACCGTGGTACGGCCAACCTTCGGCCAGCTGGCGCCGGGTTTTGTCATCGATGAGAACGATGCGTCGTTCGGCAACCCCGAACTCAAACCGCTGGAGTCGATGAACTTCGACCTGGGCATCGAGCACTACATGGGCCGCGCCGGCACCGCCTCGGCGTTCCTGTTCTACAAAGACATCGACCATTTCATCTACAGCACCGACCTGGCGGGCACTGGCGCCTGGGTGGACTTCGACGAAGCGCTCACCTTCGAGAACGGCGGGGGCGCCAAGCTGTATGGCCTGGAGCTGGCCTACTCGCAGAAGTTCGACTGGCTGCCGGCACCCTGGAACGGTTTGCTGCTGGGCGCCAACCTCACCCTGAGCAAGTCTGATGCAACCCTGCAAGGGGCCACCGGCAAGCGCAGCATCGACCTGCCCAATCAGTCCGACACAGTGGGCAACTTCATGGTCGGCTGGGAAAACGACCGCTTCAACATGCGCCTGGCCGCCAACTACAAGTCGGGCTACCTGCTGGAGCTGGGGGCCATCGACGACAAGGCCCACGACCAGTATGCCGATGACCAGCTGCACGTGGACTTCAAGGCAGGCTACTTCCTGACCCCCGAGCTGCAGTTGACCTTCGAGGCGCAGAACATCACCGACGAGTCCTATTACGTGTACAGCGGCCACCGTCGCTACAACGCCCAGTACGAAGAATACGGCCCGACCTACAAGGTCGGCCTGACGCTCACCCACTTCTGACCGCACCCTTCAGGGATATTGCCTGCTCATGCGTATGTTCACTTTGTCCATGCTGGGGCTATACGTCGCCTTGGCCCACGCCGGTGCCAACGCGGCGCCGAGCTTCACACTCGACCGCAACGTCATCGACAGCGAAACCAGCCAGTGGCTGGCTCCAACGCCGGCGCTCAAGCAGGCCGAACGCCTGCAACTGACCGCCAGGGCGCTGCAGCTGGTTGACCGCCAGGGCCGCGTACTTGGCGAGTTGCCGGGCCGCTTCGAAACCCTTGACCACCGCACCGATGGCACCGGCCTGATGGTCGCCACCGTCGACAAGAAGCGTCAACAGGCGTTGCTGGCCCGCTTCGATGCACAAAGCGGTTGGGGCGCCCCGCGCTACCTGCCCAAGACCCGCTATGCCATCGAGGGCCTGTGCCTGTGCCTGTACCGCGACAGCGCCGCCAATGACTTCCTGTTCCTGGTTGGCGAGGAGGGCATCGGTGAGCAGTGGCTGGTCGCCGAACATGGCCAGCCGCTGGCCGAGGCGCGCCAGGTGCGCGCCCTGAGCCTGCCGCCGCAGAGCGCGTTCTGCCAGGCGGATGATGCAAGCCATAGCCTGTACGTAAACGAAGAAAACGTCGGCCTGTGGCGCTACGAAGCTGCTGCCGAAGCACCCCTGGTGCGCGAGCCGGTGGACCTGGTGGCACCGTTCGGAAGCCTGGCCAAGGCCGCCGCCGGCGTGGCCCTGGTGCCCGGGGGCCTGATGCTGCTGGACCCGATCGCCAATGCCTTGCACCTGTACCAGCGCCGCGCCGGGCAATGGCTGCGTGATGGAGCCCTGAGCTTGCAAGGGCTGAAAGAGCCGGAGCAGATCAGCGCCCGTGTGAACGACAAGGGCCTGGAACTGTTGCTGGCCGACGACCAGGGTACGCACCTGGCGACGCTGCGCTGGAAGCCAACGCCAGCGCCGATTGCGCCTGCAGTGGTACAGATCAAGGCGCAGGTGCAGACCGACGGCGTGCCCAGCCTTGGCGATGCGGCGGACGACCCGGCGATCTGGGTCAACACGCGCCAGCCCGAACTGAGTCGGGTACTGGGTACCGACAAGAAAGGCGGGCTGCTGGCCTACGACCTGCACGGCAAGCAGCTGCAGGACCTGCGTGTGGGCCGCCTGAACAATGTGGACGTGCGCAAGGGGTTCCAGCTTGGCGAACGTGAGGTCGACCTGGCTGTGGCCAGCAACCGTGACCGCAACAGCCTGCACCTGTTTGCCATCGACCCGGCCAGCGGCCAGTTGAGCGACATCGGCCAGGTGCCGACGGAGCTCAAGGAAATCTACGGCCTTTGCCTTTTCAAGGATGCCGATGCGGCCATTTACGCCATCGCCAATGACAAGGATGGCCGCTTCGTTCAATACCGCCTCGACGGCAGTAGCGGCCAGGCAGGCGGCACCTTGGTGCGCAGTTTCAGCACCGCGACCCAGTCGGAAGGTTGCGTGGCCGACGACCGCTACCAGCGCCTGTTCATCGGCGAAGAAGACCTTGCGGTCTGGGCACTGGACGCCCGTGGCGATGGCCCGACCCGTCTGGACAACGTGATCGGCGTGGGCGGCCTGGTCAAGGACGACATCGAAGGCCTGGCGCTGTACCACGGCAAGGGGGGCGATTACCTGGTGATCTCCAGCCAGGGCAACGACAGCTATGTGGTGGTCGACGCCAAACCACCGTACCGGGTGCGCGGCAGCTTCCAGGTAAGCCTGGACGCCCAGCGCGGTATCGATGGCGCCTCGGAGACCGACGGCCTCGACGTGACCTCGGCCAACCTCGGTGGGCCCTGGGCAAAGGGCCTGCTGGTCGTGCAGGACGGTCGCAAGCGCATGCCCGAAGGCAACCAGAACTACAAGTACGTGCCGTGGGCGGCAGTGGCCGAAGCCTTCGGCCTGGAGTAACGGCCGCCTGTCATGCCAGCGCAACCTGATTGCCTTTGACTAAGACTCACATTGAAAGGACACCCCCATGCAAACCCCAACTCCGCTCGAACACACCACCGTCTGGGGCCTGGTCAGCGAAGCCAGCCTGGTGGTCCAGGCCGTCATGCTGTGCCTGGCCCTGGCCTCGCTGCTCAGCTGGTACCTGATCATCCAGCGTGGCAGCCGTCTGCGCCGTAGCGAAGCGCACAGCCGGGCATTTCTCAAGCAGTTCCGCGAAAGCGAAGTCGGCCAGCTGTATCAGGGCATCAAGGCGCAACAGCCTCACGTCGATGCCGGGCTGCAGCAGCTTTTCGTTTCCGGCTACCAGGCGTTCCAGCAGCTGCAACCAGGCCAGCAGCCCGACAGCGTGCTGGAAGGCGTCGAACGCAGCCTGCTGGTGACCATCGCCGAGCAGGAAGAGCGCCTGGAGCAGGGCTTGCCGTTCCTGGCCACGGTCGGCTCGGTCAGCCCCTACATCGGCCTGTTCGGAACCGTGTGGGGCATCATGAATTCGTTCCTGGGTTTGTCCCAGGTGCAGCAGGCGACCCTGTCGACCGTGGCCCCCGGTATTGCCGAAGCGCTGATCGCCACCGCCATAGGTCTGTTTGCGGCGATTCCGGCAGTGATGGCCTACAACCGTTACTCGGCGCGCAGCCAGACCTTGATCAGCCGCTACTACGCCTTTGGCAACGAACTGCAAGGCCGCCTGCAACGGCGTTTGCAGGGCCACGCCAGCAACCTGGCGGCAGCGGCCTGAGGAGGAACACGCGATGCTCGCCAGACCCGTCCGCAAGCATGGCCTGAAGGCCGAAATGAACGTGGTGCCGTACATCGATGTGATGCTGGTGCTGCTGGTGATCTTCATGGTCACTGCACCGATGCTGGTGCAGGGCGTGCAGATCGAGCTGCCCAAGGTGGCCGCCGAGGCGCTGCCGGCACCCGGCCAGCAGCGCATCGTCACGCTCTCGGTGAAGGCCGATGGCAGCTACTACTGGAACCTGGGCAGCGAGGTCGACACCCGTAGCCAGACCGACAGCGCCGTCGACACCGCACAGATGCGCGACAAGATTGCAGCTATCGTCGCCCAAGACCCGCAGACCCAGGTGTACATGCGCGCCGACCGCAACACCGAATACGCCGCAGTGGTGGCCGGTATCGCCGAGTTGCAACGCGGTGGGGTCAGCCGCCTGGGCCTGATCACCGAGGCGCCGTGACCATGAGCAACCTGACTTTTGACCCTGCCAGCTGGCGCGACCACGGTATGGCGTTTGGCGTGGCGTGCGCCTTGCACGCGGGGTTGGCCTACCTGCTGTTCAACCTGTCGCATACGCCAGAGCTTGCGGCTTTACCAGCGTCCGTGATCCACACCCAGCTGGTGAGCTTGCCGGCACCTGTAGTGGTGCCTGAGCCGCCAGCGCCTGAGCCCGTGACCCAGCCTGTTGTCGAGAAACCTTCGTCGCCGCCACCAAAAGCCCAGGCACCGGTCGTGGATGAGGCAGCGTTGGCCCTCAAGCGTGTGCAGCAGCATAAGCGCGACCTACAACACAAGCGCGATCAACAACAGCGCCAGGAACAGGAGCAGGTCCGCAAGCAGCGCGAGGAGGCTGAGCGGCGCGAGCAGCAACTGGCGCAGCAAGAGCAGGCACGTCAGCAGCAGGCGCGAGAGGCTGCTGCCCAGGCCCGTGCGGCAGCCGAGGCGGCCAGCCGGCAGTACCTGCCCATCGCCAAGGAGGCCCCGGATTACCCGCAACGGGCGCTGGATCGCAATATCGAGGGGGAATGCACGGTCGCCTACACGGTCACGCCGCAAGGCCAGGTCAGTGACCCGCAGGTGGTCGGCCAGTGCCATCCGTTGTTCGTCAAACCGTCGCTGGCAGCGGCAAAGCGCTTCCGTTACCAGCCCCGGATGGTGAACGGGCAGGCGGTGGCGGTGGCCAATGTCAAAAATACCTTCACCTACAAGATTCGATGAATCCCGGCCGGAGGGGCATGTGCGTGGCGTTCATGAAGTGCGCGGTGGGCTTTGTTCAAGAAACTCTGAATCATTTTCCCCTGGCGGGAGTCGACCGAATGAAGCCCACAGACGGAGAACGTTCATGTCAAAACCCGATGACTCAAGACCCCAAGGCGAGATCGACGACACCGAAGACCGGATGGGCTCAGTCCACGAGCTGGATTTCAGCGAGCGCCGCGATGAACGCCAGGGCCGTATCGGCGACGAGCGTCCGGACCGCGAGGTAAACGAGGAATTCCCGCCCCGGCGTGTCGCTGAAGGTGGCATGACCGGGGGCGAGGCCCTCAGCGACAGCCTGCACGAAGACAATGTCACCCTCGACGACATGAGCCCGGATACGTTGTTCGATGAGAGCGGCGCCCGTGATCCCTACGAGCCGGGAACGGATGATGGCCCGGCGGACAAGACCTTGCGCGAGGTAGGGGCCAACGAGATCGGTGGCGGCATCGGCCTGGACGAGGCTGAACTGGCTCGCTCCGCGCCATTGGATGGCGAACCCTGGACCGATGATGTGGCCTCTGAAGACGACCGCAGAGAGCCCTGATACACGAGCAACGCTGTTTCTGCTTGCACCGTGGGTGCTCGTGCCGCTGTCCGGCACGGGCACCCACGGTGCATCAGCGTTTCTGAGCAGCCAGGCCGGCCTGCTGGCGCAACGCCTTGGCACGCTTTTCGAGGATCAGGTAGGTGACCACCGCCAACAGCAGCGGGATCAGGTAGTACAAGGTCCGATAGCCTAGCAGTGCCGCGACCAGGGTGCCCTGGCCGATCTGGCCGTGGAGCAGGGCAAGGAACACGGTCTCCAGCACGCCAAGGCCGGCGGGAATATGCGCCACTACGCCAGCCACGCAACTGATCAGCAATACCCCCAACACGGAGGGATACATCAGCTCCGGCGGCAGCAGCAGGTGGATCAGTGCCGCCATCAGCGCCCAGTTGCTTGCGCCCAGCGCCACCTGGCACAACGCCAGGCGCAGGCTCGGCAGGGTTACATCATGGCCGCGCAGGCTCCACGTGCGCCGCTTGGCGAAGGCGCATGCGAGCAGGTAAGCCACCGCGACCGCCACCATCAACATGCCAATCAGGCGCAGGCCGCCAGAACCCACCGCCCAGCTTTCGGGCAGCTTGACCAGGCCCAAGGCGAACACCGTGCCGGCCAGCAGCAAATAGCCCATCCAGTTGGTCAACAGGCCCAAGGTGAGGATGCGGGTGATGGTCGCGGTATCCAGCCCCAGCCTGCCGTACAGGCGGTAACGCAGGGCCACGCCACCGACCCAGGTGGTGAAGCTGAGGTTGAATGCGTAGCAGACAAATGCCACTGGCAGCACCTGACGGGCCGGCAGGCGGTGGCCGGTGTAGGCACGGGCGAGCAGGTCGTAGCTGGCGAACACCAGGTAGCTGCACAGCGCCAGCAACAGGCCGAGGGCCAGGGTTGAGGGCCGGTATGCCAGCAGCGACTGGCGCACTTCGTTCCAGTCCAGATTGCGCGCCAGGGTGAACAGCAGCACCGGGATCAGTATCAGGAACAGCACGGTCAGAAGGCGTTTGCCCCAGGTCTTCCTATGTGAATTGGCCATCAGGTTTGGCCCTCGTGGTAGTCGACCGGGATTTCGCTGTCTGCTTGCAGCGACTGCAGGTGTTGCCTGTGTGCAGGGAACCAGCCGGCGATGCGCGGAAAATATCGGGTGAGGTGGAAGCCCAGGAAGATCAAGGGTGCACGCCACCAGTAGCCACGCACCGCACGTTCCAGGGTTACGGTCTTGCAATGCTCCTGGCTCAGCTCGCTCAAGTGGGTGTAAAGGCCATGGTTGAAAGCGCGGTCACGGACTACCAGGTTGGCCTCGAGGTTGAACGACAGGCTCAGCGGGTCAAGGTTGCTTGAGCCCACGGTGGACCAGTCGTCGTCCACCAGCGCCACCTTGCCGTGCAGCGGGCGCTTGCAGTACTCGTGGATGCGCACGTCGTCGCGCAGCAGGTAGTTGTAGAGCAGGCGCGAGAGCGCGCGGACCCAGCGCATGTCCGGTTGCCCCTGGAGGATCAAGGTCACCTCGACCCCGCGCCGGGCAGCGTTGCGCAGTTCGCGCAGCAGGCGATAGCCGGGAAAGAAGTAGGCGTTGGCGACCACGATGCGTCGCTTGGCCTGGCGGAAGGCTTGCAGGTAACAGACCTCGATATCGTTGCGATGGCGACCATTGTCGCGCTCCACCAGCACGGCGCTGGACGGGCCGGCAGCGGCGTTGGTCGGCTCCACTCGGGCCACGCTTTCCAGAACCGGCGCAAGCATTCTGCAGCAGGAGGCGTGCACCTGGGCAACCACGGGGCCGACGACTTCCACCGCATAGTCCTGCTTGGCCTGGGGCCCGAAGTCGCCAAGGTGGTCGGCGCTGTAGTTGATGCCGCCGATGAACGCGCGCTGCCCGTCGATCACCACGATCTTGCGGTGCAGGCGGCGGAACAGGTTGGTGCGCATGCCCGCCAGTCGTGGTTGCGGATCGAACGCGTGAAAGCGCACGCCGGCTGCTGTCATGGAGGAAATGAAATCGTCGGGAAGGTCTGCAGTGCCGTAGCCGTCAACCGCCACCTCGACCCGCACGCCACGCTGGGCGGCTTCGATCAGTGACTGGCGCAAGGCCTGGCCGACCTTGTCGTCGAAGATGATGAAGGTTTCCAGGAGGATTTCTTCGCGAGCCTCGGCCATGGCCTCGAACACGCGGGGATAGTACTGCTCGCCATTGATCAGCAGTTCGACGTGATTGCCGTTGCTCCAGGGCTGCTTCATAGCGTCACCTCGGCTACCAGCGGGGCATGGTCGGAGAGGTGCGACCAGGGGTAGCTGGACAACACCCGCGCCTTGCAGGTTTGCGCATTGCGAAGGTAAATACGGTCCAGGCGCAGCAGGGGCAGGCGGGCCGGAAAGCTGCGCGCCGGTTTGCCGAAGGCTTCGATCAAGTGCCCCGAAAGCCGCGCATCGGCTTTCAGGCGCCAGTCGTTGAAGTCGCCGGCGACGATGACCGGCTCCTCTGGCGGAAGGCTCTCGAGCAATGCCATGAGCAGGCTGACCTGACGCTGGCGATGGTTTTCGCGCAGGCCCAGGTGTACGCAAATGGCATGTAGCTGTTCATGGCCCGGCACTTCGAGCTGGCAGTGCAGCAGGCCGCGCTCCTCGTCGCCATGGACCGAAACGTCCAGGTTGTCGTAGGTGCGGATCGGGAATTTGGACAGCAGCGCATTGCCATGGTCGCCATGGGGGTAGGCCGCATTGCGCCCGTAGGCGAACTGTGGCCACATGCTGTCGGCAAGAAATTCGTATTGCGGGGTTTGCGGCCAGGCCGAGTGGCGCTCGGCATGGTGTTGGTGGCTGCCATGCACCTCTTGCAGGAACACCAGATCGGCGCCGGTGGCACGCACCGCCTCACGCAGCTCTGGCAGGATGAAGCGGCGGTTGAGCGGCGTGAAGCCTTTGTGAACGTTGAGTGTGAGCACCGTCAGGCGGTGCACGGCGGTGACCTTGTCGATAATGCAGTTGGGGGTGGGCAGGGTCCCGTTCATGGCTGCGCCCCCAGCCCCTTGCGGTAGGGCTTGTTGCGGGGTGGGCCATGGCGCCAACCGGAAATACCAATGCAGATTTCGCTCACGAGGGCTCCCTTTCGTTCGTGCACTCATCATTAGCGACCCGCGCAGTGGCAACAGGGTTCAGCAAGGTTGACGAGTGGAAGCGTGATGAAAGCGCTTCGACTGGCCACACCACGCTAGCGCTGCAGGTTATCCCGGGCGGCAGAGTCTCCATCCTCCTCAACAAGCGGCTGTGCGGCCGTTCCACAGCGGCTGCCCATCGCCTCATACGCCTTGCGAAGCTGATGGATCTGGCGGCTGTCGAGCGCTTCGAGATCCAGCACCGACTGCTCCGCAGTTTTTGTAGCGCGGATGAGTTCGTCGAGCTTCACGTGGATCATGTCGTTGTCCCGGTTCTGGGTGTTCTGGATAAGAAAAACCATCAGGAAAGTGATAATGGTCGTCGACGTATTGACGATGAGCTGCCAAGTGTCGTTGTAGTGAAACCAGGGGCCGGATGCAGCCCACATGGCAATCAGCACTACAGCGATGAGGAAGGTGCTCGGTTTACCGGCGTGCTTGGCGAGCCATTGGCAGAATTGCGCGAATTTCATGACTTTTCTCCAGTGATCTATAGCGTGTGACCACAGTGGAGCGCGAAAGCTCTGTAGATGAGGGTGTGCAGCCCACGTACCCCCTGAACTTGGCCTAGAGTTAACGACACAAAAGATGGCGCAATCAATTATCGCTAAGAGCCCCAACTATTTTCATCGGTAGGGGTCATTGTCGAAGCTGGCAAAAAAATCGATGAGCCGGCCAGGCCTTTTTTCAGGAGCAAACCGTACATGGCAGCACTGCAGAACAGCTCGTTCGAAGCAATCGTCGGTAATCAGCCGCAGTTGTTGGCGCAATGGCTCAGCGCCCTGGAAGCCAGCGGCGCGACCCGCAATATCCGTGAGCATGACTTGCGCCAGGAAACCCGAGACTTCCTGCAACTGGTGATCGACGCGCTGCGCAAGGAGGCAGGTACGCAGATTGGCGTAGAAGAATGGGAAGAAACGCGCCATTTCCTCGAAAAACTGTCTGCCAGCCGTGCGCAGGTTGGGCAGGAATCGCACCAGACAGCCAATTTCATCTTCGCCCTCAAAGGCCCGCTATTCACACTGCTGCAGGCCCACTACCGCGACCAGCCCGCGCTGTTGGCCGAACAGCTGTGGGAAATATCCCAACTGCTCGATGCATTCGGCTTGCACACCATCCGTACTTATCAGAAAAACCGCGAAGCCGTCATCAAGCGCCAGCAGGAAGAACTGCTTGAGCTGTCCACCCCGGTGGTCAAACTCTGGGAGGGCGTACTGGCCCTGCCGTTGATCGGCACACTCGACTCGCAACGCAGCCAGACAGTGATGGAATCGCTGCTGCAGCGCATCGTCGATACCGGCTCCGAAATTGCCATCATCGATATCACCGGTGTGCCGACTGTCGATACCCTGGTCGCCCAGCACCTGCTCAAGACCGTGACAGCTATCCGCCTGATGGGCGCCGATTGCATCATCAGCGGTGTTCGCCCGCAGATTGCCCAGACCATCGTGCACCTGGGCCTTGATCTGGGCACGTTGACCACCAAGTCCAACCTTGCGGACGCCTTGAAGCTGGCGCTTTCGCGTCTGGGTACCAGCACTGGCGAGAAGGTGTGAGGCGATGGAGCGTATTCCCATTCTGCAAATGGGTGAATTCCTGCTGGTAACCATTCAGGTCGACATGCATGACCAACTGGCGCTGCGCCTGCAGGACGACCTTACCGACCGCATCGACCACACCTCGGCCCGCGGCGTGCTGATCGATATTTCCGCGCTGGATATGGTCGATTCGTTCATCGGCCGCATGATTGCCAGTATCTCCGGCCTTTCCCGGATCATGGATGCCGAAACGGTTTTGGTCGGTATGCAACCCGCGGTGGCCATCACCCTCGTGGAGCTTGGCCTGACCCTGCCCGGCGTAAGCACAGCACTGAATGTCGATCGCGGCATGCACCTGTTGCGCCAGCGGGTAGGCCACTCATGAGCATCCGCCAAAGCGGCAGCCAGCCGGTACGCCTGGAGCAGGACGTGGTACTGGCCCGTCAGCTGACCCGCAAGATTGCCACCGACTGCGGCATGCGGTTGGTCGACCTCACCAAACTGGTCACGGCTGTCAGTGAGCTGGCACGTAACACCGTGGTATACGGTGGCGGCGGTGACATGGACTGGGAAGTCATCGAGGAAGCCGGGCGGGTAGGCCTGCGCTTGGTATTTCGTGACGAGGGGCCGGGTATCGCCGACGTCAAACTGGCGCTTACCGATGGCTGGACGTCCGGCGGCGGGCTGGGCCTGGGGTTGACCGGCGCGCGCCGACTGGTAGACGAATTCGAACTGGACACCACCCCCGGGCAAGGTACCCGGGTAACGATCACACGATGGGCCTGAACCTGGCAGCGAGTTTGACCCAGGTGCTGCGCCTTGATGACCCCAGCCAGGTCGGCCATGCCCGGCGTGTTGCCCAGAGGCTGGCCGAGCAGCTTGGTTTCACTGCCGCCGACGCCGGCCGGGCGGCCATTGTCGCCACCGAGCTTGCCAGCAATGTGCTCAAGCACGCCGAGCGTGGTGAATTGCATCTTCGCGTTCTTGCGCATCACGCCCACCCGGGTATGGAACTGGTGGCGGTGGACCGTGCACAAGGGTTCGACCTGGCCAACTGCCTGGCCGATGGCTACTCCACCGGCGGCACCCAAGGCATCGGGCTGGGGGCGGTCAGCCGCCTGGCGCAGGTATTCGATGTGCATGCGGACGCGAAGGGCGCGGTGGTACTGGCGCGCCTCTACCGGCAGGGCCATACGGGCAGGGACATACGCATTGGCGTGACCCAGCATTCGCTGCACGATGACCCGGCCTGCGGTGATAGCTGGCATGTGACGCTGGCCGAACAACGTATCAGCGCAGTACTGATCGATGGGCTTGGCCATGGCGAGGAGGCCGAGCGTGCGGCCAAGGCGGGTGTGCAGGCCTTTACCCTGGCGCCCTTCAGCGCGCCGGAGCAGTTGCTTGGCGAACTGCACCATGCCATGGCCGGCACCCGCGGCGGTGCGGTTGCCATCGCCCGGTACGATGGTGCTGTTGACCACCTGTCGTTCATCGGCATCGGCAATATCGGCGCAACCTTGGTCGGCCGCGAACGGCCGCGCGGCCTGGCCTCGCACCCCGGCATCGTCGGTGGGCAATACCGCAAGGGCCAGGTGTTCGACTACGCTCACGTGAAAGGAAATCTGTTGATCATGTTCAGTGACGGCCTGCAGTCGCGTTGGAGCCTGCAAACCTACCCCGGCCTCGTGCACCGCCACCCGGCGGTCATCGCTGCCGTGTTGCATCGCGATTTCTGCCGTGGGCGGGACGATGTGACGGTGTTGGTCATCGACCTGGAGACCGTGCATGGCTGAATCATCCAGCAACAGTGTCGAGCAGGCCGACCTCATCGCCCGCTTGCAGGCGGAAAACCAGGCGCTGCGCGCCGAACTGGAGGACACCAACCAAGGGGTGCTGGCGCTGTATGCCGAGCTGGACACCCAGGCTGAGCAACTGCGCCAGGCTTCGGACCTGAAAAGCCGCTTCCTTTCCTACATGAGCCACGAGTTCCGCACGCCGCTGGGTTCGATCCTGAGCATCACCAGCCTGCTCGCCGACGAGGTGGACGGGCCGTTGAGCAAGGAACAGCAGTTGCAGGTGGCGTTCATCAGCACGGCAACGCGAGAGCTGGGCGACATGGTCGACGACCTGCTTGACCTTGCCAAGATCGAAGCTGGCCGCATTACCATTTCGCCTGCCTGGTTCGATATGCTCGACCTGTTTGCGGCTTTGCGCGGCATGTTCCGCCCGATCGTCGACACCGGCGCGGTGGACCTGATCTTCGAAGAGCCGCAAGGCCTGCCGAAGATGTATACCGATGACAAGAAGCTGGCGCAGATCCTGCGCAACTTCATTTCCAACGCCCTGAAATTCACCACCTGTGGCGAGGTGCGTGTGTCGGCGCAGCTGGTGGGTAGCGACCAGGTGCGTTTTGCCGTGAGCGATACGGGTATCGGGATTGCCCCCGAGCTGCTCGGTGGTTTGTTCGAAGATTTCGCCCAGATTGACTCGCCGCTACAGAAACGCTTGCGTGGCACGGGGCTGGGGCTGTCGCTGTGCAAGCGTTTTGCGGCGCTGCTGGGCGGCGAGGTGGGAGTTGAAAGTACGCCCGGCAGCGGATCATCGTTCTTTGTCATCCTGCCTATGGCGCTGGCCCAGGAGAGCGCTGATGAACGCTGACATCCGCCTGCTGATCGTTGACGACAATGTCGCCACACGCTATGCGCTGCGTCGCCGGCTGGCATTGCATGGATACACCGTGACGGAGGCAGGCACCGGTGGCGCGGGGCTGGCGCTGATCGGTAGCGAGCATTTCGATGCCCTGATCCTGGACGTCAACCTGCCGGACATGAGCGGCTTCGATATCGTCCGCCTGCTGCGTGCCAAGCCCGAGACCGCCTTGCTGCCGGTGATCCACGTGTCGGCGGCGTCGATCCAGACGGGTGACATCATTACCGGGCTAGACGCAGGCGCCGATGCCTACCTGGTTCACCCCGTGGATGCCGATGTGCTGGTGGCCACGCTGCGTACCTTGCTGCGGGTGCGCGACACCGAGCGGGCCTTGCGGGACAGCGAGGCCAGTTTTCGGGAAATCTTCACCAATGTGTCAGCCCCGATCGCCGTAATTGACGACAGGCTGAAGGTGCATGAATGCAACCATGCCTTCGAGCAGCTGACCCAGGACAATCACAACCCCGAGGCGCTGCAGGAATGCTTTGCCGAAGACCAGCAAACCGTCATCGCCGAGTTGCGTCAGCACCTGCTTGCGGGGCAGCGCTGGCGTGGCACGTTGGCCATGCACGTGGGCGGCATGCCCAGGGATACCGAATGGCAGCTATCGCCCTACCGGGCGCCTGGGTTGTGCCTGGTGTTCGTCGAAGACGTCACCGAGCATCGCCACCGCGAGCGCTCGCACCTGGCGCGCCTTGAGGACGCCAACACCCAGTTGGCCCGGGAAACGGCCCAGCGCGAACAGACCGAGGCGCAGCTGCTGCAACTGCAGAAGATGGATGCCCTGGGCAGTCTTACTGGTGGCATCGCCCATGACTTCAACAACCTGTTGACCGGCATCATCACCAGCCTGGAGCTGATTCGCAAACGGGTGGCAGAGAGCCGTATCGAAAAGGTCCCTGCATACGCCGACGCGGCCCTGAGCTCTGCCATGAGCGCTGCCTCGCTGACCCATCGGCTGCTCGCCTTCGCACGGCAGCAGCCTCTGGACACGCGGCCGGTGGATATCAACGAGCGGGTACGCTCGCTGGAAGAACTGATCAACCGCACCATCGGTGAGAGAATCGTGCTGAAACTGGAGCTGTCCCGTGAGCCGACGATCGCACTGGTAGACCCGATCCAGCTGGAAAGCGCGGTGCTCAACCTGGTGATCAATGCCCGCGATGCCTTGGCCAAGGGCGGGCATATCTGGGTGAATACGGCGGCGAGCTTCTCACTCGGCGACCCCAACCTGCAGGACGGCCCTTATGTTGCGGTGACGGTACGCGATGATGGCTGTGGCATCGCGCCAGAGCTGCTGGAAAAGGTATTCGACCCGTTTTTCACCACCAAGCCGTTAGGGCAGGGTACCGGGCTTGGGCTGTCGACCATCTACGGTTTTGCTCGCCAGTCGGGCGGACACGTGGCGATCCACAGCGTGCCGGGGCGGGGCACTGAAGTCATCCTCATGCTGCCCGCCAGCAACCAGCAGGAATCCTGCGAGCAGCGCATACCGCAAGCCGATCAGCAAGGGGCCGGTGAACATGTGCTGGTGGTGGAGGACATGGCCTCGGTACGCCTGTCAGTGGCAGAAGTGCTGGCCGATGCCGGGTACCGGTGCACCTTGGCCGAAACCATCGAGCAGGCACTTGACCATCTGCGTGAAGAGGCCGGCATTCAGTTGCTGCTCACCGATGTCGGCCTGCCTGGGATCAGTGGGCGCGAGCTTGCCGATATGGCGCGGGCCTATCGCCCAAGGTTACCGGTGCTGTTCATGACCGGCTATGCGGAGACGGCCCTGGACCGCCAGGCGTTTCTGGGCAGTGGAATGGACATGCTGATCAAGCCGTTCCAGATCAGCGAACTGCTCGCCAAGGTACGCCGGGCACTTGATCAGGCGACATGAAGGGCATGGCTGATTGTTTCGGCGTTGCTTCGACTGTGTGGGCTCAAGCCGCGAATACCGGCCAGCCCGAGTCGGGTTATCGCAGTGGAACGACGCGTCGTAACGG
Source organism: Pseudomonas sp. SIMBA_067 (assembly GCF_046534675.1). NCBI lineage: Bacteria > Pseudomonadati > Pseudomonadota > Gammaproteobacteria > Pseudomonadales > Pseudomonadaceae > Pseudomonas > Pseudomonas sp. SIMBA_067. The sequence goes on along the minus strand of NZ_JAWRYH010000006.1, from coordinate 162,361 downwards.
AAAGTCAAAAGCTGATCGACAACTCTACCAGGCTACCTGCGCAGATGACCTTCATCGTCTGGTTCGCCATGCTGGGCATGGTCTTGCTGCTACTCGCGCTTTCATCCTCCTATCTACGCTGGATGCCGGTGACATCCTCTGTGGTGTGCCTTGCCCTGGGCGTCGGGCTCGGATCGTCCGGGCTGGGCTTTCTTCATCTGGATGTCAGCAAGTCCAGTGAATGGATGGAGCACCTGACCGAGGTCGCGGTGCTTTTTTCGCTGTTCTTCAGCGGTTTGAAGCTGCGCCTGCCCTTGCATGACCGCCGATGGTTGGCCGCGTTTTACCTGGCAGGGCCTGTGATGATGATGTGCATCGGTGGCGTAACGCTGGTGTTGCACTACGGCCTGCACCTGGAATGGGGTGTTTCGGTGCTGATCGGGGCGATCCTCGCACCCACAGACCCAGTGCTTGCGACACTGGTGCAGGTGGCCGATGCCCAGGACGAAGATCCTGTGCGTTTCAGCTTGTCCGGGGAGGCGGGCCTGAACGATGGAGTGGCCTTTCCCTTTGTCATCCTTGGGTTGTTCCTGCAACAGAACACCGGGCAGGCCTGGCTCGCTGACTGGTTGATGAAGGACATGCTATGGGCAGTAACTGCTGGTTTGCTTCTTGGCTACTGGATGGGGCGCGGGCTGGGCAAACTTACGCTGTTCCTGCGGCTGCGTAACGACGACAGTACCGTATCGCCCAATGATTACCTGGCCTTGGCATTGATCGCGCTGGCCTATGTGCTCGCCGAATCGATTCAGGCCTACGGGTTTCTCGCGGTGTTTGCTGCGGGGCTGGGCTTGCGCCAGGCGGAGGTTCACACGTCCAGCAGCCCACAACAGCCGGCCGCCGAACACCTTGTGCAGCCGGTGGTAGGCCATCAGCATGTAGCGCCGGAGTTGGCCGTGACAGGTGATGTGAAAGGGCTGGACGATTCTCAGGTTGCAGCGGGGATCATGCTGGGGGACATGCTGGCCTTCGGAAGCCTGATCGAGCGAGCAATGGAGGTGTTCCTCGTGACCTTGCTCGGGGTGGTGCTGATAGAGCATTGGGACTGGCGGGCGTTACTGGTCGCCGGTGCGTTGTTCCTGCTGATTCGTCCCTTCAGCATTGCCCTGTTCCCCATTCGGGGGCTGGTGGATATTCGGCAACGTGGGCTGCTTGGATGGTTTGGCATCCGCGGTATCGGCAGTTTCTACTACCTTTTCCATGCCCTTAACCATGGGCTGCTCCCAGGCTATGCGGTACTGAGCACCAACCTGGTGTTGTCAGTGGTGGCGTTGAGCATCCTGCTGCACGGGTTGAGCGTTCAGCCGCTGCTTGCCCGATACGAAGCATGGAAGAAGCGGGCGTCATGAGGACATGGACAGTGCCGGGTGGGCGCTGGCAGTAATATCAGCGAGCGCCACCGGCGTTAATCCACACTGCATATGCCGACTTCAATGCTTGTGGGAGGTGAGGCAGTTCCCGCTTCATCGCTGTCCGCCCTTGAGCGGTGGGTACCCACTCCGTCAACCAGGCGACCAGCAATACCCGGGTAAGGGGGCAGGGCGCCACCTGGCGTTCGAGCTCATCGGCGATCTCGCCGAGCCATTCGAGCTCTGCGTCCAGTTGCATGATCGGATCAGTCATGAAAGTCGCTCCCTGGATTCAAGCGGTACCTGACAAGAACAGAGTGTTGTACTGACAGTAAGGTTCAGTGGCCCCGTAATTATCGACTAGCGCTGGAACAGAACTGCCTGGGAATAGCGCTCCGACTGAACCTGCATCGTGTCGGCCGGGTCGCATGTTCACATTCACAGCAAAAGGAAGTTGGCGATGAAAGCGATGACTCGACTGTTCACTGGCTTGGCATTGGTAGGTGCCATGGGTGCTTCTTGCGCGTGGGCTGATACGCCCGGTGCTGACTGGAAGGTCAGCAAGGATCAGGCTGAAGCCACGTTGAAAGGCGCCGGCTACACGCAAATTACCAAGATCGAAGCCGACGACGGCCACTGGGAAGGTGAAGGCATGAAGGCTGACGGCAAGCAGTACGAATTCCAGGTTGATCCGCACGACGGCAAGATCATCAAGGATGAACTGGATAACTGATCGCCTGGTGGTGAAGGGTTGCCCGCGCTCGCCTAGCCAGATCGCTGATCCGGCTAGGCGTGTTTGATTCAAGCGGCGGGCCGCTCGCTCTTGAGCACTTTTTTCTGGGTCTCCATGGCGCGCCCCAGCGCCTCTAATTGATCTTTACCGAGCAGCTTCTTCGCGGTGGGGAAGAGCTCGCCTTCCTCTTCCTCGATGTGATGCTCAAGCAGCTCTTTCATCACCTTCACTCGACCTGCGAATTCGAGCGTGCCGGTCTGGGTTTGAAGCAGGTCAGGGAGTACCAGTGCGTCAACTGTCCGGTGTTCTTCTTTGGCCTCGTAATACATCTTGGCCTCCTCTTTACCACCGGCTTGCTTGATCGCTGGATAGAGAATGTCCTCTTCCAACGCGGTGTGGACTTGCAGTTCCTGCTCAATGCGGTGCAGCAAGTCAGCGCGTTTTTTTACAGCACGTTCAGTGGTCGATGAGAGTTCTTCCAGCAGTTTCTTGACCACTTTATGATCTTGAATCAGCAGATCGATGGCATTCATGGAGGTACCTCGTCACGGGCGGATAAATACTGGCTTCCCAGGAGTTGAGTGGCCGACAGCGGCAGGGTTCAACAAGGATGATGATTGGCGTAGGGCCGATCTGTTTCGAGGCCAGCCACAGCTGGCCTCGGTATTGTCATCAGAGGATGGGTTTCCCGCCGGTTACTCCGTACCGTGAGCCCGAGATGTAACTCGCTTCATCAGAGCCCAACAAGACGTAGATCGGGGCTACTTCCACCGGTTGCCCAGGCCGCCCCATCGGGTAGCTCGAACCGAAGTTTCTGACGGCTTCATCGGGCATGGTGGCAGGAATCAGCGGCGTCCAGATCGGGCCGGGTGCTACGCTGTTGACCCGAATGCCTTTCTTGCCCAACAGTTGGGCAAGGCCTGCGGTGAAGTTGGCAATGGCGCCTTTGGTGGCGGCATACGCCAGCAGGCTGGGTGACGGATCGTCAGAGTTGACCGAGCTGGTGTTGATGATCGAACCGCCTCTTGGCATCGAGGGCAACGCCCGCTGGCAGATGCGGAAAATGGCGGTGATGTTGGTATCGAAGGTCTTCACCCATTCATCATCGTCAATCTCGTCCAAGCCCTCATGAGCCATCTGGAACGCGGCGTTGTTGACCAGAATATCGATACGACCGAACTGCGCCACGGTCTTGTCGACGATGTCGTAGCAGTGCTGTTTCTGCGCAAGGTCGCCTGGCAGCAGCAGGCATTGGCGGCCAGCGGCTTCGACCCAGCGCGCCGTCTCCTGCGCATCTTCGTGCTCATTCAGATAGGCAATGGCAACGTCAGCACCTTCGCGAGCGTAGGCAATCGCTACTGCACGCCCGATCCCGCTGTCGGCGCCGGTGATCAAGGCGATTTTGCCTTCCAGGCGGTTGTGGCCGGTGTAGGTTTGCTCACCACAATCCGGATACGGTTCCATTTTGCGTTGTGAGCCCGGCACGCTTTGTGGTTGGGACGGGAATGGAGGGGTAGGGTAGTCGATCATGGAAGATGCTCCTGCAGTTGGGAACGGTCATTACCGTTCGAAGCGTGCGCGAAGCCAGCGTTTAGGTGGGTCATCGGTCTACGCGACGAGCGGTTGGCAAGCGCATTCCCAATGAATTTTCGGTCAGCAGAGTACTCTATCCCTGACGGGTCTTGCGCTGTAATGGGCGAGGCATACGATATCCAGGAGTATCCACGTGCCTCGAATCATCACGCCCACCACGCCGGAACACGAAATCGACCAAAGGAATGCGAAGCTGTTCGGTACGCCGAAAGAGCGGCTGGATTTCTATCGGCGCGAAATCCAGTATGAAACCACCATTCTGGCCAACCGCACTGACGCTTATCTCGCTGCCCAGTCGTTCCTGGTGATCGCGTTCGTATCATCGATGAGCAACCTGAACCAGAGCTGGGGCGAAATGTTCACCTTGATGGTGCCGGCTTTTCTCGCACTGCTTGGCGTGCTAAGTACGTTGAATGCCTGGCCAGGCATCCGTGCCGCCTTCCGGATCATCGAGCACTGGCAGATGAAACAGAGCCACTTGCTGCGCAGCGAGCCGATGATGGGCCTGGCCTATGACGAGTCGCCGTTGTTCTGCGAGGCAGAAACCTCTCAGGCGGGGCACCGCAAATCACTGCTGTTTTCCCTGCGCACGCCCTGGATCTTCCTGTGCTTCTGGATTTTGCTGGGCAGCTATTCGGTTTATATCCAGCTGGCATGACCAGCGCCTTCTGGTCGGCGTCAAATGCGACCAGGGGGCGCTGGAAAGAAGCACACTCAGCTTGCCAGTGCCTTGATCAATTGCTCATTGAAGGCGGGGATATCATCTGGCTGGCGGCTGGTGATCAGGTTGCCGTCCACCACCACCTGTTCATCTACCCACGTGCCACCCGCGTTGCGGATGTCGTCCTGCAGTGTCTTGTAGCTGGTCATGCGCTTGCCTTTGGCCAAGCCACTGGACACCAGCAACCAGGCACCGTGGCAGATGACGGCCAGCGGCTTGCCAGCCGCGTCATGGCTTTTTACCAGATTCTGCGCGGCAGAAATGATGCGGATGGTGTCGGAGTTCTGCACGCCGCCAGGCAGCACCAAGGCGTCGTAGAGGTCGAGGTCGGCGCCCTCGAACGTCGCATCTACGGTGAAGGCGTCGGCGGGCTTGTCATGGTTCCAGCCCATGACCGTACCTTCTTTTTCGCCCAGAATATCAACCACCGCACCGTTGTTTTCCAGTGCCTCGCGCGGGCCGGTCAGTTCCACCTGCTCGAAGCCATCAGTGACCAGAAACGCCACGCGTTTGCCGTTCAGTTGTGCACTCATCGTTTAGCTCCTTTTACCTATAGACCTCAGATAGGGGCCGGCACGGCGAGGTAAAGTTCCAGCGCGGTGCTCAGCGGCTCACATCAGCGGTGCATGCGTTGCGAGCGGGTGATGAAAAAACTTCGAGGCCATGTCCCCTTCATATGTGGTCAGGGCCCAGGGTGCCCGCCGCAGCGCCTGGTACGAGGATGACCTTGCGGCAGTCGTCCTGCTTCTGATCGAACATCTTGTAGCCCATGGCCGCTTCTTCGAGTGCCAGGCGGTGGGTGACGATCAGTTCCGGTTGCAGGCGTCCTGCCTGGATGTGCTCCAGCAGCTCCGGTAGGTATTTCTGGACATGGGTCTGGCCCATCTTGAAAGTCAGACCTTTGTCGAAGGCGTCGCCGAACATGAAGGCATGGATGAAGCCGGCGTAAACACCTGGGACGCTGACAACGCCGCCGCGACGCACTGCAGCAATGCTCTGGCGCAGCGCCTTGCCGCTGCTACCTTCGATCTTCAGTGCCGTCATTACTGTTTCGGCAGTGCTGCCTTTGGCTTCAAAGCCAACCGCATCGATTACCGCATCAACGCCACGCATGCCTGACGTGTGACGGATGATGCTGTCAGCGGGATCGTCGTCCTGCTCAAAGTTGATGGGGACAACACCGTAAGCTTTCTGGGCATACGCCAGGCGGTAATCGTTGTCATCGACCATGAAGATGGTCTGGGCACCGAGCATTCGTGCACAGGCGGCACTCAGCAACCCCACTGGCCCGGCGCCGTAGATGGCAACCGATGAACCCTGGCCAATCTCGGCATTGATGACCGCCTGCCACGCGGTCGGCAGAATATCGGACAGGAAAAGGACCTTGTCATCGGCCAGGTCGGTGGGGACCTTGAAAGGGCCGACGTTACCTTTGGGTACCCGGACGTAGTCAGCTTGACCGCCAGGGATGCCGCCATATAAATGACTGTATCCAAACAGTGCCGCGCCCGGAGGAATGCCCTTCTTGTTGACGATTGAGCCGCGCCCGGTGTTGGTGGTTTCGCAGGCGGCAAACAGATCGTGCTGACAGAAGAAACAACTGCCGCAGGCGATAACAAAGGGAATTACTACCCGGTCGCCAATCTGCAGATTTGTAACTGCACTTCCGGTGTCCTCGACGATTCCCATGAACTCATGGCCGAAGATATCCCCGGCTTCGGTCTCCGGAATTTTTCCTCGATACAGATGTAGGTCAGAACCGCAGATCGCTGTGGCGGTGACCCTGAGGATGATGTCGTCTGCTTCCTTGATAATGGGATCAGGGACGTTATCGACCCTGACGTCGTTTGCTCCGTGGTAGGTCAGCGCTCTCATGGACGTCAGCTCCTGCAGCCGTAAGGTTTCTGGGCGGGTATGCAAGGGAAGCCATGTGGGGCATCAAAGTTCACACCAACAAGTCCGACGGTATGAAAGCTGAGGGGGTTGAGTTCGATACTGGCCACCAGGACGCCTGGTTCCGAGCCCCCGCCGGATCACAGCACTTTGTCGAGTGTGATCGGTAACGCCCTTACACGCTTGCCCGTAGCATGGTAGACAGCGTTGGCCACCGCGGCAGCCACCCCGACAACGCCGATTTCACCCACGCCCTTGGAGCCCAGTTCATTAACGATGTCATCGTTCTCTTCAACGAAGATCACCTCGATATCCCCAATGTCTGCGTTGACCGGGATGTGGTATTGCGCCAGGTCGTGGTTGACGATGCGGCCCAGCCGATGGTCGGTTAACGCCTCTTCGTGAAGGGCCATGCCCACACCCCACACCACGCCTCCCAGGATCTGGCTGGTTGCAGTCTTTGGGTTGACCACCCGTCCTGCCGCCACGGCGCTGACCACCCGGGTCACCTTGATGGTGCCGAGGTCCTCGTCAACGTGGACTTCCACGAACACCGCCGAATGAGTGGCGGTGGAGAACAGTTGGCGCCTGGCGCCTGGCTCGGCATCGATCTGCACTTCGAAACCAGCACCCGCGGCTCTGGCGACGATGTCTCCCAAGGCCAGGCGAAGGCTGCCGGCGTACAGGTAGCCATCAGCGAAAACGATCTGCTCCGTGGGTGTATTGGCGAGCTCTGGGTATGTGTTGCGCGCGTGTTCCAGCACTTTGCTGCGTAGCACAAGGCAGGCTTGACGCACGGCCGAACCCACTGACGACACGGTGAACGATCCGCCCTGAAGTGGCGCAGTGGGCAGCGAGGAGTCGCCCAGCACGAAGGTGATATCCTGCACCCTGACCCCGGCAGCGTCGGCGGCGATCTGAGTCATGACGGTGTAGGTGCCGGTTCCAATGTCGGTGGTGGCGCTGCTGACAGTCAGCTGGCCCTGTGCATCGATGCGGGCCTTGGCGCTGGCTTTCATCTGCATCGCTTCCCAGACGCCGCCAGCCATGCCCCAACCCACCAACTGATGGCCATTGCGCATGCTGCGAGGCTGCGGGTTGCGGTTTACCCAGCCGAAACGGTCGGCGCCTTGCTGGTAACACGCCAGCAACTCCTTGCTGGAATAGGGCTTGCCCTCGTTGGCATTGTTGGCGGCGAAGTTGCGCCGGCGCAAGTCGAGCGGGTCGATCTGCGCTGCGCAGGCGAGTTCATCCATGGCGCATTCCAGCGCTATCATCCCGGAGGCAGCGCCGGGTGCGCGCATGTCCAGCGGGGTGTACACATCCAGTGGGGCCAAGCGATAGCTGAGCGCAACGTTGTCACACTGGTAGAGCATGCCGCTCCATTCCACCAGATGCTCGGTGAAGTCCTCGAAGCGGGATGTCTGGCCAAGTGCATCGTGGGCAATTGCCAGCAGCCGGCCGTGCGCGTCTGCGCCCAGGCGCAGCCGCTGTTCGGTGCGGGGCCGGTAGCCGAAGGTGAACATCTGCTGGCGCGTCAGCGTGACGCGCACCGAGCGTTGCAGGTGCAATGCCGCCATCACTGCCAACGGCAGCTGGTACTGCGGGCGCAAGCCCGAGCCGAAGGCACCACCGACAAATGCCGCACGCACCCTGATGTCGGCCTTTGGCAGGCCGAACACTTTGTGCAGATAGTCCTGGCAGTTTTGCGTACCCTGGGTCTTGTCGTGGATTTCCAGGGTGCCGTCCATTTTGTAGAGCACGGTCGACGCATGTGGCTCCATCGGGTTGTGATGCTCATTAGCGGTCAGGTAAGTGGCATCTACCTGCAGCGGTGCACCGGCGAATTGCGCGACAAAGTCGCCACGCGGTGCCGGTGTCTCGGCCGGTGCTTCATGCGATTGCGGGCTGGCACCCAGGTCTGTCTGGTGGGCCTCTTCTTCATACTCGATATTGATCAGCGACCCTGCATACCGCGCCAGTTGCAAGGTGTCAGCCACCACCAGGGCCAACGGTTGCCCGCTGTAGAGCACGCGGTCGTTGAACAGCGGCCGAAACGGCGACCCCTCGGCCGAGTCGGCGTCACTGTAGTCGTCGTCGTAACCGGAAATGTGCGGCCGGTGGCGATGGTCGAGCACGGCGATCACCCCGGGCACGCGGGTTGCCAGGGTACTGTCGATCTTGAGTACCCGGCCTCGGGCGATGGTGCTGGACACGACACTGCCATGAAGCAGCCCGGCCTCGGGGTACTCACCCGCATAGCGTGCCTGCCCGGTTACCTTGGCCACGCCGTCCACGCGGTCCAGGGGCGTGCCGACCAACGGTGTGGTTCTGTTCATGGTCGTGCCTCCCTGCCTGCAGCGCCCAGCGCCGCCTCGTTCAATGCCCGCACGCTAGCCCGCTGCGCGAGCGTTACCTTGAAACCGTTGTGGCTCAGGGGCTGTGCACCTTGCAGCAGCATTTGCGCGGCCTGGGTGAAAAGCGCTTCGCAAGGCACCTGGCCGATCAGCATGCGCTCCACATCCGGAACTCGCCAAGGCTTGTGGGCAACACCGCCCAGGGCCAGGCGAGCCTGCTGTATCACCTCGCCATCGAAGCGCAGGGCAGCGGCAACCGACACCAGCGCGAATGCATAGGATGCCCGGTCCCGAATTTTCAGGTATCGGTAGTGGTGCTCAAATAGCGGGGGCGGCAGCTCGATGCCTGTCACCAGTTCATCGACTGCCAGCTGATTGTCGCGCTCGGGGGTGTCCTCGGGCAGGCGATGGAAATCTGCGAAGGGTATCTGGCGTTCACCGGACGGCCCTTGTACATGCACCACGGCTTCGAGCGCTGCCAATGCCACGCACATGTCCGAGGGGTGGGTCGCGACGCAGGCAGCGCTGGCGCCAAGAATGGCATGGATACGGTTCAGGCCATCACGCGCGGGGCATCCGCTGCCGGGTTCACGTTTGTTGCAGGGGGTGCCGGTGTCATAGAAGTAGTAGCACCGGGTACGTTGCAGCAGGTTGCCACCGGTGCTTGCCATGTTTCTCAACTGCGGGGATGCCCCTGCCAGGATGGCTTCTGACAGCAGTGGATAGCGCTGCTGGATCATCGGATGCCAGGCCAGGTCGGCGTTGCTGACCAATGCGCCGATCAGCACGCCCGCGTTGGCGGTGGCGTGGATACCGTTCAGCCCAATGCCTGAGATGTCGATCAGCCGTTCGGGCCGAACCACGGTCTGCTTCATCAGGTCGACGAGGTTGGTACCACCGGCAATGAAGCGCGAGCTGGGGTCTGCCAGGCTGATTGCCTCGCTGACCGATGCAGGCTTGTGGTAGCTGAAAGGCGTCATGGGTTCGTCCCTCCCTGGGTGGCTTGGGGCCGGTCGTTCATTGACGGCAGGGCTTCCTCCACTGCAGCGACGATGTTGCTGTAGGCACCGCAGCGGCACAGGTTGCCGCTCATCTGTTCGCGAATGGCCTGGGGGGTATTGGCATGGCCTTCGTTTGCCAGGCCCACTGCGGAGCAGATCTGGCCCGGGGTGCAGTAGCCGCACTGGAAGGCATCATGGCGGATGAAGGCGCGTTGCAGGGGGTGCAGTTCGCCGCCGCTAGCCAGCCCTTCGATAGTCACCAGGTGGGCGCCTTCGCACATGACGGCGAGGGTGAGGCATGCATTGATGCGCTTGCCATCACGCAATACCGTGCAGGCCCCACACTGGCCGTGGTCGCAGCCTTTCTTGGTGCCTATCAGGTCCAACTGCTCACGCAGCAGGTCGAGCAATGTTGTCCAGGGAAGGACCAGCAGTGATCGGGGCTGACCATTGATGGTCAGGCCAATGCGGTGCTCTTCGGCACCCACGGGGGCGGTTGCGCTCATGGAAGGTCCTCACGGTCAGGGTTCGCACAGTTGGCTGTGTCTCTGTCGTGCGACCGGCCGGGCCGGAAAAACGTTCAGCCGACTTGCCAGGCTGCAGCGCAGCACCCTCTCTCGCGCTGATTACCATTGCGGCCCAAGCCTCGGCCCCGGGTTCAGTGGCTGGGGTTGATCGTGCCGTTTCATTTTGATCGCCAGGTAAGCGTCATAGATCACACACGCTGAACTACCGCCGTCCCGCCTGCGTCCTCCGAATGAATGCCCAGTAATGAGGGCATTCGCTCATTACTCAGTTACGAGGGCGTAACGATGGACAAGACCGATCAAGGCTCGACGTCTTCACCCGGCAGCACTCAGGATCACGCGCAGGCCATCACCGATGAGGCCGGTGCGCTGCTAGGTGAAGCCAGGCAGAAAGGCAGCGAGCAATTCGAGCACTACCGCGATACCGCAGCCGATCAGCTTGATTCGCTTGAGCAAGGCGCACGCTCAGCCGCGCAAGCACTGCAAGAAAACGACACCTTCGGGTTATCGCAGTACCTGAGCCAGGCAGCTGGGTGCGTGGGCGACTTGGCCGCGCAGCTGCGTCATGAAAACGCCGAGAGCCTGCTGCAGCGCGGTGCCCAGTTGGCACGGAGCAACCCGGCGCTGTTTTTGGCCGGTAGCGTCGCACTTGGCTTTGCCGTGTCGCGGTTCATGCGGGCCAGCGCTACTCATGGTCAGGCTACCGCTGCGTCATCGGACGATTGGCGCCACCCCCGGCCTGCGCAGCCTGTGACGCCGGATCGCGGTAGCGACGTATCCACCCGCAAACCTTACACCCCCATCGACCCGATCGGGCCAGGCGCCGGTACGCCGGTCAGTGGTAGCCCGTTCGAGCGTGATCCACTCAAAGGAGGTGAATGATGAACAAGGACCCCTTGCAAACCACCCCGGGATTACGCTCGGCGGACGAAGACGCGGTCGGTGTCGGTGGCCTGCTGCGTCAGCTGATGCGGGAAGTACCGGAGCTGTTCACCAAGGAACTGGCGTTGGCAAAGGCCGAGCTTCAGCACAACCTGGCTACCCTGAAAGCCGGGACGGCGGCCGTTGCAGCGGGGGCTGTGGTGATTCTGGCGGGTTTCATCATCCTGTTGCTGGCGGCAGTCTATGCCCTGGCAATGGTGGTCGAGCCCTGGTTGGCTGCGTTGATCGTCGGCGCAATTACCGTGGTGATCGGTTTCATCATGCTGCAGTCGGGCAAGAAGCAGTTCGAGCCCGCGCATCTGGCACCTGATCGCACCTTGCATGCCATGCAACAGGACAAGGATACGTTGAAGAGGAAACTGCCATGACCACTTCCTTCGAACATGACGCGCACAAAGACCCGGACCTGCTCGAGCAGGAAATCAACGCCAGGCGCGAGCACATCAGCGATCTGGTGGATGCCCTCGAACAGCGCCTGAGCCCTGGCCAGATGGTCGATCGGCTATTGGCCTATGCAAAGGGCAATGGCGGTGAGTTCTTCCAGAACCTTGGCACCACGCTCAAGAACAACCCCGTACCCGCTACCCTCACCGTACTGGGCCTGGCCTGGCTGGGCTTGAACCAGAACCGCCCCTTCAACCCCGGGCCCGCGCATCAGGGGCCTGGGTTGGGTGAGAAGATCGCAGACGCAGTGGACACGGTGAAGGATGCCTTTGCCCATGCAGGGGAGGCGGTGCACGATGCCAGCCAGGCGGTGCGCATGAAAGCCCATGACGTGCGTGACCGGGCAGGTGAACTTGGCAGCAGTGCGCGGGACTCGATGGGTGCTTCTGCAGATAACCTGCGTCACTCAGCGCACAAGGTCGCAGACCAGACCACGGCGCTGAAAGGGCAGTTCGATCAGATGCTCCACGAGCAACCGATGGTATTGGCCGCCTTGGGGATAGCGCTGGGCGCGGCATTGGGGGCGGCGTTGCCCAGTACCCGCAAGGAAGATGAACTGATGGGCGCCAGTAGTGACCGGTTGACCGACGCGCTCAAGGCCAAAGGTAGCGAGTTGAAGACGTCGGTCGAAGAATCGATGGATCAGGCGGGTGGCAACGCATCGGCGCGAGAAGGGGGCAAACCGGAAGGCACTGACCTTTCTGACGGGCTTGGCTTCACGCCTTGAGCCTGATGGATGTTCACAGGCAGCTCCATGGGGGGCCGTCCCTTAGGAGGATGGCCCTCACCGCCAAGCAGGTGCAGGACCGGGTTGCCGCTGGCAGCAATTGAGCTCGGGCGCCGCCAGCGCTGTCACCTCACGGTACCGGTACGGGTGAAACTCACACAGAATGATGTACCCGTTTCGTTCGTGGAACTCACTGCCACATTGCCGTCATGGGCCCTGGCTATTTCCCGAGCAATGAAAAGGTCAAGACCTAAGCTTCTCAGGTCAGTGTCCAGCTTGCTCACTCTGGTCATTGGCTCAAAGAGGTTACCTACCGAAGATTCGGATATGGCTGTGCCCCCCCATACCTGCGCCTTCCTGCTTGTGAATCACTTTTGCCTGCGGGAAGGCAACGCGTAGCTCCTTCACGCTTCGCTCAATGACCAGGGGCAGATCGGGCAGGAGCCCGTTGCAGGCGAACAGCAGAGGTGGCTATCACTTCTTGCCAGGCAGCACCGAGCTGAGCACCTGCTTGGCTGTCTGCACGATGATGCCCGCCTGGTCGGGGTCGCCCTTGAGCAAGGTAGTGGCAAACTTCTTCGCCTGCTCCAGCTTGATGTGGGGTGGCAGGGGCGGCACGTTCGGGTCGGTCTTGAACTCGATCAGTACTGGCCGATCAGCAGCCAGCGCGCGCTCCCACGCAGCGGCAACGTCCTCTTCGCGATCTACGTAGATACCTTGCAGGCCAATGGAAATGGCGAACAAATGGTAGGGCACGTCAGGGATCGACTGCGAAGCTTCGAACTTGGGGTCGCCCTCCATCACCCGTTGCTCCCAAGTCACCTGGTTGAGGTCTTCATTGTTGAACACGGCACAGATCCATTGTGGGTTGTCCCACTGCTGCCAGTACTTGGCCACGGTGATCAGTTCGGCGAGGTTGTTCATCTGCATCGCGCCATCGCCCACCAAAGCAACCACTGCCCGTTGCGGGTGGGCGAATTTGGCTGCAATGGCATAGGGCACGGCTGCGCCCATGCAAGCCAGGCCGCCGGACAGCGAACACTGCATACCCTGGCGAATCTGCAGGTCGCGGGCAAACCAGTTGGCACAGGAGCCGGAATCGCTGGTGATGATGGCGTGGTCGGGCAGGCGAGGGGACAGCTCATGGACCACGCGTTGCGGGTTAATCGGGTCAGCCTTGGCCAGCGCGCGCTTGGCCACGGTCTTGTCCCACTGCGCACGCCAGGTCTCCACCTTGTCGCGCCAGCGCCGGTCGGTCTTGTGCTCAAGCAACGGCAACAATGTGCGCAGTGTTTCGCTGGCGTCGCCGACCAGGTTGACCTCCATCGGGTAGCGCAGGCTGAGCATGTCGGGTTGCAGGTCTATCTGCACGCCGCGCGCCTGGCCTTCCTTGGGCAGAAACTCGGAATAGGGAAAGCCGGAGCCAATCATCAGCAAGGTGTCGCACTCGGTCATCAGCTGATAACTGGGTTCGGTGCCAAGCAGGCCGATCGACCCGGTGACCCACGGGAGGTCGTCCGGCAACACAGCCTTGCCCAGCAGCGCTTTGGCCACCCCGGCGCCGAGTATTTCGGCAATTGCAATCACCTGCTCTGTTGCCTGCAGTGCGCCGGCACCTACCAGTATCGCCACCTTGTGCCCGGCGTTGAGTACATCGGCGGCGCGCTGCAGGTCTTCGTCGAACGGCAACACCCTGGGCTTGCTGTAGCCGATGCCGGAATGCACCGTACCGTGAGCCCTCGGCGGTTCGTTGTAGGGCAGGTCCTGCAGATCATTGGGCAGGATGATGGCGGTAACGCGGCGCTCGCCGACGGCCGTGCGCACCGCACGGTCGAGCAGGTGGCGCACCTGCTCCGGTGTCGATGCCTGCTGGACGAACGCACCGGCCACGTCCTTGAACATCGACAGCAGGTCCAGCTCCTGCTGGTAGTGCCCGCCCAGTGCCGCACGGGCCTGTTGACCGACAATGGCCAGCACCGGCTGGTGGTCCATGCGTGCGTCGTACAGGCCGGTGAGCAGGTGCGAGGCGCCTGGGCCGGAGGTGGCCATGCAAACACCGAGTTCGCCGGTGAACTTGGCATGTGCGCTGGCCATGAAGGCGGCCATTTCCTCATGGCGGGCCTGGATGAATTCAATCTTGCCCTTGGCCCGGCTCAGCGCGCCGAACACCCCATTGATGCCGTCGCCGGGGTAACCGAAGATGCGCCGTACTCCCCATTGATACAAACGTTCCACCAGAAAGTCGCCTACCGTGCCGGTCATTGCCTGCTCCCGTTCTGTCATCGATAGGTGTCTGGACTTGGCACGTGTCGGGAAAGTTTCAACGGTATGTTCACCCGTCTGCCGGCTGGAACCTCGCAACAGCCGACGGGTTCGAAGGTGAACCGATGACCGCCAGGGTGCGCATCATGACGCTCATGAATACAGAAGATGCCAGCGTGCAGGCCTTGTATTTCGAAGACGACGGCGCCACGCCGAACAGCCGTTTTCCCGTGCTGTTCTACCGGTTGAAGCTCGATCCGTCGGGGGACAATGCCAGCGCATTCGAAGCGCTGTTTACGGCTCACCAATGGACCCCGCTGTGGCGCGACGGAATCTTCGATTATCACCACTTTCACCCTAACGCTCATGAGGCGCTGGGCATTGCCTGGGGGCAGGCGCGATTGACGCTTGGCGGGGAATCAGGGCAGAGCGTTAGCGTGGAGCGGGGCGATGTGCTGGTGCTGCCAGCTGGTACGGGCCATCGCTGCATCGAGTGCAGCGATAAGTTTCTGGTGGTCGGCGCCTATCCCTACGGGCAGGAAAACTACGACATCCAGCGTCCCGACAGGGCAGCGCACCAGCGTGCCGTTGCGCGCATCGCCAAAGTACCGCTACCTCAGCAAGACCCGGTCGGCGGCATTCGGGGTGCGTTGATGACGCATTGGCGCTGAGTGCGCTGCAGTCAGGCCGAGTGGTCCATTGCCTTCGGCCATTTCACCTAACTGCCGGAACCTGCGCCGGATCCACTACCCGATGAGCCTCCGCCACCACTGCCCGAGCCTGTACCGCTGCCACCAGAGCCATTACCCCCGGTGCCCGAACCACTGTTGGTACCGTCACCGCCCGTGTTGTCCGTCCCATTGTCATCAGTACCGCCATTACCCGTACCCATGCCATCGCCTGGTGTTCCTGAGCCCGTGGCACCGCCTTGGCCGTTCATTTGACCATTGTCGTGCGGTTGCACGCCCGGGGCGCGCTGATCGTTCAGGTCTGTGGCAGCCAGGGCAAGTGGTGCAGCGAAGCCCAGGCACAGGGTAAGCACAAACGCAGAGGGTTTTGTGGGTGTCATGGTGAAACTCCTTTCAGGGTTGTTCACCTACTGTTTGGCCAGCCGCTCGCGGGAGGGTGCCTGCTGAGCGACGGAAGGCGCGGTGGCGTGAGGAGTTCAAAAATGCGAGGGGTGGGGGCTGGCAGAAACTCTGAATCATTTGCCGCCGGGGAGGGTCGACCGGGTGAAGCCCACAGATGGAGAGCGTTCATGTCCACACCTCATGACCCAAGACCGCCCATTGAGATCGACGACACCGAGGACCGCATGGGCAGCGTCCACGAGCTGGATTTCAGCGAACGCCGCGATGAGCGCCAGGGACGTGTCGGCGACGAGCGTCCGGCGCGGGAGATCGCCGAGGATTACCCGCCCCGGCGTGTTGCTGAAAGCGGCATGACCGGCGGCGAGGCGTTGAGCGACAGCCTGCACGAGGACAACGTCACCCTCGATGACCTGAGCCCCGATACGCTGCTCGATGAGACCGGTGCCCGCGATCCGGATGAGCCTGGCAGCGGCGGCCCGGCGGACAAGGCCTTGCGCCAGGTAGATGCCCACGAGATCGGTGGCGGTTTCGGCCTGGACGAGGCCGAACTGGCCCGCTCCGCGCCGCTGGACGGCGAGCCGTGGACCGATGACGTGGTGCCCGATGACGAAGGGAGAGAGCCGTGATGAATGAACAACGTTGTTCCTGCACCCATTGTTCTTGCACCGTGGATGCCAACGCTGTGATCCAGGATGGCAAGGCCTATTGCTGCGAGGCCTGTGCGAATGGCCATCGCAATGGCGAACCCTGTCGAATGAGCGACTGCAAGTGTGGTGAGTTGTCTCACACGAAAGAGTCCAATGTCGATAATGCACTGGATGAAACATTTCCGGCGAGTGATCCGATTTCGCCATGATGCCAGTTGCTGCCAGATGTGAGACCAACGGTGGACCAGTCGTTATCCGCCAACGCAACCTTGCCATGGAGCGGCCGTTGGCAGTACTCATGGATGCGCACGTGGTCGCGCAACAGGTAGTTGTAGAGCCGTCGCGAGAGCGCGCGTACCCAGCGCATGTCCGGTTGCCCCTGGAGGATTAGCGTCACCTCGACCCGAACCCCGCGCCCCGCAGCATCGATCAGGGCGTGGCGCAAGGGTTGACCGATCTTGTCGTGGGCATTGCGCAGGTAGATACGGTCCAGGCGCAGCATCGGCAGGTGCGCGGAAAAGCTGCGTGTCGGCTTGCCGACAGCTTCCACCAAGTAGCCCGATAACCGCGCATTTGCTTTCAGGCGCCAGTCGTTGATGTCGCCGGCGACGATGACCGGCTCGTCCGGTGGCAGGCTCTCAGGTTCATAGCGGCTCCTGCGGCTCGACGCCTGGTTCGGTCACCAGCTCGCCGTCAAGCCCTAGCTTGTCCAGCAGGCGGCGGGCATCGTAAGGGGCAT
This sequence comes from Pseudomonas sp. SIMBA_067, assembly GCF_046534675.1. NCBI lineage: Bacteria > Pseudomonadati > Pseudomonadota > Gammaproteobacteria > Pseudomonadales > Pseudomonadaceae > Pseudomonas > Pseudomonas sp. SIMBA_067. The sequence goes on along the minus strand of NZ_JAWRYH010000006.1, from coordinate 145,296 downwards.
GGACTTTCTGGTCGTTGTCGAAGTAGCAGTACACGTCGCGGGAGGTGCGTTTTGCCGGGGCGCGGCGCATCACACGCTGAGCATCCTCAGGCTGGCTGCCTGCAGCCCAGGCTTGTATGCGCAGGCGCCAGCGCCGCAACGCCTTGGCCGTGTAGCCACTACTGTACAGCTCGACATCACCATGCAGGCGCAAGTACACGAAATCGGCCGTGACCTCTTCGACATAGGGCCATTTGCCGGCGCTGTCGGCGACCACCAAGGCAACCTTGTGCTTGCGTAGCAGGTTGATGAAGGTGTCACAGAGGAAGCTGGGGTGGCGGATTTCCACGGCGTGGCGCAGGCGCGCATTACCCGGCACGGCAGTGCCGCCGTTGCCTTGCAGGCGTTCAGCGGCGTGGCGCGCAAGGCTGCGGGCGGCTTTGCGGTCGCGTGGCAGCTTGGCCAGGAAGTCGCTGAAGCGCTGCGCGTCGAATTTCAGGTTTGGGGGAAACTGCCACAGGAAGGGGCCGAGTTTGTCACCCAGCAGCAAGGGGCCCGATGCGAAGAAGTTGGCAAGCGCCTCGTCGATTTCGCGGAGCCTGCGTACGTGGGTGATGTAGCGCGGCGCCTTGACCGAGAACACGAACCCCTGCGGTGTCTCGTCACGCCACTTGCCATAGCGTTCGGGGGTTTGCAGTGCGTAGAACGAACCGTTGATTTCGATACTGTTGACTGCCCGCGAGGCAAACGCCAGCTCGTCGTTCTGGCGCAGTCCCTCGGGGTAGAAGTCCTTGCGCCATGGGCCATAGCGCCAACCGGAAATTCCAATGCGGATCTCGCTCACCATAGTCCCCTGCGGTCCTGTACTTAACAGTAGCGACAGGCAGCAGGACAAGAGGATTCAACAGGATTGACGAGTGGCTGGCATGGAAAAAGGAACGTTACCGGTGCTGCAATCGTTTCCCAGTGGCCACCTGCTGCCTTCGTTATCACTTAGAATGTCGACCACTGCCCCGTTTTTCTGCAAGGCTTCACGAGGTCCCGTCAACTCCACTTGTTCGAAGCCATCGGTGACCAGAAAGGCTACGCGCTTGCCACCCAGTTTTGCCCAACTGACTGTTGCGGTTGAACGTTGCGCGGCTCTTGGGCTCTGACTAGCAGGGATAGAACGAGGCAGCCGTCATGAGTATCGACCGCAGCATTCCTGAACTTGAAGCCTGGTACGCGCAGTACGACGACATCAGCTACCGGCGCGAATCGCCGGATGCCTATCACCATGAACTGGTACGCACCGCCGAGGCGCTGCGGGACGATGGTGCGATTGACTGGGATGACTGGTTGGCGCTGAAGGCACTGGCCGATGAGGCACATATCCGGGCACTGGAAGATGCCGTGCAGGCTCATGTGAGTGACCCTCACGCATGAAAGCGCTGAAGATCGCCACCTTCAATATCAATGGCATCCGCAGCCGCCTGCCCACGCTGTTGGCCTGGCTGGAACGGGAGCAGCCGGACATTGCCTGCTTGCAGGAACTAAAGGCGGCCGACCAGCAGTTTCCTCGCCAGGCCATCGAAGCGGCAGGTTATGGTTGCCTTTACCAAGGGCAACCCTCATGGAACGGCGTGGCTATCCTGGCGCGTGATAGCGAGCCGCTGGAGGTACGTCGCGGGCTGCCTGGCATGCAGGACGATCAGCAAAGCCGCTATCTGGAAGCTGCGGTGCACGGCGTGCTGGTCGGCTGTTTGTACTTGCCCAATGGCAACCCGCAACCCGGCCCGAAGTTCGATTACAAACTCCGTTGGTTCGAGTGCCTGATCAAGCATGCCCAAACACTGCATGGCAGCGGCCATCCTGCGGTGTTGGCCGGCGATTTCAATGTTGTGCCGACCGATCTGGACATCTACAACCCGCGCTCATGGCTCAAGGACGCGCTGCTGCAACCTGAATCGCGGGCGTATTTCCAACAGTTACTGGCGCAGGGCTGGGTCGATGCTGTTCGCCACCTGTATCCCGAGCAGCGCATCTACACGTTCTGGGATTATTTTCGCAATCATTGGGCGCGTAATGCCGGGCTCCGTATTGATCACCTGCTGCTCAACCTCAGTCTCAGCCCTTATCTGAAGCAGGCGGGCGTGGATGCCTGGGTGCGCAACGAAGCCAAGGCCAGTGATCATGCGCCGGTCTGGATCCAGTTGGGCTCGCGCCGCCAGCAACGCTAGCTGGCAGGGCGGCTGTTCCCTGGAGCGTGTGGGCAGGATAGGCGTCTGGGCACCCATCGGCAAAGTTTCACGCACTTCCCCTCATCGCATTCATCTTCAGTGATCAGCGTCGGCTACGCTGATTGGGAAAGCGCACGTGATCTCGCAATGAGACCACGCTCATTGCTCAGTGCGCAGACTGCTCTTGGTTACCTGCGTCGTGAATGTGTGAGTGTAAGACCCACAAGGATTCCCAGCGCCGCTGCGCCTATCAGCAGCGGCGTTTTGTCTTTTGGCTTCCTCCAGCCTCCGTCGATACCCCTCCTGCCACTTGGAGGCTCAAAGAGGTTGCCAGATGATGCTTCGGCTATGGGGCTGCGATTTATCCCCCAGCGCGTCAGCCTCCCTGACAACCGAGGCAGCCCGGGTATCAGGTAGCTGGCCAGATGCGCGAGGCGCGCCGCAGCGCCAACCGTGGTGTGAGCCCGAGGCGAGATTGCGCAGGCCACCATGGCGTTTGCCACCATTTCGGGATCGTATATGGGGCCTGGTGGTGTCAACGCATGCCCGGTGTAGTTGCCCCCATCCCGGAAGCCCGGTGTGTCCATAACTGCAGGATAGATATCGCAGACATGGATGTCGGGAAACGCCGTCAATTCGCCCCGCAATGCCTCGGTCAGTCCACGCAAGCCGAACTTGCTCGCCGAGTAAGCGGCGGCATAGGGCTGGGCCACCCAGCTGCCCAGCGACAGCGTGTTGATCAGAATGCCGCTGCCCTGCGCCTTGAAGAAGGGAAGGGCGACGTAGGCACCTCGCAGGTAACCGAGCAGGTCGGTCTGGATGACCTGTTCGTGTGCCTCCAATGGGGTGTCCTCGAAGTGGCCGACCGCACCAACCCCGGCGTTGTTGACCCAGACATCGATTCGCCCATGGCCAAACTCTGCGGCCTGCGCCGCCAGCGCTTGAACCTGGTCGTTGCGGGTGACATCGGTCGTGATCGCTATGGCATCGGTTCCACAATCGGTGCATTCATCCAGGACATCGAACAACGCCTCTTCGTCGCGTGCGGCGAGCACCAAGCGAGCACCTTTGCACGCAAACGCATGCGCCGCGGCTCGGCCAATACCGCTGGAAGCGCCAGTGACCACCACGACCTTACCGCGCAGAGGCCCTTTGACCGAAGCGCCACTGTTAGGCGCTTCTCGTTCTGTACCCGAGGCACTGTGGTCAAGGGGGGCAACGGTTTCGCTGGCCTCGATCCGCGAGAGTTCAAGCGCGGTGCCATCGACCAGGGTCAACGTCAGCCCTTCGACCGTGCCTGCCTCTCGGTTTGGAAAAACGGGTTCACCTGCGGCATCCAGGCTATCGTAGATGAAGCGTGTACCCTCAAGCCAGCCCACGGCGGTGAGAAGTTCAGGGCCGAGATAATACTTCCCGTCTTGAAAGAAGCCTGGAAACTGATGAGCGCGCTCCACGTTTTCCACGCGATAGCGTTCGCTTGATTTCATGCCTGTTGCTTGATCGATCATGTTGAAACCCCTGTAAGTGGAGCTCGGAAATGTCAGCCTTTGCTGTGCTCGTCGGAAGTGGGCCCGGTACCTCGCTTGATACCACGCGGGCCAGCAACGCCCCAGATACCCAGGCCAACCAGCGGTAGCGCGACGATCAGCAGGGCCCAGGCCGCTTTGACCGTATCGGTCTTGTCGCTTCGGAACACGCTGACGATGGCCCACAGGTCGATGAGTAGAAGAATTGCCGTTACGGCAATCCAGAAGTAGCTGGCGACCCCGTTCATGACTTTGCCTCCTCTACACGTAGTGGGCGTAGGCCAAGCGGTAGGGAATCACCACGCGGTCGCCGATCTGGAGATTGTTGACTGCACGCCCGGTGTCTTCGACGATGCCCATGAACTCATGGCCAAAGATATCGCCTGCTTCGGTTTCTGGAATTTTGCCTCGATAGAGGTGCAAGTCGGAGCCGCAAATGGCCGTGGAAGTCACCTTGAGGATGATGCCGTCTTCTTGAACGATGACGGGATCAGGAACGTTATCGACCCTTACATCGTTTGCTCTGTGGTAAGTCAGTGCTCGCATACTCCTCGCTCCTGCATCACAAAATCGTGGGGGTATGCAGGGGAAGCTTGCAGGCCATGCAAAGTTCAAAACAACAGATTCAGTGGTAATGCTTGAGGGGGGCAGACTGTTTTCCGCTGCAGGAGCGAACGAAGTGTGACGACCAGGAAGGTATCGCGGAAGCCGAAATGCTTGGAAGCTGCAGTTCTAACCATTGTGTAGTAGGTACCGGAGCTGACTGTGAAAGCAAAGCCGTGTCGCCAGTTGAGTCGGCAGCTAACGGGGAGCCGCTTCGAACCGCTTATGCACCTCTTGGCAACGCGGACGCCTGCTCTGTCCACTTGACCAGAAAGTTGTACAAGAAAATTTTCTTGTATCGGAATTGGGGCCGGTCGTCTGATACTCATGTTTCTACCGCCTAAGTGATTGAACTGCCTCATTGCATTGCTATGGTGAGGGTTCCATATAAGACTAAAGTCGTAGGAGGGCGGCATGCGTATTCGAGGTGATGTGTTTTGGGATTGGGCGGATCCAGTGCTTCATCATCGTATCCATGACGAAGAGCTTGATGACGGCACCACGATTGATGTCCAGGTCAGGCTCTCGCGCACCGGTCAGACGCAAATGTTCATCGGTGTGTACGCTGGATGTGGAATGGCATTGCATGAAGAAACATTCGATTCTCGCCCAGGCGAATCCATGACTCGAGCTCTGGCCTGGGGTGTTGGTAGAGCCAGGCGTCTGGCTACAGATCAACGGCCAGAAGCGAAGCAGGTGGCCTAGGACACTGTGTAGTTCGAGGTTGGTCGTTAGACGCAGGTGCTGACGGCCAACTGCTCAATGCAAACCGCTCCATCTAAACTCCGGGCGGGTGAAGAAACAAGGGCTTTCGGGTTGTCTGCTATTGGCAGGCTACAGCCGATCACGAAGGACCGTTACTGGTCCATCGCGCTCGGTCAGTTGTCGATCATCTGCGCCGCTTGCTGAGTGGCCTGGCTGGTGCGCGTGGCCAGCTTGCGCACCTCGTCGGCGACCACGGCGAACCCGCGTCCGGCCTCACCTGCCCGCGCTGCCTCGATGGCGGCATTCAAGGCCAGCAGGTTGGTCTGGCTGGCGATACCCTGGATGGTGGCGACGATATGGGTAAGCTTGCCGAGGGTCTCCTGCATCACCTGGTGCTGTTGCGCCTGGGCCTCGCGAATGGTGCTTTCCTCATGGCGGGCATGGATATCGGTGATAGCCCCGACTACCCGCAGCGGGGCCCCATCCTGACCCCGGCGGGTTTGCCCGCGGCCGCGGAACCAGCGGTAGGCGCCGCTCTGGTGCCTGAGCCGGTACTCCACATCAAACGGGGTATTGCCGCTGTGGTCCTCCACATGAGCGACGAATGCCGCGATGGCGCGCTCGCTGTCGTCGGGATGCAGGCGCGAGGTCCAGCTTTCCAAGGTGTTGGGAAACTCCTCGACGGTGCTGCAGCCCAGCAGCCTGCGCATCTGCGATGACCACCAGATGGTGTTGCCCGGGTTAGCCGGATCGCCCGCCACCACTTCGATATCCCACAGGCCGTCGTGAAGCATCTCGCGGGAAATATCGAAACGTTCGGCGGCCAGCTCCAATTCCTGGATACGCAGGTACTGCTCGTGGATGTCGCGCAGGGTGCCGGCCGTGGCCACCGAGACACCGTGGGCGTCGCGCTGCGAACTGCCGCTGATCCGGCACCAGCGATAGTCACCGCCGGCCGCTGGTTTCATCCGCACGTCCAGCGCAAACGGCGTGCGCCCGCTGCGATCGGCCAAGTGCCGGGCCAGTGCCTGCATGTGGGGTTGTCGGTCGGCAGGGTGCAGTTGCTCGCTCCACTGCCCCAACCGGGTCAGGCGCGGCGCCTGTAGCGAGGCCGAGCCTGTCCACTGCATCGCACAGTCCGGCGCTGGGGTGGCGGCGGTCGTTGGATGCAGTTGCCAGAACAGCTCATCCGCGCCCTGGGTGACCAGCGTCCAGCGCGCCTCCAGTTGCTGCGCGAGTGCCTCGCGCTCAGCCAGGCGCTGCTCCAGCTGGCTGACCTGCAAAGCAAGCACACGAGCCTGCTCGTTGAACTCGCGCCGCTCCTGCAGCACGCGCTCCACGCCTGCCAGGATGCGCCGCAACAGCGGATTGGCCGAAGACAATGGCGCGCTCGGCTGGTCGGGCTGCTCCAGGCGGTCGGCCAGCGGGGCCAAAACCCAGCGGCTGGTACGATTAAACAACAGCATGCGACACCTCCGGTTGCATGGCGGCATCAGCCGACGATGACTGCGCCTGCCGGACTGACACGGTCTGGCTGTCGAAGTCGGCCGCCCCCGGCAACGCTGGCCAGGCCGACGGGCCGCTGGCGATTTCCTGCGGGCTCAACAGACAGTGGTCGAGCTCGCGTTGCAGTGCCTGGGTGTCCAGGTCCTGGCCGATGAACACCAGTTCCTGGCGGCAATCGCCGACGATGCTGTCCCACTTGGCCGTGATGCCCTGCAGGCGATATTTGTCTTGCGGCCATTGCGAGGGGTCGATGAAGCGCCACCAATGCCCTACGTAGTCCCACTGGAATTGCTTGCCGCTGTGCACCAGCAGCGCGGTTTCGCGGTGGCGACTCGCAAGCCAGAAATAGCCTTTGCTGCGCAGCAACCGACCGTTGCGCCAGGGACGGGCAAGAAATTCGAGCAAGCGTTGCGGATGGAACGGGGCGCGCTCGCGATACACCCACGACACCACGCCATAGGTGTCCGACTCGGCAGCCGGTGTGTCGTGCGCGTCTATCCGCTTCATCCAGCCGGGCGCTGCGGCAAGGCTGGGCAGATCGAACAGCCCGGTGCCAAGGATGCTCGACAGCGCTACGTTGCCGGCGACCATCGGCAGGATCTGCGCCCCCGGATTAAGTCCGGCCAGAATCGACCGCAGCGCCTGGTAGCCGGCCTCATCGACCAGGTCGCGCTTGTTGACCAGGATCACGTTGGCGTACTCGACCTGCTCGATCAGCAGGTCGGCCAGCGGACGCCTTGGGGTATCGCTGGTGGCATCGGCACGGGCGACGGTTTCGGGTGAATCGAGCAAGGCCATGAACTGGCTGGCATCGACCACCGTCACCAGGGTATCCAGGCGCGCCAGTTCGCTAAGGCTGAAGCCGTTGGTGTCGAGAAAGGCAAAGGTCTCGGCGACCGGCATCGGCTCGGAAATCCCGGTGGACTCGATCAACAGGTAATCGAAGCGCTGCTGGCGCGCCAACGCGCTGATCTGCTCGAGCAGGTCGGCACGCAGGGTGCAGCAGATACAGCCGTTGCTCATCTCGATCAATTCATCCTCGCCACGGTGCAGCGCAACCTCGCGCTGCACCTCGGAGGCATCGATGTTGACCTCGCTCATGTCATTGACGATAACCGCCACCTTCAGACCCTGGCGGTTGCGCAGGATATGATTGAGCAAGGTCGTCTTGCCTGCGCCGAGGAAGCCCGAAAGGACCGTCACCGGCAGTCGGCCCGCCTGGGCGCTATTGCTCATGGGCGCGCCGCTCCCGAACCTTCGATCTTGTCCAGGTAGCTTTCGAACAGGTCTACCACCACCAGCCCATCGTCTGCGGCATCGCCCCACAGGTCTCGCACGCGAAACTCGACATGGTAGGTCGGTTGGTGCGCAGCGCTCTGGTCGCCATGCCCGATCGCATCCGGGAACGGCCACTGTTCGGTGGTCCGGTGCAGCACAACGCCTTGCTTGCCGCGCACATAACCCGGCATGCGCACATGCCCGGCCACGTATTCATCGCGCACGATGACCCGGTCGCCCACTTCGAAAGGCGCTCGCCCGGTGATTGCCGCACGCCCTTTCGCATGGGCGGGGTTGGCCAGCTTGAAATGCGAACCCAGTGCTTCGTCCAGTTCGGCCTGGGTGATGACGCCGGTTTCGACCAGCAGCGTGGCGGTGGCGATCACATAACGCTCGTAGTACTCGGTGCCGACATGCTGGCGCACATCGATGCGTTCGACGGCGTGACGTATTTCGTCGACGCTGAACTTCTTCAAGTGATCGGCGCCGATGAACATCAGGCTGTAGGCCAGGTGTTCCCAGTCCTGCTTGAATACCTGCTTGTAGCTCAGGGTGTTGATGCGATGGGGCACTTTGCCAAAGCCCTGGAAACCGCCGAGATCGTGGAAGCCATCCATATTGAATACTCCGGAAGGTGAATGAAGTGGATGGACCGACTCAACCGACCCGGGGCACGGCGACACCGATGAGCACGTCCTTGGTGACCAGTTGCCGCAACTGCTCTTCGCTCATGTCCTCCGAGCCGGCGGGCCGTTGCGGGAGCACCAGGTAACGGCTTTCGGCGCTGGTGTCCCAAACCTTCACCACCACGTCGTCGGGCAACTCGGTGCCCAGCTCGCGCAGTACCGTACGCCCCTCCCGGACCAGCCGCGCACGGAACTCGAAGCCCTTGTACCACTCCGGCGGCAGGCCCAGCACCGGCCAGTTGGTGCAGGAACACAGGCTGCAGACGATCACGTTCTTCACCTGCGGGGTGTCTTCCAGGGCGATGATGTATTCGCCCTGCGGGCCGGTGAAACCGAACTGGGCGCAGGCGGCGGTACCGTCCTTGAGCAGCAGTTCGCGGAACTGCGGGTCGACCCAGGCCCTGGCGACGATGCGCGCGCCGTTTTCCGGGCTCCAGCCATGTTCCATGAGTTCGGTGAGCTGTTCGATGTAGCCCTCGGGGATAAGGTCCTTGTTCTTGAGCACTGCAAACAGTGCCCGCGCCCGCTCGCCAGGGGTTGAGGTTGCCGTCATGGGATTACTCCTCTCGTTCGACGCGGTTGTTGATGGTATTGCTGTTCTGGTTGTTTTTTGCAGAGGCGCAGCGCCTACAGCGTGCGCCAGTCCACTGCGTTTTCGAAGGCTGCCGCGGCCTGGTAAATCGTGCCTTCGGCGTAATGCTTGCCGACCAGCATCAGCCCGACCGGCAGGCCGTCGACCAGGCCACAAGGGATGGACATGGCCGGGTGGCCAGTGATGTCCTGTGCGGCGGTGTTGCCGAGCATCTCCAGTGCGCGCGAGACGTTCTCGGTGATCGAGCAATCCGGCGCCGGCAGCGGCTGGGCGACAATGGGCACGGTCGGCATCACCAGCAGGTCGTAGCGCTGCAGTGCCTTGTCGTAGCCGGCACGGGCAAAGCGCGCGAGGTTCTGGGCCTTGGCGTAGTAACGGCCGTGGTAGTGCTCAAGGCCGAACTGGCCAACCAGCATGCACAGCTTGAGCGAAGGAGACAGGGCGTCGGCCTGGGTCCGCCAGCCGGCCTGCTTGTCGAGCAGGCCGACGTCGTACAGGCCTTTCCAGTTAAAGCCCGCGCCGTTGCCGTGCATCATCTGCATGGTCAGCCCTTCGCAGCCGATCGGGTTCCACAACGAGCCCGCCAGCGTGTGTTCGGGCACCGACACCTCCTCGACCACCGCGCCCAACGCCTCGAGCCGGGCGATGGCGCTGCGTACCGTTTCGGCAACCCGCGGATCAAGGTTGGCGAGCTGGAAACCTTCCTGGAGGATGCCGATGCGCAGCCCGCTGACACCGCGCCCAACGTAGTTGCTGTAGCTATCGACCTCCGGCGCACCTTGGCGCGGGTCAAGCCCGTCGGTACCGGCCATGACTTCGAGCATCAGCGCGTTGTCGCGCACACTGCAGGTCATCGGGCCGACATGGTCGAAGGTGGCCTCGATGGCCATCACCCCGGTATAGGGCACCAGCCCGAAGGTCGGCTTCATACCGTAGATGCCACACCAGGCCGCGGGAATACGCACCGACCCGCCCTGGTCGCCACCCACCGCCAGGTCAACTTCGCCCGCCGCGACCAGCGCCGCGCTGCCCGACGACGAGCCGCCGGTACTGAAGCCAGGACGCATCGGATTGTGCACGGGCGCCGGGTCGGAGGTGTGGCTGGCGCCGGACAGGCAATAGTGTTCGCAGGTGGCCTTGCCAAGGATGGTTACTCCAGCGTCGAGCAAACGCGTCACCACGGTGGCATCGAACGACGGCACGAAACCGGCCAGTGGCGAGGCGCCGTTCATCATCGGCACACCTGCCAGCGAGATGTTGTCCTTGAGCGCGACCGTCCTGCCGAGCAGTTTACCGGTGCTGGCGCCCATCACCTCGGTGCGGTAGTACCAGGCGTTCAGCGGGTTCTCAGCGCTGGAGGGGCGATAACCCGCCGTGCGCTCGTAGCGCACCAGCGGCGTGAAGTCCGGTAGTTCGTCGACCAGGTCGTAGGCGTCGAGGCTGCCCTGCATGAGCGCCAGGTACTCGCTGGCTTGCTCGGGCGTCAGTTGCATGTGCAGGCGGCTGGCGAGCGCCTGCAGTTGTTCGAGCGTTGGGCGGGTGATGGCCATGGGGTGTCCTTTTTCCTTTCCGGTGCCGGACCAAGGGGCTGGCAATTAGCTGTTCGTGAGGCTCGCCGCGGTTGGGCCTGGTACTAACCTAGCGCCAGCGCGGGGAGCCTACTTGGTTGAGCAGGACAGTCGCTGTGTTGAGCAGGACTGCGTTGGGCCAGGTCGCAGGCTTACTGCTCCAGCTTGGGCACCCCGGCCTGCCCGGCCGCATCGCCGCGTGCGGGCCAGACCACGCCGACGCTCTTCATGCCCTTGGCCGGGTCCATCGTCGGGTTGGCCAGCACCACGTCGCGGTAGGACGGGCTGCCGATCACGGCGGGCTTGAACTTGACCAGGAACTCGTTGACCTCCTTGCGCAGCTCCGGCGCCAGGTTGTAGTCGTCGTAGCACTCCTCCAGGCAATCCAGCGTGGCTTGCCAGTGCACCTCGGTCAGCCCCATGCCGCGGTGTGCCGTGACCATGTCCCTGCCGCGGTACTTGGCGCTGCCACCCCAGTGTTGCGCGAGGAAATCGACGAAGTTGATGTGTTCCTTCTGGAAGGTCGACTCGGACATATGCGCCCAGATATGCCCGATTGCCGGGTGGGCCATGGTCTTGCGCAATACCGCGCCGGCGAACTGATAAATGGCGTCGTAGCCACCCAGGCGGGTATACAGCGAAGGTTGTTGCTCGGTGGAAGCGTTTTGCTCAGTCATGTTCGAATGCTCCGTTTCAGCTGGGAATGTGCAGGCGGTTAAAAGACCCGGACGTACCTGAGGTTCAGTCGGAAGTTTTCCTTCGGCCCGTTTTCTACCGCGAGGTCACGCCCCAGTTGCATCTGCAACTGGTCCTGGGCGGTAAAGAACTTGGTGGCGGTGAGGCGGAAGTTGGTGGTTTTGCCGCGGTCATCCTGGGAGGTGCCGTCTACCCGGCTTTCCCCACCCCAGGTGTGGCCAAAACCGACTGCCAGGGACGTACCCGGGTCGATGATGTAGCGCCCCATCAGTTGCGCGGCGTAGGACGTCTCCTGTTCGCGGCGTAACGAGTTGGCGCCGAAGTCGTCGTTGTCGCCGTACCAGATCGTATCGCCGACCAGGTCGAGAGCCCACTTCTCGCCGAAGTGCTTGATGTACGCGGCCTGAAGATCCACCTTCCAGCGGTTCTCGCCTAGGTTCAGCGCGTCCTTGCGGTCGTAGTTGCCGGTCGGTGCCACCAGGTAGACCGTGGCGCCGAGCGTGTCGTTGGCCTCGTTGAGGCGGTACTTGAGCGGCGCGGTGAGAATGAGGTCGCCGATGCCGCTGGCGCTGCCCAGGGCCGAGGCGTCACCGCCGCTGGAAACATGGCCGAACGGCAGCAGAAACTGCGGCTCGACGGTCAGCCGATCGGTCAATTTATAGACATGCAGCAAACGCAGGATGCCGATATTGGAGGTCAGGTTGAAGTCGGAGCTGACCTTGTGGCCCTGGGCGTAGGCACTGTCGGTAGTGGAGTGCTGGTAATAGACCACACCGATGGTTTTGCCCGCCGGCAGCACTTCATAATCCCCCGGCGAAACTTCAACTGCCTGCGCAGACAGGCACGGCGCGGCCGCTGCAACCATCAGGTAACGGAGTTGTTTCATGGACCAAGTCCTTCTTGGTGGCAAAACGCGGGCAAAAAGAGCCCCGCTGCCGTAACAACGACAGGTGCAGGGCTAAACGTGGAGTTCGTTGGTTAGTTGGCGCTTACTTGGGCGTCGCGCAACATGCCGGTGTGCGGGTGGCAGTTGATGTATTCGAACACCTGGCTGCTCGCATCCGACACCGACACTTCGTGGTAAAGCCGCAACTTCTGCAGCCCCGCAGCCACCCGGAAGAAAGTGACGAAGATACGCAGATGGGTCGGGTGGGATTCCGCCCAGCGTTCGAGCTTTTCCACCGAACGCCAGTGGCCGATGTTGTAGCTCTTGTCGAGCAGGTTGCCGTCGGCATCTATATTGCGCACGAAGCGGTTGCTGTAGCAGCCCAGCGGCTGGCCGTTATCGCGCAAGAAATCCATGCCGTCCTGCAAGGTCGGCAGGATCTCGTCCAGGTACAGCGAGCGCTCGGCCTGTTCAGCCGCGGCCCAGTCCTGGCCCGAGCGAATCAAGGCGATATTGTCGTGGCCGACCACCACCACCCGCCCGCCCTTGGCCGGATCGCCGGACACCACCCGCAGCTCGCCGTCCGGGTTCATCCAGTCGGTTTGCGACACCGGGAAGCGGTCGCGCATCGAGCCCCAGTAACCGTGCTCCTCGATCTCGCCGCTGATGCCGTCCATGACCGCCCCGACCCCGGGCAGATCGCTCTGGAATGCATACAACGTCTCGAACTGCTCGGCCCGCGGCGCACTGATCTCGCGGTAGTAACCCAGGCCATCGTTCAAGCGTTGCGGCGAACTCCACCAGCCATCCACCTCGGCCGAGTGCATCCAGCGGCAATACGCCCTGGCGTCTTTCCAGTAGCCCACCACCATCATGTTGTCGTAGCCGCTACTATCGACATGATGCGTCAGGTCGTGGGTCAGCGGGCCGTCGGCCAGGCTGAAGCTGGCGACGATCTCGCGCAACGCCTGCAAGGCCCGCTCGCGCTGGCCATCGCCGTGGTACTGCACACCCAGGTAGGCCATCACCACCTGGGTCAACTGCTCGTCAGCGCGACCGACCCACATCGGGAACGGCGGCTGGTAATCGTCAGGCACCCGGCGCGATAAGGTGCGCGGGCACTTGAGGTGTTTGTCGATTGCGGACTCCATCACAGGCTCCTTGTTATTTTGGCTTCGGACACACGCTCGGCTTTACCACGGGCACGCCAAGCGCACGCTGCCCACTCGATCAGCCACGACATAAACTCTTCGGGCGCCAGATCGCGCATATGCAGCCACCTGAACTCGTCGGCCATTCGCTGTTGTTGAACTCGCATGGGCTTACCTCATCGGCGCAGGTCGCTGGAAATGCCGTGAGGTCAAAGTTAGGCACGCCACAACAGCGTCGCTTTGTTCGTCAGGACAACCGTTTGGTTGGTAAAGACAGCGCTGAAACACCCGCCCGGACACGAACCGCGGTGGTGCGTTGTATAGGGACAAAGAGGGGTTTTGCCCCGAAATGGGCAGGAGTGATGGGTGCCTTTTGGACGGACGCCGCCGCTGAACTCAAGCCGCAGGCCGTGTTGGCCAAGGTCCGCGCCAATGCTTCACGCTGGCGTGGATATTGCCTGTCGGAACCTCGGTAACAGTGTTTCGTTTACTCAATTAGTTGCATCAAGGTGAGCGCCATCATGGCTGAGACCAATCACTATTCCACCCTTACCGTTTCGCCGGCCCGTCGCTTCGACTACTGGCGGGAAGTGGTCTGCCGACATTGCCTGTCGGCAGACAGCAAATCCTCGTTGCAGAGCAATTTCGAGGGTGCGCTACAGGTCAACGGAATTGGCCCCTTGGACATCACCACCCTGTCTTCGCCACTGCATCACTGGATGCGTTCCGAGCATCACCTGCGCGGCGACCCCGCCGAAGATATCTGGCTGGGTTACACCCTCGACGGTTATGGCGAAATCGAACAACACACCCGCAAGGCCAGCCTGACGACCGGCAGTGTGTTTCTTTACGACGCAACCCAACCGTTCCGCTTCAGCCTGGGTGGTACCGAAAACCACCTGATCCGCGTCCCGCGACCGCTGCTCGCGCACCGTCTGCCGCGTATCACCGACCTCACCGCGCTGGTGCTGGACGAATCCCGCCCCGGGTTGATCCCGCTGCGGCAGATGATCGGCCAAGCAGTAAGTTCCGCTGCGTTGCTGCAAAACGAAGGCATCGCCCGGCGCTACTCCAGCACCATCATCGACCTCCTGGTGCTCAGCCTGGAGCTGCAGGACCTGAAGACTACCCACCAAGAACTTGATCTTTACGGGCGGATCATGAACTACATTCAGCGGCACTTGGCCGAGCCGGAGCTGTCGATCGAATCGATTGCCGTGGCCCATCACGTATCGAAGCGCACGGTGACCCGGGCGTTTGCCCGGCATCAGAAATCCCCGGTCGCCGAAATCTGGAAGGAACGGCTCAACGCCAGCCGCGCAGCGATCGAACGCGGCCAGGTAAGAAGTGTTTCCCAGGCCGCGCTGGAATTCGGGTTCTCCGATTTCTCGCATTTCAGCCATGCGTTTCGGAAGGCTTTTGGAGAGGCGCCGCATTCGTTGTTGCGGCGGAGTAGGGGGTAAGTCCGGCGCCCTCAAGTTAGAGACCAAGCTCCGTATTATCAGCCTTTAAACTCGGTCATGCCAGGTTGGACTTGAAGGCGCGAGGGTCGAAAAATTGAATTGTGGTGTTTAGGGCTTTTAGATTGATTTCATGAGTGATCGCGCTGTCGTGGTGGCAGATGAAACGGTGGCCAACATCGGGCTAGACAATAAGGTGGGGTGAAACGTTAGCGGTTTCCAGTGCTTCCTTTAATTGAATAACTATCCGCATCTGGAGCAGCAAAAAGAGCGGATCTCCGCCCACGCCGGTAACGTTCTTGCTAGCTTTGGCGCAAGAGGCTGGCGGTCGCTGGTTTGAGTTGGGCCAATGGCACCCAATCAAACGCTGGACCGCTGCACGATCAAACCCTAACGCCGTCACGGAAAGAGCGTTCTTGGTTCCTGCAGATGAGCCTGAGGGTAGTGGGCGTGGTTCAAGCATCCCACACGTCCACAATCACCCGGCCACTGATCTTCCCGTCAATCATCTCGGAGGCGGCTGCAAGCGCGCCCTCCAGGCCAACGTCTCGGGCCATCAGCGATGGTGTGTCGAGGTTCAACTGATCGCAGAGCCTTTGCCAAGCCTCGACGCGTCGCTCGAAGGGCTGAGTGACGCTGTTGATGCCGAGCAGGCTTACCCCTCGAAGGATGAAAGGTGCAACGGTTGCCGGGAAATCCATTCCCTGGGCCAATCCACATGCAGCTACTAAGCCTTCAGACATTGTGCTTGCGCACGCATTGGCCAGCGTATGGCTGCCGACCGAGTCGATCACTCCCGCCCATTTTTCTTTTGCCAACGGACGCCCGGGGCCTGAAAGTTCGGCGCGATCGATGGTGGTTGTCGCCCCCAGGCTTTGCAGATAAGCGGCTCCGGGGTTTCCCGGCCTGCGACCATGCCTGCACAGCCTATTACGGTATCGAAACGTGCGAATACTTCAGCCAGCTGATCGATTGAGTCAGTCACGAGGTCAGCGGCCACCATCTGGATGCCGCAGCGCCGAAGCTCATCGATTTTGACCTTTTTCTCGGGCACTTGAGTATTAATGGTCGAATCTCTGAGCAGGACGCTGATTGTGGAACCGGGCGTGCGTTTTGCTAAACGCGCAAGATTGCGTAGAACCGGCAGCCCAAGCTCACCGGCGCCTAGCACGAGAATGGATTGGGGGGGAACTGGCTCACTTCGGTCATGATTTCGCCTGAGACCTGCTGCCTGTAAGATGAACAAATGCTTGCACGATTAGGCAACGTTCGTAAGAAGGCACACCTGTGATACTTGAGAAAGCAATGACTGATCAGGAGGCGCTAAGCCAGGCAGAGACAATTTGCCGAACGCTTAGAGAAGACGATGATGGCGTCAGGCGAGAAGTGCTCGCTCACGCAGGCAGTCGCTGGTCGTTAGGTATTCTGCATGCTCTGGGGTGTACGGCACGATGCGCCATGCCGAAATAAAAAGGCAGATGACTGGGGTGACTCAGCGAATTTTAACCAAGACGCTGCGCTCCATGGAGCGGGATGGCCTGGTGCTTCGGCGGGAGTTCGGAGAGATTCCGCCACGTGTCGAGTATGAGCTCACGCCACTGGGTATGGGGCTGTTGATCCGCATGTCACCTGTCTGGACTTGGGTTGTCGAGAACGTTGAGGACTTCCGCAAGGCGCGGCGTATTTTCGACAGTCAGGATGACAAGAAGCCAGCGTGGCAAATACCTGCATCAACACCATTCCCATCAGACGCGGATGACTGAATGTATATGAGCCGCCGACATTGCTGAATAGGAGATGCCTTTGATGGAGTTACGCCAGCTTCGTTACTTTCTGAGTGTGCTGGAGTGTGGCAGCCTCGGCAGAGCCGCGCTCGAAACGGGCGTTGGGGTATCTGCGTTGAGCCAGCAACTCACGAAGCTCGAAAGTGAGTTGAGTACCCGCCTGCTGACACGCTCTAGCGTTGGCGTCACGCCCACTGCGGCAGGCTTGGCATTCGAATACCATGCGCGCCTGACGCTGCGCCAGGCCGATTACGCCATGTTGGCTGCACGCAGTGGGCGTATGAGCGGGTACGCCAGCGTCGGTATGGCACCCACCACGGCTTCGGTGTTGGGGCTGGCGCTGATCGCCAGGATGCGCGAGCGCTACCCTGATATCCGTCTTCATTTGGTGGAAATGCTGTCGGGTTACCTGGTGAACCAGCTCAATACTCGGCACCTGGATTTGGCGGTGTTGTTTCAGCTGGAGGCTGGCATTCGGCTGGATGCGCGGCCGCTGCTGGAGGAGCGGCTGTTCGCATTGGTTCCGGTAGCCTTGGTCAAGGCTGACTGGGGGACGTCGCTGACGTTGCAGCAGATCGCCTCGCTGCCCTTGGTCATGCCCAGTGCCCAGCACGGTCTTCGCGCCACGTTACGCGTCATCCTTGAGCGCGTCGGATTGGACGCGAATATCGTCATGGAGGTTGATGGCCTGTCGCTTCTCATGGATTGCGTCAGCGCAGGTCACGCCGCGACGATTCAACCCGGCGCCACTGTGGCGCGGGCCATGCAGGCAGGCTTGCGGGTGTTTTCGATCGACGATCCGCAAGCTCAGCGTCGCAACTTGGTGGTGAGCCTGGTCGATGATGAACTCTCGCCTGCTGCACTTGCCACGCGAATCGTGCTGCATGAAGTGTCCCGCGAATTGGTGCAGCAGGATCGCTGGCCAGGGGCGCGTTTGCTGTGAGCGCCTGCGAACGACCGCCCCTTTAGAAAAACTGAAGACCTCCCCCCTGCAATCGTGTTTCGCCCAAGGTATGCGAACCCCTAGAGTCCGGGGTCCGCGAGGAGCTGCCCAACCCTGGCTTCTCGCTCCCTGGAGGCGACATGATCGATGTACTTGTCATTGGCGGCGGCAATGCTGCCCTCTGCGCCGCGCTGATGGCGCGCGAGGCCGGCGCCAGCGTGATGCTGGTGGAAGCCGCGCCCCGCGCCTGGCGAGGCGGCAACTCCCAACACACCCGTAACCTTCGGTGCATGCACGATGCCCCGCAGGACGTGCTGGTGGAGGCTTACCCCGAAGAAGAGTTCTGGCAGGATCTGCTGAAGGTTACTGATGGCCAGACCAACGAGGCCCTGGCGCGTCTGGTGATTCGTGCCTCGTCCGACTGCCGCGGCTGGATGCGCCGCCACGGCGTGCACTTCCAGCCCTCGTTGTCGGGTGCGCTGCACACTGCGCGGACCAACGCTTTCTTCATGGGCGGGGGCAAAGCCCTGGTCAATGCTTATTACCGCAGCGCCGAGCGGCTAGGTGTGCAGGTGCGCTACGACAGCCCGGTGTGCGATCTGGAGTTGCGCGATGGACGTTTCATCGCTGCCCACCTGGCGGCCCGCGACGTCAACGGGCGGCGCCTGCCCGCCGAGCGCATCGAGGCGCGCAGTTGCGTGCTGGCGGCCGGCGGCTTCGAGTCTAATCGACAATGGCTGCGCGAGGCCTGGGGGCAGAATGATCGCGGCGAGTGGCCGGCGGACAACTTCCTGGTGCGGGGCACGCGCTTCAACGATGGCGCGCTGCTGCGGCGCATGATCGACCTGGGTGCCGACACCATCGGCGACCCGACCCAGGCCCACATGGTCGCCATCGATGCCCGCGCACCGCTGTACGACGGCGGTATCTGCACGCGCATCGACTGCGTGTCGCTTGGCGTGGTGGTGAACCGCGACGGCCAGCGTTTCTACGACGAAGGCGAGGATTTCTGGCCCAAGCGCTATGCCATCTGGGGGCGCCTGGTGGCCCAGCAGCCTGGTCAGGTGGGGTTCTCGATCATCGACCAGAAGGCCCTGGGCCGTTTCATGCCGCCGGTGTTCCCTGGCACCCGCGCCGACAGTCTCGAGGCCTTGGCCGTAGCCCTTGAGCTGCCGGTGCCTGCGTTTCTCGAGACCCTGCGCGCCTACAACCAGGCATGCCGCCCCGGCACGTTCGACCACACCCGGCTGGACGATTGCCGCACCGACGGCGTGCAACCGGTCAAGAGCCATTGGGCCTTGCCGATCGATAAGCCGCCGTTCTTCGGTTACCCGCTGCGTCCGGGGGTGACGTTCACTTACCTCGGCCTGCGCACCGATGCCACGGCCGCCGTGCATTTCGCTGGACGGCCCAGCCCCAACCTGTTCGTCGCCGGCGAGATGATGGCCGGCAACGTGCTGGGCAAGGGCTACACCGCCGGTGTCGGCATGTCCATCGGTACCGCGTTTGGCCGCATCGCCGGCACCCAGGCGGCTGCTGCCGCCGGCCATTGTGTTTCCCCCCTGGAGGCCCAGCATGACTGTGCAAATGCCTGACCCCCGCGTGTTCGACCCCGCCCCGCCACAGGCCGAACTGATCCCGCTGCTGAACCTGGACGAGCAGGAGGTGGACCGGCAGATGCGCATCTGCAACGCCTGCCGTTATTGCGAGGGGTTCTGTGCCGTGTTCCCGGCGATGACCCGTCGACTCGACTTCGGCAAGGCCGACATCCACTACCTGGCCAACCTCTGCCACAACTGTGGCGCCTGCTTGCACGCTTGTCAGTACGCCGCACCGCATGCGTTCGCGGTGAACGTGCCGCAGGCCATGGCCAAGGTGCGCGGGCAGACCTACGCTGAGTACGCTTGGCCGGCCCGTTTCGGTCAGCTCTACCGGCGCAATGGCACCTTCGTCGCCGTGGCGTTGGCGCTGGCGCTGTCGCTGTTCTTGCTGCTGGCCTTGCAGGTTAACGGCACTTTGCTGCCTGGGCGGCTGGCCGGAGACTTCTACGCTGTGTTCCCGCACAACACCTTGGCGCTCTTGTTCGGTGGCGTGTTCAGCGCAGCCGGGTTGGCCCTCGGCGTGGCGTTGAGGCGCTTCTGGCGCAAGGTGTCGCCCGCCCAAGCGCGGCAACCGGCCAACGGTGCATTGCAGGAGGCAGCGAGCGCAGTGCTGACGCTCAAGTACCTGGATGGCGGCCATGGCCAAGGCTGCAACAACGCCGACGATCGCTACACGCTGTGGCGTCGACGCTATCATCATTTGACCTTCTACGGCTTCATGCTGTGCTTTGCCGCCACCGTGGTCGCCACCGGTTATCACTACCTGCTGGGCCTGCATGCGCCATACCCGCTGCTCAGCCTGCCGGTAGCCCTCGGCACCCTCGGCGGCATCGGCCTGATCGTCGGGCCAGCGGGCCTGCTGGCGTTGAACCTGCGCCGCGCGCCAGAGCATGGCGACGCCGCTCAGCGCCCCATGGACCGTGCGTTCATCCTGCTTCTGCTGTTGGTCAGCACGACCGGTATGGCGTTGCTGGCCCTGCGTGACACCGAGGTGATGGCGATCCTGCTGGCCGTGCACCTGGGCACCGTCATGGCACTGTTCGTGACCTTGCCCTATGGCAAGTTCGCCCATGGCCTGTTCCGCAGTGCCGCGCTGCTGAAGTTTGCGATCGAAAAGCGCCGGCCCGACCCTCACGGCTTGGGCGGGGACTGAACCATGCACGGGATGCGATGCGACACCGTGTGTTCAGCCTGGCGAGCAACGCACTGGCCACCGTGGTGATCTTGCTGTCCGAGGGTGCCTGTGAGCGCGAAACCCTGCTGCGCCGCCTGAATGGTGCGCCGGTAGCGGCACCGGCGGCCGAAGCAGACGCAGCCCAGGGCGACTGGTCCGCCGAACCTCATCGCCACGGCTGACCTAACTGTACACCCCGCATTGACACAAACGCCCACCTGACATCAAGTGATGCCAGGTGGGGAAGGGGGCCGTCTTCCCGTCGGCCAGCCACGCACAATAAAAACAAGAGGACAAGCCATGCTCGCACTTCTGGGCCTGATCATGGTGGTGACCTTCACCTACCTGATCATGAGTAAACGCCTGTCCCCGATCGTCGCGCTGACCATCGTGCCGATTGTTTTCGCCCTTGTTGGCGGTTTCGCGCCAGACCTGGGCAAGATGATGCTTGATGGCTTGAAAATGGTGGCGCCCTCGGCAGCGCTGTTGCTGTTCGCCATCCTGTTCTTCGGCCTGATGATCGACGCCGGCCTGTTCGACCCGCTGATCCGCAAGATTCTCAAGCGGGTGAATGGCGACCCGATCAAGATCGCTATCGGCACCGCTCTGCTGTCGCTGCTGGTGGCGCTGGACGGTGATGGCACCACGACTTACATGATTACCTGCGCTGCCATGCTGCCGCTGTACAAGCGCATCGGCATGAACCCGATGATCCTGGCGACCGTATCGATGCTGTCATTGAGCATCATGAGCGGCATGAGCCCGTGGGGTGGTCCCGCCACCCGCGCCATTGCAGCGCTCGGCCTGGATGCGACCGAATACTTCATTCCGATGTTGCCCACCGTCATCGGTGGGGCGGCATGGGTCGTGTTCACCGCCTACCTGCTGGGCCGTGCCGAGCGCCGGCGTATCGGCAATGTTGCCCTGGAGTCCGGAGGGGGCAACTGCTACATCAAGGAAATCCTCGGCGACAGCCCGCACAAGCGCCCGCGCCTTGCCTATGTGAACCTGGTGCTGGTGATTGTCGTCATGACTGCGCTGGTTCTGGGGCTGATGCATGCGGCCATCCTGTTCATGATCGGTTTCGTCGCCGCACTGATGATCAACTACCCGCAGCTGAATGTGCAGAAAGAACGCATCCTCGCCCATTCGGGCAACGCCATGACCGTGGTGTTGCTGGTGTTCGCCGCAGGCATCTTTGCCGGTATTTTCTCGGGTACCAAGATGGTCGATGCATTGGCCCAGACGCTGGTGGACTGGATTCCGGATGCGTGGAGCCACTGGTTCCCGCTGGTGGTGGCGCTGACCAGCATGCCGCTGACCTTCGTGCTGTCCAACGACGCGTACTACTTCGGCGTTGTGCCGATCCTGGCCAATGCCGCGGCCGCCTACGGCATCGACCCTGTAGAGGTCGCCCGAGCTTCGGTGCTTGGCCAGCCGGTGCACCTGATGAGCCCATTGGTAGCCTCCACCCTGCTGCTGGTGGGCATGGTCGATCGCGACATCGGCGACTTCCAGAAAGCCACCTTCAAGTGGGCCGTGCTCACCTCTCTGGTGATCACTGCGCTGGCACTGCTGACGGGCGCCTTGTCCCTCATGGTTTGAAGCATCCAGGGCGCCGCTTGCGGGTACGGTGATATCCCGCTTCTGGAACTATCGTGCTGTTTCAAGCCATCGATTTTGTCCTCTTACGATTCCTCTCCAAGCCCCATTGAGCTGCATAAATCAAAGGTTCAGGGCGCCTCGGGATTTCTCACAAAAAGCAATGATGGCACGTTGACTCTCCCCTTAGGGGGAGACTTTAGACTCCCGGCCCTCGATAGATCTGGCCTGAAAACAGTTTTTTTTGGCCCGATGCCTTTATTCATTCAATGCGGCTTTTGTAGGGAAACAATCAATGAATAATCCGTTGGAATTGGACAGCGTTATCAGCAGTACACAGGAGATTCTTGCGCAGTTGCTGGTGTTGGACAGGGGCGACGTGGCAGAGCACAGCAGTATCGTTGACGACCTCAGTGCCGACTCGCTGGACATCGTCGACCTGAGCTTCCAGCTGGGCCGTCAGTACGGTTGCACTTTGCCGAAAACCAGCGTGCTGGATCACGCGGTAGCGGTGTTCGGCGATGCCACCCGGTTTGTCGAAAAAGGCCGAATCACGCAGGACGGCGTGGCCTTGCTGGAGCAGAGCCTCAGCGCTTATGCGCCGGGCCAGTTGCACGTGGGCATGCAGCCGGGCGATGTCTTCTCGGCCACCACCGTGCGTAACTGGGCGCAGCAATGCCATAACGTTTTCAACTACCTCCCCGAGACTTGCCCTGAGTGTGGCGCGGTTCATGCCCAACTCAATGAGCGCCAACAAGTGGTGTGTGGCGGTTGCAGTGCTCGCCTGACCCCTCTGGACGGTGACTCGATCTCGCGTCTGTTGGTTGAGCAGTACGCGGCCGCCCAGTTGAAGGCTTCGGCGTAGAGGGTGCCTTGATGCAGGCCCGAGAGGTTCTGGTCACCGGCTATGGCCTGGTGGCTCCCACGACACTGGATGCGGCCTCGCTGTTCACGATGATCAGCGAAAACCGTTCCTGCATTGGCCAGCACCCGGCGTTTGTCGAACTGGGGTTTGCGAACCCGGCGGCCGGATTTATCGATGAGCAACAATGGCAGGTCATCGCGGCGGCCTTTCCGGGCGACCTGCAGACCACCTCCCGCCAGGAATGGCTGGCGCATTACGTGGCCCGTCAGGCGCTGGCCCATGCCGGGTTGGCCGACGGCGCATTTGCCCGAGTCGCCAGCGGTATTTTCGTCGGGGCCAACAAACATTGCGTGAGCGGTGATTTGCGGGACGCCAGCCGTTACATGGACGATCAGGGGCGGGTCGATCTCGACCAGTACCTGGATAACCACACCCTCAGCGGTGGGGCGTTTGCCCGGCGGGTTGATCAGCAAACCCGCCATCTCGCCGAATGGCTGGGTGTCCGTGACCATATCTCCACGCATTCCGATGCCTGTGCCGCCGGCACCATGGCCATCGGCAGCGCCTATCGAGCGATCGCCCGTGGCGAGATCGACCTGGCATTGTGTGGCGCGGTGGAGTTGATGGCCCATGAATTGTCCTACTACAGCTTTGATGGGCTGGGCGCACTCTGCCAGCGCGTGGACTTTTCCCCACAAGAACAGAGCCGGCCGTTCATGCCGGACCGCTGCGGTTTTGTGCTGAGTGAAGGGGCGGCGCTGTTGGTGCTGGAATCCCGCGCGCATGCCGAGCGTCGTCAGGCCTGTCCGCTGGGCCGGGTGCTGGGTTACGCGAATCTGTGCGAGGCAGAGAAAATCACCTCCAGCAGCCGCGACGGCAGCAAGTATGCTGCCTGCATGACGGCGGCCCTGGCCGATGCCGAACTGACCAGTGCGGCTGTGGACCATGTGAATGTTCACGGTACGTCGACACAGGCCAATGACCGTTGCGAGGCCCTGGGCCTGGCGCAGGTCTTCGGCGAAACCCTGGAGCAGATGACGTTCACCGCCAACAAATCTGCCGTAGGGCATTCGTTGGCCGGCAGTGGTGCCATTGAGGCGGTGCTGTCGTTGATGAGCATTCAGTTGGGCGTGGCCTTGCCGACCCTCAACTTTCAGCCGGAAAAATCCGAATTTCCGGCGTTGAAATTCCTTTGCGAACCGTTGCAGCAACCGATCAATGTCGTGCTCTCCAATTCCTTCGGGTTTGGTGGCGTGAACAGTTCGTTGGTGCTGGGCAGGGCATGACATGACCAGATCCAATTCAACCGCTGTTTATATCACTGCGGCGTCGGTACTCAACGCCGCCGGTACTGAATGTACGCCTCGTGACAGTCAACCTCTGGCCGCGAAACCGCTGGATTTCGACCCGGCACGTCTGGCCCATTGTGTTGCAGCGCCCGCCTTGCCGGCGGGTGTGTACGACCGCAGACTGTCCCGTAGCCTTGAGCCTCAGGGCGCGCGCCTGCTGTATTGCGCCGGCCGTCTCGCCGAGACCTTGCGTGGGCTGGAACTGCCCGACGAGCGGATCGCATTGACCGCTGCCATTCCGGAAGTGGATGGCCCCAGCTCGTGCTGGGATGCAGTGCAGGCCATTGGCGCACAACCGGCAGATCTGTTGGGGCAATTCTTTGCCCACACACCGCCGCTGCACGCGCTGATGATGCTCAATAGCAGCGTCATGGCCCACGCGGCTGAGGCCTTGCGTTGCAAGGGGCCCATGGGCGGTTTTTGCTCCCAGGGCAATGCGGGGCTGGATGCTTTGATGGAGGCCGCTGCCCATCTGAGCGAAGGCCGTGCCGATGCTGCCGTGGTCGTCAGTAGCAGTCCGAACATCACCCCGGCGTTGTACCTGCGCGACGCTACTCACCCACCTGTGAACCCCGGCCCGTGGGTTTTCGGCGAAGGTGCTGCGGCACTGTTGCTGACGACCAACCCAGGCAGCGGTGCTCGATCTGCGTTGCGTATTGCCGGGTTTGCCCGTGGTTACAGCGCGCAACCCGAGCGTGGACTGGCGGTTGGTCGCGACGTCATCGAGCGCGCTTTGAGCAACGAAAAACTGTGCCTCAGCGATGTCGGGCAAGTCGTCGCCGATGCACAGGATCCGCAGATTGCCGCGTTGTTTACCCCATCGGGGCATACCCTCGAACACTCCAAGGCGTTGCTAGGTGACTTGGGCGCCAGCGCCTTGCTCAGTGAAATCGCTGTGACCTGGGCACTGGATTGCAGCCGTTACACGCTGTTGCTCGAACACAGCCGAGGCGGACATTGGGGCGCGGTGCTGCTGGCCAGAACGTCGTCGGACACAGAGACAATGGAGAGTTACCCATGAGCCCCACACGGATCGTGATCACGGGCATGGGCGCCGTTACCGGCTTCGGTTTCGAGTGGCAGTCCATGTGGCGAAGAATGTTGGCCGGCGAGCATTGCATTCGGCCATGGCAACCGGAAGGCGTCGAGGCGGGTGCGTTCCCCGTGCGTTACGCAGCGCCCGTGGATATGGGCTTGATGCCGGCACACTTGAAAGACCATCCGGCTTGGGGGTTGTCGCTGGAGAAACGCACCCGCTTTGGTTGGGTCGCGGCCACCCAAGCCATTGCCGATAGTGGTCTGAGCCCCGAACAGTTGCGTGGCGCGGCGGTATTGTCAGCGTCCGGCGCACCTGCTCATCGTTTGCAGGACATGCTGCTCAGCCTGGCGGATAACCCGGCGCAGGCGCCGTCCTGGGCTCAATTGATGGCGCGACAGGCGCAGGTCGATCCTGACAGTTCACTGTGTCAGAGCAACGACCGCCTTGCGCGGGTGATTGCCGATGGCATCGGCAGTGAAGGCCCGGTGATCAATATCAGCAGCGCCTGCGCGGGAGCGTCCCAGGCCATCGGCAATGCATTCCAGATGATCCGTCGCGGCGAGGTCGAGCTGGCCATTGCCGGGGGCGCCGATTCGGTGCTGAGCCTGGACACCATGACCGCGCTGTATCTGCTCGGCGCCGCCAGCAGTGAACAGCGTTGGGGCACCGACCTATGTCGGCCGTTCGACCGCCATCGCAGTGGCTTGATTGCGGGTGAAGGTGGTGGTTTTGTAGTGCTCGAAACCCTCGAACGGGCGCTCGCCCGAGGGGCAACGCCGTACGCCGAAGTGCTGGGTTTCGGCAGCAGCCTGGATGCCTACAAAATCACCGCACCCGACCCGCAGGGCCGGGGCGCGGTGCTGGCGATGCAGGCGGCCCTGACGGATGCCGGGCTGGCGCCGCAACAGGTCGACCTGATCAATGCCCACGGTACCTCGACACCCCTCAACGATGCCGCCGAAACCCTGGCGATCAAGACCCTGTTCGCCGAGCGCGAACATTATCGGCGGTTGCTGGTGACGGCCAACAAATCCCAGTTCGGCCACCTGATTGCGGCCGCCGGAGCACCGGAGTTCATGCTCACGGCCCTGGCCTGCCGGGATGATCGGGTTACGCCGACCCTGAACCTGCAGGATGCCGACGAACAATGCGACCTCGACTACTGCGCCCTTCAAGCGGTCAAGCGCAAGGTCGACGTTGCCCTGAGCAACTCCTTCGGTTTCGGCGGCCTCAACACTTCACTGGCGCTGGGCAAGTACCGGGAGGCGCCGCGATGAAACAGGCGGTCGCGATTGCCGGTGCGGGTTGCGTGTTGCCCAGCGGTTGGGGTGTCGAGCCTTTCTGGGCGGCCGCAACCGAAGGGCGCAGTGCAATTACGGCGCTGAACGCCCGATGGTTCAGCAGCGAACGCGTAGTGGCGTTCGGGCAAATTCAGGATCAGGACCACCAACGCAGCCGACAAGACCTTGCGCAAAACCTCCAGCGTTACTGCACGCCGGCAGTGATCTGGGGTGTCAGCGCGGTACGTCAGGCGCTGGAAGAAGCCGGCCTGGCCGGTGAGCAACCGGATGTCCGTTTTGGTTTGTATTGCTGTCAGGGCGGCTACACCCATCCGTCTCTGGAATCCTATGCCGAGTTGTTGCTCGGCTGTCGGCAGGACGGCGTCGCCGACATGGCGGCGTTCGCCAAACGGATCCTGCAAGACCGTGCCCAGGACCCTTTTCTGGTGCTTAAAGGCTTGAGCAACTGCTTGCTGGGTGTCACCAGCCTGGCGCTGAAACTGGTGGGCGAGTGCAACGCCTATATGCAAGGTGTCGCCGGCAACCTGGCAGCCTTGCGTGAGGCTACGGCCGCTTTGCAGGATGGCCGAATTGACGCGGCAATCGTTGTCGGTGCGGGCAGCGAGCTGGATGCCTTGGCGCTGTCCGGGTTGGTCCAGGCGGGTGTCATCAGCGCCAACGGCTCGAACACGCTGCTGCCGTTTGACCTTCGGGGCACCGGCGGCATTGCCGGGGAGGGCGCGGCAGCGTTGGTGCTGCGCCGGCGCGAAGACCTGCCGGCCGGTCCTCAGGCGTGCCTCGCCGACATGACGGCCCATGCCACCCTCGGTCGCTTGAGCCTGCCCGACAGCCCAACCGATGTGTTGGTGTGCAGCGGCACCGGCGATGCGCACAAAGACCGCGTGTTGTGCCAGACGCTGGCCCTTGCGCGCGCCTCGCACATCACCAGCGGGTTGGCGATCAACGGCATTCTCAGCGCGGCACCGAGCCTGGTGGATCTGATGCTTGCGCGTTGCGCATTGCAGGCCCAAAGCGTACCGCCGATTGCCGGTTTGCGGCAGCCAGTGGCGAACCTGCCGTTCATTCAGGGCGCGCCCCACGCTGCGAGCCTTGCGCATTGCCTGGTGCTGAACCGCGACGACAACGGATTCAGCGCCGCCTATCAAGTGCTCTACAGCGCAAAGGCCACTCAGGACTGCCGCTGACTACCGCCTCTTTTTTACTTTCAAGGGATATGACTGTCATGGATTATCGCGATTTCGTTCGGCCCAAATTCGTCGGCCTGCTCCAGGCATTGGGCCTGGAGTGTCAATTTGAGCGCGCCCTCGGTAGCCAGTTGTTCTACCGCAACCCCAAGGGCGATATGGTCACGGTCACCGACTTTCTCGGCGGTTACGGTGCGGCACTGTTCGGCCACAACGACCCACAGTTTGTCGATCAGCTATGTGCGCTGCTGCGCAGCGACGTGCCGTTCAACGCACAAATGTCGATCCGCGGTGCGGCCGGGCAATTGGGGCGAGCGCTCAGTGACGCCTTCAATCGCGAACTGAAGAACACCGAACGTTATATTTCGACTTTCTCCAACAGTGGCGCGGAGGCGGTGGAAATTGCCGTCAAGCACGCGGAGTTCCGTCGCCAGAAGAGCCTGCAGAAGCAGTTCGACGACATCGATTTCACCCTGGCCAGCCTGACCGCCAGCGAACACGCTTACCGCGAGCTGGATGTGGGCGACCTCGACCTGCCTGCAGGTGTCCTGCCAGCCACCCTGAACAGCGTGACCTTGCGTCAGGTGGTTGAAGCCGTTCGCCAACACAACCTGGCGCAGTTGCACATCGAGCCGGTATTCGTCGCCCTGCGCGGCAGCTTCCACGGCAAATTGGTCAATACCGTGCAACTGACCTATGGCCGTCAGTACCGCGCGCCGTTTGCCCGTTTTGGTCTGAACGTCGAGTTCATCGACCCACAGCAGCCCCATCAGTTGCAGGAATTGCCGGCCCGGCACACGCACCACTGGTTGAGCCTGCAATGGGACGGCGAACACCTGAACGTACTGCAACTGCCGTTCAGTGCGATTACCGCCGTGTTGATGGAGCCGATTCAGGGCGAAGGCGGTATCAACGAGTTCGCGGCCGAGTTCTATCTGGGGCTGCGCAAGCTGTGTAACGAGCAACAATGCCCGCTGGTAGTCGATGAAGTACAGTCGGGTTTTGGGCGCGCCGGGACGTTTCTTGCCAGCAGCCAGTTCAACCTGCAAGGCGACTATTACTGCCTGTCCAAGGCCCTCGGCGGCGGCTTGATGAAAATCGCCGCGACGGTGATCCGCAGCAGCCACTACGAAGGCGAGTTCAGCTACATCCACAGCTCGACCTTCGCCGAGGACGACCCGTCCTGCCATATCGCGCTGTCGGCATTGCGCCGGTTGTTCGCCAATGACGACGCGATGCTCAAAGACATACGCACCAAGGGCGCCTACCTCAAAGCCTCGCTCAATGAACTGAAGATGGCCTATCCGGATGTGATCGCCGATGTGCGCGGGCGTGGCTTGCTGGTGGGTCTGGAATTGCACGACTTGAGTGTCAGCAGCTCGCTGGTACAGGCGTCGGCCCAGTACAACGATGCCTTGGGTTACTTGATCGCCGGTTACCTGTTGCAATTCGAAGCGTTGCGGGTAGCACCGTCGGGCAGCAACTCCAACGTGATTCGCCTGGAGCCGCCATCCTGTATCACCCTGGGCGAAATCGACGGGCTGATCGCTGCCCTGCAACGGGTCTGCGACATGCTGCGCCGTGGCGATGCGTTGCCGTTGGCGGCGGGTATCTGCGCGGACTCGATGCCCACCGTGCCAGCCCGTCAGGACGATTTTCGGGTGACCGAGCCCGTTGAAAACATCGATGCCAAGGTCGAAATCGTCGCTCGGGTAGCGTTCATCAACCACCTGATCGATGCCGATATCCTCGGTGACGTCGATCCCTCGCTGGCAGCCCTGAGCCCGGAACAAAAACGCACGTTCATCAATCGCACCAAGCCTGAACGCCGCGCTGTGCCAGTCGGCCCGGTGATCATTCGGTCGCGCCTCGGCATGGCGGTAGAGTTCACGTTGTACCCGCTGTGCATGGACTCGGATGCCATGGCCGAGTACATCCTCAGCGGTGACCTGGACAGCATCCGCGAAGAAGTCGGCAGGCGTGTCACCGATGCCCGCGCCGATGGCTGCAACATCGCCGGCCTCGGGATGTACACCTCGATCGTCACCAACAATTGTCAGGCGCTGAAGATTGCCGACATGGCGCTGACGTCCGGCAATGCCCTGACCATCGGCATGGGCCTCGAAGCCATCGAGCAAGGCTGTGTACAGCAAGGTCTGGCACTGCGCGAGCAAACCGCTGCCGTTGTCGGTGCCGCCGGTAACGTTGCTTCGACCTATGCCTCGGTGCTGTCCGCCACCGTAGATCACCTGATTCTGATTGGCAGCGGTCGTGACGGCTCGGTTCGGCGCCTGGAGAAAACCGCGCAACAGATTTACGCCGACGCGGCCCGTTCGATCCTCAAAGGCACAGCCGAACACGACCGGTTGGCGCAGCGACTGCTGACCCTTGATGGTTTTTGTGGCTTGTTGCACTCACATGGCCAAAAAGCCGACCTCGGTTTGCACATCGCCCGTCTGGTGGATGAGCGCCTTGGCGCGAACGCCTTCATCACGGTCACCAACGATCTCGACGCCATCAAGGGCGCACGGATTGTCCTGTGCGCTGCCAATGCGCCTCAGCCGTTCCTCGGTGCCGAACATTTCGCCGAGCGCAGCGTGATTTGCGATATCGCCGTGCCGCTGAACGTCCATCAAGACCTGCCGAGCCAACGCGAAGACGTGCTCTACATGCACGGCGGCATCGTCCAGACGCCGTTCGACGACGGCCTGGCGCCCAACGTGCGGGCCTATCTGAAAAAAGGTCAGCTGTATGCGTGCATGGCCGAGTCGGTGTTGATGGGCTTGTCTGGCATGAGCCAGCACGGCTCCTACGGCGATATCAGCCGTGAGCAAGTGCAGCAGGTCCGCGCACTGGCCGCGACACACGGCTTCACCCTCGCGCAATTCAAAACTCATAACTCACTTTAAGGAGCGGTCATGACTCAGAAAATAGCCGTCGTGACCGGCGGCAGTCGCGGCATTGGCAAGTCCATCGTGCTGGCCCTGGCCGGCGCGGGTTATCAGGTTGCCTTCAGTTATGTCCGTGACGAGGCGTCAGCCGCTGCCTTGCAGGCCCAGGTCGAAGGGCTCGGCCGGGAGTGCCTCGCCGTGCGGTGTGATGTCAAGGATGCGCAGAGCATTCAGGCGTTTTTTGAACGGGTCGAGCAACGTTTCGAGCGTATCGACTTGTTGGTCAACAACGCCGGTGTTACCCGTGACGGTTTGCTCGCCACGCAATCGTTGAGTGACATCACCGAGGTCATCCAGACCAACCTGGTCGGCACGCTGTTGTGCTGTCAGCAGGTGCTGCCCTGCATGATGCGTCAACGCAGCGGCTGCATCGTCAACCTCAGTTCGGTGACCGCGCAAAAGCCCGGCAAGGGCCAGAGCAACTACGCCGCCGCCAAAGGCGGTGTAGAAGCATTGACACGCGCACTGGCGGTGGAGTTGGCGCCGCGCAACATCCGGGTCAACGCGGTGGCGCCCGGCATCGTCAGCACCGACATGAGCCAAGCCCTGGTCGGCGCCCATGAGCAGGAAATCCAGTCGCGGCTGTTGATCAAACGGTTCGCCCGGCCTGAAGAAATTGCCGACGCGGTGCTTTATCTGGCCGAGCGCGGCCTGTACGTCACGGGCGAAGTCTTGTCCGTCAACGGCGGATTGAAAATGCTATGAGCCAGGCACGCACGATTGTGATTACTGGCGCGGCCAATGGTATTGGCCGCGCCGTCGCGGAAAACTTTGCAGCCCAGGCCGAGCACCTTTTGATCTTGCTCGATCGGGATCTGGCAACGTTGCGGAGGTGGGTCACCGAGGGCGAATTTGCCGCTCGCATCGAAACCCATCAAGCGAACATCGCCGATCTCGCCAGCCTGCAACTTCTGTTCAAGGGCCTGGCCAACCGGGTCGGCTTTGTCGATGTGCTGGTCAACAGCGCCGGGGTCTGCGACGAGAACGAACCCGAAGACCTCGACAACTGGCACAAGGTCATTTCGATCAACCTCAACGGCACCTTTTACGTCACCTCGTTGTGCCTGCCACTGATGGCGGAGGGTGGGCGGATCGTCAACATGTCGTCGATCCTCGGCCGAGCGGGCAAGGTCCGCAACACCGCTTACTGCGCCTCCAAGCACGGCATCATCGGCATGACCAAAGCCTTGGCGCTGGACCTGGCGCCACGGCGAATCACCGTCAATGCCATCCTGCCCGCCTGGATCGACACACCGATGCTGCAAGGCGAATTGGCGGCTCAAGCGCGCATCGCCGGGATCACCCACGAGCAAATCCTGCGCAATGCCAAGAAGAAGTTGCCGCTGCGGCGCTTCATTCAGGGCGACGAAGTGGCGGCCATGGTTCGTTATCTGGCGAGCCCGCAGGCGAGTGGTGTCACGGCGCAAAGCCTGATGATCGACGGCGGTGCCGGGTTGGGAATGTAGCCATGGCTCGACTGGGATTGAACCGCGGCCTTTTGGCCGCGCTGGTCAGCCTCGGCTCGCCAGCGGCGATCGCCGAGTGGTGGCCGGAGCATCATGAAGCGGAGATCGGCGTTGCCACGGCCGTGCGTCTGCACGGTGACGACCAGGTCACGCAAAAGGCCGTGTACCTCAAGTTCAGCCTGGAGGATGCCTGGGACAGCGGCTACTACAAGGCCAAGGGTCGAGCACGTTACGACTCTCGTTATGACGGCAACAACCCATACAGCGCGCAAGCCCGGGACGATTATCGGGCCACTGCCGATTGGCGGCACCTTTACTGGGGGCTCTACGTCGGTGACGGCGAGCTGACGGTGGGCTGGCAGCAGGTGGTGTGGGGGCGAGCAGATGAATTACGGGTACTCGATCAGATCAACCCGCTGGATTATCGCGAGGGTGTGATCGGTCTGTTGGAAGACAGCCGCATCGCCGTGCCGATGATTCGCCTGGTGCAGCCGGTCGCCGAGTGGGAGCTGGAAGCGCTGGTGATCACTGATTTCGTGAAAAACCAGGCGCCGGCCGTCGGCAGCGAGTTCGATGCACCGATCTTTGCCACACCCGATCCGCAGATGTTTGTGGTCGATTCGCGGCCCGGGTATGACGGTCACAGTGGCTTCGGTTACGGCGCCAGTGCCAACGGCCGGGTCGGCACGGTGGATGTCAGCTTCGTTGCCCTCAACGCCCGCCAACAGGACCCGGTTTACGCCGTCGAAGGCCAGACCGAAGAGGGCCTGATTCGCCTCGAACGGCAATTCCCGCGCTATTCCATGGGCGGCGCCGGTGTGGCCATCGATGCCGGCCACAGCATCGTGGTGCGCAGTGAAGTCGCCTACTTCGACAATTGGCGGGTCACCAATCCTTACCGCGCTTACGGCAGCGACCAGACGGCGATGACCAAGTCGCTGCTGGGCGTCGATTACCTCTTGCGGGACTGGCTGATCTCGACGCAGTGGCAACATCAGCGGCTGCTCGACTGGCAGCCCGGCATGGTCCAGGACAAACGCGACGACCTGTTCACCGTGTCTGCCGAAGGCTCGCAGTTCCAGGATCGCCTCAAGACCCGTCTGGTTTTCGGCATGTCGCCGCCAGCGCAGGACGACAGTTTCGTTCAGGGGATCTTCACCTACAAACCGGTGGACTGGCTCAAGTTGGGGCTCGAAGTCGATGTGTTCTTCGGCAAGCCCGACCGCCAGTTCGGTGCGTACGACAACCGCGACCAGGTGCGCTTGTCCGCCGGTTATCTGTTCTGACCACACCGGTGCGGTGTGCGAACCACTCAAACAATGAAAAGGAAATCGCCATGTTGCCCATCTTCAAGACCCTGACTGTAAGCGCACTGCTGCTGAGCACCGCTGCCGCCATGGCAGCTGAAACACGCACGGCCGACGACATCATTCGCCAGGCCCGGGACCGCGACGACGGCAAGAGCTTCATGTCCCAGGTGTCCCTGATCCTGATCGACAAGCAAGGTAACAGCCGCATTCGCGAGTTCAGCTACCTGCAAAAGGATTACCCGGACAGCGACAAATTCACCATGTATTTCTCCGCGCCGAGTGATGTGCGTGACGTCGCCTTCCACATCGAAAACCCGCGCGAGGCCCTGGGCCTCGAAGACAGCCAATGGATGTATTTGCCGGTCAGCCGACAGACCCGAAGGATTTCCACCACCGACAAGCGCGGGGCGTTCATGGGGAGCGACTACTCCTATGCCGACCTCGACAAGATTCGCGCCGAAGACTATCGCCAAACGCTGGTTGGCGAAGAGCAGTTGCAGGGCCGCGATTGCTACGTGATCGAGCGTGAGCCGGCGACGCCTGCCGTGCTGGCCAAGACCGGCTACAACAAGCTCAAGGTCTGGGTTGACAAGAAGAACTCACTGGTGCTGCGCCAGGACTTCTTCGATGTAAAAGGTGTGATGTTCAAGCAGATGCGCACCCTGAAGACTGAAACCATCGACCAGATCGACAGCATTACCCTCAGCGAAACCGAGGACTTCATCGCCGGTACGCGCTCTCAGCTGCGCTTCAACCAGTTGCAGTACAACGTCGCGCTGGACGACCGCCTGTTCACGCAGACCGCGATCAAGCGCGGGCTGAAAGCCGGCGACTTGCCGGAATACGCCGTGTCTGCCCGCTAAGCGCCGCTCTCGATTCATCTGGAACCCTCATTCATGGAAAGATACCTGAACTTCGTCGAGCGCTATGCGCGGGCAATTGTGTTCGTGCTGGTGGCGATCACCGCCTACTTCACCTACACCCTCGGCGCGCTGATGTCGGACACCAATCCGTATCTGCTCAAGGACACTCACCCGGCGCGCAAGACGATCATTGATTTGCAGCGCGAGTTCACCGGCACGTATGACTCGGTCATGGTGGCGCTGAACAACCCCGAGAGTGTCTTCAACACCACGTCGCTGAACGCCCAGTTCGAACTGTCCCAGGCCATACGCCAGTTGATGCTGGCGAACGATGAGGACCGTGTCGAACTGCAGCGCATCGTGGGCCTCCACAGTGGCGACCCTGATGCTCAGGCCTTGCTGGTGCAGATCCTCGCCGAGGGTTTTTCGCAGAACGATTACGCTGCCGCCAAAGCGCTGCGCGACCTCGGGATTGCCCGGCACTGGGACAGCCATGACCTGCAGTTCCTGAGCTTTCTTGCCGAGCGGCTCAACCCGATCCAGGAAATGGCCTCGATGGCTGACCTGGAGAACATCAGCTTGAGTGCCGATGGCGAGTTGTGGATCCACAAGACCCTGCACGCCCTGGATATGGACCCGATCAAGGTCGAAGCGCAGATCATGGGCAACGAGCAGATGGTCGGTGGCGTCGTCTCGGCGGACAAGAAAGTCGCCATGGTCGTCGCCGAACTGGGCACCAAACAGGACGATGCTCAGGCCCAGTTGCGTGCCTATCACCAGGTCCGCGAGATCATCGCGAAGTACCAGGCCGCCCACCCGGAGTTCACCGACGAGGTGTTCATCGCCGGCATGCCGATCTTCATTGCGGCCCAGCAGGAAATCATCGATCACGACCTGGCGATGCTGTTCCCGATCGTGTTCCTGCTGGTGACCTCTCTGCTGGTTTTCTTCTTTCGCAAACCACTTGGCGTGGTGCTGCCGCTGTTCAATATCCTGTTCTGCACCATCTGGACCCTTGGCCTGATGGCGCTGCTGCGTGTGCCGATGGACTTGCTCACCAGTGTCTTGCCGGTGTTCCTGTTCACCATCTGTTGTGCCGACGCGATCCACGTCATGGCCGAGTATTACGAACAGCTCAATTCGGGTAAGTCTTTCCGCGAAGCCAACCGTGAAACCCAGCGCCTGATGGTCACGCCGGTAGTTTTGACAACGGTCACGACTATTGCGACGTTCCTGATTTCCACCACCAACAACATTGTCAGCATCCGCAACTTTGGCGTGTTCATGTCCATCGGCCTGACGGCGGCGCTGATCATCTCGTTGCTACTGATTCCGGCGTGGATTTCGATCTGGGGCAAAGATGCCGTCCCGCGCAAAGTGCAACTCAAAGCGTCGCTGATCTCCCACTATCTGGTGGTGTTCTGTGCCTGGCTGATTCGCTGGCGCAAGCCGGTATTGCTGGTGACCCTGCCGTTGTTGGCGATGATGACGGTGTTCACGTTCAAGGTCGATATCGAAGACTCTGGCATTGCCTACTTCAAGAAGGACAGCCCGGTGCGGATGTCCGACGAGTTCATCAACCGGGCCGGAGTCGCGGGTACATCGCCGGGCTGGATCGCTTTCGACACCAAGACTCCGCGTGGCGCGCTGACCACTGAAACCGTGCAGTTCCTCGAACGTCTGGACCAGTTCATCAAGGCCCAGCCGAACGTGAGTTACACCTATTCGGTGGCGACCTACATCAAGCGCATGAACCTCGTGCTAAACGACATGAACCCTGCTTTCCTGCGGGTGCCGCAGGCGGTGGAGCAGGTGACGGTGGTCGATGATGACGGCAAACCGGAGACCTTCGATGTCGATGGCAACTCACTCATCGAACAACACATCATGATGTTCGAGAACGGTGGCGGTACTGACTTGCAGAACGTGCTCAATGCCGATTACTCGAAGGCGGTGACGCTGTTCACCATGACCTCCTCTGTGGCGGGCGATTACCAGGCGATGCTCGATAAACTGGACGCCTGGCTGGTCATCAACAAACCGGCCAACCTGCAAGTCACCCATGCCGGTACGCCGTACATATGGACCGGGGTGTTGCAGGAAATCACCCAGGGTCAGGTGCTGAGCTTCTCGCTGGCGTTGCTGGCCGTGACCTTGATGATGATGTTCTGGCTCAAGTCAGTACGCCTGGGCATCCTCGGCATGCTGACGTTGTTGACCACGTCGGTGACGGTGTACGGCAGCATGTACCTGTTGGATATCGAGTTGAACATCGGTACCACACTGGTGACGTTCCTGGTGGTGGGCGTAGTGGATTACGCCGTTCACCTGCTGTCACGGATCAAGATGCTGGTGCAGAAGGGCATCGAGATCGACGAGGCCATCCTGGCGGCCATGCAGGGCGTCGGGCGCTCGACGGTGGTCAACGTCGTGATCTTTTCGATGGGCTTTGTCGCGCTGCTGTTCTCCGCCTACAAACCTGTCATTGACCTGGGGGTATTGGTGATACTGGCGCTGTCATCCAGCGGCTTCATGACCATTTTGTTGGTCACGCTGATTTCGCCGTGGTTCTTTGCCTCGATTGTGCCGCAGCCAGCAGTGCAAGAGGGCGAGCAGCCGGGGGATGGGGCTGTGCCAGGCTAAATCGACGGGGCGCCTGCGTGCTGAAAACGGCACGGGGCGCCATGGCCGTTCAGGGGCGGCGGAGCGGATTCAGCGGGCTTTTTCCAGGTGTTCGAACTGGCATTGCATCTGAGCATCCTTGAGGCTCAGCTCAAACTCAACCAAGCCGTCATGCACTTGCTGCAAGGCCTGGATCTGCCCCATCAATTCCTGCTTTTTGTTATCGATGGCCTGCATGGCCAGATCCCAGGGCAGCTCCTGGCCGCGATGATCCTGCAGAATGGCCTGCATTTCCTTGAGCTTGAAACCGAGTTGCTGAGCGCATTTGATGAAGGTCAGCAGCTCTACGCTTTGCTGGCTGTAGATGCGGTACTTGCCTTCGCGTTGCGGTGGGGGCAACAGGCCGATTTCTTCGTAATGGCGGATGCTTTTGACGGTGGTGCCCGACAGCTGGGCGGCTTTGCCGATGTACATGAAAATCCCTTTTTTGACGCATCAGAAGCGAAAAGATGTCGCGTGCTCGTACAGGCGCGCGACATTTTTGCACAAGCGTCAGGGGGGGGGAAGCCAAGTTGGACAAGGCGTCACAGCAGGGAGGCTCGGCTGGACAGTGCAGGGGCACGGCCCGACCGGGGCCGATCAGCGGCTGGCGACTGCCTGGACTTGTTTGAGCCAGGCTTCACGCTGTTCCGGCCTGGAACCCAATACCGGACCGAAGGTCAGGGTTTTCAGGGGTTTTATGCCGCAGAACTCCAGGGTGGTCTTGCGCATTTGGTGCAGGCCTGGCATACGATACACCCACCGGTAGTACCACGGCGGCGTGTCCATGGTCACCAGAAGGTGAGCCGTGCGGCCCTTGAGCAGCTTATCCGGGAAGGGCGAGCCCTTGCGGTACTTGAAGGCAAAACCGGGCAGAAACACGCGGTCGAAGAACCCCTTGAGCAATGCCGGAATGCCGCCCCACCAGATCGGGTATACCAATGTCAGGTGTTCGGCCCAGGTAATGTCGTTCTGTGCGTTGATCAAATCGGGCTCAAGCAACTGGATCTGGTTATAGCCATCGTGCAAGACCGGATCGAAATCCAGGGTGTCCAGGCGCAGCAGGCGCACCTCATGGCCTGCTTGCGTGGCAGCCTCGACATAACGTTCGGACACAGCGCCGCAAAAGCTGTCGTTCGAAGGGTGGCCGAGGATTACGAGCATGCGTTTGCGCTTCATGACAAACTCCAGGTAATGAAGTACCAAGGGTAAAGTCTGCCCCTTACGGTAGAGTCAAGCCTTGCCGGTTAGCGGTAGAGACAAACAGTCCAGCAGCGCTCGGGTGTAGCCCGGCAAACCGTTGAATGAAGGGGCGCAGAAACGCAATGTGCGTTTTTCCGGCAGCTACGAGTGGATTACAGTGGAAGCACCGAGGGGGCGGTGTCGAACGTGCAATCCCTCACCCAGTCGCGCAGCTTATGCTTTGGGCTCGTCCCAGTCGCTACGCGTCGCAGCAGTCAGCGTATCCCAGTCATCAGGAGGGTTGCCGCGGCCCAGCATCTTCTCGAATACGGCGTAGGGATCGGATTTGCTGCCTGCGGACCGTAGAGTATTTTCGTCGTTCACCCATGCGTAGACGATGACCTTGGACCTTGAGTCGTAGCGAAAGAACAGCCGAAAGCGCCTACCGATTTTCGCCCGCCGCCAATGTCGGTAGGCGGTGCCCAGCGTGTTGCCTTGGCGGAACTCGTCACGGCCCGGGTCGGCAGGCACAGCCTCCATGATCAGATGGCTCAATGCCCGAAACAGCTTGACGTTGGCGTTGCTTTCAAAACCTTGCGGGTCGTTCTGCTCGGCCCGGGCGGCGGCTTCTTGCAATTTGCGTAGCTGTAAAGTCACACCTTCATGGAACAACAGTGTCCAGCCATGTCGCAGCATCAGATCGCGACCTCACCGTCGATATCTTCGTCCAGATTTACAGCGTGGCCCGCATTGGCGAGCATGGTTTGCGCCAGGTCTTCCGGCAGGGTGGTGAGGTTGCGCCCGCTTCGGATATCAGCCTCCAGCAAACCCA
Organism: Pseudomonas sp. SIMBA_067; assembly: GCF_046534675.1. Classification (NCBI taxonomy): domain Bacteria; kingdom Pseudomonadati; phylum Pseudomonadota; class Gammaproteobacteria; order Pseudomonadales; family Pseudomonadaceae; genus Pseudomonas; species Pseudomonas sp. SIMBA_067. Next base: position 106,334 of record NZ_JAWRYH010000006.1, on the reverse strand, counting down.
GGAATGCACCGATGGCAGGGTCCTCATGGATGGATTCTACGCGGCTGACCACGACTTCCCCGGCGCGTACGTCGAATGCGATCTTGCCACCCGTGTCGAGGCCTAAAAGCTGGCGAACGGACTTGGGCACTGTGACCTGCCCCTTCGAGGTCAACGTGGCGATTTCGTGGATGGCAGGCATGAGCGTTCTCCCAGATGTATTGATTGAATGGTAAGGAATAATCCTTACACGGTCAATCTTGGTTTTCTGCTGATCAAGCATAGGCGGGGAGGACGCTCAGTAGCGCCGCAGGATGAGTTACACCACCTCTCGGGACACGATCCTCTAAAGACTCTCAGGGTCCCCGAAGAACATCTGTATCCGCGACCGCAGCCACCGCTCCGCCGGGTCATTGTCCTGTGCCCCGCGCCAGGCCATGTGCAGTTCGAAACTGCGCACGGGTATCGGCAGATCCTCGGCCCGCAAGCCGCCGGCGGCCGTCAGTGCATCCGCCGTGTAGTCCGGTACCGTCGCCACGATATCGGTGCCTGCCAGCAAGCTCCCCAGCCCGTTGAACTGCGGCACAGCCAGCACCACGTGGCGCTTGCGGCCGATTTCTTCCAGGGCTTCGTCGATGAACCCGGACAAGTCCCCGGCAAACGACACCAGCGCATGGGGCCGGGCGCAGAAGTCATCCAGGGTGATGCTGCCGGGTACGCTGTCGGCGCGCAGCAGTTTCGGCATGCTGCGGCGCAACACCTTGCGCTTGGCGTTGGCCGGCAGTTCGCTGGTGTAGCTGACCCCCACCGAAATCTCGCCCGAGGCCAGCAGGGTTGGCATCAGCAAGTAATTGACCCGTCGCACCACCAGCACGATACCGGGCGCCTCGGCGCGAATGCGCTTGAGCAGTTGCGGCAGCAAGGCGAACTCGGCGTCGTCCGACAGGCCGATGCGGAACACCGCATTGCTGGTGGCCGGGTCGAATTCGGCGGCGCGGCTGACTGCAGTGGAAATCGAATCCAGTGCCGGTGACAGCAGGGCGAAGATCTCGTGGGCCCGTGCCGACGGCTCCATGCTGCGCCCCGTGCGCACGAACAGCGGGTCATCGAACAGGTTGCGCAGGCGCGACAGCGCCGCGCTGATGGCCGGTTGGCCGAGAAACAGTTTTTCTGCGGCACGGGTCACGCTGCGCTCGTGCATCAGCGTTTCGAACACGATCAGCAGGTTGAGGTCTACACGACGCAGGTCGTTTCGATTCATCGGTGCGCTTCGCCTAATGTGGGGCAGAGGTGAATCTTAAGGCCAAAGGCTGTTACCCTGCACGGGTTTAGGGGGACCAATCGCAGGGAAAGTCAGGTGCCCAATCGATGACAAGCATGTCGACTATTAATGACCACTGATGGTCTAACCGTCAAAGCCCGGATAAAGTCAGTGGTAATTAGAGGTTCACAAAGGCGAGGTATGCGATGTCCCGCATGATCCGTTTCCACAAGTTCGGCGCTGCCGATGTGCTCCGTTGCGAGGAGCAGGCCGAACCGTCACCCGCTGCCGACGAGGTACAGATCCGCGTCGAGGCGATTGGCGTCAGTTGGTATGACGTGCTTTGGCGCCAGAACCTGGCGCCGTCCCAGGCACGCCTGCCGGCGGGCATCGGCCACGAAATGGCCGGGGTGGTGACTGCGGTCGGTGAAGGGGTCGAGGACATTGCGGTGGGCGACCGGGTCGCCAGCTTCCCGGCCACCAGTGCCAATGACCACCCGGTGTACGGTGATGTCATCGTGCTGCCGCGCACCGCCATTACCCGCTACCCGGATGTGCTTACCCCGATCGAGGCCAGTGTGCACTACACGCCCTTGCTGATCGCCTATTTTGCCTATGTTGACCTGGCCCGTGCCAAGGCCGGGCAGACCGCGCTGGTGACCGATGCCAGCCATTGTGCCGGCCCCGCCTTCGTGCAATTGGGCAAGGCCTTGGGGCTGAAAGTGTTCGCAGCTACCAAAGAGGCTGAGCAGCGTGAGTACCTGCTGGGCCTGGGTGCCGACAAGGTGATTGTCACCGAGGAGCAGGACCTGTTACTGCAGGTAGGCAAGTACACCGATGGCCGCGGCGTTGACATGGTCCTCGACGGCATGGGCGGGCCGCAGATGTCGCTGCTGGGCGATGTGCTGGCGCCGCGTGGCAGCCTGGTGCTGTATGGCCTGCAGGGCGGTAACCAGACGCCTTTCCCGGCCTGTGCAGCCTTCCAGAAGAATATCCAGTTCTACGTGCATTGCATCGGTAACTTCACCGGCAAACCGGAACTTGGCATCAGCCAGGACCAGGTGGCGCTGCAGCGTGCCTTGCGCGACATCAACCAGTTCACTGCTGACCAGCTGCTGACACCGCAGATCATCAAGGTGTACCCGTTCGAGCAGGTGGTGGAGGCACATCGTTACATGGACCAATGCCCGTGCGGTGGGCGAGTGGTGCTGGACATGGCGCAACACTGACAGCGGTTCGCAATGCCGACAAATCCGGGCAGAGTCCCGGGTTTTTTGTGGGCGAGCAGAATCATTTCAGCCCTAATAAAAAGACCATTCCTACATCGAAGTCAGACGTGGACTACATATAAGGCAATGGCCTGTGATTGTGTGGAAATATTCCGCCAACTATTCAGACTTGAACGCTTCCCGCTAGAGGTTCAGTGTGTCTCTGCAATCTTGCTGAATGGTTTTTTTACCTCGATCTGTATCTTATATTCGCTCTGCATCCCCCGATAATAGCCCCATGATAGTTTGCGCAAGGAGCGTGGAATGAGCATGGCTATGCCTGAGGATCAGCTATGTGTGGTAGCGACGGGCCGTCGCGGCATTGATGTTTTTTCGATGGTCTGGCGACAGTGATGCGTTACGTCATTACTTCAATTTGATCGTAGGAAATTTCTTCGGGGTAAGCACAGGACGTATTGAAACTTGAACACAAGATTCAGCACGCGTTGGCTGCATGAAGTTGATGAGGTGATTTCGTGACGGCTATTCACGATCAGGCAATGCACTATATCTACCAGCAAGTGCTCGAGCGCTTGTTGAGCCAAATGTCGCAGGCGCAGCGGGCATCCTTGCAATTGCTGATACAGCGATTGCTGGTGGCGGCAGGTGGGCTCGAGTGCATCGGTACGTTCCGCGTGCTGGTGCTGCAGGGCGGCGATTGCCGCAGTGTCCGGCTGCTGGCCATGCTGCGTGCGGCGCAACTGAGCATCGCCCTGCGTGCGCCGGTAACCTTTCAGTTGCGGGTGCTAGTGGTCAGCCTGCCGGTGGCCGCCAGCGATACGCTCGAAGGCCACGAGCGCAGTTTCAGTGCCCTGTTCATGCAGGATGACCCGCGGGTTCAGTTGCAGATGGTCGAAGGGCGCGACGTGGTGCCCTTCAGCCGTCGGCCTTCGGCTGCGCCCGAACGTGGGCTGCTGGCGAGGAACGCCATGCTGATGTTCGGTCACATGGTCGATGCCAGGCCCGAAGCCCTGCTGGGTAGCCGCCTGCATCTAGAGCTGGCGGATGCCGTGTGTTGTGCACTGCAGGCACCGACATCGGCCGACGTCTTGATCACCGCCATTCCCGTGCGCCAGCGGCGCCGATACCTGGCCTGGGCCCGGCGTAGCCTGCGCCTGGCAGGGGAGCGCGGCCCGCATGTGTTGCATCAGTGCCTGGCGACGCTGGCCCACGGGCTGAGCCGGTTGCAGGGTGTTATCGAAGTCTCTCCGGGCAGCCTGGCGAAGCCGACACAGGGCGCTGTCACGGAGGAGGATCCGTTGCGGGTGATTGCCATGGATGACCTGCTGCCGCAGCTGCTTGAAGGGCAGCAACTTGACGCGATGCTGGGTGGTGGACTCGAAACGATCGAGGATGCCTGGGCATTGTCGGCATTCGTCGACCCGTACGCGCCGGCACAATTGCGCGAGCTGCGTGCACGCAGCCTTGAGCTGCCGGCTGCTCGCCCGGCGTTGCGGCTGGCAGACCATTCGGCCGACAGCAAGCCTCGCGATGTACAAACGCTACCCCTGGGTAAAGCCTACGGTATCAACCAGACCCAACTGGTGTGCCTGCTGTTCAGCCCGTTCGCCCGGCAGGGGAAGAAGCTGGAGCGTTTTCTGCAGTGCCGGCATGCCGACATGCTGGTAGCGCTGCCGTACCTGCACCGGGCCTTGCAAGGCAAACCCTGCCCCGATGCGGTGAGGGACTGGCTGGTGAATACCAGTGGCCTGCCGCTGGGGCAGTTGCGGGCGATCTATGAAGGGCGCACGCCGCTGACGGCCTGGCGCTTGCAGAGCCACCTGGCCCGCCGCGACGTGCACCTCAAGCTGCTGCCAAGGCCGTCGTCGGGGCGCCGCCGTGGCCCAGTGGCGGCGCCTTGATGGGGCAAGCGGTCCCTGGCGAGTTCGCCTATCGCAAGGTGTATCGCTACCTGGAAGCGTTGATCGAGCAGGCCTCAGGCGGTGGCCCCTGCAAGTTGCCGTCGCTGCGTGCAATGTCCCGGCGGCTGCGGGTTTCATTGGCTACCGTGCAGAGTGCCTACAACCTGCTAGAGGAAGAGGGCCGCGTCCAGTGTCTGCCAAGGTCCGGCTATTACGCTCAGGTCGCTGCCAAGGCAGCGGCAGCGCCCATGCACCTGCTGTCACCTTTGCCAGTGCAACCATTGCTGGAGCGTATGCTGCTAGGGCACGAGCGGCGCTTGGCCCGTCAGCGCGCCAGCGGTGTTGCACCGAGGGAAACACTCGGCGACACCCGTCTGCGTAATGCCGTGGCTGAGTCCTATACCCGTTCCTCCAGCCTGTACTGGCGTGCCGAGGATGTTCAACTGGCCCCTGATGTGCAAGCGTTGCTGGATACAGTGCTCGTGGGGCTTGCCTTGCAGGGCGGAACGGTGCTGGTGCAGTCGCCCTGTTGCTGGCAGGTGCTGCACGCTTTGGCACGTGCCGGCATGCGGGTGCTGGAAGTACCTGCAGATAGCCGCGGCAACCCGAACCTGCGGGCCTTGGCCCGGTTGCTTGGCGCCGAGCCGGTGTGCATGCTGGTCATGCCGTCTTGCCTGGGCATGCCGCAAGGGCGGCTGGTGTCGCCGCACTACCAGCAGCAGCTTGGTCAGCTACTGGGCGAGCACCCTGTATGGTTGCTGGAAAACGACCTGGACAGTGAACACTGTTACAGCGGGCCGCCACGCACGCGCTTGCGCGACTGGGTCGACCCTCGCTCGCTGTTGGTAATGGGGGCATTCGAGACCGCAGTGGGGGCCGAGGCACCTTACGCCTATGTGCTAAGCCATGACGCGGCACTGGCCAAGGCATTTGCCGAACGGGCCTTTCGGCTTGCGCCGCTGCGCCTGCAAGCGCTTGCCCTGATGCTGGGTAAGAGGCAGATCGAGATACACCTGGTAGAGCTGCGTACCGAGCTGGAAAGGCGCATGCAATATCTGGTACGCGCGCTGGCGTTGCAGTTCGGCCAGCAGGTGGCGATGCAGACGCCCCAGGGGGGGCGAATGCTGTGGGTGCGTTTTCGCCAACCGTTGCGGTGGGATTGCATCGTTGCGGCGCTGGCAGGTTCCGCCTTGCATGCACTGCCGGGCAGGCAGTTCAGCCTGCAGGGGCGTTACCAGCAGTGCATGGCACTGGTCTGGCTGGGCGACCAGCCAGATGACCTGCAACAGGCGGTGGAGCGCCTGGCGCAGGCACTGGAGCCGCGCTGCGGGCGACCTGCCAGCGTTTCACGCTGACTATGCCTGCTCTTGCCCCTGGCGCAAGCGGGTGCTGAGCACCGCTGCCAGCACCAGCAATGCGGCAATGATCCACAAGCCGTTGCGCGTACTGCCGGTGGCCTGCTCGATCAGGCCCATCACCGACGGCCCGACGAACCCACCCAACAGGCCGCAGGTGGTGACAAATGCAAGGCCCGCCGCCAGGGCGTTGCCACTCAGTCGGCTGGACGGGAAGACAAACAGGATCGACTGCACCACGAACAGCATCAGGGCGGTCAGTGAGAACCCGATCAGGCCGATGAACGTGTTGGCCAGCGACGCCAGCAGCAACCCGGTCGCCATGGTCAGCAAACCGCAGAACAGCAGGGTGCGGCAACGGCGTGGCGAGGTGGCCAGGCGCGGGAAGGTGGCAGCACCGATGGCAGCCGCAATCCACGGCACGGCAGTCAGCAGGCCTATCTGGAAGGGTGATAGCGCAGCGTAAGTGCCGATGATACCCGGTAGGAAGAAAATCACCGTGTAGATGGTGATCTGGTGCACGAAGTACACCGCGATTGCCAGCCAGATCTGCCGGTCGCGGAACATCTGCCCCAGTTTGCTCTGCTGTGGCGCGGCAGCCCGCTCGGCGGCCAGGCGGCGTTCGATGTCCTGGGCGTCGGCGGCCGACAGCCAGGGCGCCGAAGCCGGGCCATCGGGCAGCTTCTTCCACACCACATAGGCCAAGGCCACGGCAGGCAAGCCTTCGAGCACGAACAGCCACTGCCAGCCATGCCAGCCCAGTACGCCGTCCATTTCCAGCAGCGCACCGCCCAGCGGGCCGCTGAGGATGTTGGCCAGGCACACGCCCAGCAGGAAGTAACCCGTGGCGCGGGCGCGCTGTTCGCGGTCGAACCAGTAGGTGAGGTACAGCATCACCCCGGGGAACAGGCCCGCTTCGGCCACCCCCAGCAGCAGGCGCATGATGTAGAACGACGTTTCGCCCTGGACGAAGGCCATGCCCGCCGAGAGCAGGCCCCAGGTGATCATGATGCGGGTGATCCAGAAGCGCGCGCCCACCCGGTGCATGATCAGGTTGCTGGGCACTTCGGCCAGCGCATAGGTCAGGAAGAACAGGCCGGCCCCCAGGCCATAGGCCGCTGCCGACAGGCCCAGGTCGATGCCCATGCTGGCTTTCGCCAGGGCGATGTTGGTGCGGTCAAGAAAGCTCATCACGTAGACGACGATGAGCAGTGGCATCAATTTGCGCAGCAGCAGGCCGTTCAGGCGCTGCTCGGTGGTGGCGGCAGGGGCCGAAGCCGCTGCGCTGGTGAGGGTTGTCATTGTTTTTTTCCCCGTGAAAAGTGCTGGTGGTGTGCCACCAGTTGGGGGCACACCCAGGCCTGTTGTTCAGGAACGGTTGATATCGAGCCACACCGCGCCGTTGGGGTACTGGTAGCGTTCCAGGGTCTCGGCATGCATTTCGATGCTGTAGCCTGGGCGTTGCGGCGGCATGTAACGCCCACGGCGGATCACCACCGGGTCGATGAAGTGCTCATGCAGGTGGTCGACGTACTCCAGTACCCGGTTGTGCAGCGAGGCAGACACGGCGATGTAGTCGAACAGGGCGATGTTCTGCACATATTCGCACAGCCCGACGCCGCCGCCGTGCGGGCACACCGGCACGTCGTACTTGGCCGCCATCAGCAGCACGATCAGCACCTCGTTCAGGCCACCCAGGCGGGCGGCATCCAGCTGGCAGAAATCCAGCGCACCGGCCTGGAACATCTGCTTGAACATGACCCGGTTGTGGCAGTGTTCACCGGTGGCGACACCAATCGGCGCGATGCGTTGGCGAATGGTGGCGTGGCCGAGGATGTCGTCCGGGCTGGTCGGCTCTTCGATCCACAGCGGTTCGAAGGCGGCCAGGCGGCGCATGTTGGCAACCGACTCCTCCACGCCCCACACCTGGTTGGCATCCATCATCAGGGTACGTTCCCAGCCGATTTCGTCGCGCAGGATGCTGGCGCGGCGGATGTCTTCTTCCAGGTCGGCGCCGATCTTCTGCTTGATGTGGGTCCAGCCATCTTCCACGGCCTCGCGGGCCAGTTTACGCATCTTCTCTTCGCTGTAACCCAACCAGCCTGGCGCGGTGGTATAGCCGGGGTAGCCTTCGCGCAGCATCTGCGCCTCACGCTGGGCCTTGCCTGGGGCCTGGCGGCGGAGCAGGGCAATGGCTTCCTCGGGGGTGAGCACGTCTGTGACGTAGCTGAAGTCCAGGCAGCGCACCAGTTGCTCGGGCGTCATGTCGGCCAGCAGTTTCCACACCGGCTTGCCTTCGCGCTTGGCCCACAGGTCCCACACCGCGTTGATGATGGCCGCAGTGGCCAGGTGGATCACGCCTTTCTCCGGGCCCAGCCAGCGCAGTTGGCTGTCGCTGACGGTAAAACGGTGCCAGAAACCGCCCATGTCGGCGGTAATCTCCTCGAGGCTGAGGCCGACGATCAGGGGGGCCAGTGACTGCACCGCTGCCGCGCAGATCTCGTTGCCGCGGCCAATGGTGAACGTCAGGCCGTGGCCTTCAAGGCCCTCGGCGTCGGTGTGCAGCACCACGTAGGCTGCCGAATAGTCGGGGGCGCTGTTCATGGCGTCGGAGCCATCCAGCGACAGCGAAGTAGGAAAACGAATGTCGCGAACGCTCAGGTGGGTAATACGTATGCTCATGGTCGACTCTTGTTCTGCTCAAGCGCTGGGAGACCTGACTGTAGGTTGTCGAGCGATACAGGCATAATCGCCAATTCTTAATCAGCGATACCGGATTCGATATGTCTCGCTTGCCAATCGACCCAACCCAGGCGCCTGCCAGCCTTGGTGCATTGAGAATCTCCAGCCGCCAGATCACGCTGCTCAATGCGCTGGGCGAGTTCGGCAACCTGCGCCGCGCCGCTGCGGCGATGCACACCACGCAACCGGCGGCCAGCCTGTTGCTGCAGCAGCTTGAGGAACGCCTTGGCGTGCGTTTGTTCGAGCGCTTGCCGCGCGGCATGCAAGCAACGCTCTACGGTGAGGTGATGATCCGCTATGCACAAAGCGCGCTGCATGAGTTCGAGCATGCCCAGGCGCAAATCGCCGAACTGGCGCGCGGGGCCTTGGGCCTGGTGCGGGTGGGCAGCGTCATGGGCCCCGTACCGGGCGTGCTGACCAAGGCGGTACTGGCCTACAAGCGCGACCACCCCAAGGTGCGTATCTCGCTGGAAGTGGGTACCAGCGATACCTTGCTGCCCGCGTTGCTGCGCGGCGATTTCGACATGGTCGTGGGCCGCCTGCCAGACCAGAGCGACAGCCAGGACCTGAACATCGAGCTGTTTGAAGGCGGCGAGCAGATGCGCGTGATTGCCCGCGCCGGGCACCCTCTGGCGGCGGCTGTCGGGTTGCAATTGAGTGACCTGGTGGCCCTGACCTGGATCTTGCACCCCATCGGCAGCCCGATGCGCCGCCGCGTCGAAAGTGCGTTGCAGGCCGGGGGCATGGTGCAGTCACTGGACATCGTTGAAACCGCCTCGATCCTGGCCACCACCGCCATGCTCGAAGCCTCCGAAATGATTGCGGTGGTACCCAATGACGTGGCCGAGCATTATGCCCGCTATGGCATGGTTGCCATCCTGCCGGTAGAGCTGCCGCTGACCATGGCCAACCTGGGCGTGCTGACCCTGCGCTCGCGGCCCAACTCGGTTGCCCTGGATACCTTGCTGCGCTACCTGCGGGCGCAATAACCCTGCCTTTTCACCTGCCTGAGGCCTGCTGCCGATGTCGCCGGACCTGACCCATTCCAGCTTTTGCAACTGGATCCGCTACAAGCACCTGGTGCTGATCGACACCCTGGCGCGCACCCGCAACATGCACGCAACCGCCACGCGCATGAACCTCAGCCAGCCGGCCCTGAGCAAGATGCTGCGCGATCTCGAAGAGCAGTTCGGCTTTGCCCTGTTCGAGCGCTTGCCACGCAGCATGCCGCCCACTGAGCTGGGTGAATACGTGGTGCGTTATGCCCAGGGTGCGTTGGCCGAGTCGCAGCAATTCGTCGACCAGGTCAACCGCCTGCGCAACGGCGGGCACGGTTTTATCCGCGTCGGTGGCATCTTTGCCGCGACTGCACTGGTACTGCCCCAGGCCATCGCCGCGATCAAGGCACGCAGCCCGCTGCTGTCGATCGAAGTGTTGGAGCATTCCAGTGATCACCTGCTGACCATGCTGGAGCAGAACAAGCTCGACATCATGATTGGCCGCTTCACCGAAGAGCGCTTCAGCCAGCTGTTCGACTTCCAGCCCCTCGAACCCGAACCGTTCAGCCTGGTGGTCAACAGCGAGCACCCGCTCAACCAGCTGGAAAGCCCGCCACTGTCGGCGCTGGGCGACTGGCCGTGGGTGCTGTACCCGGTGGGCACGCCGATCCGCAACCGCCTGGAACAGGCGTTCCGGGTGGCCGGTATTGCCACGCCCGTCGACAGCGTCGAGACCATCTCCATGCCGATGTTCCTGCAGCTGCTGCAATCGGCGCCGATGATTGCCATGTTGCCGCGTTCGATGGTTGCCGCGCAGCTGGCCAGCGGGCAGTTCAAGGAGCTGCGCAGCCCCTTGCATGTACCCGCGCTGGAGTATGGCGTGGTCACCCGCAAGGATGAACCGCTGAGCGCGTCGGCCCGGGCGTTTGTCGAGATTTTGCTGGAAGGCGCCAAACAGCGACAGAAGGAAGTTACGTCTGCAACTGCCTTGGACAAGACCTGATGGTTCACGGGGTCCCTGTGGGAGCGGGTTTACCTGCGAAGCAGTCGACGCGGTGCATGGCACCGGCTGCGCCGGTGTTCGCGGGTGAACCCGCTCCCACAGGATATGTGCTGGCTTGAGCACTTGGGCAGTCTATTAGGCGATCAAGGATCACCGCCCAATCACAACTTCCGATAACCACTGGTTATCAATTGATCGGATCATCTCATTGGGAATGCTGCGCAAGGCTTCTTACAGTGGCAACAGCCATAACAAGAAGCCCGCCGCACCGCCCTGAGAGGTCCCATGCAACTGATTGCCAAGTCCGGTGACCTTGCCGTCATCCGCCTCAACCCGCTGGACAACGTGCTTATCGCCCGCCAGGCCTTGCCGCAAGGCCTGCACCTGGATGCCGAGGCGATTACCGTGCGCCAGCCGATTCCTTCAGGCCACAAGCTCGCGACCGAACGCGTGGAGCAGGGCCAGCCGCTGCGCCGTTACGGGCAAATCATCGGTTTTGCCTCGCAGGCCATCAATGCCGGCGATCACGTGCATGTGCACAACGTACAAATGGGGGATTTTGCCCGTGACTATGCGTTTGGTGTCGACACTCGCAGCCAGCCTGGCAGCGAAGCGCAGTTCCAGGGCATCGTGCGCGCCGATGGGCGGGTTGCCACCCGTAATTACATCGGCATTCTCACCTCGGTGAACTGCTCGGCGACCGTCGCCAGGGCGGTGGCCGACCATTTCCGCCGTGACATCCACCCTGAGGCACTTGCCGACTACCCGAATATCGACGGCGTGGTCGCCCTGACCCACGGTGCTGGCTGCGCAGTAGACCCCAGCGGCGAAGCCCTTGGCTTGCTGCGCCGCACCCTTGCCGGGTACGCCGTGCACCCCAACTTTGCTGCCGTACTGATCATTGGCCTGGGCTGCGAAACCAACCAGATCGAAAGCCTGCTGGAAACCCAGGGCCTGCAAGCCAGTGCGCAGCTGCGGGCCTTCACCATCCAGGGCATCGGCGGTACGTCGAAAACCATTGCTGCCGGCATCGAGCAGGTCAAGAGCCTGCTGGCCGAGGCCAACCACGTCCAGCGCCAACCGGTCAGCGCACGGCATCTGGTGGTCGGCCTGCAATGTGGCGGCTCCGATGGCTACTCCGGCATCACCGCCAACCCGGCACTGGGCAACGCCGTGGACCGCCTGGTGGCGGCCGGTGGTACCGCAATTCTGTCCGAGACCCCGGAAATCTACGGCGCCGAGCATTTGCTGACCCGCCGCGCGGTCAGCCGTGAGGTGGGCGAAAAGCTGGTGGCGCGCATCCGCTGGTGGGAAGACTACTGCCAGCGCATGAACGCCGAGCTGAACAACAACCCTTCGGCCGGCAACAAGGCCGGGGGCCTGACCACCATCCTCGAGAAGTCCCTGGGCGCAGTGGCCAAGGCGGGTTCCAGCAACCTGGTCGATGTGTACCAGTACGCCGAGACCGTGCGTGCCCGGGGCCTGGTGTTCATGGACACCCCTGGTTACGACCCGGTCTCGGCCACTGGCCAGGTGGCTGGCGGGGCCAACCTGATCGCCTTCACCACCGGGCGTGGTTCGGCTTACGGCTGTGCCCCGGCACCGTCGATCAAGCTGGCCACCAACAACCGGGTGTTCGAACACCAGGAAGAGGACATGGACGTCAATTGCGGCGGTATTGCCGATGGCTCCACCAGCATCGAGGAGCGTGGCGCGTTCATCTTCGAGCAGATGCTGCGCATTGCTTCCGGGGAACGCAGCAAAAGCGAACAGCACGGATATGGGCAGAACGAGTTCGTGCCCTGGCAGATCGGCGCCGTGACCTGATTGACCGCTCCCGTCCCGCTTACGAGATAACAACAATGACTCAACCCACACACCACAACGTGCAAGCGCTCACCACTTTTGTCGAGCAACTGTTCGAAAAAGCCGGTGCCGATACCGAAGTCGCCCAGGTGGTGACCCGGGTTCTGCTCGAAGGTGAACTGCTCGGGCACCGTACCCACGGCCTGAACCTGGTCAGCCGCTACATCGGTGGCATGCAGGAAGGCAAGGTCAAGGCCCGCGCACAGGCACTGGAACAGGTGTCGGACAGTGGCATCGCCAGCGTGTTCGATGGCCATTACCTGTTGGGGCCTTACTGCGTCAGCCGTGCCCTGGACTGCGCGGCAAAAGGTGCGACTGCGCAGGGCATCGGCATTGCGGTGGTGCGCCGTGCTTCGCACATTGGCTGCCTGGCCGCCTATCTCAAGCCCTTTACCGACCAGGGCCTGGTGGCCATGGTTTATTCATCGGACCCCTCCGTGGGGCTTGTCTGCGCCCACGGTGGCATCGACCCGATCTACACCCCCAACCCGATTGCTGCCGGTATCCCGACCCAGGGCGAGCCGATCCTGCTGGACGTGAGCATGTCGACCGTTACCCTTGGGCTGGTTGGCCAGTGCCGCGATGCCGGCAGCCGCCTGCCGCACCCGGTACTGGTGAGCAATGACGGGCAGCTGAGCGACGACCCGGTCGATTTCTTTACCCGCCCGCAAGGCAGCATCCTGCCCCTCGGCGGCCAGGGCTTTGGCCACAAAGGCTTTGCCCTGGCGCTGCTGGTCGAAGCCCTGACGTCCGGCCTGGCCGGCCATGGGCGAAAGGATGCCCCTGAGCAGTGGGGCGCCTCGGCCACTGCCGTGGTCATCGACCCGCGCTTCTTCGGTGGCTTGGAAGCGTTCACCGATGAAACCAGCTTCCTGGGCCGACTGGTACTCGCCAGCCGCCCGCTCGACCCTGCGCGCCCGGTGCGCTTGCCTGGGCAGGCTGGCCTTGCCCTGCGCCGCCAGGCCCTGCAGCAGGGCGTGAGCCTCTCGCCACAGCTGCTGGCTGACCTTGATCGCCTGGCCGGCCAATTGCAACTGCCGGCACTTTCCCAATGATGCACAGTAAGGGTACACAGATGACTGACCGATCGAACGCCAATCAACCGCTGCCGCTGAGCCAGGATGCCAGTGTGTTCGACAGCGGCAGCTGGGTAGGGCGGGTGTGGCTGGCGGACCAGGGGCCGGCGGTGGTGCTGGTGAAAGCCGGCGCGGTCTACGACATCAGCACCCACGTGGCGACTGTCTCGGCCCTGCTGGAAGTGGCCGACCCGGTGGCCTACCTGCGCGCCTTGCCGCTGGCCGAACCGCTGGTGGCGCTATCGGTGTTGCTGGACAACAGCGACCCCACCCAGCGCGACCCGAGTCAGCCATGGCTGCTGGCGCCTGTCGACTTGCAGGCGGTGAAGGCCGCTGGCGTAACCTTCGCCACCAGCCTGCTGGAACGTGTGGTGGAAGAGCAGGCCAAGGGCGACCCGGCCAAGGCCGATGCCATCCGTGACACCCTGGCCAGCCGTATCGGCGCCGACCTGTCGCAGATCGTGCCAGGCTCGGCCCAGGCCGAAGCGCTGCGCAAGGTGCTGGTGGAGCAGGGCCTGTGGTCGCAATACCTGGAAGTGGGCATTGGCCCTGATGCCGAAGTGTTTACCAAGGCCCAGCCGCTGTCGGCAGTTGGCCACGGTGCCGATATCGGCATCCACCCCAAGTCCAGCTGGAACAACCCTGAGCCGGAAGTGGTGCTGGCAGTATCCAGCGACGGCAGCATCAAGGGCGCCATGCTCGGCAACGACGTCAACCTGCGCGACTTCGAAGGGCGTAGCGCCTTGCTGCTGTCCAAGGCCAAGGACAACAATGCCTCCACCGCGCTGGGCCCGCTGCTGCGGCTGTTTGACAAAAGCTTCGGCCTTGACGATGTGCGCAACGCCGAAGTGGACCTGCGGGTTGAGGGGGAGGACGGTTTTATACTTTCTGGCCGCAGTTCCATGCGCCAGATCAGCCGCGACCCGCAAGACCTGGTGCAGCAAACCCTCAACGAAAACCATCAGTACCCCGACGGCATGGTGCTCTTCCTCGGTACCCTGTTCGCCCCCAAGCAGGACCGTGACCAGCCGGGCAATGGCTTTACCCACAAGCCGGGCGATGTTGTGACCATCAGCAACCCGCAACTGGGTACCCTGTGCAACCGCGTGACCACCAGCGACCAGGCACCGCAGTGGGCGTTTGGCCTGCGCGCGTTGATCGACAACCTCGGCCGGCGTGGCCTGCTGGAGGTTGCAGCTACCGCACGCCAGCCTTGAGCGGCACGCTGCGCAAGGGAGGGGCGCAGGAACATCGATGGATCGCCAAAGCGCTGACAGCGCGGCAACAATAATAATAAAGGTCGACACATGAACCCTATGAAGAAGTACCAGCGCATCACCGTTGTGTTCCTGCTGCTGATCGGCATCGTCAACTACCTGGACCGTAGTGCGCTGTCGATCGCCAACACCTCCATCCAGAAAGACATGATGATCAGCCCGTCGCAGATGGGCATCCTGTTGTCGGCGTTTTCCATTGCCTACGCCTTTGCCCAGTTGCCAATGGGCATGATCATCGACCGCCTGGGCAGCAAGGTCGCGCTCGGCGCCTCGCTGCTGGGCTGGTCGGTGGCCCAGGCGGCGTTTGGCATGGTCAACAGCTTTGCCGGGTTCATGGGCCTGCGGGTGCTGCTGGGGATTGGCGAGGCGCCCATGTTCCCGTCGGCGGCCAAGGCCCTGTCGGAGTGGTTCGATGCCAATGAGCGCGGCACGCCGACCGGCGTGGTCTGGTCGTCGACCTGCCTTGGCCCGTGCCTGGCGCCGCCCTTGCTGACGCTGTTCATGGTCAACTTCGGCTGGCGCGGCATGTTCATCATTACCGGCGTGATCGGCGTGGTGCTGGCGGTGTGCTGGCTGACGTTCTACAAGAGCAAGGCGCGTTACCTGGCGGAACTGGAGGCCGAAGGCAAGCCGCTGCCAGCGGAACACAAGGCGCCTGTGGCCCCGGTGCAAACGCCGAAGGCTTCGTACTTCGCCGGCTGGCTGGACCTGTTCAAGCACCGCAGCACCTGGGGTGCCGTGCTGGGTTTCATGGGTGTGATCTATATGCTGTGGCTGCACCTGACCTGGTTGCCGGGCTACTTCGAGCGTGAACACGGCCTGGACCTGTACAAGACCGCCTGGGTCGTGTCGCTGGCCTACGGCTTTGGTGCGGCGGGTACAATCGTTGCCGGGCGCTTCTGCGACCGGCTGGTGAAGGGTGGCATGACTGTGCTGGGCAGCCGCAAGTTCAGCGTCATCACCGGCCTGGTGCTGGCGGCGCTGTTCACCTTGCCGCTGTCGTTCGTCACCGGCCTGACAGGCTGCGTCATCCTGCTGTGCCTGGCACTGTTCAGCATCAACATGGCCAGTGCCACTGCCTGGATGATCGTCAATACCATCGTTGACAGCCCGCGCGTGGCCTCGTTTGGTTCGATCCAGAACTTCGGCGGCTACATTGCCGGCTCCGTGGCGCCGATCGCTACTGGCTTCAGCATCCAGTACTCGGGCTCGTTCACTACGGCGTTCATGATCAGTGCGGTGGTGGCGTTGTGCTCGGCGGTGGCGTACTTCCTGTTGCTGCAGGCGCCGATTGGCAGTGCCAAGGACGAAGCAGGGGAGATGACTGGAGCGACTGAACAGGCATAAATCCTGGGGGCGCTTTGCGCCCCAAGCGGATCGTTGATCGTGACGCGACCCACGGCTCTTGTCAGGCATGGTTATCTGTATGTATAAACAGTGCCTGTTACCGCAACCTGACCTCCGCCAGTGATCGCCCATTCCGTCGACGACCCGTTCTACTACCTGCATAACTTCCGCCAGGTAGTGCTGTGGGTCGAACAGCGCTACCAGGACCTGCTCGATGACCAGGAACTGGCCTTCATCCGTGCCTTCAATCAACTGCAAGCGCCAACTCAGGCCTTGATGGTGCGCATGGTCATGCGCAAAGGCGAGCTGTTTCGCAGCGACCGGCTCGACTACGCCGAAATCGGCGATACGGCGCTGGCGCTGCAGCCTTTGCAGAAACTCGGCTGGGTGCGGGAACCCGAGCAACTGGGCCTGGAACAGCTGTTCGCCTTGCTGCGCAAAGACGAACTGGCCCGCTGCTTCGCCCTGCAACTGAGCCGCCCGCGTGCCACCAAGCATGAGCTGTTGGCACAGCTGCAACCGCTGGGGCTGGTGGCCCGGTCACTGGCCGAATGGTTTCCCGACAGCGAGGTGCGCATCCTCCAGTGGTGCCTGCAACCTTTGTGCGACCGCATGCGCCTGTTGTTCTTCGGCAACCTGTACCAGGACTGGTCAGAGTTCGTCCTCGCCGACCTCGGTGTGCTGCGTTACGAGCAGGTGCCATTCAGCACGGGCTCGCGAGCCCTGCAGCAACGTGCCGAAGTCGACCTCGCCATGGCCTTGCACCAGTGCGCCGAGCGGCTGGAGCAGGGCGACGAACCCGTGTCGATTCTGGGTACCCTGCAGGGCCTGCACAGTGACAACCCGTGGCTGGCCCGCCGCCATGCGCGCCTGCAGTTCGCCCTGGGCCAGCAATGCGAGCGCCTGGGGGAGTGGGACCAGGCCATGGCAGTGTACGGCCAGTGCAGCCATGCCCAGGCACGCATTCGCCAGGTGCGGGTGCTTGAGCGCACTGAGCAGTGGCCCCAGGCCCATGCGCTGGCACTACAGCTCGCGGCGGCACCGGCTAACGCGCTGGAAGTGCAGGCACTGGAACGGATGCTGCCACGCCTCGCGCGCAAGCTCGGCGGCCCGCCACAGCGACGCCAGCGTGCCACACCGCTGGAGCTGATCGAGCTCGAGCTGCCCCGCGAGTACGCTGCGTTGGGTGTGGAGGAAGCTGTGCGTCAACACCTGGCGCAAGAGGGGGGGCAGGCGCATTACGTGGAGAACACCCTCTTCAACAGCCTGTTTGGCCTGTTGTGCTGGGAGGCCATCTTCGCCCCTGTGCCTGGCGCATTCTTCAACCCGTTCCAGGCCGCGCCACAGGACCTGCACGACAGTGACTTCCAGCAGCGGCGCAGTGCGCTATTCGATCTTTGCCTGGGGCGGCTCGACGATGGCAGCCATCGTCAGGCGATTCTCGAGTGCTACAAGGGCAAGCAAGGCCTGCAGTCGCCGTTCGTGTTCTGGTCCATGCTCAGCGAGGAACTGCTGGAACAGGCCTTGGCTTGCTTGCCGGCTGCCCAGCTGAAACAGTGCTTCCTGCGCTTGTTGCAGGACATTCGCAGCAACCGCGCCGGCATGCCCGACCTGATCCAGTTCTGGCCCGAGCAGGGCCGTTACCGCATGGTCGAGGTCAAGGGGCCCGGTGACCGTTTGCAGGACAACCAGCTGCGCTGGCTGGAGTTCTGCAGGCAACACGGCCTGCCCGTTGCGGTGTGCCATGTGCGCTGGAGCGAAACGCCTTGAGCTACAGCGTGGCGGTGCGTGCCTTGTGCGAGTTCAGCGCCAAGGTCGGTGACCTGGACCTGCGCTTTACGCCGTCGCCCACCGCCCAGGAGGGCATCGAAGGGCACCAGCGGGTAGTGGCACGGCGTGCTGCGGGCTACGAGTCGGAAATCACCCTTGAAGGCCAGTTCGAAACCCTCAAGGTGCGAGGCCGCGCCGATGGTTATGATCCTGGCAGCAATCGCCTGGAAGAGATCAAGACGCACCGTGGCGATCTGGCGCGTCAGCCGGCCAATCACCGCCAGTTGCACTGGGCCCAGGCCAAGGTCTATGGCTGGTTGATGTGCCAGGCACGGCAATTGCCAGCCATCGAGGTGGCGCTGGTGTACCTGGACGTGGACAGCGATGACCAGACGCTGTTCAGTGAGCACTACACGGCTGCTGAATTGCGGGCCTTCTTCGAAACCCAGTGCCAGCGCTTTCTGGGCTGGGCCCAATTCCAGCAACGGCGTCTGGCCGAGCGTGACCAAGGGCTTCAGGCGCTGGGTTTCCCCTATCCACAGTTCCGCCAGGGCCAACGGCAGCTGGCCGAGACCTTGTACAAGGCGGTAAGTACCGGGCGTTGCCTGATGGCCCAGGCCAGCACCGGCATTGGCAAGACCCTCGGTACCTTGTTCCCGCTGCTCAAAGCCATGGTGCCGCAGCAGCTGGACAAGCTGTTCTTCCTCACTGCCAAGACCCCGGGCCGGGCGCTGGCCCTCGATGCCATGAGCCAGATCACCGATGCCACGCCTCAACCTGCCTTGCGCACCCTGGAGTTGATCGCCCGCGACAAGGCCTGTGAGTACCCGGACAAGGCCTGTCATGGTGAATCCTGCCCACTGGCCGCAGGCTTCTACGACCGTTTGCCGGCAGCGCGTGAGGCTGCGGCAGCACTGCCTTTGCTTGACCGTGCCAACCTGCGCGAAGTGGCCTTGGCGCATCAGGTTTGCCCGTATTACCTGGGGCAGGAGATGGCGCGCTGGGTCGACGTGCTGGTCGCTGACTACAACTACTACTTCGATGCGCATGCCTTGCTGTTCGGCCTCACTCAGCTCAACCAGTGGCGCGTGGCAGTACTGGTGGACGAAGCGCATAATCTTGTCGAGCGTGGGCGCAGCATGTACAGCGCCACCCTTGACCAAGGGCAGCTGCTGGCCCTGCGTCAGAGCAAACCGCCTGGGCTGGTCAGTGCGCTGGACCGCCTTAACCGGCAGTGGAACGCCCTCTATAAAGAACAGCGCGCGCCTTATCAAGCCAGCGAGTCGCTGCCAGACGGCCTGCTGCGCGCCCTGCAGCAATGCATCGGGCTGATTCAGGAGCAGATCAACCAGACGCCTGCGCAAATGGACCCGCAGGTGTTGCAGTTCTTCTTCCAGGCCTTGCAGTTCAGCCGGGTTGCCGAGTTGTTCGATGAGCACTTTCTGTTCGACATCAGCCAGCGTCAGGCCCCGCGCAAGCGTCGGCTGGCTACCCTGTGCCTGCGCAATGTCACCCCGGCACGCCTGTTGGCCCCGCGCATGCAGGCGGCGCGCAGCGTGACACTGTTTTCCGCCACGTTGAGCCCGCGGCATTTCTACAGCGACTTGCTGGGCATGCCGGCCGATACCGCGTGGCTGGAAGTGGCTGCGCCGTTTCGCGCAGAGCAGCTGGAGGTGCGGATTGCTAGCCAGGTGTCCACCCGTTACCAGCAGCGCCACGCCTCCCTGGCGCCGATCGTCGAGCTGATTGCCCAACAGTACGAGCGCATGCCGGGCAACTACCTGGCGTTCTTCAGCAGCTTCGAATACTTGCAGCAAGTGGCCGGTCTGCTGGCCGAGCGGCATGGGCAGATTCCCCTGTGGGCCCAGGAACCGGGGATGGACGAGGCGGCCCGCCAAGGGTTTCTTGACCGCTTTGTCGCCGATGGCAAAGGCGTGGGCTTCGCCGTATTGGGCGGTGCGTTCGGCGAAGGCGTGGATTTACCAGGTACCCGGTTGATCGGCGCCTTTGTCGCCACCTTGGGTTTACCGCAGGTCAACCCGGTCAACGAACAGTTCAAACAGCGGCTGGGGCAGCAGTTTGGGGCGGGCTTCGATTACGCCTACCTGTACCCTGGAGTGCGCAAGGTGATCCAGGCGGCGGGCCGGGTTATCCGTGGTGACCAGGATCGGGGCGTGCTGGTATTGATAGACGAACGCTTTGCCGAACCCCGCGTGCAGCAGATGTTTCCGACATGGTGGCCGGCAGCCATCCTCTAGCAATCCCTGTCTCGCGCTCCCACAAATGACCGCGTCAGCCGGGCATGCCGTCTGTCTGGGCTAGAACAGGAAGACAGATAATGACCCAGCGAAACGATGGGTTGCACTTGGCATGGGCGATCCTCGGTTCGTTCGATAGGCTTCAATTGGGGTAAGATTGCGAACCGTGCCAGTGCAAAGCCCTTGAATATCAAGGTGATGGCACCGTTCAGGGTCCTGATGGCATGCGCGCTTGCCGGTCATTGGGACTTGTTTGCAGGTCGTTTTGACTCGCTTGAGCGTTTGCCGGTTCGCTGCCGGCGGCCGCTTCGCTACAGGATTCACGTTTTGTCCGATCTCTCGAAAAATCCGCTGCTGCAGTACATGGCCCGTCTGGCCCCATCCAGCCAGCAAACCATGCGCTACATCCTTCAGGACGCCGCCGACCGGCTGGGCTTTGTCGACTGCAATGTCGTCGACGTGCCCTGGCATCGGCTAGAGCCCGGCCACGTGATCGCCTTGGTGTCGGCCCTGCGTGCCGACGGTTACGCGCCCAACAGCTCGTCGCTGTACGTCAACGCCATTCGCGGGGTGATGAACGAGGCCTGGCGCCAGGGCCTGATCGACCATGAGAAGCTGTTGCGCATTCGCGAGGTCAAACCGGCCACTGGCAGCCGCCTGCCGCCAGGGCGCAACCTGCGCCGCAGCCTGATTCGCGAACTGATGGATGTGTGTGCATCCGACCCGCGGCCGCAGGGGGTACGCGACGCGGCGATCATCGCCTTGCTGTACGGCACCGGCATGCGCAAGTCGGAGTCGGTGGACATCGACCTGGCCCAGGTCGATTTCGAGGCACGCAGCCTGCAGGTGGTGGGCAAGGGCAACCACCAACTGATCAAGTACGCTCCGCCATGGGCGTTCGAGAAGCTGCAGGCGTGGCTTGACTTGCGCCGTCAGGACTTGCCGGCAGGGGCAGAAGACGACTTGTTCCTGTTCAACCGCATCCGCCGCGGTAGCCACATTACCCGGGCGCGTATCACCAAGCATGCGATTTACTACATTGCCCGCCAGCGCGGTGCGCAAGTGGGGGTGAAAATCATGCCGCATGACTTCCGCCGGGCGTTCATTACCCGGGTGATCGAAGAGCACGACCTGTCCATCGCGCAGAAGCTGGCGCACCATGTCAACATCCAGACCACAGCGATCTATGACCGGCGTGACGACAACGAACGTAGGCGTGCGGTTGACCGTTTCGATTACTGAGGTTTGATGTTTTGGGGCCGCGTTGCGGCCCTTTTTGCACTTCTGCCGGCACCGAAACAGGGCCAACCCACGCCCCTGCTTTGTGCGCCATCCCCTCGTATGCCCGATGCCAGAGCGGCCGAGGCGAAAGTTTCATTTGCCTTCACCTGCGGAGTTGGCCCGCAACCTGCTATATCCAGCCTGCGAATTTGATCGAGTGGTCAGGCCGCGCGTGCTAGCTGGTGCCCGCGCCGGACCCTCTAAACGGCCAGCAGGCCACGGATTTCAGGGGCCGCAGGATGTCGCTCGCGGAGCAGATCGAACAACTAGAGGACGATGCAGGCTGGAGCGCCCACCTGCAGTTGCGCTTTGTCAGGCGCGACGATGTGACCCGCCTTGGTGCGCGTAGGCATTTCGGACCTCTTTTGGTGCAGCGGCCTTTCTACCCGGAAGGTGCACCGTGCCACGTCTATGTATTGCACCCGCCGGGTGGCATCGTCGCCGGCGACCGTCTTGACCTGGATATCCATCTGGATCCCGGCAGCCATGCGCTGCTGACCATGCCCGGTGCCAGCAAGTTCTACCGCAGCATCGGCCCCACCGCGCGGCTGACCCAACGTTTTCAGCTGGCCGCCGGCAGCACCCTGGAATGGCTGCCGCAAGACAGCATCTTCTTTTCCGGCGCCCGCGCCAGCCTGCACAGCCGTTTTACCCTCGAGCCCGGGGCGCGCCTGCTGGCCTGGGAAACCCTGTGCCTGGGGCGCCCTGTGATGAACGAGCGTTTCGAGCAGGGCGCTCTGGACAGTCGTTTGCACATCGAATTACCCGACGAAGTCGGCCTGCATGAACGCCTGCGTATCGAAGGCGGGCGCCTCGACAAGCTTGGCGGCCACCCACTGCTTGCTACGTTCTGTGCGGCACCGGCCGACCAGGCGGTGCTTGAGCAGGTACGTCCACTGCTCGACGAACTGGCCAACCCGGCCGGCGCGACCCTGCTGGGGTCGTTGCTGGTTATCCGTGTGCTTGACCATGACAACCAACACCTGCAACGCACCCTGCAACGCCTGTGGCATGTGCTGCGCCCGGCCGTCCTCGGCCTGCCAGCCTGCCCACCGCGTATCTGGGCTACCTGAGAGAGCGCCATGGAGCTGACCCCGAGAGAGAAAGACAAACTGCTGCTGTTCACCGCCGCATTGCTGGCGGAACGGCGCCTGGCCCGTGGCCTGAAGCTCAATTACCCGGAGGCCGTGGCGCTGATCAGTGCTGCCGTGCTGGAAGGCGCCCGCGATGGCCGCACCGTTGCCGAACTGATGAGCCAGGGGCGCGAAGTGCTGACCCGCGAGCAAGTGATGCCCGGCATCGCCGAAATGCTCCACGACGTGCAGGTCGAAGCGACCTTCCCGGATGGCACCAAGCTTGTGACCGTGCATGACCCCATCGTCTGAAACAGCCCAGGAGCCCCGCATGATCCCAGGTGAAATCCAGGTCGCCGCTGGCGATATCGAGCTGAACAGTGGCCGCGAAACGGTCAGTGTCAGTGTGGCCAACCACGGCGACCGGCCGGTGCAGGTCGGCTCGCACTACCACTTCTACGAAGTCAACGACGCGCTGGTGTTCGACCGTGCGCCAACTCTGGGTTTTCGCCTGGATATCCCGGCCGGCACCGCCGTGCGTTTCGAGCCGGGTCAGGCGCGCACCGTGCACCTGGTGGCCTACGCCGGCAAGCGTGAAGTCTATGGCTTCCAGGGCAAGGTGATGGGCCCGCTGGAGGGCAGGGTATGAGCCGCATTTCCCGTCAGGCCTATGCCGACATGTTCGGGCCCACCGTGGGCGACCGTGTGCGGCTGGCCGACACAGCGTTGTGGGTAGAGGTGGAGAAGGACTACACCATCTACGGCGAAGAGGTGAAGTTTGGCGGTGGCAAGGTCATCCGCGACGGCATGGGGCAGGGCCAGATGCTGGCCGCCCAGGCCATGGACCTGGTGCTGACCAACGCCCTGATCATCGACCACTGGGGTATCGTCAAGGCCGATATCGGCATCAAGCACGGGCGAATCGCAGTGATCGGCAAGGCCGGCAACCCGGATGTGCAGCCTGGCGTCAACGTACCGGTGGGCCCCGGCACCGAAGTGATCGCGGCCGAGGGCAAGATCGTCACCGCCGGCGGTGTCGACTCGCATATCCACTTCATCTGCCCGCAGCAGGTGGATGAGGCCCTGAACAGCGGAGTCACTACCTTTATCGGCGGCGGCACCGGGCCGGCAACCGGCACCAATGCCACCACCTGCACGCCCGGCCCCTGGTACCTGGCGCGCATGCTGCAAGCCGCTGACAGCCTGCCGATCAACATCGGTCTGCTGGGCAAGGGCAATGCCTCGCGGCCAGACGCGCTGCGTGAGCAAATAGCGGCCGGTGCGGTGGGCCTGAAGCTGCATGAGGACTGGGGCTCGACCCCGGCGGCTATCGACTGCTGCCTGGGCGTGGCCGAGGAAATGGACATCCAGGTAGCGATCCATACCGACACCCTCAACGAGTCCGGTTGTATCGAAGACACCCTGGCGGCCATCGGCGACCGCACCATCCATACCTTCCACACCGAAGGTGCCGGTGGTGGTCACGCGCCGGACATCATCCGCGCTGCCGGGCAGGCCAACGTGCTGCCATCCTCGACCAACCCGACCCTGCCGTACACGGTAAACACCGTGGACGAGCACCTGGACATGCTCATGGTCTGCCACCACCTGGACCCGAGCATCGCCGAGGACGTGGCCTTTGCCGAATCGCGCATCCGCCGCGAAACCATTGCTGCCGAGGACATACTGCACGACATGGGCGCCTTTGCCATGACCTCGTCTGATTCCCAGGCCATGGGCCGGGTTGGCGAAGTGGTGCTGCGCACCTGGCAGGTTGCCCACCAGATGAAGCTGCGCCGTGGGCCTTTGGCGCCAGACACGGCTTACAGCGATAACTTCCGGGTCAAGCGCTACATCGCCAAATACACCATCAACCCGGCGCTGACCCACGGCATCGGCCACGAAGTGGGCTCGATAGAGGCGGGCAAGCTGGCCGACCTGGTGCTGTGGTCGCCAGCGTTCTTCGCGGTCAAGCCGGCCCTGGTGATCAAAGGCGGCATGATCGTCACCGCGCCCATGGGCGACATCAACGGGTCCATCCCCACGCCGCAGCCGGTGCACTACCGGCCGATGTTCGGCGCCCTCGGTGCCGCGCGACATGCCACGCGCATGACCTTCCTGCCCCAGGCGGCAATGGACCGTGGCCTGGCCGAAGAGCTGAACCTGCGCAGCTTGATTGGCGTGGTCAACGGCTGCCGCCGGGTGCGCAAGCCGGACATGGTCCACAACACCCTGCAACCGCTGATCGAGGTTGATGCGCAGACCTACCAGGTGCGCGCCGATGGCGAATTGCTGGTATGCGAGCCTGCCAGCGAACTGCCGCTGGCCCAGCGTTACTTCCTGTTTTAAAGGAGCACCAATGATTGTCTTGAACCGCCGTATCACCGACACCGGCACGCTTGCTGTAAGCGGCACCGTCACCCTGGACGTGGACAGCCGCATCAAGAGCCGCCTGCGGGTAACCCTGGACGATGGGCGCGAAGCCGGGCTTATGCTCGAGCGCGGCCACCTGTTGCGTGGCGGTGAACTGCTTGCCGATGCCGAAGGCAGCCAGCTGATTCGCGTACTGGCGGCGCCCGAGGCCGTGTCGACGGTGCGCTGCGCCGATCCGCACCTGCTGGCCCGCGCGGCCTATCACCTGGGTAACCGCCACGTGCCGCTGCAGATCGAGCCTGGCCTGTTGCGCTTCCAGCATGACCATGTGCTGGACGACATGCTGCGTGGCCTGGGCCTGACGGTAGAAGCGGAACAGGCACCATTCGAGCCTGAAGCGGGGGCGTACCAGAGCGCACCGCACGGCCACAGCCATGCCCACGGCCACGATCACCCGTTCGTGCGCCTGCCTGCCCATTCCTGAACTGCCTCGGAGCAACCTATGAAAAAGACGTTCGCCCTGTTTCTGCTGATGCTGGCCCTCCCAGCCTTCGCCCACCCTGGCCATGACAGCAACCCGCTGCAGGACGGCCTGTTGCACCCGCTGACCGGCCTTGATCACCTGCTGATGCTGCTGGGCACCGGGGTACTCGCTGCATTGACCGGACGCAGCCTGACACTGCCCCTGGCAACCCTGGCGGCGATGTTTGGCGGGGCAGTGTGTGGCCACCTGTTTGGCGACGTGCTGGGCATGGAAACCTTGATCGCCCTGTCGCTGCTGGTGGCTGGCGGGGCGGTATTGCTGCCGAGCCGTCAGTTGCTGCTGGCCATGGCCATGCCGGTGTTCGCTCTGTTCCATGGCTGGGCCCATGGCGTAGAAGCCACGCCAAGTGCGTTCTGGCAATTCAGCGCCGGCTTTGTCGCGGTCAGCGGCCTGCTGCTGGCAGCGGGCTTTGCGGTCGGTTGCCTGTTGCGCCGTCACAGTGGCCTGCAGAAGGCCTTTGGCGGCGGCTTGCTAGCCAGCGCCGCGCTGGTGCTGGCCGGTTGATGGACAGCGACATGGCATTGCTGCGACTGCTGCAGCTGGCCAGCCCCGGCCTGCCGGTAGGGGGCTTCACCTACTCGCAGGGCCTGGAGTGGGCAGTGGAGGCGGGCTGGGTAAAAGGCGTGGACGGTTTCGCTGCCTGGCAGCGCGAGCAGGTCGACGACACCCTGGCCTGCCTCGACTGGCCGCTGCTGGCGCGCCTGTACCACGCTTGCCAGACCGAAAATGCCCAGACGTTCGCCCACTGGAGCCGCTTCCTGCTGGCCAACCGCGAGACCACCGAGCTGCGCCTTGAAGAGCAACAACGTGGCGCGGCGTTTGCGCGGCTGCTTGATGGCTGGCAACTGGGCCAGGCCCCGGCCTGGCGCGCCAGCCTTGAACTGACTCAACTGGGCGGTATGGCCTGGTTGGCAGTGCACTGGGCAATTCCGCTGCGCCAGCTGGCCCTTGGCTATGCCTTTGCCTGGTTGGAGGGCGCGGTCATGGCCGGGGTCAAGCTGGTGCCTTTCGGCCAGCAGGCTGCCCAGACCTTGCTGCGCGACCTGAGCACCGGCTTGCCTGCGGCCCTCGACCAGGCATTGGCCCTGGGCGACGACCAGATCGGTGGCGGCCTGCCATTGCTGGCCATTGCGTCATCACGTCACGAAACCCAATACACCCGTTTGTTCCGTTCCTGAGGACTGCCTTCATGCAAAGCTATCAACAACCCCTGCGCGTCGGGGTCGGCGGCCCGGTCGGCTCTGGCAAGACTGCACTGCTGGAAGCGCTGTGCAAGGCCATGCGCGACCACTATCAGATCGCCGTGGTTACCAACGACATCTACACCAAGGAAGACCAGCGCATCCTCACCGAGGCCGGCGCCCTGGAGCCCGAGCGCATTGTGGGCGTGGAAACCGGCGGTTGCCCGCACACGGCGATCCGCGAAGACGCCTCGATGAACCTGGCTGCCGTCGAGGCGCTGGCGCGTAAGTTTGGCAACCTGGAGGTGATCTTCGTCGAAAGCGGCGGTGACAACCTCAGCGCCACGTTCAGCCCGGAGCTTGCCGACCTGACCATCTACGTGATCGACGTGGCCGAAGGCGAGAAGATACCGCGCAAGGGCGGCCCTGGCATTACCAAGTCGGACTTCCTGGTCATCAACAAGACCGACCTGGCGCCCTATGTAGGGGCTTCGTTGGAAGTGATGGAGCGCGACACCCAGCGCATGCGCCCGCAGCGGCCGTGGACCTTCAGCAACCTGAAGAAGGGTGAGGGGTTGCAGGCAGTGATTGATTTCATTGTCGAGCGCGGGATGCTGGGTGTGCGCGGCTAAAGAGCTGGCCATGCGCGGTCTGTGTAGGAGCGGCCTTGCGCCGCGAAAGGGCTGCAGAGCAGCCCCAAGATCGCAAATTCAACACAGACTGCCGGGGCCGCTTTGCGGCCCTTTCGCGGCGCAAGGCCGCTCCTACAACGACCGTGCCTTGCCTCGATCATCTGTGGCAGCAGGGTGGCTTGTCTGGCTGCCCTTCATAGCGGTCATGGTGCCGCACCCAGTCCATGGTTCCGCTTTCGTTGCGCCCCAGTGGCGCAATGTCGAGGAAGTTGTAGGTATTGACCAGAATGTCCAGCCCGCGGGCATAGGTCGAGTAGGTGTGGTACACGCTGCCATCCGCTTCGCGGTAGAACGCACTCAAACCGGGCAATTCGCTTTCACTGCCCTCATACGGCTCATAGTTGTACTGCCGCTCACCCGCGCTGCCGACACTGACGCCAAAGTCTTCGTTGAACCCGCTGCCGTGTGACGAGTACCAGGGGAACTGCCAGCCCATGCGCCGGCGGAACGCCTGGAACTCGGCGTACGGTGCCCGCGATACCGCCACCAGCGACACGTCGTGGTGAGCCAGGTGCAGGTTGGCACCGTCAAAATGGTCGGCCAGGAACGAGCAGCCGGGGCAGCCCTCGCTCCAGCCCTCGACGAACATGAAATGGTAAAGCAACAACTGGCTGCGCCCCGCAAACAGGTCGGCCAGGCTCAGCCCGCCGTCCGGCCCCTGAAACTGATAGTCGTGCTCGACCTTGACCCAGGGCAGGGCGCGGCGGGCTGCTGCCAGCGCATCGCGGTGGTGGGTAAAGGCTTTTTCGTGCAGCCACAGTTGCTGGCGGGCCGCCAGCCACTGGCTACGTGAAACCACCGGGTGCCTGCTTTCGCTTGTGCTCATGGTGCTGTCTCCACGCTGGGGGATTCACACACTAGTCGAGCACGCCAAGGTCGAATCGACAGGCACCGGTGACCGGCTGATGAGCGGTAAGGCGCTCAGCCCGAATGGGCGATATGCCCCTCGGTCAGTTCATCCGCTGCGTCTTCCTCGCCGGGCAGCGCGGTGATCACGCTGAAGTCACTGACCTCCACCTTGCCGCCGCCGTAGCCCAGCAAGTGGAAGGAAAACGCTTTGCGCTCGGTCGGGTTGTCAAAGCTGAACTCCATTTCCAGCGGCTCGTCGGCGGTGACCTTCACTTCAGCAGGCAAGCCCAACGGTACGTCCTGCTCCAGTTGCTTGGCCTTGAGCTGGATGTAGGCCACACGCTTGGGGTCCAGCGAGCGAACCTTGACCCGCACGCGGGTATGCGAGCCTTCCGGCATTTCCAGGTACTGGGCGCCGATCAGGTTGTCGGCCCAGTCATCGTGAATGCGCTTGCGCAACTTGATCGGCGAAGGGCCGCCGAACTGGTAGCGCAGGTTGAGCGGGGTTTGCAGCAGTGACTGGTCGAGCACCCCGGCCAGGGCGCCGATCTGCTGGCCGAGCAGGCTGTCGCCCGGGCCCAGGTAGCGGGCCTGATCGGCAATGAAGCCTTCGCTGGCGTACCGTCGGCAGCGTTGCTGGAAGTCACACTCTGTGAACACGCCTTGGCCATTGTGGTAACGCAGCATGCCGTTGGTGTAGGAAATCATCTCGCGGCCGGTGTTGTAGTCGCGGTACAGCGAGCGGCCGCCAAGCGCCATGGGAATGGGCAGCGCAAAGTAGTCGAGCACGGAGGTGGCCAGGTCGATATGGCCATAGGTGCCGCGTTTGATACGCGGCAGCTGCGCCTGCTCCGGCGCCAGGGTGAGGTTGAAGCCCCAGGATGAGGCCAGGCGCACGCCGTCGATACCATGGGACTCGTCGGAGGTCACCACCACCAGAGTGTCCTTGAGTACGCCCTGGCGTTCGAGGTTGTCGAGGAAGGCCCCGAGCGCGTCATCCAGGTAGGCGACCGCTGCCTGTTTTGGCGTGTCATAGCGCTCCAGGTATTCGGCTGGCGCGGAGTACGGCTGGTGGGTACCCACGGTGAGCAGGGTCAGCATCCACGGCTTGTCTTGTTTCTGTAGCTGGCCGACGTAGTCCAGGGCACCTTCGAAGAAGGCGCGGTCATCCTTGCCCCAGGGGAAATCCAGGTAGTTCTTGTTGCGGAACCACTCCAGGCCATGTACCGAGTCGAAGCCGATATGCGGCATGATGCGGTCCTTGGCCATGAAGCGCAGGCCGGCACCTTGCAGGTAGTGGGTGGTGAAGCCGGCCTGGCGCAGTTGCGCTGGCAGGCAGGCCTGGTTGCGTTCGTTCTGCGTCAGCAGCTCTACGCCCTTTGGCGTGCCATTGGCCAGCTTGTCGTAATCACCACACAGCATCGCGTACAGGCCGCGGATGGTCTGGTGGGTATGCAGCACATAATCCGGGGTATTCATTCCCCGCTCGGCCCATTGACTGACCTTGGGCATCAGATCTTCGTCAAAGCGGCTGTGCAGGGCCTGGCGGTTGGGCCGCAGGTAGGCACCGGGGATGCCCTCCACGGTAATGACCAGCAGGTTGCGAGCGCTGCCTGGCCCGGCCAGCAGCCGCTGCCCGTGCAGGTCGGACTGGGTCAGGCCACTGCTGGCCAGCGGTGTGAACGTTTGCGTATGGCCCATCCAGCCTTCGACCGTGCGCTCCAGGCTGCCGACCCCGGCCGACATCAGCTGGTGGGTGAGGTTGTATTGGCGCCACTGGTCGGCGTCGGTAGGTGCCAGCTGCTGGCCACCCCAATGGGCACCAAACAGCAGTACCGGAATGGCCCAGGCCGTACGTGGCAGCGGCATGCTGCGCTGGCTGCGGCTGCGCCAGGCGGTGGCCAGCCACGCCAGCAGGCCGGCACCCATGGTCAAGGGCAGCCAGGCATGGGCCAGGCCGCCACCGGTTGAATTCTCCATGAACTGCGGGTCGACCAGGTAGGTCAGGTCGGCGCTGGTGGGTAACCGGCCCACAGCGCTTACCAACTCGGCTGAAGCCACCCACAGGGCTGCCCAGGCCAGCAGCACAGGCAGGGCCAGCCACCATGGCCGACGGTGCAACAGCACTATCAGCAGGCTGCCAAGAGCGAGGTCGGACAGGTAACCGAGCGGGTTGGACCAGCCCAGCATGGCGCGCGTACCCAGTGGGATCACCAGTACCAGGGTTGCCAACGCGGCAAGCCGGGTACGTGGGTGGTCTGACAGGTTCTTCACAAAAACTTCCCTTTTGCCATTAAATCGTCATGCATCTGTGCTGGATGATAACAGGCCGGGGAAGGGAAAGCGGTTTGCTACAAGGCTGGTAACCAAAAGCCGGGCCCGCGCTAGCGGGCCCGGCAGAGGGCAAGTGTCAGAAGTAGTAGGGGAATTTCAGGCTGAAGGAAAAGTCTGGCGCATCATCGGTCAGACCAATGGACAGGTTGGGCACGATGGTCAGGTTGTCGGTGGCTGCGAAGGTCAAGCCGACGTTGAAGTTGGCCGCGTTGTAATCACTGTTGGAGATCGATTGCCAGTCGCCGCCATCGGGTTTGATCTTGCTCTTGCGGGCGAACTGGTCAGACACCGAGAACGACATGCTCATCTTTTCGTTCAGGGCAAAGGCAATACCGCCGCCAATCTGCCAGGAGTCGCCAAGCTTCACGTCACCCGGCACCTTGCTGTTGACCTGTGGGCTGATATCGCTGAACGAGTCCTGCATGTTGTAGGTGTACGACAGGCTGCCGAACAGCACGGCCGGGTCGAAGGTCTTGACCAGCGAGATGCCCGGTGTGATCGACCACACGCCGTTGCCGGTCGGCAGGCTGTCCGGGACTGCCAGGTTGCTGTTGCCGTCGACCTCGCGCAGCTTGATGCCGTATGGGTCCTTGCCGGTCGGCGCCTTGACCCGCAGGGTGGCAACCGCGTCAGGCCAGGTCTCGTCCTCGTCCAGGAACTTGTAGGCCACGCCCACGTTGATGTCGCCGATTTCCGGGTCGCGGGTGACGGTCGCATCGGAGTTGGTCGCCCCGGCGCCTCCCGCACCGCCGGACGAATACGTTGATTCGCGGTACACCACGGGCACGTTGATGTCGAACTGCCAGCGCTGCGCCAGGTTGTAGCGCGCGGTCATGTCCAGGGTCCAGTTGTCGGCCTTGATCCGGTCAAGGTTGATACTGCCGAGGAAGATCGAATCCAGTGCCAGGAAGCCATTGAGCGTCAGGGCACGGGTATCGTAATGGGTATAGGTGACACCCGTTTCGAAGCTGAACTTGCCGCCGCCAAAGAATCCGCTGGCTTCGTCATACAGGTTGGAAACGCTTTGCGCCGGCTCGGAATCGGCGGTGAGCGCCTGGCCGTAAGAGCTGCCTGTGGTGCCTGGCGCGCCTGAGGCGACGGTCTGCGCACCTTTGACCCCCTCGGCGGGGGACTTGACCAGGCGTTTGGGCGGCGCTGCTGCGGGGGCCTCCTCGACCTGACGCACGCGCTGTTCAAGTACCATCAGCGCCTGTTGCTGGGCCTCGTAACGGCGTTTGAGTTCGATCAGTTCCTGTTTCAGCGCTTCGACCTGTGGATCGGCGGCTGCGTAGAGTGCTGTGGGTGCCAAGGTAGTCAAACACACAAAAGCTCTGAGCGTAAAAGATCGGTACATGGAGTTGCCGTCCCTTCCAACTACTTTTGATGAGACTGAGCGTAGATCAGTATCCGAAGGTGCGAAGACCTTTGAGCTGGTCAAGGCTGCCGTTGAGCGAAGCCGCTGTCGGCACGTTCTCACGAATGACGACATTCAAGGATGTCATGTTGCTGACCCGGTTGCCGTTGCCGAGCAATGTCGAGTTCTGCATCAGGCCCCCCTGGGCCAGGCGTTGCACGCTGCTGCCCTGGTTGTTGCTGGCATTGATATTGAGCTGCACACCTACACCGCTGGAAGACACACTGAGCGCGCCTGCGCCGTTTTCCCCGACCAGGGTCTGGCCGGCGGCCAGCACCTGGCCTTGCTGTTGCACGGCGGGGGCCTGGTTGGCCTTGGTGACGTTGATATCGACGTTGTTGTAGGCCGCGTTGTTGTCACCGGCCGCACGTACCACCTGGGTCACACCCTCGGTAGTAGCAAGGCCATTGCCGCCCGTCACCACGCCAGTCCCGGCAGAAGGCGCACTGCCCGGCGCCGTACCTGTACCTTTTTCATCAATCATCGATACATAGAACTGGGGCTTGATGGTCGACTGCTGAACCTGCAGCGTGGACGTCGCCCCAATCACGTCGCCCTTGGCGTTTTGCCAGGTGCTGCTCATGACGATGCCGAAGCTGACGATGCGTCCCGGCATCACGTAGCGGCCACGCAGATTCGCCAGCTCCTGGTCCTTCAGCTCAATGGGTTTCAACGCCTCGGCGTGGCATGGCAGGCTGGCAGCCAGGCAGGCCATGGCCAGCCACAAAGAAGTCTTCATGAAATGCTCCCTGGAGCATCATGCTCCTTGTCATTAGAACAGTCGTTAGAAGAAGTCGCTTTTGATGAAGCCGAAGTCCAGCAGCTCGTTGTCCTTCACGGGGGTGAAGGTGTCCACCCGGCCCTTGGCGGTCAGCGGCAGGGGCGGGTCGAGCAGGATGTTGTTCTTGTCGTAACCCTGGCCGATCACGGCGAAAATGATGCCGTTCCAGCCCTTGAGGAAGTCTTCGACTTTGTAGCGTTTGTGGCCCAGTACCGGGTCACCGATGTACACCCAGCCTTTGTCGACCTTCTGCATGACCACGAAGTGCTTGTAGCCGCGCACGTCCATCAGCACCACGACCGGGATACGCACGCTGTGCAGGGTGTCGGGTGCTACGCGATACCCGCGGGCACGCATGCCCAGGCTTTCGACGTAGCGTTTCATGTCGAGCATCGAGAAGCCCTGCGTGCGCACCAGGTCTTGGTCGGCGTGGGCCAGCATGCCTTCGATGATCTGATGTTCGTCCACATCCAGCCAGTAGGCTTGGCGCAGGATGGTGGCCAGCGCGGCGGCGCCGCAGCTGAAGTCGGTTTTCTGTTGCACCAGGTCGGCAAATTTGCGTTCGCGCAGGCTCTGGAGGGGTTTGAACACCACGGCGCCGCCCGGCAGTACGGACAGCGGCATTTGTGCAGCTTCGCTCACGCTGGCCAGGCACAGCAAAAACGCCAAGGCGAAAATACGCATGATCGGTTGCCTTCCGGTGTGTTGAAGAAAGGCCCCCCGGAGGGGGCCTCAAGCGCAGCGTTTAGAACGAGGTGTTGGAGATGGCCAGCGAGTTGCTCTGCTGGTTGCCCACACCGGCCGCCACGTTCACGCCCAGGTTGCCGCTGCCACCATTTACCGAACCGCTAAGGGTTGCAGTATTGGTCACAGGGTTGGCCCAGCCGGTCGGGGTCAGCACTTGGAAGGACACGGTATTGCTCAAGTCGTAAGCGCTGCTTTCGCTGTAGCTCTTCGAAACGTCGTTCGAGGATTGTTTTGATTTCTCGCCAGACTTCGAGAAATCAGACGCCGAAGCATTCTCGTACGAAGAGTCGTGAGACTTGGTGTACGAAGACTCTTTGGACTTGTCGTACGACGATTCACGCGACTTGTCGTAGTTGGAGTCGAATGCTTTTTCGAACGACGAGTCGTATGCACTTTCGTGCGACTTGTCGACCGATACATCCAGCGATGCACTCAGCGAACCGTCGAAGGTGCTGGAGCGGGTGCGCTCGCGACGGCCATCATCGGTGGTGAGCGTACGCGTAGCGTTGGCGGCTGCATCCAGCGATGCGTTCAGGTTGGCGCTGCTCGACGAGCTGTTGCTGCCGCTGGCCGAGCCGCTGGCACCCCAGCTGTTCGAGCCGCTTGCGCTCGAACTGTTGGACCCGCTGGCGTTGCTGGTTTTCGAACCGCTGGAATTCCAGCCACTGGAGCCGCTGGAGCTGGCGCTTTGCGCGCCGGCCACGCTGAAGCTCGACGACGAGTTGCGGTCATCGGTGGAGTTGAACGTGCCATCACGCGAGCTCGAACCGCTTGCCGAGGTGGTGATGGTAATCGTATCCACCCGATAGGTACGGTCGGCGGAGTTGTTCACCGTCAGGCCTGGGCCATCCTGCTCGGCGGACGCGGTGGCAGTGGCATTACCCAGCGGAGCACCGGTGTTGGCGATCGCCATGGTGTTTTTTTGTTGGTTGAGGTCCCCACCGGCGACGTTGATGCCGATATTGCCCTCAGCCCCGCTGGCCGAGCCGCTCATCACAGCCGACGATTGGGTCGAATAGTTGTCGACACGGTTGTCTGAGCTGGTTTGAACGACATCGGCAGTGGCATTGGCCATGCCGAACACGAAGCTGTTGTCCAGGCTCGACTCGGAGCCGGCGTTGGCGATGGCAGCTGCGTTATCCTGCTGGTTGCCGTTACCGGCCGCCACGTTGATGCCGACGTTGCCGCTCGAACCTTCACCCGACTGGTTCATTTCGGCTTCGTTGATGGTGCCCTGATTGGTGATGTGGTTATCGGTGCTGGTTTGGGTATCCCAGGCATTGGCCGTTGCATACACAGGGATCTTGGTGGGTGGAGGCGTGTGCTGACCATTGTTATGGTGGCCGTTATGGTGGTCATTACGCCGATCGTTTTGCCCAGCTTGTACAGCAACAGCCATGACCGCAGCAATTGCGAACACCAGAGGCTTGATTGCCATCGAGGGTTTCATGGTGATTCTCCGTACTTTATTAGGTTAAGTGTTGTTCTTAACTGATTGGGTCAATCCGCGACCCGGATGCTCAAGGTGTTGGCCATGCGGTTTCCCACCCCGGCACTCTGGTTCAACTGAATCACCCCACGGCTACCGGTGAATGCCTGGTCACTGGTGGTGACCTGGCGATAGCCGGCTGGAATGTCAGTTGCTCCGGAGTTGTTGATCAGCGCCACGTTCTGTTGCAGGAGGACGCTGTCGTCGATGCTTTGCGGTTGAGCACTGAGGGTGATGCTCAAGGCGTTGGCTTGCTGGGTATTGGCACCGGCGCTCTGGTTGACCCCCAGTGCGCCACTGCCGTTGCTGAAGGCGCTGCCCTGAATGGTCGAGCGGGCATCCATTGTGGGGTCGGCAGGCGTGTTCAGCCGTTGCCGGACCTGCGTGCTGGCGTTCGCTTCAGGCCCCACGGCGATGGCGCGCGCATTGACCTGTTGCTGTTTGTCGCCAGCCGCCTGGTTGACAGAGAGGTTGCCCTGGTAGCGGCTGCCGGAGCTGTCGATGTTGGCGTTATTGATGACGGGAACGAGTGAATCGGCGAGGGCTGGCGCACTGCAAAGGGTGGCCAGAATCAGCAGCATGTGCTTCATCTCACTTGCCCCCGCCAGTCAGGATCTGCAACGGAGCGAGCCCGCGCTGAACACTTGAGTTGACCATATTCGAGATGCCGTTGCCCGAACCGGTGCCCCGGCCACCCGCCAGGTTGGGCAGCTGGTTCTGATTGCCGAGGTTGCCGCCCAGGTTGTTGGTCTGCTGGGTGATCATGTTGCTGATGCCCGCGCCGCTGCTGATGCTGGCAAAGTCGCCATCGCTCAGCTCGTTGGTCTGTTTGAGCACGTAGGCAGAAGGGTTGGCGTTGACCGTGGTCGGGCTCGGGTCAGGGATCAGGGGGGGGATCGTCGCGTTGCGCACCTGCACGTCACGCTTGATGATGATGATCCCGTTGTCCGCCTGGGCCGCCAGGCTCAGTGACCCCAATACACAACCCACCAGTACGAGGTGATAGAGGCGTTTGTCACTTTTCCTCACGACGGCAACTCCTTCTTTGAGCGCTGGCCCTGTTCAGCGATGCGAACAACAGAGCAGAAGGTGTGCCGCTTTTGATAATCGTTTTCAGATCAACGGGTTAAGGCAAATGGATGAGAATCTGCGGCGTATTCTGTCTCAGGGTTGATACAGGTAGCCGTGGGTATTGCTGTGCAAGCCAGCAGTGGCTTTGACTGGAAGGGTTTTTGCAGGGGTGTTTCAATGGCTTGACACTGTCCCCGATGCGGGGGAAACCCCCGCGTTTTCGGGGGCTTTGCCCCACTGGTCTGTCTCAGTGGCTTAACACTCGGTAGGGCATGATGGCGCATCGATATTAAGCAGCATAGCAACCGCCTGCAGTGCCCGCAATTGGCGCTGCGGCCAATTGCCCTCAAGTATCTGGTGTGCCTGATCATACCGCTTCAGCCAGGCCAGGCTGTCGTCGAAAAAGCGTTGGCGATCATTGAGATCGGGCTGGCTGCGCTGGCCGTCGGCAACCCAGTCCACACCTTGCGGGCTGAGCAGCAGGTGGAGGTCGTAACGTCTTGCAAGCAATGCCTGTTCCAGCCAGGGCGGACAGTCATCGAACAAGGCGTAGCTCCAGAGCATGTTGCTGAGCAGGTGGGTGTCGAGGATGAGCAGCGGTGGGGCCTGCTCGCGGGCCCGGTCCTCCCAGGCCAGTTGGCCCCGGGCGATGGTGGGGATATCCGCGTAGCAGGTATCGCGGCACTCCTGGTCGATAAAGTGCCGCACGTACTCGGCTACCACCACGCCGCCGAAATGCGCCTGAATCACGCCACTGAGCCAGCTCTTGCCGCTGGATTCGGGGCCGCACAGCACCAGTACCTTCATGGCCTGTTCTGCGCTCATGGCTGCACCAGCGCCGGGTCACGGCGCCATTCCAGCCAGCCGCGCACGGCAATCAGGGTAAGCACGGCGAAGAAACCTGCGGTGAAATACAGCTGCTGGTGCAGGTACTGGCCTACATAGACGATGTCTACCACTACCCACAGCGGCCAGCATTGCAGGCGCTTCTGGGCCATCCACAGTTGCGCTACCAGGCTGAAGCCGGTGAGGGTGGCGTCCAGCCAGGGCAGGGCGGCATCGGTCCAGTTGGCCATGGCCGCGCCCAGCGCCGCGCTCAGCAGCAGCCCGGCGACCAGGCCGCTGAGCAGTGCCGGGCGTTGCAGGCGGGAAACCTGGCGGGCGTCTTCCTCATGACCGGGGCGCTTCCATTGCCACCAGCCGTACAGTTGCAGGATGGCGTAGGCCAGTTGCAGCAACATGCCCGAATACAGCTTTACCTCGTAGAACAGCCAGCCATAGATCAGCACCATGACCAGGCCGATCGGCCAGCACCAGGCGTTCTGCTTGACCGTTAGCCAGACAGCGGTAACGCCGAGGACGGCGGCGATGAGTTCAAGGCCGGTCATCGGCGATCCTTGGAGGCTACGGGGAAGGGGCGAGATTGTAGCGGGTCATTGGGCCAAGTTGTAGCGCACATTGTGGGAGCGTCGATGTCCAAAGGCTAGACCCGGAACTGCCGCAGTAATTGTTCCAGCTCCTCGCTCAACTGCCCCAACGCCACCCCGGCATCACTCGATTGGCGCGCCGCGTCAGCGGTCTGCTGGGACAGCCCGGCGGTATCCAGCACGTTGCGGTTGATCTCCTCGACTACATGCGCCTGCTGTAAGGTGGCACTGGCAATGGATGCATTCAAGGCCGTGAGGTTGTTCAGCACCTGGTTGATGGCATCCAGGCTGGCGCCGGCCTCGCGGGCTTGCTCGACGGTCTGGCGCGAGGCTTCGCTGCTGGTGTCGATGGCCTTGACCGCCGCGTCCGACTGGCTTTGCAGGTGCTCGATCATGGTATGGATCTCGGCCGTCGACTGCGCTGTGCGCTGGGCTAGCAGGCGCACCTCATCGGCGACCACGGCAAAGCCGCGACCTTGCTCCCCGGCCCGTGCCGCCTCGATGGCTGCGTTCAGCGCCAGCAGGTTGGTCTGCTCGGCGATGGAGCGGATAACGTCCAGTACGCCACCGATGCGCGTGCTGTGCCCGGCCAGGTCGCGGATCACTTGCACGGCCTGGTCGATGGTCAGCGACAGCCGATCGATCTGTGCCAGGCTGCCATGGATGGCTTGCTGACCATGCGCTACCTGCTGCTGCGCGGTGCGCATTTCCCCGGCGGCCTGTTCGGCGGTCTTGGCCACGTCCTGCACGGCGTACGTCACCTCGTTCACGGCGGTGGCCACTTGGTCCATCTGTAGCGATTGCTGGGCACTGTGCTGTTGTGCGGCACCCGCATTGTCACCCACATGCCCGGCGGATTGGGCCAATGCGTGGGCGGCGCCCTTCAGCTGGCCGACCACACCTTGCAGCTTGCCGTTGAAGCGATTGAAGTGCTCGCCCAGGTGGGTGATTTCGTCACGACCATGGGTGTCCAGGCGCCGGGTCAGGTCGCTTTCGCCGCTGGCAATGTTGCCCATGGCCTGCACGGCCTCCTGCAAGGGGCGGGCGATGCTACGGGCAATCAGCAAGACCACCAGCGCCATCAGCAGGGCGATGCCCACGCCCACCAGTGAGGCGTCGCGCAGCTGGCGGGCGAATTCGGCCTGCACATCATCAACGTACACGCCAGATCCGATGATCCAGCCCCAGGGCTTGAACAGCTGTATATAGGAAGTCTTGGCCACTGGCTCGCTGGCGCCGGGCTTGGGCCAGCGGTAGTTGACCGGCCCGGCGCCCTGCAGGCGGGCCAGTGCGACCATCTCGTTGAACACGGCAAAGCCGTCAGGGTCGCGAATGGCCGAGAGGTCCTGGCCGTCGAGCTTGGGGTTGGCCGGATGCATGATCATCCTGGGCCCCAGGTCGTTGATCCAGAAGTAGTCGTCGTGGTCGTAGCGCAGCGCCCGCACCACTTGCAGCGCCTGCTGCTGGGCGGCTTCGCGGCTGAGTGTGCCGGCCGCCTCCAGCCCTTGGTAATAGGCCAGTACACCGGCCGCGGTCTGCACCACGTGGCGGGTTTTTTCCGCCTTGGCCTGGTACAGGT
The DNA here is from genome assembly GCF_046534675.1 of Pseudomonas sp. SIMBA_067. Classification (NCBI taxonomy): domain Bacteria; kingdom Pseudomonadati; phylum Pseudomonadota; class Gammaproteobacteria; order Pseudomonadales; family Pseudomonadaceae; genus Pseudomonas; species Pseudomonas sp. SIMBA_067. The sequence goes on along the minus strand of NZ_JAWRYH010000006.1, from coordinate 67,437 downwards.
CACCGTGGATCTGGCGCAGCATCAGCAGGCCCAGCACCACCAGCATGGCCACTGCCACCACCAGGATCAGCCACAGCCGACGGCTGATCGACATCGATCTCAGAGTCTTCATCCACGAGCTCCCGCATTGTTCTTTTTATTGAGGTGCATCCAAGCATCCTTTGCGCCAGGGCCCCACTCGACTAATGGCTAAGTGATATCTTAGTAATAGTCTGCAGCAGGTCTCGTAAAGCGAATGCAAAGGCGCTCTGCTAGGATTTCGGCCGCGCAAGATGAAACCTTTAGCCACCGTGAACTTTTCCACTGGCGTTGCGCCCAACAGTCGCTGTAAAACAGCCGGGCCGCGTGCGGCAATTTCAAGCAAATCAAGAACAAGGGGCCTGCACCAAGCAGCGCTCCAATCCGGGGGAATGATGGATTTTTGGACTGCCTTCCAGGCAATCATCTTGGGCGTGGTTGAAGGGCTGACGGAGTTTCTGCCGATTTCCAGTACCGGGCACCAGATTATCGTCGCCGACCTGATAGGTTTTGGCGGCGAACGGGCCATGGCTTTCAACATCATTATCCAGCTGGCGGCGATCCTGGCAGTGGTGTGGGAGTTTCGCGGCAAGATTCTCGAAGTGGTGTTCGGCCTGACCAGCCAGCCCAAGGCACGGCGTTTTACCGGCAACCTGCTGTTGGCGTTCATGCCGGCGGTGGTATTGGGGGTGCTGTTCGCCGACCTGATTCACGAGTACCTGTTCAACCCGATCACCGTGGCGACGGCGCTGGTGGTGGGTGGGGTCATCATGCTCTGGGCCGAGCGTCGCGACCACAGCGTGCAGGTGGACCATGTGGACGACATGCGTTGGAGCCATGCGCTGAAGATCGGTTTTGTCCAGTGCCTGGCGATGATCCCGGGCACTTCGCGCTCCGGCTCGACCATTATCGGCGGCCTGCTGTTCGGCCTGTCGCGCAAAGCGGCGACCGAGTTCTCGTTCTTCCTGGCGATGCCGACCATGGTCGGTGCGGCGGTGTACTCGGGCTACAAGTACCGGGACCTGTTCCAGCCCAGCGACTTGCCGGTGTTTGCCATTGGCTTCGTGACTTCGTTCATTTTCGCCATGATCGCTGTGCGTGCGCTGCTCAAGTTCATTGCCAACCACAGCTACGCCGCATTTGCCTGGTATCGCATTGTCTTCGGCCTGCTGATTCTGGCGACCTGGCAGTTCGGCTGGGTTGACTGGTCCACAGCTCATGGCTGAGGCGTTGCGCGGGCAGCGTGAAGGCGTACGCAATGTGCGCCTGAAGCTGCTGCTGTTGGGCCTGCTTTGCCTGTTGCCTGGCCTGGGTGCTGCGCGCATGGCCTGGAACGATGAAGCCTGGTGGCCGTTGGCGCTGTACCCGGCGATGAGCCTGATCAGCCTGTTGCTGTATTGGCAGGATAAGCAGCAGGCGCGTACACAGGCCTGGCGTACACCCGAGAAAGTGCTGCACGCCAGTGAATTACTGGGTGGCTGGCCTGGGGCCTTGCTGGCACAGCAGCTGTTTCGGCACAAGACCCGCAAGGTTTCGTATCAGTTGGTGTTCTGGGGGATTGTGCTGGTGCATCAGGTGTTCTGGGCGGACTGGCTGTTTTTTGAGGGGCGCTATCTGCCCTTCAATTGATTTTTACCTGTACCGGCCTCTTCGCGGGCAAGCCCGCGAAGAAGCCTGTACAGGCTGACTAGATCAACAAACCCACCTGCAACCGCTTAGGCAACCGCCGCACCACCAGTTGGTGCGAGCGCTGCAGCAAATCACACAGCTCATCACGACCCATGGGGTAGGGCAGCGCCATGCTGATCCACCGCGCCCGCGCCAGATACGGCGCAGGCCGCACCCCTGGGCGGTCGCAGTAGCCGAGAAACAGCTCATCGGCCACTTTGAACGACAGCCCCGCACCTGCCAGGTCCAGCACCGCGAACATCTTGTTGCCCGCCACCGAAAACACCCGAATGCCGCCCCATTTGTAGTCTTCCCGTGCACCCGGCAGGCTCAGGCAAAACGCTGCCACCTGGGCTTCGCTCATCTTCCTGTCAGACATACCGCTCTCCACAGGCCTCGAATGAGGCCGCCAGGTGATCGATCCATACCCGCACCGCGGGCAATACACCGCGCCGATGCGGGTACACCGCCTGCAGGTAGCCGCCTGGCAGTGACCAATCTGGCAGCAGGCGCACCAGTTCGCCGCGTTCCAGTTCTTCTTCGCAGAACATGCTGGGCAGCGCGGTGAAGCCCAGGCCAGCCCGTACAGCAGCGTTACGTACCACGAAATCATCGATGGCCAACCGTGGCTCCAGGGCAATTTCCTGCTGTTTGCCTTGGGGGCCGAACAGGCGGAAGTGCACCAGCCGGTCTGCTTCGGCGGCGCCCAGCACCGGCAATGACGCCAGCTCGCCCGGTTCGCGGATGTGGTCGGCGAAACCGGGCGCGGCCACCAGTTGCATCTGCGCCTGGCGCAGGCGACGGGTAACCAGGGCGGGGTCTTCATCACCCAGGTCTCGCACGCGCAGCGCGACGTCGATGCCCTCGGAAATCAGGTCGACCCGGCGGTTGAGCAGTACCATGTCTAGCTGCACCAGCGGGTACTGGGCAAGAAAGCGGCTGATCACATCCGGCAGAAAGGCATGCGCCAGCGCCACCGGGCAAGACACCCGCAAGCGCCCGCGCGGCTCACTGCTCATGCTGGCTACGGCTTCATCGGCGGCTTCGGCTTCCAGCAGCATGGCCTGGCAGTGGTGCAGGTAGCGCTCGCCCACCGCCGTGAGTTTCAGTTGCCGTGTGGTGCGTTGCAGCAGGCGGGTGCCCAGGCGTTCCTCCAGTTCGGCAATACGCCGTGACAGGCGCGACTTGGGGATGCCCAGCTGGCGCCCGGCTGCAGCGAAACCGCCGGCTTCGACCACGCGGGCAAAGTAGAAAAGGTCGTTGAGGTCTTGCATGGGAATGTCTCACTGTTCCATCTGTGGGACAAACTAGCGCATTTTTGCCGGCTTATCAGCCATTACTCATCCCGGTAGGATTCTCTCCATCGTGATCGCCCAACGCTGCGGTCTTCAATCACTGGAGAGTCCCATGAAACTGTTGCATATCGATTCGAGCATCCTGGGCGACAATTCCGCCTCCCGCCAGCTGAGCCGTGAAGTGGTCGAAGCCTGGAAGGCCGCCGACCCGAGCGTGGAGGTGGTGTACCGCGACCTGGCCGCCGACGCCATCGCGCACTTCTCTGCCGCCACCCTGGTGGCCGCAGGTACCCCTGAAGACGTGCGCGATGCAGCCCAGGCGTTCGAAGCCAAGCTGAGCGCGGAAACCCTGGAAGAGTTCCTGGCCGCTGATGCCGTGGTGATTGGTGCGCCGATGTACAACTTCACCGTGCCGACCCAGCTCAAGGCCTGGATCGACCGCGTTGCTGTTGCCGGCAAGACCTTCCGCTACACCGAAGCGGGCCCGGAAGGCCTGTGCGGCAACAAGAAAGTGGTGCTGGTGTCCACCGCCGGTGGCCTGCACGCTGGCCAGCCGACTGGCGCCGGGCATGAAGACTTCCTGAAAGTGTTCCTGGGCTTTATTGGTGTGACCGACCTGGAAATCGTCCGCGCCCATGGCCTGGCCTATGGCCCGGAGCAGCGTAGCCAGGCGATTGATGCTGCGCAGGCGCAGATTGCCAACGAGCTGTTTGCTGCTGCCTGAACCTCATTATCTGCCCTGTCAGGGCCTCATCGCTGGCAAGCCAGCTCCCATACCGTACGCATCGACTTCGCGTCATGCGCAGTACATGTGGGAGCTGGCTTGCCGGCGATGAGGCCGTTTCAGGCGACCGGGATGGTTGGGTCGGCAGCTGCCAGTGCCACTGCCCGATCGGCCGCTGGCGGGTAGATCCACTGTGTATTGATCTGCGCCTTCAGCACCTTGGCCTCGGCCTTGTCCTCCGGTGGCGACACCGCACGCTCCCACCCCTCGGTATACACCGCGCCCCAGGCGCCCAGGTCCAGGCACGTCACGTACTTGGGCTGGCTGTAGGCCATGGGTGCCACGCCAATCAGCTCGGCAGCGGCATTGTTGCCTGCATGGCGCCCCAGCGGAATCGCATGCTGGCAGGACATCACTGCGTAATTGCCTAGCTCGTCGCAGGCGGCATAGGCCACATCACCGGCTGCGTATACCGCATCATTGCCCTTGACCTTCAGGTTGCCATCCACGTGCAGGCGCCCCAGGCGGTCACGCTCGCCGCTGATCTGTTCGGTGAGCGGGTTGGCCTTGAAGCCCACCGTCCACACCACGGTATTGGCGTCGATGCGCTGGCCGTTGTCCAGCAACACACCGACTGGGTCAACCGAAGCGACTGTGGCACCGCACACCCACTCCACCCCCAGCGCCTCGCAAGCCTGTTCGATGGCCGGGCGAATGCCGTCTCCCAACGAAGCACCCATCCTGGCGCCGCGGTCGATGACTACCACACGCAACGCTGCGTCCTCACCGAGGATTTCCCGAAGCCGTGCCGGCAGCTCGGTGGCCGTCTCGATACCTGTAAAACCGCCACCGGCCACCACTACGGTATTGCGCGCCGGCGTGTCGGGCAGGCTGGCCAGCGATTTGAGATGGCTTTCCAGCCGCGCAGCGCTGTCGATCTTGTCGACGTCGAAAACGTGCTCGATACCGCCCATGTCAGGCCGGTTGAGCACACTGCCGCAGGCCATGATAAGGCGGTCGTAGGGCAGGGCGCACTGGGTGCCGCTGCGGGTACGGTAGCTGACCCGGCGGGCCGCTTCATCAATGTGGAATGCCGTGCCTTGCACGAAGCGAACGTTGACGGCATCGAGCAGGTCCTGCAGCGGCGCGGCCATGGTGTGAACGTTGGGCTCGTAGAAGCGTGGGCGCACATGCAGTTCGGCCTTGGGGGCGAGCAAGGTGACCTCGACGTCCTTGCTACCGTTGAGGTCAAGCTGGCGGATGGCGCTGAGTGCGCTCCACAGGCCGGCAAAGCCCGCGCCAATGATCAGGATCTGCTTCATGGTTGTGCTCCTTTTCAAGTTCGGTGGACAAGGTAGACCGTCTTGCAGGTCAACGGTGTTACGAACGCCTGCAGGAGTGCTTCAGAATGTTGGCGGCGTGATCACCCAGATCACCACGGCATCCACCTCGCCCGGGTTGCCGTAGCGGTGGGGCTCCTGGCTGGAGAAGCTGAAACTGTCGCCTTCACCCAGCTGGAAGTGCCGTTCGCCCACCCAAAGCTCGAAGCTGCCACTCAGGATGTAGCCGGCTTCTTCGCCTTCATGGCTGTAACTTTGCTGGCTGTAGGTGCCTGGGGGGAAGCGCGAGTGCAGGATCTCCAGCTGGCGGTTGGGCTGGGGGGTGAGCAGTTGATCGACGATGCCATCTTCATAGTGCACGCTCAGGCGGCTGTTGCGCCGCACCACATAGCCCTGGTCCTCTGGTGCAGTGGTGGCTTCGCTGGCGAAAAACCACTGGATGGTGACACCCAGGCTGCGGGCGATGTTGAACAGCGCCGGGATCGACGGGTAGGAAAGGTTGCGCTCCAGTTGGCTGATGTAACCGGCGGTCAGTTCACTGTGCGCGGCCAGCTCCGCCAGGGTCATGCCGCGGCGCTTGCGCAGGCCGCGGATGCGGGTGCCCAGGAACTGCGGTGCGGCGCCCCCGGCTTCGCTGGCGGGGGGCTGGGGGAGTTGGCTCATGCACGTCGGTCCATCGCAAAAGCCGCAGTATGTACAGCCTCAGAGCGACCAGGCAACCGTCAAGCCGTCGTGAATCGCTTCTTCCGCGGTACGTGGTGCCAGGCAGTCGCCAACGCGCCGCACTTCTACCAGGCCGGCCAGCTCGCTGGCCAGGCTGTCTTCCGGCTGATGGCCCATGCAAAGCACCAGGGTGTCGATGCCCTCGAATATCATCGGTTCGCCGCTGGCGGTGTGCTGCAGGTACACCGTGTTGTCGTCGCTGCCATACAAGCGCGCATAAGGGGTGATGGGGATGCCCAGGCGATGCAGCTCGCCGGCCAGTTGGTCGCGTACGTACAGCGGCAGGTTCTCGCCGCAATGGGTGCCGTTGACTGCCAACTGCACCTGGTGCCCCTCGCGCACCAGGCGTTCGGCGATGCCAGGGCCGATCCAGTCGCAGCGCCAGTCGATCACCAGCACCGAACGCCCCAGCTTCACTTCATTGCGCAGCACCTGCCAGGCGTCCACCACCTGCAGTTCACCCATGCGCTCGAACGCGGGCCAGTAGGGGGTAGCGCCAGTGGCGGCAATGACCAGGTCGGGGCGCTCGCGCTCGACCAGGGCGCGGTCCACCCGGGTGTTGCGAACGACTTCCACGCCGGCCAGGGCCATTTCCCGTTGCAGGTTGGTGCTGGCCCCGCCGAACTCGCTGCGCCGCGGTAGCAATTGGGCCAGCAGCACCTGGCCACCGAGCTGCGGGCTGGCTTCGTACAGCGTTACCAGGTGCCCACGGGCGGCGGCCACGGCGGCGGCCTTCATGCCGGCGGGCCCGCCACCGGCGACGAGGATGCGCCTGGGCGTGGTGGCGGGCGTCAGCTGCCCGTATTGCAATTCGCGGCCGGTTTCTGGCCGCTGGATGCAGGAGATGGCCAAGCCACGATGGAAGTGGCCGATGCAGGCTTGGTTGCAGGCAATGCAGGCGCGTACATCTTCGACCTGGCCGCGTTCGGTCTTGCTCGGCATCAGCGGGTCGCAGATCAATGCACGGGTCATGCCGCAGACATCCGCCTGGCCGCGGGCCAGGATCAGTTCGGCTTCCTGGGGCTGGTTGATGCGCCCGGTAACGAACAACGGAATGTCCAGTTGCTGCTTGAAGGTTCCCGCTTCTCTGGCCAGGTAAGCCGCCTCGATGGCCATAGGCGGGACGATGTGCACGGCGCCGCCCAGGGACGCCGAAGTGCCAGCGACGATGTGCAGGTAGTCGAGCTGGGCTTGCAGGGCAACCGCGGCGGCCAGCGACTCATCCTCGCTCAGCCCTTGGCTGTCGCGCTCGTCGGCGCTTATGCGCAGGCCGATGATGAATTGCTCGTCGGTGGCGGCGCGCACGGCGGCCAGCACTTCACGCAGGAACCTCAGGCGCTGTTCCAGGCTGCCGTTGTAGCCGTCGCCGCGCAGGTTCACCCGCGGATTGAGGAACTGCGCGGGCAGGTAGCCATGGCTGGCCACCACCTCGACGCCATCCAGCCCGGCCTGGTGCAGGCGCCGGGCCGCACTGGCGTAGCCCTGGACAATTTCGTCGATCATCGGCTGGTCCAGTGCACGTGGCATCACCCGGAAGCGTTCGTTGGGCACCGACGACGCGGAGTAGGCAACCGCCAGCAGGCCGTCCGCCGACTCCATGATTTCCCGCCCGGGGTGAAACAGTTGCGACAGCACCACGGTGCCGTGTGCATGGCAGGCCTCGGCAAGCTGCCGGTAGCCGTCGATGCAGGCATCGTCGGTGGCCATCAGCACATGCGAGGTGTAGCGGGCGCTGTCATGCACCCCCGCAACCTGCAGCACGATCAGGCCGACGCCACCGGCTGCGCGGTCGCGCTGGTAGGCGATCAGCTTGTCGTTGACCAGGTTGTCGGTGGGCAGGCAGGTGTCATGGCCGGTGGACATGATGCGGTTCTTCAAGCGTTTGCCGCGCAGCTGCAAGGCTTCGAACAGGTGAGGGAAGGCGGTCTGCATACAGGCGGCTCCAGTGCGGTGTTGTTCTTGTTTTGTTTATGAAAGTGTAGCTCCAGTAAAAAATCAACTTGTTTTTTTACTGGTGCGCGACTAGGTTTTGTTCACCCTCACCGCGAGGGTGTGACCTCACAACAACAAGAAAACGGGCCCTTGGGGCACCGGCAGGAGGAAGCTACGATGCAGGTAATACCCCGTGTTCCTGGCCTATGCGCAACGTTGCTTGCCCTTGGCCTGGGCAGCGCGCATGCCGCGCCGCAGATGGTCGTGGTGGGCTATGGCGGCGCCGGCCAGAAGGCCCAGGATGAGGCCATCTTCAAGCCCTTCAGTGCCCAGGATGGCAGCAAGCTGATCCAGAGCGAATACAACGGCGAGATGGCGCGAATCCAGGTGATGGCCGACACCGGCAACGTCGATTGGGACGTGGTGCAGATCGAGGGGCCTGACTTGATGCGCGGCTGTGAAGAGGGGGTCTACGAACACCTTGACTGGCAGCGCCTGGGCCATGGCGCCGAGCTGATCCCCGATGCAGCTCAGGACTGCGGTTCGGCTGCGCTGGTGTGGAGCGTGGCCATCGCCTACGACCGCAACAAGCTGGCTGAGGCACCGGCCTCGTGGGCCGACTTCTGGGACGTGAACAAGTACCCGGGCAAGCGAGGCCTGCGCAAGCGTGCGGTGTACAACCTGGAGTTCGCGCTGCTGGCCGATGGGGTGAAGGTGGAGGAGGTCTACAAGGTGCTGTCGACGCCGGCCGGGGTCGAGCGTGCGTTCGCCAAGCTCAGCGAACTCAAGCCCTATATCCAGTGGTGGGACGCGGGCGCCCAGCCTGCGCAGTGGCTGGCTGCAGGTGATGTGGTAATGACTTCGACCTACAGCGGGCGCATCGCCGTAGCGGCGCAACAAGGTAGCCCGCTGGCCGTGGTATGGCCTGGGAGCCTGTATGGCATGGACTACTGGGCCATCATCAAAGGCTCGCGGCATGTCGACCAGGCCAAGCGATTGATTGCCTATGCCAACCAGCCTGATACCCAGGTGCGCTATGTGCAGCAGATTCCCTATGGACCGACCAACACCCAGGCAGCTGCCAGGCTGGACCCGGCCTTGGCCAGCTGGGTACCCACTGCGCCGCAGAACCTGCAAGGGGCGCTGGCGATGAATGTGGAATTCTGGGTCGACCATGGCGAAGAGCTGGAACAGCGCTTCAATGCTTGGGCGAGCAAGTAGTTTCAGGCCACTTCATCTACAGAGATATCGACCATGAACGCAACGGAGCAGCGCCTGCGCCAGGAACTCGCCGCCTGTTATCGGCTGATCGCGCATTTTCGCATGAGCGACCTGATCTTCACCCACATATCCCTGCGCCTGCCAGGGCCGGAGCATCACTTCCTGATCAACCCGTACGGCCTGCTGTTCGACGAAATCACGGCCTCCAGCCTAGTGAAGATTGACCTGCAGGGGAGGCCGGTCGAACCTTCGCCGCACCCGGTCAACCCGGCTGGCTTCGTCATTCACAGCGCCATTCATGCCGCCCGCGAGGACGCCCACTGCGTGCTGCACACCCACACCCGTGCAGGTTGCGCGGTCGCTGCGCTGGAGTGCGGGCTGCTGCCGGTCAACCAGATGTCCATGGAGTTTTACGGCCAAGTGGCTTATCACGCCTATGAAGGTATCGCGCTGGATATGGACGAGCAGCAGCGGTGGGTTGCCGACCTGGGCGACAAGCCGGTGATGATCCTGCGCAACCATGGCCTGCTGGCCACCGGGGGTAGCGTGGCCGAAGCATTCCTGCGCATGTACTACCTGGAGAAGGCTTGTGAGATCCAGTTGGCAGCGCAGAGTGCCGGGCAACTGATACTGCCGCCGGCTGAAGTGTGCGCGCATACCGAGCGGCAGTTCAACGCGCCGGGGAGGGAGTTGAAGCAGGGTGAGCTGACCGACCCGGATGCGCTGCAGCTGGCGTGGGCGGCGTTGTTGCGGATGCTGGAGCGGGTAGCGCCTGGTTATCAGGATTGAACTCCGTCCAGCGGCCAGGAACAGTCACTGTTGCGCAACCCTTGGCCGCAACTGTAATGGTCCCATTTGAGGGAATCATCTTATGCTGTAACGAAATATGTATATAAAGCCTGAGGAAGGACGCTGCAATGCCGCTTAAGGACCTGCTCATCGCCCTGGTGGTGATCGTCGCCTGGGGAGTCAACTTCGTGGTCATCAAGGTAGGCCTCGATGGCTTGCCGCCGATGTTGCTGGGGGCGTTGCGCTTCTTGTTGGTGGCGTTTCCGGCAATCTTGCTGGTCAAGCGGCCGAAACTGCCCTGGCGCTGGTTGATCGCCTACGGCGCGACGATTTCGCTGGGTCAGTTTGCCTTCCTGTTCCAGGCCATGTACAGCGGCATGCCGCCTGGGCTGGCCTCGTTGATCCTGCAGTCTCAGGCATTCTTTACCCTGGGTTTTGCCGCGCTGTTTCTCGGTGAACGGCTGCGCGTGGCCAGTGTGCTGGGGCTGCTGGTAGCGGCCAGCGGCCTGGCGTTGATTGGCAGCGAAGATGGCGGCCATGTGCCCCTGCTGGCACTGGTACTGACCTTGTGCGCTGGTGCCATGTGGGGCATGGGCAACATCATCACCCGGCGTTTTGGCTCGGTTGACCTGGTGGCGTTGGTGATCTGGGGCGGGCTGATACCGCCACTGCCGTTCCTGGCGTTGTCCTGGTGGCTGGAAGGGCCGGAGCGGATCGGCCATGCACTGGCCAACATCAGCTGGAGCTCGGTGCTGGCCCTGGTGTACCTGGCCTTTGTCGCCACCATGCTCGGCTACAGCCTGTGGAGCAAGCTGCTGTCGCGCCACCCGGCCGGCAAGGTGGCACCGTTCTCGCTGCTGGTACCCGTGATTGGCTTGAGTTCGTCGGCGCTGTTGCTGGGCGAACGCCTGACCGCCATCCAGGGCTGGGGCGCCTTGCTGGTGATGGCGGGGTTGCTGGTGAACGTGTTCGGCGCGCGTATCGGGCAAAGGTTGCGGGCAGTCAGCGCGTAAACCGCGCAAATAGGGTGCTCGGCGCTCTGTTAGAATCGGCCTCTTTATCCAGGCCGACGGAGCGCTTTCATGATCATTTCCACCACCAGCCAGCTCGAAGGGCGCCCGATTGCCGAATACCTGGGCGTGGTCAGCTCCGAATCGGTGCAGGGCATCAACTTCGTACGCGATTTCTTTGCGCGTTTTCGCGACTTTTTCGGCGGCCGCTCGCAAACCCTGGAAAGCGCCCTGCGTGAAGCACGCGAGCAGGCCACCGAAGAACTCAAGGCGCGGGCACTGCAGTTGCGCGCCGACGCGGTAGTGGGTGTGGATTTCGAGATCAGCATGCCGTCAGTGCAGGGCGGCATGGTGGTGGTATTTGCCACCGGCACAGCGGTGCGCCTGAAGTAGAGCAGTCTGCCACTGGTCGGCTGCAAAGCTCTTGTCCGGGTGGTCCGCAAATGACCAGCTAGTCTCTTTTTCACAGGCCGCGTTTTCTGGGCGACTCTTCTGGTTGCCGGCGCGACTGCCACTGGAGGGAGACAGGGCATGAGCGAATCCTTTTTCGAAGACCTGAACGATGCGTTCCCCATCAACAGCCAAGTGCGCTGCGGCCAGGCGGCCTTCCGCCTGGGGTTCGCCCACATGACGCTGGATGATTCCGAACAGCTCCAGCCTGCACATCTGCAACGCAGTAAAAAAGGCCGCTTCATGCCGCGGGTTCCGCTGAAGAAGTGATCCCGCCCCCGTACATAACCCCGCCCAATGGCGGGGTTTTTATTGCGCTTTATTGATCCGCCTCATGGCATTGCCGGGTTGCGCTCGCCGGCTGGGTGAGGTTGTGGTTTTCTGTCGGGGCATTCCAGCAACGGAGGATTGAATGCTCATGCGCGTCAGGGAACAGACTTATTGGCAGTGGGCCGACGCCCAATTGCACAGCCGCAGCCACGACGAAGTCCTCAGTGACGGCACCACGCTGGATGTGCAGGTGCGCTTGTCACGTCTGGGGGCGACTCAGCTGTTTTTGGGGTTGTATGCCGGGGATGGGCGGGCATTGCTGGAGGAGTACTACCCTGCGCGGCCAGGGGAGACCATGACCCGCGCCCTGGTGTGGGGTGTCGACCGCGCCCGTGCGATGGCTACCGGAGCCTTGCCATTGCCGCAAAGCCGCCGCCAGCGGCGCCAGGCATGAAAAAGCCCGGCCTATGCGGGCCGGGCTTGCTTAAGGGTGAGAACCCTCAGTTGAGCGGTTCGATCACCTTGACTGCCTGCCGCTCACGGGCGGCGGGCCATTCTTGTTGCAGGGTCTGCAGGACGCGGCCAACGAACTCGGTGTCGGCGGCGGCCTTCTTGCCGACGTAGCCTTGGCCACGGCGGTAGACCTTGAAGCGGGCACGCATGCTGGGCAGGTGCTCTTCAAATTCATCTTCGATCGTGTTCGGTGGCAGGCGGTCGAGCCGCACCTCACCGGTTTGGCTGACCCACAGCAAGTGATCGTCAAGGCTGTCCTTGCGTACGGCGAACAGCTGCGCCAGTTGATCGATAGTCGGATTGTTGTTCAAGTTCATCATAAAGCCCCCATTACCCATTCGTAGGTGATTTTCACAGTTGGCGCTAACACGGTGTAGCGCACTACCAACGCTGCTACAGCAGCATCGCAACAGGGGCTTTCTCACGCTGCCTTTTGGACAGTTCCCTCTCCACGGACGGCCTGCGTTACCGCGCAAGCCGTCTGGAACACCCTTGCCACCGCTCCCGATCAGGGAGACGGCTTCATCATGCACAAGGGCGATGAGAGGCGTCAATGGTTTTGTAGTGAATTTTTTTGCGCACTACATTTCTGTCGTTTTGTTCGACAATCGCTGCTCGCACTACAGCCCGGACAGTATCTCGAAGGCTGCACGAACCCGCTCTTCGTTCGGGTAATTGCGATTCGCCAGCAACACCACTGCCAGCTTTTCACTGGGCACAAAGGCGGCGTATGCACCGAAACCGTTGGTTGCACCGGTCTTGTTGTACCAGGCCGCTGGCAGCGGCGGCAGGGCCGGTTGCAAGCGCGTGGTTGCGTGCGGTTCACGGATCATCCGCGCGCTGTTGCCATCTACCAGGGCACCCAGCGTGACTGGGTAGGGATAACGTTCCCAGCCCAGGCCCTGGGTCATGCTGCCGACCTGGAAGTAGCCCTGCTGGGTAATGGCGGTTGCTTTTGCAAGTGCCGGTGGCAGGCCCTGCGGCTGCATGTGCAGCCGCACGTACTGCAGCAGGTCGCTGGCGCTGGTCTTGATGCCGTAGGCCTCGTCGGCGTACGGGCCGGGGCCGACGCGCACCGGTTTGTCGGCGGCGTCGTAACCTTGGGCATAAAGGCCCTGAGCACTGGCCGGGACGTGCAGGTAGGTGTTTTTCAGGCCCATTTTAGCCAGCAGGCCCTCGGTCATCAATGTAGAAAACGGTTGATGCTGCGCGCGGGCGGCCAGGTCACCGAACAGGCCAAGGCTGGGGTTCGAATAGCAGCGCTGGGTGCCGGGTTTGGCACGGGGTTGCCAGTGGCGGAAGAAATCGACGACTTGCTGCGGTGTCTGCACCGCATCGGGGAACTGCAAGGGCAGGCAGTCGGCACTGTAGGCGCCCAGTTCCAGCACCGTCGCATCACCGATGGGCGCCCCCGCCAGTGCCGGATGGTAGCGCTTGGCCGGGGCGTCAAGGTCCAGCTTGCCCTCGGCGCTGGCCAGCGCGGCCAAGGTGGCGGTGTAGGTCTTGCTTAGCGACCCGATCTCGAACAGGGTGTCTCGGCTGACGGGCACATTGTCGGCCTTGCTGGCCACGCCATAGCTGAAATAGTGCGCATGGTCGCGTGCGTAGATCGCCACGGCCATCCCGCTGATACCTTGCTCCTGCATCAACGGGCGGATGATCTGGTCGACCTTGGCTTGCAACTGGTCGTCGGCCTGGGCGCCGGTGTGGCCCAGAACCAGTGCGATGACAGCCGCTAGCGCGGCCGGGCGGGAGAGGGGCATGAGCGGGTCCTTTTGCGGAACGTGTCCGTTGAGCGATACCGATGGGGGTTCCGGCGTTAGCGCCGAAAAGCCGTAGACCTTATCGTCTGCCCTTGCACAATGACAAGACGGACACTGTGATGAAGTATTTGCGGATGTTATTCGACAATTTCACCCTGGCTTTGCTCGGGGTCGTTCTGATCGCCACCGTGCTGCCTTGCTCGGGCGATGGTGCGGTGTATTTCGGCTGGCTGACCAACCTGGCCATCGGCCTGCTGTTCTTCCTGCATGGCGCCAAGCTGTCGCGCGAGGCGATCATTGCCGGTGCCGGGCATTGGCGCCTGCACCTGCTGGTGTTCTCTTGCACATTCGTGATGTTCCCGCTGCTTGGCCTGGCGTTCAAGCCGCTGTTCGTGCCGCTGGTGGGTAACGAGTTGTACCTGGGCGTGCTCTACCTGTGCGCCTTGCCGGCCACGGTGCAGTCGGCCATCGCCTTCACCTCGCTGGCCCGCGGTAACGTGCCAGCAGCCATTTGCAGCGCGGCGGCATCCAGCCTGCTGGGCATCTTCCTGACCCCCTTGCTGGTGATGATGTTGCTGGGCGCCAGTGGTGACACCGGTTCTGGCCTGGATGCCGTGCTGAAGATCACCCTGCAACTGCTGGTACCGTTCGTTGCCGGGCAGATTGCGCGGCGCTGGATCGGCGCCTGGGTCAAGCGCAATGCGCGCTGGCTCAAGGTGGTGGACCAGGGTTCAATCCTGCTGGTGGTGTATACCGCCTTCAGCGAAGCCGTGGTCACGGGCTTGTGGCACACGGTATCGCCGCAGCACCTGGCCGGGTTGTTCGTCGTGTGCGGGATCCTGCTGGCGGTGGTGCTGTTTGGCACCCGCGTGCTTGGCAAGGCACTGGGCTTCGACCTTGAGGACCGCATCACCATTCTGTTTGCCGGCTCCAAGAAGAGCCTGGCTACGGGCGTGCCCATGGCCCAGGTGTTGTTCGTGGGCAGCGGTATTGGCGCGATGATCCTGCCGCTGATGCTGTTCCACCAGATCCAGCTGATGGTCTGCGCGGTGCTGGCGCAGCGTTATGCCAGCCGTGAGCAGGACGCTGAAGAGGCCTCGGCGGCGTCCTGAGCGCATGCGCTCCTGCACAGGGATCGCGTAGTAACTGATATCAGTGGGCCTGCCCCGAAGCGCGTTCGCGCAGCGCCTTGCCGACTTCGGCCTCGATCTTGTAGGCCGGCCCCTCCAGGTCGTCATAGTTGCGCGTATAGCGTCGGGCAAATTCCTCCACGCCCAGCTCCTGGTACTGCTGTACATGCTTGAGCTCGTGCGCCCACAGGGCCACGTTGTCCTCGGCATCGCCGGCCCGGCGGAAGATGATCGTGTCGATCAGCGTCACGGCGTTCACGTCGGGGTTCTGCAGCAGCGCGTTGGCCGCGCTCATTTGCTGTTCGTCACCCACCCGGAAGCGCGCCGCATCGAGCACGGCAAAGTCGTACCAGGGTTCGAGTTGCGCACGGATATGCAGCGGGATCGGCTCGACGCCGCTGGCGGTGGCCTCATCCCTGGCCTGGCGCAAGGCGAACGTGAGGCTGGACGAGGCCATGACCTCCACATCCTTTAGAATCTGGCCCGCTTGACCAGGGTCTATCGGCGCACAAAAACAGCCCATCAGGCACACTTGATACTGCCCGGATGGGCAGGCTTGTTCGGCAAGCGCGGGCAGCGCCAGCGTCAGGCCCAGCAGCAGGCTAACCCACTTCATGCAGGGCCTTTTCGACAAACTGGCGGCTTGCGTCCAGCACTTGCGACTGCACATGTTCAGTGGCCAGCATGCGCCCGACCATCAATGCACCTACGCACTGGCTGATCAGCACCCAGGCCAGCTGATCATCCTCCAGCGTTGCGCTCCAGGCCTGGTGCAGGTCGACCAGCCAGTGCTCGGCCTCTTCGCGCACCGGTGCTGCGGCCCGGGCGATTTCCACACCCAGCGGCGGCAGCGGGCAGCCGCTTTCGGCATTGTGCAGGTGGGCCAGGCTCAGGTACTGCTGCAGGCAGCGGCCCAGGCGCTCGCGGCTGGCGCCTTGAGTGGCCAGGCGGGCCAGCGGGCTGTTGTGCAGCTCCTGGCGTACCACCTCGGTAAACAGGTCATCCTTGGAAGGGAAGTGGTTGTAAAAGGCGCCGCCGGTCAGGCCGATTGCCTTCATCAGCCCGGCGACGCCAGTGCTGGAAAAGCCCCCACGCTTGGCCAGCGCACCGCTGCTGCTCAGCAAACGTTCGCGAGTTTGCTGCTTGTGTTCGTTGGAATAACGCATTCACTTGCCTCTGCAGGCGGGCTTGACGATGACGGGGATCATAACATAGCGTTCGTTTACTAAACGATCATTCACCAATGGAGGCAGGCATGTCAGAACAACAAAAAGTAGTGCTGGTGATCGGTGCGGGCGACGCCACCGGTGGCGAGATTGCCAAGCGCTTTGCCCGGGAGGGCTACATTGCCTGCGTGACGCGGCGGCAGGCAGAAAAGCTGCAACCGCTGCTGGAGGAAATCCGCGCTGCTGGCGGCCAGGCCCATGGTTTTGGCTCCGATGCGCGCAAGGAGGAGGAGGTGGCAGCGCTGGTCGATACTATCGAGCGCGATATCGGCCCGATCGAGGCGTTTGTTTTCAATATCGGCGCCAATGTCCCCTGCAGCATCCTTGAGGAAACCCCGCGCAAGTACTTCAAGATCTGGGAAATGGCCTGCTTCGCCGGCTTTCTTACCGCTCAGGCGGTTGCCCGGCGCATGGTCCAGCGTGAGCGCGGCACGGTCCTGTTCACCGGCGCCACCGCTGGCACCCGGGGTGCAGCAGGTTTCGCGGCTTTCGCCGGGGCCAAGCACGGCTTGCGCGCCCTGGCCCAGAGCATGGCGCGAGAGTTGGGGCCACGGAATATCCATGTCGCGCATGTGGTGGTGGACGGGGCCATCGACACCGCCTTCATCCGCGACAGCTTCCCCGAGCGCTATGCCCTCAAGGACCAGGACGGCATCCTCGCCCCGGCGCACATTGCCGACAGCTACTGGTTTCTGCACGCCCAGCCCCGAGACGCCTGGACGTTCGAACTGGACCTGCGCCCCTGGATGGAACGCTGGTAAGCCCCTCTCACCACGCAAGGACCGTAACCATGCACAAGACTGTCGATTTCTTTTTTGACCTGGGCAGCCCGGCCAGCTACCTGGCCTGGACCCAACTGCCAGGCCTGTGTGCCCGCCAGGGTGCCACGCTGCATTACCGGCCAATGCTGCTGGGCGGGGTTTTTCAGGCTACCGGCAATGCTTCGCCGGCCATGGTCCCGGCCAAGGGGCGCTACATGTTCACCGACCTGGCACGCTTTGCCGCGCGCTATGGGGTACCGTTCGGGCTGCCGCCGGGGTTTCCGGTCAATACCTTGGCCTTGATGCGCGGGGTGATGGGCACCCAGTTGCGCTCGCCAGAGCGGTTGGAGGCGTTGCTGTCGGTGCTGTTCAATGGGCTGTGGGTGCAGCGTTGCAACCTGAGCGATAGCGCCGTTCTGGATAAAACACTGAGCCAGGCAGGGTTCGACCCGCAGGCGTTTCACGCGCTGGCGGCTGACCCTGAAGTGAAAGCAGCGCTCAAGCAGGCGACCGAGGTGGCCGTCGAACGCGGCGTGTTTGGCGCGCCGACCTGCTTTGTAGGTGAGGCAATGTTCTTTGGGCAGGACCGCCTGGACTTTGTCGAGGAGGCGTTAAGTCAGCGGGCCAGCAGCTTCTCGAGCTGAGTGCGTTCCCACAGGCTGAGCAGGTCGACCGGGTTGGTGCCGTAGCGCTGCCAGTCCTCGGTCCCGGCCTGCTGGCCGTCAGGGGATTGGCAACTGATGCAATGCGCCAGGCCTTCGGGATCGAGGGCCAGCGTCATCTGCCAGCCCTGGATGTCGACATCGACCAAACCGCCATCGCGGCGTGCACTCACCTCAAGGTGATGCACGCCAAGGGCCGCGTTGCGCAGGCTCTGGTAGATGGCCCGGGTGTTTAGCGAAGCGCTGCGCGTCAAGGTCAGAAGTTCGCCGGCGTGTTGGCGCTGATGATCTCGGCCTCGTCCGGGCCGATGTTCTTGAAGCTGTGCGGCAGGGTAGTGGGGATGTAGTAGCCGTCGCCCGAGCTGAGCACGCTGACTTGGCCATCGACCCACAGCTCTACGGTGCCGCGAGTGACCAGGCCACATTCTTCGCCCTCGGCATGCACGATCGGCTCGCCGGAATCCGCGCCCGGTGCATACAGCTCGCGCAGCATGCGCATCTGCCGGCCCTCGACACTGGCGCCGACCAGCAGCATGCGCAAGCCGTTACGGCCCAGATCGGGCTGCTCGCCGCCGCGGAACACAAAGCGCTCTTCTCGCACCGGCTCGTCGAAGCTGAAGAACTCCGCCAGGCTCATGGGAATGCCTTCGAGCAGTTTTTTCAGGGAGCTGACCGAAGGGCTGACGCGATTCTGCTCGATCTGCGAGATCGTCGAATTGGTCAGCCCGCTGCGGCGGGCCAGTTCCCGTTGGGAGAGGTTGTTGCGTTCACGCACCAGTTTGAGTCGCGTCCCCGTGTCCATAGCCGCCTTGTAATCAGAGGTGTAAAAAATAATGAGCGATGCGCATTAAAACACACTCTGCACGCTTGCGCGCTGTGCTTCTCAGGCACGCTGGTCGCGCGGCATCGGCCATAGCCCTACCAGCAGCAACAGCGCGGCCACGGCCAGAAATGGCAGGCGCGGATCGAGGGCATAGACCAGGGTGCCGGCCAGTGGACCGATCACCGCGCCCATGCCTTGGGCCGCACCAATGGAACCGGCTGTGGCACCTTGCTCGGAGGCGTGCATGGCGTTGGCCGCCAGCGCTGAAAACGACGGGAAGACAAAGCCCATGCCCGCGGCCGCGACGAAGTAGCAGCCCCATAGCCAAGGTGCGGTGGTCGCGAGCGAGCCGCAGGCAAAGCCCAGGGCCGAAACCGTAGCGCCTACCCGGATCATTTTCAGTGGCGGCCATTCCAGTTTGCGCAGCAGTACCTGTGACAGCATCAGTGCCACGCCCACCGTGGTCAAAGCGATGCCGGCGGCCTGGGCAGCTTCTGCCGGGCCCAGGTGCAGGCGGTCCAGGGCAAAGAAGCCGACAATGATCTGCGACACGGTAACACTGAGCATGGCACTGAACGCTACCAGTAAGGGCCGGCGCAGGCGTGGGTCGTTCAAACGCACCGGGCTCGGGGCATGGTTGTGGGGTAGCGCCTGCGGCTTGAGGGTGAACAGCAGCACGAGAAAGGCACTGGCCGGCAGCAGCGACATGATATGGAAAGGCAGGCTCAGGCTATGCCGCGCCAGTAGCGCCGCCAGTGCCGGCCCTACTACCAGGCCGACCGCGTTGGCCGCCCCCAGCGAAGCCATGGCCCGGGCACGCCGCTGCGGCTCGACATGGTCGGCGATCAGCGCGTTGCAGCCTACCGGGATTGCAGCATAGAAGGCGCCGATGCAGCCGCGTGCGACCATCAGCCCGATGAACGCTGCGGTCGCGCCCGGCAGCCAGCGCAGCGCGCCCTCGACAAACAGGCATAACAGCCAGTAAGCCAGGGTGAAGCCGGCGGTCCCCAGCAACAGGATACGTCGCCGGCCCAGCCGATCTGCCGCACGGCCCCAGGGCCGGGCCAGCAGCACCCAGACTACGCCGGCCACCGTCACGGCAGCGCCGGCCTGCCAGGTGGCCATGCCGAGTTGGCGGGCAATCGGGCCGATCAGGGCGACGAAGGCCATCATCGACATGGTACAGGCCATGTTGGCCAGCAGCAGCGGACGCAAGTCCAGGGTGCTGGCAGGTTTCAGGGTTGCAGGATCCTTTGCGACGTTCATAGGGCAGTCCAGGGCAGTAAGGCAAATAGAAAGCCGATCTTATTAAGAACGATTATTGACTGTCGAATGCCCCGGGCTGCTGCAGGTCATTCGCTGCGGCGCAGGGGGCCAGGCCACATGCTACGCAACACGCCGTCGCGGCGCACCCACGCGTGCATCAAGGCTGCACCCACATGCACCAGCACCGTGGCGAACAGCAGGTAGCCGGCCCAGCCGTGTGCCAGGCGCAACACGGCATACAGTTGCAGGTTGTGCGGGGCGATGGCGGGCAAGCCCAGCGGGCGAGGGTAGTCACCAGCCGACAGCATGGCCCAGCCCAGTAGCGGCATGGCCAGCATCAGGCCATAGAGCAGCAAGTGCGATGCCCCGGCGGCCCAGCGCTGCAGGGTTGGCAGGTCTCGCGGCAAGGGTGGGTGAGGCACGGCCAGGCGCACCCCGATACGCAGCACTACCAGCACCAGCAGTGCCAGGCCGGTGGCCTTGTGCAACCCGATCAGTACAGGGTGGCGTAGCGACAGGTCTGCAACCATGCTCACCCCAATGAACAGCATGGCCAGGATCAGCACGGCCATCAGCCAGTGCAGCAGGCGGGCGAAAGGGTGGAAGGCTTCGGGTTTCATGGGCGGGCTCCGGTGCTGAGCGATTCACGGCTGCGGCGGTTGAACGATTCCGAGTAGGCAGCCGAACGGGCGGCGAGGATCGGGTCGGCAGATGCCTCTATGCCTCGGGGCAGGATCAACGGGTCGAAGTTGAGGTCGCGGCATGCCCCCTGCTCAGGGGCGTTGACCTGTTCCAGCACCAGGGTGCCGGCGTCTACGCTGCGCCGCTCGGCGGGCCAGGGCCGGGCAGGGTCGTCCACCGCATCGCCGGGTTCGGCCAGCACCAGGCGAAGCGTCCAGCGCAAAGGGCCCTGGGCCAAGCGTTGCTGCAGGTCGTGTTGTAGAAACTGTTTGTCATCGATCTGGGTGGGCAGCGCGGCAAACGCGGTTTGCGGCTCAAGCTGCCAGCGCACCGGGTGGCGCGTGCCGCCTGCGTCGATCAGGTGAAAGGCGTTGATACTGTGGTATTGGGTGCTGGCGAAGCTGTTGCTGGGCTTATAGCCCGCCGCCCATTGGCGAAACGCCGCGCTCTCCGGGTGGGCTGCGAAAAACGCCTGCAGGCTGGCAGGGTTCGGTTTGCCGGTGGCCGGGTCTGGCGTGTTGGCCAGCACTTGCTCGTAGAACCCTTGCGGTGTGCTGATTGCCAGCACTGGCGGGTTGTTCATGCCGGTGCGCCAAACCTGCCCGTCGTCGGTACTCAGCTGAATGGCCAGGCTGCGCACGGGTATGCCGGTGTCCGGTGCGAACGGGTTGGCACCGCCAATGGCGAAACGGCCGGTTACCGGCACGCGTGCCTGGCTGAAGACGCGCGCAGTAGAAAGGTTGGCGGCCTGCCCGCTGGCCTGGAAGTAGCCGCTGACGCACAGGCCCTTGGCATGGTTCTTCCGGTAGCCTGGGTAATGCCCGGCCTGGGCCTCGAAGGTGTCGATGATACGCTGTGGCGTCAGCCGGCTTTCGCCGAGCCAGCCGGCGGCGTAGGCAAAGCCGGCGCCTGCGGCCAGCATCACGGCGCCGATTGCAGCCAGGCGCACGGCTTTCGCCGGGCCGTGCAAAGGTGAGTTCATGGTCATCGTCCGGTTTGGTGAAGGTGCCAGTACGACGCGGCAGGGAAAAACTTATTCCATCGGCGGGAATAGAATTTCCTGGCAGGCGTCTGCCTTTACAATGACAACTTCAAAGGCCGGGACTTTTCCATGCACGATCTGGATGACCACCAGTGGCGCGAGCTGCTGGCCCGCCTGCGCCGCTTTGCCGTGTGGCTGACCCGCGAGCCGGGCAGCGCCGATGACCTGGTGCAGGCCACGGTCGAGCGGGCCCTCAGCCGACGCGACCAGCAACGCGATGCCGAGGCGCTGCGGGCCTGGCTGTTTACCATCCTCTATCGGCTTTTCCTTGATGGTAAGCGCCGCGACCGCCTGCATGCGCGCTGGCTGTCCTGGTTCGGCCGTGCCGAGTACGAGGAGGAGCCGCAAGGGGCCAACCCTGAGGCCAGTGTCCTGGCCCAGGCCGACTTGCAGGCTTTTGCCCGGCTGACAGCCGAACAGCGCGCCTTGTTGCTGCTTATCAGCATTGAAGGCTTGAGTTACAAGGAAGCCGCCCAGGCCTTGGGCATCCCTATCGGCACTGTGATGTCGCGCCTGTCGCGCGCCCGCAGTGCCTTGCGCGAACTGACCGAGGGCAACCCCCAGCCACCGGCCTTGCGGAGACTGAAATGACGCGTCTGATCCCCAGCGAAGACGAATTGCACGCTTACGTCGATGAGCGCCTGGCGCCTGTGCGCCGGGCCGAGGTGCAGGCCTGGCTGGCGGCCAACCCACAGGCGGCGGCACGGGTGGAGGGCTGGCGCGCCGATGCCCGCCGGTTGCGTACGGCGCTGGCCGGGTTTGGCGAACTGCCTGGGGCGGCGCAGCTGGACCTTGGGCAGGTGCGTCGGCAATTGCGCCAGCGTCGGCAGCGGCGGTGGGCCGCAGCGGCGGTGGTGATGCTGGCATTGGGTGTGGGAGGGCTGGGCGGCTGGCAGGTGCGCGATGCGTCCCTGGCACGAGTCGACCTGCCCATGGCCGATGCCGTCCAGGCGCACCGTTTGTTTGCCGGCAGCGAGGCGCTGGATATCCAGGCCAGTGATGCGGGGCAGTTGCGCGACTGGTTGGGGCGGCATTTCAGCCGCGTGGGGCAATTGCCGGACCTGGCGGGCTATGGCTTCAAACCGGTGGGGGCGCGCTTGCTCAGCAACGAACAGGGGCCGGCGGCGCTGCTGGTGTTTGAGGATGGCAAGGGCCAGCGCATCAGCCTGTTCTTGCGCTCACCGGGCGAGCTGTATCGGCGCATGCCGGACGGGCAGCGGGTCGATGGCCAGCTGGAGGCGCGTTACTGGTCGCATGGGGCTTACAACTTTGCCCTGGTCAGCGCGGCGGACGATGTCCGTGGGGCCGGGGTGGGGGAGGCGTTGCGGCTGGGCTTGTGAGTGCGGAGGTCGAAAGCGCCACACACTTACTGTGGGAGCGGCCTTGTGTGGCGAAAGGGCCGCGCAGCGGCCCCAGGATTTCTGCGTCAACGTCTACATTGCTGGGGCTGCGATGCAGCCCTATCGCGACACAAGGCCGCTCCCACAGGGCGGCGGTGATGCGGATATGGCCCCCGGCGATCAGCTCAGTTCCAGCCAGATCGGCGCATGGTCCGAGGGCTTTTCCATGCCACGCAGTTCATAGTCCACGCCCGCTCCCTTGATGCGCGGCACCAGGTGCTGCGAGGCCATGATCAGGTCGATGCGCAGGCCGCGCTTGGGATCGTCCTCGAAACCACGGCTGCGGTAGTCGAACCAGCTGAAACGGTCGGTCACGTCCGGGTGCAGGTGGCGGAAGCTGTCAACCAGGCCCCAGCCTTTCAAGCGCTCCATCCACTCACGCTCTTCTGGCAGGAAGCTGCACTTGCCGGTCTTCAACCAGCGCTTGGCGTTGTCCGGGCCGATGCCGATGTCGCAGTCTTGCGGCGAGATGTTCATGTCGCCCATGACCAGCAGTGGCTGGTCGTTGCGGAACTGGCCTTCCAGCAGTGCCTGCAGGTCGCTGTAGAAACGCTGCTTGGCCGGGAACTTGGTTGGGTGGGCGCGGCTTTCGCCTTGGGGAAAATAGCCGTTCATGATGGTGATCGGGTTGCCATCGGCATCGGCGAAGGTGCCCCAGATGAAGCGGCGCTGGGCCTCTTCTTCATCGGTGGCAAAGCCCTTGTGCAGGCTCAACGGGGCTTGGCGCGACAGCAGCGCCACGCCGTAATGGCCTTTCTGGCCGTGGTAGTGCACGTGGTAACCCAGCGCCTCTACGTCGGCCAGCGGGAACTGATCGTCGCTGACCTTGGTTTCCTGCAGGCCGATTACGTCCGGCTGGTGCTTTTCGATCAGCGCTGCCAGCTGGTGCGGGCGGGCTCGCAGGCCGTTGATGTTGAAACAGACGATCTTCATGGAAAGACGATCCCGGTAAAAGGCGGGATGCTAGCCGACATCGCCCCACATCACCAGCATGGCGGCTTGGGAAGCCTGCTGCTAACGTGCTGTAGGGGGTGAACGAAGCGCGGTGGTGCACCTCCAAGGCAATGTACGCCCATTCCAGGAGGTCTGCCCGCAATGCCCGAAACCACTGCCGCTCCGGCTCAAGTCTGCCTGCTCGATGACGGCTACAGCCGCGAGGCGCGTTCGCTGCTGTACAACGCCTACCGCCACGAACCTACCTTTGCCTATATCTTCGAAGCCCAGCGCCCAGGGTATGAGCAACGCTTGCGGGTGATGGTGCGCGAATGGGTGCGCCAGCACTTTTACTTGCAGTTACCTGCCATCGGTTTGCTGGTGGACGACCGCCTGATTGCCCTGGCCCTGATCGTGCCGCCGGTGCGCCGGTTGGGCGTTGCCGACAGCTGGGCCTGGCGCCTGCGCATGATCCTCGGCACTGGCCTGCGCTGCACGCGGCGTTACATGGACTACCAGGCCGCCCTGTCCACCTGCCTGCCCACCGATCAGGTGCATGTGTTGCCATTGCTGGGGGTACATCCGCAATTTCAGGGCAAGCATTACGGGGAGCAATTGTTACAAGCCGTGCACGACTGGTGCGCGGATCAACCAGGCACCAAGGGCGTGGTGCTCGACACCGGCAATGAGCATTACCTGGCCTTTTACCAGCGCCAGGGCTATGAAGAAATTGGTGAGGTTGCCGTAGGACCTATCCGGGAACGGGTCTTCTTCCATCCCAATCCAGTCTCTTCAACCTCCACTTTTGCCTGAACATCCCGCCAGGCGGCTCCCTTGAGCGTCTGGCTCTGGTAGCATTTGCCGCATGACGTATTCAGGAAGATTGACCTGGGGCCTGGTTATCTGGGCCGCCAGTTTCGCAGCATGGGGCCAGAGCGAGTTGCTGGTGAAGGTAAAACCAGCCAACAAAGCGCTCAAGGCCAATGTCGAAGGCTATATAGGCACCCTTGGTGACCGCGATGAAGAAGCATTGTTACGCTTCAGTCGCGGGGCAGAAGAGCAGGCGCGCAAAGCCGCGCAGGCACTTGGCTACTACCAGGCGCAGATCGATACCGAGGTAAAGCCCCCCAAAGACGCAGACCATTCCCCGCAACTGATCCTCAGCATCAACCCGGGCGAGCCGATCCGCCTGCGCAACGTGACCGTGCGCATCGAAGGCCCCGCCAGCGAAATGAAGGCCTTCCGTGTGCCCGACAGCAAGGCACTGCGCCCAGGTGAACAACTCAACCACGGCCATTACGAAGATGCCAAGCGGCTGATCCAGAACCAGGCGTCGCGCTACGGTTTTTTCAGTGGCCGCTTCAGCAGCCAGCGCCTGGCCGTCGACCCGCAGGCCGGTGTGGCCGATATCGAACTGGTCTACCAGAGTGGTCCGCGCTATCACTTGGGCGCAGTGACCTTCGGCGGCGACACGCCGCTGGACGATGACCTGCTGCAGCGCATGGTGTCGTTCCAGCCGGGCACCCCCTACGACTCGGAACTGATTGCCGAACTGAACAATGACCTGCAATCGAGCGGGTATTTTGAAGGCGTGCGGGTGGATGCTGCGCCCACCGCCGCGGTGGGCGAAGAAATCCCGGTGGATGTCCGCCTGGAAACCCGCAAACCACGCACCATGGGCCTGGGCCTGGGCTTCTCGACCGACGTCGGTCCGCGTGGCAAGGCCAACTGGACCCGCCATTGGGTCAACCCGCAGGGCCACAGTTATGGTTGGGAAACCGAGCTGTCGGCACCGCGGCAGAACGTTGGCCTGTGGTACGACATCCCCCTCGACCCGCCACTGACCGACAAGTTGCGCTTCGCCGGCGGCTACCAGAACGAGGAGCTTGCCGGTACCGATACCCTCAGCAAACTGCTGACAGTCGGCCCCGAGTGGCACAGCAAGCTGCCCAGTGGCTGGCAGCGGGTCATTTCGCTCAAGTACCAGCGCGAGGAGTATCGCCTGGGTGACGATTCCGGGCTGAGCAACCTGCTGATGCCTGGCGTGAGCTATTCCTTCCTGCGCAGTGACAACCGCATCGATCCGCACAACGGCTACCGGCTGCAGTTCGATGTACAGGCGGCCAAGGAAGGGCTGGTTTCCGACACCAACCTGTTGCACGGCAATGTACTGCTCAAGGGCCTGACCACGCTTGGCCAGAACCACCGCTTGCTCGGTCGCGTACAGTTCGGCGGCAGTGCGACCAATGGCTTCAAGAACAACATTCCGCCGTCGCTGCGCTTCTTCGCCGGTGGCGACCAGAGCGTGCGTGGCTACGACTACCAGACCCTGTCACCGAAAAACAGCGATGGCGACCGCATCGGCGGGCGTTACATGGTGGCCGGCAGTGTCGAGTACCAGTATTCGTTGACCGAAAAGTGGCGGATCGCGACGTTTGTCGACCAGGGTAACTCGTTCAACAACCTTGAGCTGCCCAGCCTCAAGACCGGTGTCGGTTTTGGTGTGCGCTGGGTTTCGCCGGTCGGGCCATTGCGCCTGGACCTGGCCAAGGCGCTGGATGACGAAGGGGGCATTCGCCTGCACTTTTCCATGGGGCCTGAGCTGTGAAACGCGTGATCAAATACATTCTGCTGGGCCTGCTCGGGGTAGTCGCGAGCCTGGGCCTGGTGCTAGGCCTGCTGCTGGGTACCGAGGCGGGTAGCCGCTGGGCGCTGGGCAAGGTGCCCGGGCTTGAGGTGACCAATTTCCAGGGGCGCCTGGCGGGTAGCTGGCAGGCCAGCATGCTGCGCTGGGCCGACGGTGGCAGCACGGTAGAGTTGCAGGCACCGCTACTGGCCTGGTCGCCTGCCTGCCTGCTGCGCGCCACCCTGTGCATCGACCGGTTGCAGGCACAACGCATCGACATGGCCTTTGCGCCAAGTGCCGAGCCGGCCGAAAGCGGCCCGCTGCAGCTGCCGGCGCTGCGCTTGCCGCTGGCCATCGAACTGGGCGAGGTCAAGGTCGGCCAACTGCGGCTGGATGGCAGCGACCTGCTGGGTGACTTGCAACTGGCGGCGCACTGGACCGGCACCGGGATGCGCATCGACAGCCTGCACCTGCAGCGCGATGACCTGCAATTGAACCTGCAGGGCGACCTGCAGCCCGAAGGTGACTGGCCAGTGCAACTCCAGGCGCAGCTGCAACTGCCAGCCGTGGACGGCAAACCCTGGCAGTTGGCACTGACCGCCACCGGCGAATTGCAAAAGACCCTGAAGCTTGCGGGCACCAGCAGCGGTTACCTCGACGCCACGCTGAACGGGCAGTTGCAGGCGTTGGCCGAGCACCTGCCGGCGACCCTGCAGATTCGTTCAGAGGCGTTCAAGCCGGCGGGCTCGCTGCCCGATACCTTGCAGTTGAATCAGCTCAAGCTTGATGCCAAGGGCGACCTGCTCAAGGGTTATCAACTGTCGGGAACGGCCAGCCTGCCGGCTGAACAGTCGCCAATCGCGTTGGCGCTGTCCGGGTTGGTCGACAGCAAAGGCGCCAGGCTCGATGCCCTTGACCTGACCGCCAGCGACACCCAGCGCGTGAAACTGCAGGCCACGGCCGACTGGCAGCAAGGCCTGACCGCCGATGCGCAGCTGGACTGGCAGGACTTCCCGTGGTTGCGCCTGTACCCGCTGGAGACACCCCCCGAGGTTACCCTCAAGCGTTTCAATACGCAGGTGCATTATCGCGATGGCAATTATCAGGGCACCTTCAAAGGCGACCTGGACGGCCCGGCAGGGGCGTTCAGCCTGGTCAGCCCGTTCGAAGGTGACCTGACCCAGGTGAAACTGCCGCAACTGGCGCTGACCGCCGGGCAAGGCAAGGCCGCCGGCAGTGTGGCCGTGCGTTTTGCCGACACCTTGGCCTGGGATGTCGACTTGCAGCTTTCGGCGCTCGACCCGGCCTATTGGCTGGCGGAGCTGCCGGGTACCTTGGCGGGTCCGCTGCGCAGCAAGGGCGAGATGAAGGGCGAGGTGCTCACCCTTGATGCCCAGCTTGATCTCAAGGGCCGCCTGCGCGGCCAGCCGGCAGTGTTCAAGGCTGAGGCCCAGGGGGCGGGGCAGAACTGGACACTCGGCGCCCTGGCGATCCAGCTGGGTGACAACCGTATCAACGGCAGTGGCAGCTTGCAGCAGCGCCTGGCCGGGCGAATCGACCTTGACCTCCCGCGCCTGGGCCAGCTGTGGCCAAGGCTGCAAGGCCAGGTCAAGGGCCGGCTGGATGTTGCCGGCACCTTGCAGGCTCCTCAAGGCACGCTGACCTTGCAGGGCCAGCACTTGGCCCAGGCCGAAAACCGGCTGCAACAGTTGGACCTGGATGCCCGCCTGGACAACGCCCAGCGCGGTGTGATCGAGCTAAAGGCCACTGGCATTCACCTGGGCGACACGGCATTGGGCACGCTGCAGGCCAACGGCAAAGGCGACATTCGCCAGCAAGCCTTGACCCTGGCGCTGGATGGCCCGCAACTCAAGCTTGACCTCGGACTGGATGGCCAGTTGAGCAAGGGTGACTGGCGTGGCCGCCTTGCGAGTGGGCGTATCCAGGCCGGTGGCCAGGATTGGCAGCTGCAATCGCCGGCACGCCTGCAGCGTCTGGCCAGCGGCCAGCTGGACTTCGGTGCCCATTGCTGGCGATCTGGCCAGGCCAGCCTGTGTGGTGACGACCAGCGCCTGGCGCCCGAGCCGCGCTTGCGCTACCACCTCAAGCAGTTCCCGCTCGACAGCCTTGCCCAGTGGCTGCCAAAAGACTTCGCCTGGCAGGGCCTGCTCAATGCGGATATCAATCTGGACATCCCGGCCAGCGGCCCCAAAGGCAACATTGTCATTGATGCCAGTGGCGGCACGCTGCGTGTGCGCGACAAGGGCCGTTGGGTCGATTTCCCCTATCAGGCCCTGCGTGTCGACAGCACGTTGGCACCACGGCGTATCGATACCCGCCTTGCGTTCCGTGGAGAGCGCCTGGGCGAGCTGAACGTCAATACGCGCCTCGACCCGTTGGGCATGAACAAGCCGTTGTCAGGTGATTTCCGCCTGGCCGGGCTGGACCTGTCGGTGGCGCGTCCGTTCGTGCCGATGGTCGAACGCCTGGCCGGGCAGCTCAACGGCAGTGGGCGGCTTTCAGGCACCTTGCTGGCACCACAGGTCAACGGCAACCTGATGCTCAGCGGTGGCGAAGTGAGTGGCGCCGAGTTGCCGGCCAGCCTTGAGGACCTGTCGTTGCAGGCGCTGATCGCCGGCGAGCAGGTGCAACTCAATGGCAACTGGCGCAGCGGCGATGCAGGGCGCGGCCAGTTGAGTGGCAACCTCACGTGGGGGCAGGCATTGGGCATGGACTTGCGCCTGCAAGGCCAGCAACTGCCGGTCACGGTCGAGCCTTATGCAACGCTGGAGGTCGCCCCGGACCTGACCTTGCGCCTGATCGACGACAAACTGGCGGTTACCGGCAAGGTGCAAGTACCCAAAGGCAAGATCACCGTGCGCGAACTGCCACCGTCGACCGTGAAGGTATCGGATGACACGGTAATCGTCGGTCACCAGACCGAAGAGGGCAAACCGCCCATGGCGATGGCCATGGACATCGATGTCGAGGTGGGCCGCGACAAGTTGTCGTTCAGTGGCTTTGGCCTGACCGCCAACCTGCTTGGCCACGTGCATATCGGCGACAACCTCGACACCCGTGGCGAGTTGAGCCTGGCTGACGGTCGTTACCGTGCCTACGGCCAGCGCCTGACCATCCGCCGTGCGCGCTTGCTGTTCGCCGGCCCGATCGACCAGCCGTACCTGGACATCGAAGCCATCCGCACGGTCGATGATGTTATTGCCGGTATCCGCCTGAGCGGCAGTGCCGAGCAACCCACAACCAAGGTGTTTTCGGAACCGGCCATGAGCCAGGAGCAGGCGCTGTCGTACCTCGTGCTGGGGCGGCCTCTGGGCAACTCTGGCGAGGACAACAACATGCTTGCCGAGGCAGCGTTGGGCCTGGGGCTGGCAGGCAGTGCCGGTATCACCGGCAGCCTGGCATCGAGCCTGGGGATCGACGACTTCCAGCTGGACACCGAAGGCTCGGGCAACAGCACCAGCGTGGTCGCCAGCGGCAACATCACCGAGAAGCTGAGCCTGCGTTACGGCGTGGGTGTGTTCGAGCCTGCCAACACCATCGCGTTGCGTTACAAGCTGAGCAAGAAGGTGTATCTGGAAGCTGCCAGTGGGCTGGCCAGCTCACTGGACATCTTCTACAAGCGCGATTTCTGAAGCGGTGCCGGGGCTGCCGTCAACGGACAGTGGCCGCCTCAATGTATTCGTTGGTGTCGGGCGAGGGCAGTGGGCCGGGGGCGCGTACCGGGGTGATCAGGCTGGTGTACTCCTCGATGAGCCGGTTCAGGGCTTCCGGCGGCTCGCTGGCCTGGAACTGCATGCGGATCTGCACTTCGTCAGGGTCACGGCCTTCGCCCTGACGGCCTTGGCCACCGATGGTGACCTTGAAGCTGGCAGCCTTGTTCTCGCTCGCGGTCAGCAGTGCCTGTTGTGCTTCGGTCCCTTTGACCCGGACCGACAGGTCCACCTGCATGCGCTCCAGGGCCAGGCCCTTGGGCGACACCAGTGCAAACAGGGGGACGCGCATGATGTGCTGCCCATCCATGGCCACTTCGACCATCTTGGCTTTCATGGGGGCGCCCAAGGCGTCGCTGTCGCACTCGAAGAACTGGTCGAACAGGTTGATGTACTGCTGTGCAATCAGGCTGTTGGTGGCGCTTGCGGCTTCCTGCAGGCCACGGGTGATCTCACGCAGGTCGATGGAGGTCATCGGGGCAGGGGGCTTGTTCATGGGCTCGACTCCTCAGGCCAGGTGGTGCCCCCCCGGTGCTGGCCAGGGGGCTGTTTGCGGCTCGTGGAGCGTCTCAAGGGGTGTTGTTGCCTGCATCGGCAGCAGGGTCTTTCAAGGTGTCGGCCTGGGAAATTTCGTCCGGGCTTTGCAGTTCGGCGGTTCTGACCACGGTTGGCTTGGTTGCCGCGTCGGTGAGGAACTCGATCACCCTCATCATCGCTTCAGGTGGCTCCTGGCGCTTCATCGTCGTATTGAAGGCGTAGCGGGCGCGGGTGTCGGTCTTGCGTGTCTGGGCGGACTTGTGGCTGACGCTGCCCTTTACGTTCAGCTTGAAGGGCCCCCACCCCAGTGAGCCGGTCACGTCCGCACCCATTTCCGTGCTGGAGGTGTCTTCCGACATCTGATTGATGATCAGCTCGAATTCGACATTACCTTCATCGATGGAGATGTTCGGGTGTGTGATGGCCGCCAGCAATGGCACCTTCATGGTCTTGCTGACCACGCCCTTGTATTCACCCTGTTCGTCGACGATGGTCTCGTCGTAATCGAACTGGATAGCCACGGCCTTGCCGTCTTGCACACATACCTGCATCAGGAAGTCGGCGTACGACTTGCTGGCGGTAACCTGGGCCTGGACCATGGCCTGCAGGGGGCCTGCGATCATGCGGTCCATGGGCAAGGCGTTGATCACGGATCCGATGAGGCTGTTATCTATCGACATGTTTTGTTGCTCTTTTTATGGAGGGGAAGGATGGCCACCTCTGGCGGCCTCGGTGCTGGTCGTCAGCGAGCGCAAGTTTCCTGGCGACGGATGTTGCCGATCTGGCGCAGGCTCAGACCGTACTTGTTGGCCAGCAGGCTGCGTGAAAGGCCATTGGCGCTTTCTTTCTGGATCTGCTGATTGCGCAGCTGGCGTAGGAAGTGGTCAGCCTTGGGGATCTCCAGGGCTACTCCGGCAAAGCGCTTGATCAGTGCGTCCAGCGCTTCGGCCGGCAGTACGTCGGCGAGCTTGGTACGTTCGCGGTATTTGGGGATGTACTTGGGCCTGCCGCCGTAGGCGCAGGTCAACTGGTAGGCGTTGTCGATGCCGATACAGTCGACCAGGGCCTGCAGCGAGTGGGGCAGTTGGCTGATATCGATGAGGCTCAAGTCTGGTAATTCCATATGGCGCTCCTTCGGGATGGGGGAATGTGCGACCCGATCACCAGCGGCGTTATGTCGACGGTGTGAGCAAATTCTGTGTGACACCCCCGGCGCATCGCTAGGCGACATGTGGGTTGCAGCTTGTAGCCTCGGTGAACAGCGATTGCAGGCAGCGATATCCTGCGTTGTAGGACATGTCTCCACGATGTGGCTGTGGCCGTTGATTTCCCATCAGGGCGCTCCGCTCGTCCAGTGATGGGCCAGGGTACCCTCAGTTGCAGGGGTAGCTGCTCAGCAGGCTGGCGCTGCGCAGGTAGGCCTGAGGCGCATCGAGCATGCCTTGTGGCAGCGCCCGCCAGTCGACCAGCAGGCACAAGGCATGCAATGGCTGCCCGCCGCGCTGACCGATGACCGTGCCGGAAAAGCTGCGGCGGTACAGCGCCTGGGTCTGGTGCAGCGCCTGCACCTGATCGGCTTGGGCCAAGGTCTGCCGGACCAAATCAGGCAACTGGGCCATGGGGGCGCTGAAATGCAGTGGGGCGTCGGGTGCCTGCAGGTAGCCAGCCTGACGCACGCGCTGCCACAGTTGTTGCCACTGGCTGGCGCCAGCATGGCGCTCCAGGTCGCGACCAAGCTCAAGCAGTTGCGCTGCCGTTACCTCGCGGGTGTCCAGCGCGTGAAGGGTAAGCGGGGTGAGAATCAGGGACGCGAACAGCAGGGGTTTGTACATGATGCCTCCGGCATGGGTGCTTGGAGCCCCATGCTTTCAGGCAGTCGCCACCCTACCCAGCAGGAAATGCAGCGCCGGGCCCTATGGGCGTTGTATCATTGCCACGGCTCGTTGCGAGCCATTTGCCCCTGATGTTGCAAGGAACTTTCGATGACACACGTGCAGCGCCTCAAATATTCCCTTCTGATCATCCTGGTAGTACTGGGCCTGATGCTGGGCCTGTCCCACCTGCAGAAGCAGGGCACGATCAGTGAGCAGACCTTCCAGATGGCGGCCATCGCCATCGCCGTTGTGGTCGTGGTGATCAACGGCATTCTGCGGCGCAAGGTCAAGCCCTGATCCGTGCGGGCCGGCCAGGTGTGGCCGGCCATGCGCTCAGGGCGTGTGTGTCTGCTCCAGTACGGCGCGCGCCTGGGGGTTGAGGCTGTAGCACTTGTCGTTGCCCAGTTCGATGACACCTTCGGTGCACAGCCGCTTGAGCACCTCACGCACGCTGAGGAACGACAGCGGAATATCCAGCTGTTCCAGTTGTGCG
Organism: Pseudomonas sp. SIMBA_067; assembly: GCF_046534675.1. Lineage (NCBI taxonomy): Bacteria > Pseudomonadati > Pseudomonadota > Gammaproteobacteria > Pseudomonadales > Pseudomonadaceae > Pseudomonas > Pseudomonas sp. SIMBA_067. The sequence goes on along the minus strand of NZ_JAWRYH010000006.1, from coordinate 34,536 downwards.
TGCACGCCGCGTACGCCAATGCTGCGGCCCTTGCGGTCAGCGGCGTGCAAGGCATCGATCACCTTGAGCCGGATCAGGCTGGTTCGCAGGCCGAAGGTGCGCAGCAGCTCGCGGATCTGTTCGTTGCCGATGCGTTCCTCAGAAAAAACGTCCTGTCCGTTGGGCGCTTTGCCTGGGACGCGCCCGGCGTGAGTCGAGGGTTGCGGGTTGTACATGTGAATGCTCCTTTTCGTGGACGAACCCGAAATGTGGTTGCCTCACTTACTAGGACGAATGAGAACGCAAAAACTGCAACCCACTCGAAAAAAAAATGGCTGTTCCTCTTCAAGACGTTCCATCGTCTTGTAACACGTAAAATTTTCACCTGGCCGCTCGTCTGATCGGGATAGACCCCGAATCCGAGGAGTGCCCGTGTTTCCACTTTCCCGTCCCATGACGTGCGCAGGCCTGGCCGCTGCACTGGTGGCCTTCAGCGTTGCGGTGCAGGCCCAGCCCGCTACCGATGCCAGCGCGCAGATCCGTCGAACCAGTTACGGAGTGCCGCATATCGTGGCCAAGGATGAGCGCGGCCTGGGCTACGGCGTTGGCTATGCCTATGCCCAGGACAACCTGTGCCTGCTGGCCAACGAGGTGCTGACCGTGAGCGGTGAGCGCTCACGCCATTTTGGTGCCAAGGGCAAGACCCTGGAGCAGCGTGACAACCTGACCAGCGACCTGTTTTTCACCTGGCTCAACAGCCCGACGGCAGTCGATGCGTTCCTGCAGGCGCAACCGGCGCAGGTGCAGGCACTGCTGGCGGGCTATGCCAGCGGCTACAACCGGGCGCTCGCCGAGCGCCGCCGCGAAGGCTTGCCCGCCGAATGTGGCAACGGTGAGTGGCTGCGGTCGATCACCAGCCAGGACCTGGTCAAGCTGACGCGCAGGCTATTGGCCGAGGGGGGTATAGGGCAGTTCGTCGAGGCACTGGCGGGCGCGCACCCACCTGCGGCGGGCAGCCAGCAAGCGTCGGCAGGTTTCGCCACAGCGCTGGCGCGGCAAGAACGCTTTGCCACGGAGCGCGGCAGCAATGCGGTGGCCGTGGGCGCGCAGCGTTCGGCCAATGGCCGCGGCCTGTTGTTGGCCAACCCGCACTTCCCGTGGATGGGCGGCATGCGCTTCTACCAGATGCAGCTGACCATCCCTGGCCAGCTCGATGTGATGGGCGCGGCATTGCCGGGCCTGCCGGTGGTCAATATCGGTTTCAACACGCACCTGGCCTGGACGCACACCGTCGACACCTCCAACCACTTCACCCTGTATCGGCTGCAGCTCGACCCCAAGGACCCGACCCGTTACCTGCTTGATGGCAAGTCGCTGCCACTGGCCCGGCAAACCATCAGCGTTGCGGTCAAGGCAGAAGATGGCAGCCTGAGTCAGGTAGAGCGGCAGGTCTACAGCTCGCAATTCGGCCCGGTGGTGCAATGGCCCGGGCGCCTGGACTGGGATGCGCACGCGGCCTACAGCTTGCGTGACGCCAACCTTGAAAACACCCGAGTGTTGCAGCAGTGGTACCAGATCAACCGTGCCGACAGCCTGGCGGCGCTTAAACGCTCGGTCGAGCAGTTGCAGGGTATTCCTTGGGTCAACACCTTGGCCGTGGACCAGGGCGGTGGGGCGCTGTACCTGAACCAGTCGGTGGTGCCGTATGTCGACCAGCAACTGCTGGGTGCCTGCAGCAACCCACAAGGGCAAGGGCGCATGGTGGTGCTGGATGGTTCGCGCAGCGCCTGTCAGTGGAAGGTCGACGCGCAGGCTGCGCAACCGGGAATCTTCCCGGCGCGACTGCTGCCGAGCCTTGAACGCCAGGATTTCGTGCAGAACTCCAACGACCCGGCCTGGATGGCCAACCCGGCGCAGCCGCTGACCGGCTATTCACCCTTGGTCAGCCGCAGTGACAAGCCGTTGGGCATGCGCGGCCGCTTTGCCCTGCAGCGCCTGCAGGGCACGGCAAGGCTGGGCGTGGATGACCTGCAGCGCATGGTGACCGACGACGAGGTCTACCTGGCCAGCCTGGTGCTGCCAGACCTGCTGCAATGGTGCGAGGGCGCAGGCGCAGATATACAGGCCGTGTGCAGCAGCCTGGCTGCCTGGAATGGCAAGGCTGACCTCGACAGTGGTATTGGACTGGTGCATTTCCAGAACCTGTTCAATGCCTTGGCCGAGCACCCGGAAAGCTGGCGGGTGGCCTTTGATCCGGCAGACCCGCAGCACACGCCGCGTGGTTTGGCGGTGGAGCAGGCGGCCGTGCGCAAGCTGGTACACGAGGCGGCACTGGCGTCGCTCAAGCAGGTGAGCGACAGCGGTGTAGCGGGGGAGGCGCGTTGGGGGCAGGTGCAGCAGGCGCTTGATGGTACGCCGGTACCGGGTGGCCCGCAGGCGCTGGGGGTGTACAACGCGATGTACAGTGTGCCGCACGGGCCGGGCAAGCGGCTGGTGGTCAGCGGTACCAGCTACTTGCAACTGGTCAGCTTCACCGACAAGGGGCCAGAGGCTCGGGGGTTGTTGGCGTTCTCCCAGTCGAGCGAAGCGGCTTCGGCGCATGCCAGTGACCAGACCAAGGCCTTTGCGGCCAAGCAGCTGGCGGTGATGCCGTTTACCGAGGCACAGATCAAGGCAGACCCGGCGTATCGGGAAGTGGTGATCAGTGAGCGTGACAAAGGGGCAGTGGCGCAACAGTAGCGCTTTCTGCTGCGACTGCGATCTTGCAGGAGCGGCCTTGTGCCGCGAAAGGGCTGCGGTGCAGCCCCAGCAATTTCGGTGGTTATGCTGAGATCTGGGGCCGCTGTGCGGCCACTTCTCGGCACAAGGCCGCTCCTGCATGGGGCACGCAGTGCCCGTCAGGAAAACTCGAACGGCGCCAGCTGAAACCCTTGCTCATCTACCTGCAAGGCCCAGCCCCGGCGGTCCCAGTCCCCCAGCACGATGCGCCGTGCCGGTTCCCCATCAACCACCAGCTTGTGTATCGCCGGCCGGTGGGTATGGCCATGCACCAGCGTACGCACGCCATGCGCCGCCATCACCTTGGGCACTTCCTCCGGTGTGACGTCGACAATTTCGGTGGCCTTCATCCGCACTTGCGTGCTGCTTTCGCTGCGCAGTTTGCGCGCCAGCTTGTAGCGGGCTGACAGCGGCAGGTGGCGCAAGATCCACAAGCTCAGCGGGTTGCGCAGCAAGCGGCGCATCTTCATGTAACCCAGGTCGCGGGTGCACAAGGTGTCGCCATGCATCAGCAGTACCTGTTCACCGCCCAGCTCGATCACACTGGGGTCGCTCAACAACGTGCAGCCCGCAGCGTCGCAGAAAGCCTGGCCAATCAGGAAGTCACGGTTGCCATGCATCAGGAAGATGGCCGTACCGCAGTCGCTCAGCCGGCGCATGGCCTGGCAGATCGACTGCTGGAACGGCGTCATGGCATCGTCGCCGATCCAGGCTTCAAAGAAGTCGCCGAGGATGTACAACGCCTTGGCGTGGCGGGCACGGCCGTCGAGCAGATCAAGAAACGCCCGGGAAATGTCCGGGCGCTCTTCTTGCAAATGCAGATCGGAGATCAGCAGTATCACCCAATGATCTCGGCTTTCTCGATGATCACGTCTTCTTTTGGTACGTCCTGGTGGCCAGCCTTGGAACCGGTGGCGACCTTCTCGATGGCATCAACCACTTCACGGCCTTCGATCACTTCGCCGAACACCGCGTAGCCCCAGCCCTGTACGTTCTTGCCGCTGTGGTTGAGGAAGTCGTTGTCGGAGGCGTTGATGAAGAACTGCGCCGAAGCAGAGTGCGGCTCCATGGTGCGGGCCATGGCGATGGTGTACTTGGCGTTTTTCAGGCCGTTGTCCGCTTCGTTCTGGATGCTGGCACGCTTGTCACGCTTTTCGTTCATGCCTGGCTCGAAACCGCCGCCCTGAATCATGAAGCCTTTGATCACACGGTGGAACACGGTGTTGGTGTAGTGGCCTGCGTTGACGTATTCGATGAAGTTGGCCACGGTAATCGGGGCTTTTTCAGCGTTCAGTTCAATGACGATGTCGCCGTGGTTGGTGGTCAGTTTGACTTTGGACATGCTGAAACTCGCTTTTTCAAGGCAATCGGGAATTAGGGTGCGCAGGGCGCCGGTTATCACCTGACGCATATTCAGGCGATCACGACACATGGCGCGCACTGGCCATTTTGCCAGGCTTGGGCAAAAAGCCGTGATAAATCACGCCAGTTTGTCCGGGCCCGACTGTCAGCAGCTTGACTGCTTCGGCTATGATAGGCCCTTTGATTCAATCGGCCTACCCAGGCCGGACACGTGCATTCAAGGATCCTATGAGCAAGCCCACTGCCGACAACGCGCCCAACGCCGCTGCCAAAGGCGCCCCCGCTGTCCCTGCGAACTTCCTGCGGCCGATCATCCAGGCCGACCTGGACTCGGGCAAGCACAGCAGCATCGTCACTCGCTTCCCGCCGGAGCCTAACGGCTACCTGCACATCGGCCACGCCAAGTCGATCTGCGTCAACTTCGGCCTGGCCAAGGAATTCGGGGGCGTCTGCCACCTGCGTTTCGATGACACCAACCCGGCCAAGGAAGACCAGGAATACATCGACGCCATTCAAAGCGACGTCAAATGGCTGGGCTTCGACTGGGCCGGCGACGTGCGTTATGCGTCCAGCTACTTCGACCAGTTGCACGACTGGGCGGTCGAGCTGATCAAGCGTGGCAAGGCCTATGTCTGCGACCTGACCCCTGATCAAGCGAAAGAATACCGCGGCAACCTCAAGGAGCCGGGCAAGAACAGCCCGTTCCGCGAACGTAGCGTGGAAGAAAACCTCGAGCTGTTCGCCCGCATGAAGGCCGGCGAGTTCAAGGACGGCGAGTGCGTGCTGCGGGCCAAGATCGACATGGCTTCGCCGAACATGAACCTGCGCGATCCGATCCTGTACCGCATCCGCCATGCCCACCATCACCAGACCGGTGACAAATGGTGCATCTACCCCAACTACGACTTTACCCACGGCCAGTCGGACGCTATCGAGGGCATCACCCACTCGATCTGCACCCTGGAGTTCGAAGGGCATCGCCCGTTGTACGAATGGTTCCTCGACAACCTGCCGGTGCCGGCGCACCCGCGCCAGTACGAGTTCAGCCGGCTGAACCTGAACTACACCATCACGTCCAAGCGCAAGCTCAAGCAGCTGGTTGACGAAAAGCACGTCGACGCCTGGGACGACCCACGCATGTCGACCCTGTCCGGCTTCCGTCGCCGCGGCTACACCCCGGCTTCGATCCGCAACTTCTGCGAAATGATCGGCACCAACCGCTCCGACGGCGTGGTCGACATGTCGATGCTCGAGTTCAGCATCCGTGACGACCTGGACCGCACCGCACCGCGCGCCATGTGCGTGCTACGCCCACTGAAAGTGGTCATCACCAACTACCCGGAAGGCCAGGTGGAGCAGCTTGAGCTGCCACGCCACCCGAAAGAAGACATGGGCGTGCGTGTGCTGCCGTTCGCGCGCGAGCTGTACATCGACCGCGATGACTTCATGGAAGAGCCGCCCAAGGGCTACAAGCGCCTGGAACCGGCCGGTGAAGTGCGCCTGCGTGGCAGCTACGTGATTCGCGCCGACGAGGCCATCAAGGACGCCGATGGCAATATCGTCGAGCTGCGTTGCTCGTACGACCCGGACACCTTGGGCAAGAACCCTGAAGGCCGTAAGGTCAAGGGCGTGATCCACTGGGTGCCGGCCGAGGGCAGCGTCGAGTGCGAAGTGCGCCTGTACGACCGCCTGTTCCGCTCGCCGAACCCGGAAAAGACCGAGGACGGCGGCAGCTTCCTGGACAACATCAACCCGGACTCGCTGCAAGTGCTCAGCGGTTGCCGTGCCGAGCCGTCTCTGGCCCAGGCGCGACCCGAGGACCGCTTCCAGTTCGAGCGCGAAGGCTACTTCTGCGCCGACCTGAAAGACAGCCAGCCGGGCCGCCCGGTGTTCAACCGCACTGTCACCCTGCGTGACTCCTGGGGCAGCTGAGGAAACGCCGTGCTTACCATTTACAACACCCTGAGCAAAGCGAAGGAAACCTTCAAGCCGCTGGATGGCAACAAGGTGCGCATGTACGTGTGCGGCATGACCGTGTACGACTACTGCCACCTGGGCCATGGCCGCAGCATGGTGGCCTTCGACCTGGTCACCCGCTGGCTGCGCAAGAGCGGCTACGAGCTGACGTATGTGCGCAACATCACCGACATCGATGACAAGATCATCAACCGGGCCAACGAGAACGGCGAGAGCTTCGACGCGTTGACCGCCCGCATGATTGACGCGATGCACGAAGACGAGCGCCGCCTGAACATCCTGCCGCCAGACCAGGAGCCGCGTGCCACTGACCATATCGCCGGCATGCACGCGATGATCCAGACCCTGATCGACAAGGGTTATGCCTATGCCCCAGGCAATGGCGACGTGTACTACCGCGTCGGCAAGTTCGTCGGCTACGGCAAGCTGTCGCGCAAGAAGATCGAAGACCTGCGCATCGGCGCACGCATCGAGGTCGACGAAGCCAAGCAGGACCCGCTGGACTTCGTGCTGTGGAAGGGCGTCAAGCCCGGTGAGCCGAGCTGGGAATCGCCATGGGGCCCGGGCCGCCCGGGCTGGCACATCGAGTGCTCGGTGATGTCCACCTGCTGCCTGGGTGAGAGCTTCGACATTCACGGCGGTGGCAGCGACCTGGAGTTCCCGCACCACGAGAACGAGATTGCCCAGAGCGAGGCGGCCACAGGCAAGCAGTACGCCAACGCCTGGATGCACTGCGGCATGATCCGGATCAACGGCGAGAAGATGTCGAAGTCGTTGAACAACTTCTTCACCATCCGCGATGTGCTCGAGAAGTACCACCCGGAAGTGGTGCGTTACCTGCTGGTGGCCAGCCACTATCGCAGCGCGATCAACTACTCCGAAGACAGCCTGCGCGACGCCAAGGGCGCGCTTGAGCGCTTCTACCACGCCCTGCGCGGCTTGCCACGGGTAGCGGCCAAAGGCGGCGAAGCGTTTGTCGAGCGTTTTAGCGTGGCGATGAACGACGACTTCGGCACCCCCGAAGCCTGCGCCGTGCTGTTCGACCTGGTGCGCGAGATCAACCGCCTGCGCGACAGCGACCCGGAGGCTGCTGCCGGCCTGGCTGGCCGCCTGCGCGAGCTGGGTGAAGTGCTGGGTGTGCTGCAGCTGGAGGCCGATGACTTCCTGCGTGCAGGTGCCGAAGGCAAGGTCGATGCTGCCGAGGTGGAAGGCCTGATTCAGGCGCGTCTGCAGGCGCGTGCGGACAAGAACTGGGCCGAGTCGGACCGTATCCGCGACCAGCTCACCGCGATGGGTGTGGTGCTGGAAGACAGCAAGGGCACGACTACCTGGCGTTTGGCTGACTGATCGGCGTACTGGGGCTGCTTTGCAGCCCTTTCGCGGCACAAGGCCGCTCCTACAAAGGTCGCGCAAGCCTTTAATGCTGCGCTACCCCTGTAGGAGCGGCCTTGTGCCGCGAAAGGGCCGCAAAGCGGCCCCGGCTTTTACTTGCCAAGCCCGGCAAGCGGGCAGTGCAATACCAACTTCGCCCCACCCAACTCGCTCTCCCCAATTTCCAGCCTGAACCCATGCAGGTCCACGATCGCCGCAACGATCGACAATCCCAGCCCAAACCCGGCATGGCGATGGCCTTCATCGCTGCGATAGAAGCGCTTCAGCACCGCAGTACGCTCTTCTTCGGGAATGCCCGGCCCGCTGTCCTCGATAGCCAGGCGCACGCCGGTGTCGTCGTGTGTCGCGCTAATTCGCACTTGCCCACCCTCGGGCGTGAACTTGATACCGTTGCCCACCAGGTTGGCCAGTGCCTCGAACAGCAGTTCGCGGTCACCGTGCAGTGCCGGCAGCTGCGCGGGCTGGTGCAATTCCAGGTGGATGCCGCCATCCTCGGCCAAAGGCAAATAGAAGTCGTGCAGTTCGACCAGCAGTTCATGCGGGTCAAGCTGGACGAAGCCGGCCCGGCGCTGGCGATCTTCCAGTTCGCTGATGCGTAGCAACCCGCGAAAACGCGCCATCAGGGTGTCGGTTTCGCCGATGGCCTGGTCCAGCGCCTCGGCTTGCGCGGAGTCGACGTCGCTCTGCTGGCGAATCCGGTACAGCTGGGCGCGCAAGCGGGTGAGCGGGGTACGCAGGTCATGGGCAATGTTGTCGCACACCCCCTTGACCTCATGCATCAGCCGCTCGATGCGGTCCAGCATGGCGTTGACGATGGCTGCCAGCATGTCCAGCTCATCGCGCCGGGCCGACAACGGGAGGCGGTGGGTCAGGTCGCCGGCAACGATCAGCTCGGCCTGGGCCTGGATTGCGCGGATACGCTTGAGCGGCCTGCGCCGTAGCAGGTACCAGCCGGCAAAGCCTGGGATCAGCGTCAAGGAGATACCCCAGAGCAGGGCATCGAGGATGATCCGGGTAACCACGAACAGTGAGCCGTTATCGCGGAACAGTACCAGCCAGCGGCCATCTTGCACTTTGATCGCCACCGCATCGCAGCTGTCGCGGGGCAGGTGTGGGTCGTCGGCATCCAGGCAGCGTTTCAACTCATGGATCTTGCCGTCCAGCCTGAGCTCCGGGGGCAGGGCGCGCACACTGCCGCCAATCGGGTTGAGGTGGGTGTCGAACAGGCCATAGGCGTCAAAGCTGCGCTCCTCGAAGGCCTGGCTGGCGATCAGGGCGTCGTCCAGCTGCTTGCCGCTCATGTGCGCGAACAGGTGTTGGCGCTGCAACATGGAATGGCGGGTGAGCTTGTTCAGGTAGCTGGACACCTCGAAGTACAGCACCCCCATGAGGATGCTGCTCCAGGCCACGAACAGAAAGCTGTACAGCGCCAGCAGGCGGCTTGTCGAGGAGCTCCAGCCTTTAGACGGGTTCAGCAATGGCATAGCCGGAGCCCCGTACCGTACGGATCAGCGGCGACTGGCCGGGGGAGTCGATTTTCTTGCGCAGACGGCCGATGTGCACGTCGATCAGGTTTGTGCCAGGGTCGAAATGGTAGCCCCAGACTTCTTCGAAAATCATCATCCGTGTGATCACCTGGCCGCTGTGGCGCATCAGGTACTCCAGCAGTTTGTATTCGGTGGGCAGCAGGTTGAGCGTATTGTCACCGCGGCGCGCCTCGTGGCTGATCAGGTCCAGTTGCAGGTCGGCGACCTGGAGGCGTGTCTGGGTCATGGGCACACTGTTGCGGCGCAGCAATACCTCGACCCGTGCGGCCATTTCGTCGGAGGCAAACGGCTTGGTCAGGTAGTCGTCACCGCCGGCCCGCAGGCCGCGTACCCGTTCGTCGACGTCGGAGAGGGCGCTGATCATCAGGATCGGCGTGGCGATCTTGAGGCTGCGCAGGGTGGTGACGATGGTCAGGCCATCGACCTCGGGCAGCATGCGGTCCAGGGTGATCAGGTCGTAGCCACCGGCAATGGCCTTGGCCAGGCCTTCACGGCCGTTGTCGGCCCACTCGACCTCCAGGCCGTGGCTGGTAAGTTCGGCGACGATTTCCTGGCCGGTGACGGCGTCGTCTTCGATGGTCAGTACGCGAGGCATGCTGGTTCCTGGGCATCTAATAGAAATTTGATTGTGCCAAAGAATAGACAACCGGCGATTTAAGAAAAATTCATCTAGCGTCTTTTACCTGCACTGGCCGGTTCACCCGCGAAGCAAGCGGCGCGGTGTTTCAGCGGGCTCCGATACCTTCGGCATGCATGATCTGCGCAATGATCGGCACCGGGGTCATCAGGTGCGAGCGCATCATGGCGCTGGCGCGTTTGGCGTCACGGGCGAGGATCACCTCGACCAGCGCCGCATGCTCCTGGCGCTTGAGCTCAAGGGCCTGTTCGGAGAACACCGTCTGCGTCAGCCACAGGTGGCGGTAGCGCTCGGCCTGGTCGAACAGGTAAGTGCGCGCCTGAAGCAGGTGCTTGGAGCCACAGCCCGAGGCAATGGCGGTATGAAACGCCTTGTGCCGCTCGTCCCACACATCCAGGCGCTGCTCGCGGGTTTTCACTTCCACCACCTTGGCCAGGGTATGCGAGTGGGCCAGCACTGACGCCTCCCAGGCGTCGTCGCCGCGCTCGATGGCCAAGGCGATGATCATCGCTTCCACGTTGGCGCGGGCATCGTAGATGTCGTTCATCTCGTCCAGTGACATGGGCGCCACGCGGTAGCCTTTCTGGCTGATCGCGTTGACCAGGTGCTCGGCCACCAGTTGCGACAGTGCTTCGCGCAGCGGGCCCACGCCCAGGTCGTAGCGTTCCTTCAGGGCGCTCATCAACAGTTTTTCACCGGGCTTGAACACGCCCCGGATGATGTCCTTCTTGAGCCTCTCATACCCGCTGAAAGCTGAGTTTTGTCGGGGGGCGAGCGCTTCCAAGATCCTGTTCCTCAATACGTTTTGCCGATCATACCGAAACCGCCTGCTGACGAAAAACAATGGATAAAAAACTAAATTGTCGCCCAAATACAAAAATGTAGACATTTTCAGTTAGTGGCGATATTTTTACCTCGCCCGCACTGATCCAGGTCATGACCGGACGGCGCTCTCCACTTTTTCTGCCAGGACACTGCCATGAACGCTTTTACGCAGATCGAAGAACTTGTGATGCCACTGCCGCTCGAGCCGCGTGGTTACACCATTGCCCCTTCGAAACAGTCGCCGCGCCTGCTTGAACTGACCTTCGCCCCTGAAACCGTCGAAGCGTTCGTCCAGGCTGTTGCCGAGTGGCCGGTGCAGGCGTTGGAGTACAAATCGTTCCTGCGTTTCCGGCTGGGTGAAATCCTTGACCAGCTGTGCCAAGGCACCCTGCGCCCTGTGCTGCTCAACACCATCCTCGATCGCGCCACCGGCGGCATGCTGATTACCCCGCTGGGCCTGGATGACGTGAGCCAGGCCGAAGACATGGTCAAGTTCACTACCGCCTGCGCACACCTGATCGGCCGTTCCAACTACGACGCCATGAGTGGGCAGTTCTATGCGCGCTTCGTGGTGGTCAACTCCGACAACTCCGACAGCTACCTGCGCCAGCCGCATCGGGTGATGGAACTGCACAACGACGGCACTTTCGTTAACCAGATTACCGATTACGTGCTGATGCTGAAGATCGACGAAAAGAACATGGAAGGCGGCAACTCGCTGCTGCTGCACCTGGATGACTGGGAGCAGTGCGAGGAGTTCTTCCGCCACCCGATGGCCCGCCGCGAAATGCGCTGGACCGCACCACCGAGCAAGAAGGTCGCCGAAGATGTGTTCCACTCCGTTTTCGACACCGATGGCGAAGGCCGCCCGACCATGCGCTACATTGACCAGTTCGTGCAGCCGGAAAACTACGAGGAAGGCATCTGGCTGAACGCCCTGTCCGATTCGCTGGAAGGCAGCGGGAAGAAGGTGTCGGTACCGGTGGGCGTGGGCAGCTTCCTGCTGATCAACAACCTGTTCTGGCTGCATGGTCGCGACCGCTTCACCCCGCACGAGGGCCTGCGCCGTGAACTGATGCGCCAGCGTGGTTACGTCGCCTTCCCCAAACCGCTGTACCAGCGCGGGCAATAATGACAGGGCGCAGGGCGGGCGCCCGCCCATGCGTCGTCGCACAACATGATGCCACCAGGGCCCGAGCGGGCCTTGGTGAGCGAGCCAGGCAATGCCTGCGTGTGAGGTAAGGCTGTGTACGATTTCATCATTATTGGCGGTGGCATTGTGGGCATGTCCACGGCCATGCACCTGATCAAGGTCTACCCGGACGCGAAGATTCTTCTGCTTGAGAAGGAGTCCGGCCCGGCCCGCCACCAGACCGGTCACAACAGCGGCGTGATCCACGCTGGCGTGTACTACACCCCAGGCAGCCTCAAGGCGCGCTTCTGCCTGGAAGGCAACAAGGCCACAAAGGCCTTCTGCACCCAGCACGGCATCCCCTTCGATGAGTGCGGCAAGCTGCTGGTAGCCACCAACGAGCTGGAAATGCAACGCATGAAGGCGCTGTGGGAGCGTACCGCGGCCAACGGCCTGGAGCGCCACTGGCTGTCGGCCGACGAACTGCGCGAGCGCGAGCCCAATATCGTGGGGATGGGTGGCATCTTCGTGCCGTCCAGCGGCATCGTCAACTACGCCAAAGTGACTGCTGCAATGGGCGCTGAATTCCAGCGTGCCGGCGGCGAAATCCGCTATGGGGCAGAGGTGGTCGGCCTGCAGGAGCAGGCCAGCGAAGTGATCGTGCGCACACAGCGCGACGAGTTCCGTAGCCGTTTCCTGGTGACCTGTTCGGGCCTGATGGCCGACCGCGTGGTCAGCATGCTGGGCCTGCGCACAGAGTTTGTCATCTGCCCGTTCCGGGGGGAGTACTACTTGCTGCCCAAGCAGCACAACCAGATCGTCAACCACCTGATCTACCCGATTCCCGACCCGTCGATGCCGTTTTTGGGCGTGCACCTGACCCGCATGATCGACGGCACCGTCACGGTTGGCCCCAACGCCGTACTGGCGATGAAGCGCGAGGGCTACCGCAAGACCGACGTCAGCGCCGGCGACCTGTTCCAGACCCTGACCACCCCCGGCATTCTCAAGGTGCTGGCGAAGAACTTCCGCCCGGGCCTGATCGAGATGAAAAACTCACTGTTCAAGGGCGGCTATCTCAAGCAGGTGCAGAAGTACTGCCCGAGCATCACCAAGGCCGACCTCACGCCTTACCCGGCCGGCGTACGCGCCCAGGCGGTGTCGCGCGACGGCAAGCTGATCGACGACTTCCTGTTCGTCAACACCGCGCGCAGCGTCAACGTGTGCAACGCACCGTCGCCGGCGGCCACCTCGGCCATCCCGATCGGCGCCTACATCGTCGACAAGGTGTGTGAGCAGGTCACCCTCGCGGGTGGCAGCGTCCCCAAGGCGGACCTGGCGGCCAGCCGGCGGGCGGCCAGCTGACAACGCGGTAACAGGTTCTGCGGTTTCCTTTTACTCAACCCGTACTGCCCTGCTAACCATTCAGGGCAGGGCGGGCTTTTTCGCGCCTGCGTCGGCGACCGTGCAGCCGGCGGCCCCAGCGTGGGCATGACAAAAACAACAAGGTAGTGCCATGCAAACCCACAAGAACAATTTGAGTCATGGATTGAAATCACGGCATGTCACCATGCTGTCCATTGCCGGTGTGATCGGCGCCGGCCTGTTCGTCGGCTCTGGTCGTGCCATTGCTGAAGCAGGGCCGGCCACCATCCTGGCCTACATCCTGGCCGGCGGCCTGGTGGTGCTGGTGATGCGCATGCTGGCCGAAATGGCGGTTGCTTCGCCGGATACCGGTTCGTTTTCCACCTATGCCGACCTCGCCATCGGCAAGTGGGCGGGTTATACCATCGGTTGGCTGTACTGGTGGTTCTGGGTACTGATCATTCCCATCGAAGCCAATATTGCCGCCACCATCATCAATTCCTGGGTTCCACAGATGGAGATCTGGGTGCTGTCGTTGGTGATTACCTTGTTGCTGACCGCCACCAACCTGTTCAGCGTGAAGAACTACGGTGAGTTCGAATTCTGGCTGGCACTGGTAAGAGTGGTGGCGATTGTCGCGTTCATTGCACTGGGTGTGTGCGCCATTTTTGGCCTGCTGCCCGGTTCCGGTGTCAGTGGTGTTTCGCGCCTGTGGGATACCGGCGGTTTCATGCCCAATGGTTTCGGTGCGGTGCTGAGCGCCATGCTGATCACCATGTTCTCGTTCCTCGGCGCCGAGGTGGTGACCATTGCCGCAGCCGAATCCTCTGATGCGGGCAAGCATATTTCCAAGGCAACCAATTCGGTGATCTGGCGGATTACCTTGTTCTACATCCTGTCGATATTCATCGTCATCGCGCTTGTGCCCTGGACTGACCCGCGCCTGGCGACCGAAGGTTCCTATGTCACGGTGCTGGATACCCTGGGCGTGGCGAATGCCAAAGCCATCATCGATTTTGTGGTGTTGACTTCGGTGACCAGCTGCCTGAACTCGTCGCTGTATACCGCTTCGCGCATGGTCTACTCGCTGAGCCGCCGCGGTGATGCACCGGCTTGCGCCCAGGTGACCAGCCGCAGTGGCACCCCTGTGGTAGCGGTACTGCTATCCACTGGCGCGGCATTTTTGGCCGTGATCGCCAATTACCTGGTGCCGGCCAAGGTGTTCGGCTTCCTCATGGCCAGCTCGGGGGCCATTGCCTTGCTGGTGTACCTGGTTATCGCGATTTCCCAGCTGCGCCTGCGCCAGCGCCTGACCGCACAGGGCAAGACCCTGGGTTACCGCATGTGGCTGTTCCCGTGGCTCACCTGGGGCGTGATCGTATTCATCTGCAGCGTGCTGGTCGTGATGCTGCTGCGTCCAGACCATCGCCTGGAAGTGGTGTCGACCATGGTGCTGGCTGTGTTGGTGGTGTGTTCCGGCTTGCTGGTCACGCGCCGGCGGGCGCGTGGGGTGCCGATCAACAGCTTAGGGCAGGGCGCCTGATCAGCCTGGCTGAAGACAGACGAGCAAGTCGTCCCCGGCTGTGAGAGGATGTCGACCATCACAGCCAGGACCCCGAACACAGCCTGATGAAGACACCCAAAAGAATCGAACCCCTGATCGAAGACGGCCTGGTCGACGAAGTACTGCGGCCGCTGATGAGTGGCAAGGAGGCCGCCGTGTACGTGGTGCGCTGCGGCAACCAGGTGCGCTGCGCCAAGGTCTATAAAGAAGCCAACAAGCGCAGTTTCCGCCAGGCTGCCGAATACCAGGAAGGCCGCAAGGTGCGCAATAGCCGACAGGCCCGGGCCATGGCCAAGGGCAGCAAGTTCGGCCGTAAAGAAGCCGAAGATGCCTGGCAGAACGCCGAAGTTGCGGCATTATTCCGCCTGGCCAGCGCGGGTGTGAGGGTACCGAAGCCCTACGACTTCCAGGACGGCGTGCTGTTGATGGAGTTGGTGACCGATGCCGATGGCGACGCCGCCCCACGCCTGAACGACGTGCACCTGGAAGCCGAGGATGCCCGCACGTTCCATGCCTTTGTCATTCGCCAGATCGTCCTGATGCTTTGTGCGGGGCTGGTGCATGGTGACCTGTCCGAGTTCAACGTGCTGCTCGGCCCGGACGGCCCTGTGATCATCGACTTGCCGCAGGCCGTGGATGCAGCCGCCAACAACCACGCCTTCAGCATGCTGCAGCGCGATGTGGACAACATGGCCCATTATTTCGGGCGCTTTGCCCCGGAGCTGAAAAGCACCCGGTATGCGCAGGAGATGTGGGCGCTGTTCGAGGCCGGTGACCTGCTGCCCGACAGCCCGTTGACTGGGGTGTTCGCAGATGACGAACATGAAGCTGACGTGTCCGGGGTGATGCGGGAGATCGACGCCGCCCGTCTGGATGACGCACGCCGCCGTGCAGCGCGTGACGAGGCCGAGCATGGCGCGGTCAAGGCAGAGGAGCCCACGCCGCCCTGGTTGCAATAAGCTGTTGCAGGCGCCTCACATCTTTGTGGGGCTTTCCCGAAGCTGTGCTGTCTCTGCGTGAGCGGGTTCACCCGCGAAGGGGCCGGCACAGGCAAACCCGGCCGTTACCATTGACGCAAGACACAATCTCGTCATTTAGCCTTTTCACTGGCGCGCGACAGGCATAAGGTATACGCCGTTCAAAATGCCCTGGAGCTGTCATGTCCAACCAATTCCCGTCCGTTCGTCCACGCCGCCTGCGCCAGAACGAGTCCCTGCGCACGATCTTCCAGGAAACCGAATTCCGCCTGGAAGACCTGATCCTGCCGATCTTCGTCGAAGAGGGCATCGATGACTTCGTGCCGATCTCCAGCATGCCTGGGGTCAACCGCATCCCCGAGAAGCTGCTGGCCCAGGAAATCGAGCGTTATGCCCGTGCCGGTATCAAGTCGGTGATGACCTTTGGCGTGTCGCACAACCTGGACGCCACCGGCAGCGACACCTGGAACGAAAACGGCCTGGTTGCGCGCATGTCGCGCATCTGCAAGGACACCGTGCCGGAAATGGTGGTGATGTCCGACACCTGCTTCTGCGAATACACCAGCCACGGCCACTGCGGCGTGCTGCATGACCATGGCGTGGACAACGACGCCACCCTGGCCAACCTGGGCAGACAGGCGGTCATTGCCGCCGCTGCCGGTGCCGACTTCATCGCCCCGTCGGCGGCAATGGACGGCCAGGTACAGGCCATCCGTAGCGCGCTGGATGGTGCCGGTTTCCACGACACCGCGATCATGGCCTACTCCACCAAGTTCGCCTCGTCGCTGTATGGTCCGTTCCGTGAAGCCGGCGGTACCACGCTGAAGGGCGACCGCAAGAGCTACCAGATGAACCCGATGAACCGCCGCGAAGCCGTGCGCGAATCGCTGCTGGACGAGCAGGAGGGTGCGGATGTGCTGATGGTCAAGCCAGCGGGCGCCTACCTTGACGTGATCGCCGACATCCGCGCTGCCTCGCGCCTGCCGTTGGCGGCGTACCAGGTGAGTGGCGAGTACGCGATGATCAAGTTCGGCGGCCTTGCGGGCGCCATCGATGAAGGCCGGGTGGTGCGTGAAAGCATCGGCGCGATCAAGCGTGCCGGTGCCGACCTGATCCTGACCTACTTCGCCATGGACCTGGCGCGCGAAGGTATCTGAGGCCAGGCCTTCGGTAAAACAAGCCGCTGCAGTTGCAGCGGCTTTTCTTTGTGCGCTGTCGGTGATGCCGCGCAAACACACAAAAAATCATTAAGCGCTGAATTATTTAGTGTCCCGTTGTATCTGATCCCTTAGAGCATTCATCGACAGGGATACGGGTATGAAACCTCGCAAGAAAAAAGTCCAGCCAATCGGCCTGAAGGACATCACCATCGTCGACGACGCCAAGATGAAAAAGGCGATCACCGCTGCCGCACTGGGCAATGCGATGGAGTGGTTCGACTTTGGCGTCTACGGCTTCGTGGCTTATGCCCTGGGCAAGGTGTTTTTCCCCAACGCCGACCCCAGCGTGCAGATGATTGCGGCGCTGGCCACCTTCTCGGTGCCGTTCCTGATCCGGCCATTGGGTGGGCTGTTCTTCGGCGCCTTGGGCGACAAGTTCGGGCGGCAGAAAATCCTCGCGGCGACCATCGTCATCATGTCGCTCAGCACCTTCGCCATCGGCCTGATTCCGTCCTATGCCAGCATCGGCATCTGGGCACCGATCCTGTTGTTGCTGGCCAAGATGGCCCAGGGCTTTTCGGTGGGCGGCGAGTACACCGGCGCCTCGATCTTCGTGGCCGAATACGCCCCCGACCGCAAACGCGGTTTTCTCGGTAGCTGGCTGGACTTCGGCTCGATTGCCGGCTTTGTGCTAGGCGCGGGCGTGGTGGTGCTGATTTCCACCATTCTGGGCGAAGAAAAGTTCCTTGAATGGGGCTGGCGCCTGCCGTTCTTCCTGGCCCTGCCGTTGGGCATCATCGGCCTTTACTTGCGCCATGCGCTGGAAGAAACACCCGCGTTTCAGCAGCATGTCGACAAGCTGGAGCAGGGCGACCGCGAAGGCCTGGCCTCCGGGCCCAAGGTGTCGTTCAAGGAAGTGGCCACACAGCACTGGCGCAGCCTGGTGACTTGCATCGGCGTGGTGATTGCCACCAACGTCACCTACTACATGCTGCTCACCTACATGCCCAGCTACCTGTCGCACAACCTGCATTACAGCGAAGACCATGGCGTGCTGATCATCATTGCGATCATGGTCGGCATGCTGTTCGTGCAGCCGGTGATCGGCCTGCTCAGCGACAAGTTCGGCCGCCGGCCGTTCATCATCGTCGGCAGCGTCGGCCTGTTCGCCCTGGCCATTCCGGCGTTCATGCTGATCAACAGCGGCGTGCTGGGGGTGATTTTTGCCGGGCTCCTGATCATCGCCGTGCTGCTGAACTTCTTCATCGGTGTGATGGCCTCGACGCTGCCGGCAATGTTCCCTACGCACATCCGCTACAGCGCCTTGGCAGCCGCTTTCAACATTTCGGTGTTGATCGCCGGGCTTACCCCGACCCTCGCTGCCTGGCTGGTGGAGAGCACGGGCGACCTGTACATGCCGGCCTACTACCTGATGGTGATCGCCGCTATTGGCCTGCTGACCGGGCTGACCATGAAGGAAACCGCCAACAAGCCGCTGCGCGGCGCGGCACCGGCGGCGTCGGACATCGAAGAAGCGCGTGAGCTGTTGCAGGAGCACCACGACAACATCGAGCAGAAGATCGAGGACATCGATGCGCAGATTGCCGAGCTGGAAGCCAAGCGCGAGACGCTGGCACAGCAGCACCCGCGCATCGATTGATCAGCGCGGCATGTAGCCACGCTGCCAGCCGCGTGGGATGAACCGCGACACCAGGGCCAGCACGCAGGCCAGCGCGCAGCTGCCAGCCAGTGCCTGCAGGCCCAGGCGCTGTTGCAGCCAGGCGCCCAACGCGGCGCCCAGCAGCATGCCGGCCCAGGGCACCAGCTGCACCCGCCAGCCATTGCGCCGCTCGCCCATCAGCCAACGCCCCAGGCCACGGCCGAAGCGGGACAGGGCGCCGGTGACGTAAGTCAGGCCGATGGGCAGGCCGTTCACCTGTTCAACCACGGCATTGATCATGCCCATGGCCAGTGTGGCGGCCAACAATGCCGGGAAGGTGGCCGCCGCCGGCCACGCCGCTGCGAACGCCAGCAGTACCGCAACCATCAGCAACACGGGCCAGGCCCGGCGGCGCAAGCCACGGGCCAGCAGCACGCCCAGCGCATTGCCAGCGACGAAGCCCAGTATCGCGCCACTCAGGCGCAGCACCAGGGCAAGGTCTGCCTCACTGATGGCCACGGCCAGGCGTGTGGTATTGCCACTCATGAACGACACGAAGTCACCCAGCGCCAGCAGGCCGATGGCATCGGTCATGCCAGCCAGCACCGACAAACCAGCAACCAGGCCAAGGCCGACACGGCCACGCAACACTTGCAGGCGTAGCCGCCTGGCCGTGCGCGCGGGGAGGGCGTTAGGCAGCATGGGCAGGCCTCAGGGCAGCAGTTTTTCGCGGGCCAGGGTGCCTTTGATGGTGCGTTCTACCACATCAACCAGCACCATGGTCTGGTGATCGACCTCGATATTGAGCTGATCGCCGGCCTTGTAGCTGGCAAAAGTGGTCTGGCGCAGGGTTTCCGGGATCAGGTTGATGGTGATGACGTTGTCGTCGACATCGGCGACGGTCAGGCTGCAGCCATTGACCCCGATGAAACCGCGTGGGAACACGTACTTGCCCCATTCCGGGGGCATGCGGAACTTGATGAAGGCGCCGGTTTCCTTGATCGACAGTTCGACGATTTCGGCGGTGGTGGCGATATGGCCGGCCATCAGGTGGCCACCGACTTCGGCGTTCATTTTCGCCGAACGTTCAATGTTGACCCCCTGGCCCGCCTTGAAGAAGCGTAGGTTGGTGCGTTCGAGAGTGGCGGTCATGGCGTCGAACCTGACTTGGGTGCCGGCGATTTCGGTGACCGACAGGCAGGTGCCTTCGACACTGACGCTGGCGCCGATCTTCAGCTCGTCGAGCAGCTCCGGTGTGAGGTCGATGGTGAACTGGTTGTGGCCCGGGTATGTGGTCACATCAAGCAGAGGGCGAACGGCCTGGACGATGCCGGTGTACATGGTGTTGCTCCTGGGCACGGAAAAGAAATCTCCCGAACGCTATGCCCGTAGCGTTGTAAATGCAAGACCGACCTGCCCCTCTGCTGCTGCACCGCCTTAGCCCGGCGCCATTTACACATGTCCACTGCTGTTGACGATTCGCAGGCACAGAGCCTCGTACGGGTCCAGGTTCACCAGCAGTCGTCCGTCCTCGGTCAGGTCCCCTTCGACCGTTTCGTTGATCATGTCCACTACCGGCCCCGGCGTGAACCCGGTCAACTGCAATTCCTCGGCAATTACTTCCTGGCCAAAATTCAGCGCACTGATCTGGATACCGCGCCCGGATGGCAGTTCATGAACCATCACCAGCAACCCTGGACTGCTGACTTCAGGTACCAGCACCTGGCGGCTGGTGGCGATGCCATAGGCCTGTCGCACTGCCAGCAGTTTCTTCACCTTGCAGGCAAACGAATCACCACGGTCCAGCTGGCTGTCGAGGCTGCCATACAATGCCTGGGCCCGCGGCATTCCACGCACTGATTCCTCGGCCTGTGGGGCGAGCCCGGCCAGATCGTAACCGCCTCGGTGAATCCAGCGGGTATCGCCATCCAGCATCCGTTGCGCGACCGCTTCGGCGGGCAAGGGCAGGGCGCCGACCAAGTCCCAGCCGGACAGCGCGACCACCCCAGGCTGCATGGCGTTGTACATGACCAGCAGCAGATGCACTTTCTGGATCAGCTCGATTTCGGCTGCGCCGATCTGCTCAAGGTCGCGGATGCCCAACGCCGCGGCGATCAGGCTGGCCGTGGTGCAGGCAATGCCGTTGGTCACGAAGCGCAGGTTGTAGGGGGCGTGCTCGCCCGAGAGCCGTTCGTAGATTTCTTCACGGATATGTTCACGCAAAATACTCCCTGGCAAGGTCTGGCCCTTGTACAGGTACATGTCGTGGGCGTGTAGGGTCCAGAAATGCACCAGTTCCACGGTCAGCTCGTCGTGGTTTTGAAGGGCATGGATCAGCGAGGCCGGGTCGATGCCGAAGGCGTGCATTTCCTTGAGCATCAGGCGCAGGAACTCAGTGTCACCGGTCAGCAGCGCATGCTGATAGGCCGGCCGGGTGATGAAGTCGTAGGACAGGTCGGCCCCGCCCTTGGACATCTGCGCGATGTCGTCCAGGGTCAGGTTCAGTTCCTGGAAGCTGAAGCCGCCCGCCTTGCGGATCATGCCGCCGATCAACTGGTTGCCGACGATCGACAGGGGGTGGCTTTCCGACCAGGCGGTGCCGCTGGCCCGCGTTTCCACGCCCAGAAAACCGTTGGCGTCCAGGCGCAGGCCGCGCGCGCCCAGGCAGTCCAGGGCGTGCAGGGCATCACCAATGATCATTTGCTGGGCGGCGAAGGTTGGGTCCAGCCAGTTCAGCGAGGGTTGGCCGTCCTTGAAGTAGTGCAGGTAGACCCAACGACGGGTTTTGCCATCGACACCGGTGATGGGCGGCGTGACGCTCCAGTCGGTTTCCTTCACACCGGGCTCGAAGAAGATCACCCGTTGTAACTGACCGACGATGTAATGGCGGGCTTTGAGCTCGTCGCACTGGGCCGGCAGCAGGTTGACCGAATCCCGGCCGTTGGGCACCTCTGGCAGCAGCGGCCAGTCTTCTTCGCGGATTTCGACCATGTGGTACAGCCCCGGGTAAGGCCCGTGGGCCATCTCGGCCAAGCGGAAGTCGGCACCTTTGCCGGTGTGCGAGGGGATCAGGTCGTCGATGGTCACGGCATTGTGCGCGGCGGCCATGCGGCTCATCTGCACCAGTTCCTGCTCGCTGCCGTACAGCGGGTCGATATCGAAGCTGATGCGGTCGAAGTTACCGTCCACGCTGGGGGTGAGTTCGCGGCCACGGATGCCGCCGGACAACTTGATCGGGCCAGTGTGCAGGCCTTGAATGCCGATCTCCGACAAGCGCTTCCACAGCGCTTCGTGGGCCAGCGCGCCGAGCACGGAGCAGTCTTGCGGGGCGATAATGGCGTCGGGGTAGACGGTCAACCAGACCGAGGCGATTTCAGTGGCGCGGCGGGGCTGGGCTTCGGCGTAGGGCTGTTGCCACAGGCGTGACTGCCCTGAATACAGGCTGGCCCGCTCTTGGGAAGCCTTGAGCATGGCGCGGTCTTCGAGCCATTTGACGTATGACGGGTCGGGCTGGGTCATTTCGCGTCCTCTTTGCGTGTCGGCACCGGCTCAGGTTATGACGGCATTGTGGCCTGATCGTTCGGCTGAAACCTGTGATGGCCTCTTCGCGGGTTTACCCGCGAAGAGGCCGGCCCTGCCAGTACCCCTCAGCGCCGGGCGGACAACTGCTGGGGCGCCAGGAACGCATCATGGAAGTAATTACGCACGGCCTGCATCGCCGGGCTGAATGCCCGCTCACGGTGCCAGGCCAGCCCTACACTCATGGGTGTGACCGGGTCGCTGATGGTCACCGTCTCGATGCGCTTGCCCTCCAGCGACCAAGGCCTGTGCACCAGATCTGACAAGATCGCCACACCACTGCCATTGGCAACCATGCTGCGCACGGCTTCCACCGAACTGGTCCGCACCCGCACGCTCGGGCGCTGCCCGGCCAGTTCCCAATAACGCATGGCGCTTTGCTCGGCCTCGTCTACGGTCAGCAGGATGAACGGTTCGCAGGCCACATCGGCCAGGCTTACAGCCGAGCGCTCGCACAGCGGGTGGTGGCCGGGCAGCCACAGCCGGCGCTCGGAGTTGAACAGGGTTTCGGAGACGATGTCGGGGTGGGTGAGGTTGGCCGTGAGCACAACCGCCATGTCGAAACGCCCCTCCAGCAAACCTTGCTCGATGGCGCTGCGCTCCTGCTCGTACAGCTCCAGGGTCACATCCGGGTGCCAGTGTTCCAGGCGCTGCAGGTGGTGTGGGAGGAAGTAGCCGATCACTGTGTAGCTTGCCGCCAGGCGCAGCAGGCCGCTGGCGCGCACGTTCGGCAGCGGGCTGTTCAGTGCGTCGTCAACACTGCGCAGAATCACGTAGGCGCGGTTCAGGAAGTGCCGGCCGGCCTCGGTCAGGCTCATGCCTTGGGCCGAGCGCTGGAACAGCAGCACGCCAAGCATGGCTTCCAGTTCCTTGATTGCCGTGGTCACCGCCGACTGGGAGATGTTCAGGTGGATGGCTGCCTGGGAAATCTGGCCGATCTCGGCGGTGGCAACGAAGTAGCGGACCTGGCGCAGGGTCAGTGACACGGTTGGCTCCTGAGGTATCTGATTTTCCGAAGACACCCTATCTGTTTATAGATCTTCCCAAGGGGGTAAGGAGACTCTAACGTGGCTTGCATGCAGTCACAAGCACCAGGAGAGACAGTCATGCAGGTGGTGGATTTCAACTCGGACATGGGTGAGGGATTTGGTCCGTGGACCATTGGCGACGGCGTCGACAATGAGCTGATGGGCTACATAAGCACGGCCAACATCGCCACGGGTTTTCATGCCGGCGACCCCGGCACCATGCGCCGCACCGTCGAGCGGGCCAAGGCCCTGGGCGTGGCGGTGGGTGCGCACCCGGGCTTTCGTGACCTTGTCGGTTTTGGCCGCCGGCATATCAACGCGCCAGCCCAGGAACTGGTCGACGACATGCTCTACCAGCTGGGTGCACTGCGCGAAATTGCCCGTGCCCAAGGGGTACGCCTGCAGCACATCAAGCCGCACGGTGCCCTGTACATGCACCTGGCGCGTGACGAGGAAGCTGCCCGCCTGCTGGTGGAAAACCTGCGGGTGATAGAGCCGGAGCTGCTGTTGTACTGCATGCCGGGTTCGGTGATCTGCCGTATTGCCAAGGCGCTTGGCCAGCCGGTGGTTCGCGAGTTCTACGCCGACCGTGAGTACGACCTGAGCGGCTCGATCGTGTTCACCCGCAATGTGCGGGGCCATGAGCCCAACGCGGTTGCCGAGCGCGTGTTGCGGGCGTGCCAGCAGGGCCTGGTGCGCACGGTCGAGGGGCAGGACCTGGCCATCGAATTCGATTCCATCTGCCTGCACAGTGACACCCCCGGCGCTCTCGACCTGGTCGAGGCCACGCGCAGGGCGCTGGACGCGGCCGGTATTGTGGTGCGCGCGCCACGCTGAGTCCGTGAGGCATCCGTCTGGCACAAGCCGGAGCCCGTGTATTTTATTTTCGCCTGCCTTTCTATAAAGATTCCAAGAAAAGGAACAGTCATGGCCGAACCGCTTGCTACAACCCCGATCCGCTACAGCTTCGGCGCAGACGAGCACCTGTTTGCCGAAGTCAGCGACAGCATGTCGCTGGAAGCCTTTTTCAAGGGCATGGCCGTCACCCGCGCCGTTGAACGGCTGGCTCTGGATGGCGTGCTGGACGTGTGCCTGGCAAATGCCTCGTTCCAGATCCGCTTCGACCCCGACCGCATCGCGCCGCAGGCGCTGCTTGAAGCGGTGCAAGGTGCCGAGGCCGAGGCTGTGGCCGATCGCTCGTTGCAGACGCGGATCATCGAGATCCCGGTGCTGTACAACGACCCCTGGACCCATGAAACCCTGATGCGTTTCCGAGACCGCCACCAGGACCCGGCCAGCACCGACCTGGAATACGCGGCGCGCATTAATGGGCTGGCCGATGTCGACGCCTTCATTGCCGCCCACAGTGGCGCGCCCTGGTTCGTATCGATGGTCGGTTTCGTCGCCGGCCTGCCGTTCATGTTCCAGATGGTCGAGCGCGAGCGGCAGTTGCAGGTGCCTAAATACCTGCGCCCGCGTACCGACACGCCCAAACTCACCCTGGGCCATGGTGGTTGCTTCGGTTGCATCTACTCGGTGCGCGGTGCAGGGGGCTACCAGATGTTCGGCGTCACCCCGGCACCGATCTACGACCCTCGGCAAACACTCAACTACCTGAAGGCGCACATGGTGTTTTTCCGCCCGGGTGACATCGTGCAGTTCAAGCCCATTGATCGCCGGGCCTACGACCAGGCAGTGGCAGATGTGGAAGAGGGCCGTTTCGACTTGCGTATTCGCCCGGTCGAGTTCTCCCTGGATGCCTTCCTTGCCGACCCGGTCGGTTACCCCAAGTCGCTGCAGGAGGTACTGGCATGATCAAGGTACTCAAACCCGGCCTGGCCACCTCGGTGCAGGACCTGGGCCGTGAAGGCTACTACCACCTGGGCATTCCGCCGTCCGGTGCACTCGACCAGTACGCCCTGCGCGCGGCCAACCACCTGGTGGGCAACCCGGCGGGCGCAGCAGCCCTTGAGTGTGCGCTGGTGGGGCCGGAGCTGGAGTTCCAGCAGGATGCGCTGGTGGCGGTCTGCGGTGCACAGATGCCCGCTTTGCTGGATGGCCGCGAGCAGCGCCCCGATACGGCATTTACCGTGCGCGCAGGGCAGGTGTTGCGCTTCGGTTTCCCCACGGCGGGCGCCCGTGCCTACCTGGCCGTTGCCGGTGGCATTGATGTACCTGAGGTGCTCGGCAGCCGTTCAACCTACGCGCTGGGGGCGTTGGGCGGGTTCCAGGGGCGCAAGCTGATGGCAGGCGACGTGCTGCCGGTCGGTGTGCCCAGCGGCAAGACGCGCGCCGGTGCGAGCCTGCCCATGGCCCTGCGCCAGGCCCTGGGCGGCGAGGTGGTGGTGCGGGTGGTGCCGGGGCTGTACTTCCATCGCCTGACCGAGGCCGCAGCGCAAAGCTTCTTCACCCAGGCCTGGACAGTCGGATCCGAAGCGGACCGTATCGGCTATCGCTACAAAGGCGGCAGCGCCTTGAGCTTCCAGCCGCGGGAGCAACCGTTCGGTGCCGGCTCGGACCCGTCGAACATCGTCGATAGCTGCTATCCGATCGGTTCGATCCAGGTGCCAGCGGGGCTGGAGCCGATCATCCTGCACCGTGATGCGGTGTCGGGTGGCGGCTACGCCATGATCGGCACGGTGATCAGCGCCGACCTCGACCTGATCGGCCAGATGCAGCCCAACCAGCAGGCAAGGTTCCTGGCGGTGAGCCTGGAGCAGGCGCTGGAGGCGCGGCGATCATACAAGAAGAAACTGGCCTGCCTGGCCAGGCTCTTTGGCTGAGTGCGACGCGCTTGTGGAAGGGTTGTGCGATCCCTGCAGGAGCGGAAAACCCGCTCTTTCAGGGCGCTATTCTTTAGCAGGATGTTGCCAGGGAAACGTTTGGAAACTTGATTCAGAGAAGGATCCTACAAGCATTTGGGAAGCCCCAGACTCCTTGGAGAATTGATTCCCCGATAGTGTTCATGTCTTCAGTTTGCTGGAAGACAAGGACCACTTCATGCCCGGCCCATCCGATCTACCTCCGGTAAAATCCGGGGGCGCTATCGATGCCCATGACCTATCAGAAAGCAGCGTCTACGCGATGCTCGAAGTGCCGGAGGGTACTGATTCACCCTATCCGGCTGACCAGGGGCAGCGGGCAGGAGACCCAGATTTCGAAGGTTACCCCGCCGACCCGCACTTCCAGCTGCGTGGCGGCTTCGAAAACCTGATGCTCGATGCGGCAAGCCCGCTGTTCGGACTGGTCATTCGCCTGCGTACCCTGGATGACCTGCCCAACCTCGCCGACGTGCACAAGACCGTGCAAAACCAGGTCAGCAACATTCGCGAAGAAATCCAGCAGCACGGGTACCCCATCGTGCACCAGGAAGTCTATTCCTATGCCCTGTGCCTGTACCTGGACGAGGCCGTGATGAGCCGCCCGTGGGGCAACAATTCGTGCTGGAGCCACGAGCCGCTGCTCAGCATCTTCCACGACGAAACCCAGGGCGGCGAGAAGATCTTCGTGCTGCTCGAACGGGTCATGCAGGCGCCCAGGGAGTTCCAGGATGTACTGGAGTTCCTGTACTTCTGCTTCTGCTTGGGCCTCAGGGGCAAGCATGCGCTGGACCCCAAGTGCGAAGACATCATCAACGCCTTGATCTCGCGCATGCACACGGTCATCCGCGAACTGCGTGGCCCCACGCCGCAAGAGGTGTGCGACCCCTACAGCAACGTCGTTCATTGCCCCCACCGCCCGCGACGCTGGGAGTGGCCCTGGTGGAGCCCGCTGGTGATCTCCGCCGTCGCCATGGTCTGCGCTTACAGCTACTACAGCTACCGCCTCGACCTGCTCACCGCCGAAGTCCTGGAATCGCTCAACGCGATTTTGCAGCAGTAGCAGGGGCCGCCATATGCCAAGCCAATCCGATTTGCGCTTTACCTTCCAGCCGCTGGCTGGCCGGAGTGAATTCGAAGTGGTGTCGTTCGAACTGGACGAAGCCATCAGCACGCCGTTCCAGCTGAAGCTGGAACTGGTCAGTTTCGAAGACGATGTCGACTTTGGCCAGTTGCTCGACAAGCCGGTGCTGTTCACGATCTGGCGCGGCGAGCGCCCGCTGCGTTACGTGCACGGCCTGGTCAGCACCTTCAGTCAGGGTGAAACAGGCTTCCATCGCACCCGTTACCGCGCCCTGGTCGAACCCGTGCTGGCCCGCGCCGGGCTGCGCTCGAACTGGCGCATCTTCCAGCAGAAAACCGTGCCACAGATTCTCGAGATCATGCTCAAGCGCCAGGGCATCACCGGCTACGAGCTGAGAAGCATCGACAAGCATGAGGTGCGCGAGTTCTGCGTGCAGGCCGGTGAAACCGACCTCGACTTCATCGCCCGCCTGGCCGCCGAAGAGGGTTTTGTCTACCGCTTCGAGCACACGCCAAAACTGCACAAGCTGCTGATCACCGACCGGCTGCTGGGGCTGGGGCAGATCAGCCAGGGCGCCATCAAGGGCGATGACGAGGACGAAGGTTTCTTTGACGACGACACCGACCCCAACCAGGTGCTGTACCACGCCAACAGCGGCGGCGACCAGGCCAGGCCTTGCCTGCGCCGCCTGCGTTACAGCGAGCAGGTACGTACCGCGCGCCAGGTGCAGCGCGACTACACCTTCACCCACCCGGCCTACCGCCAGGAGCAGCGTGCCGAGGGCAGCGACCTCAAGCACCAGTCCACCACGTACGAGCGCTTCGACTACCCCGGCCGCTACAAGCGCGGGGCCGTCGGCGCCCCCTTCACCGCCACCCGCATCACAGCTTTGCGCCATGACGCCCGCATGGCCGAGGTGGAAGGCGACGACGTGCGCCTGCAGCCGGGGCTGAGCTTCACCCTGATCGGGCACCCGCGCGAAGACCTGAACATGCATTGGCGGGTAACCCGTATGCACCATGAAGGCACCCAGTTCACCAGCCTGCAGGAAGAGGCTGCGGGTGCCCAGCAAGGCACCCGCTACACGCAGGCAGCCGTGCTGGTGCCCGGCAGAACCGAATGGCGCCCGGCGGCGTTGCCCAAGCCGCGCATCGACGGCCCGCAGATGGCGACGGTGGTAGGGCCCAAGGGCGAGGAGATCTACTGCGACCAATGGGGCCGGGTGAAGGTCAGCTTCCCCTGGGACCGGGAAAGCCAGGACAACGAGTTCAGTTCCTGCTGGGTACGCGTGTCGCAAGGCTGGGCCGGCGGCAGCTGGGGTTCGATGGCCATTCCGCGCATCGGCCAGGACGTGATCATCCAGTACGTCGACGCCGATCCGGACCAGCCGATGATCACCGGGCGCACCTACTGTGGCAATCAGCTGCCGCCGTATGACCTGCCCAAGCACAAGACGCGGATGACCATCAAGAGCCAGACCCATAAGGGCGATGGCTTTAACGAACTGCGTTTCGAGGATGAACTGGGCAAGGAGGAAGTGTTCATCCATGCCCAAAGGAACCAGGTCAATGTGGTGGGCAATGACGAAACCACGACTATTGGGCGCAATCGAGTGGGGCAAGTTGGCCAGGATGAGCAACTGACCATCGGCAACAACTTCCGTCAGGACACGGCCCGCGACCATACCCAGGTCATCGGGCAAAACAGCCGTGTGAACATCAAGCATGACCTGAACGAACAAGTGGGCAACAACCGCAGCGAGTCAACGGGCGCCAACCAGCGGGTTGTCATCGGCAACAACAGCGAGCTTGTGATCAAAGGGGCTCAATCGATCAGCGTCGGGCAGGGGGTGCAAACACGCACGACGGTCTACCAGTTGCTGGCCAGTGAACGCATCGAGTTCAGAAGCCCTGGCGGCAGCATCGTGCTGGATGCACAGGGCATTACCATCAACGGCTTGACACTCGATCTGCAGGGGCAGACCAAGGCGGTAGCGAAGGGGGATGGCAATAGCCAGTCACTTGAGTTCACGGCTGATGGCAGTAACAAGTGCGAGGTCAAGGCATGAATATCGAGAACCTGGCCCGCAGCATTGAAGGGCACCATGCGGCGCATTTGCATTGCCATGTACTGATAGACCCACTAGCGGTTGCGGCTAGAAGCGACCATAACTTGCTTGCTCGACTGCGCGAAACGTTGGGCGAAGCAGCGTTGACGCGTGTGCACAGGGCCGATCTGGCCCATGCGCCTCACCTGCACCCGGTATTGGCCTGCCTGGCCTCGCCCGGATCTTTTCCCCGCAGTGACTTGCTCGAGCTGACGGCTCGAGCAGCGTACAGAGGGCTGCACCAGCACCGACGCTACTTGAGTGGCTGGCTGTTCAGCGAGGCAACACCGGCCACGGTAGCCGCCCACCTCACGGCCATGTGCCAAATACCCGATGCCAAGCGCCACTTCAACTTTTACCCAGTCTATGAACCCGTTCGCCTGGAGCTGCTCGCGGCAACGTTCAAGCAGGTCGAGCATGGCCCGTGGTGGCCGATCAACAGCTGGTTGTTCCTGAGTAGCGGTGGAAGGTTGGCCCACCTCAAAGGGCAGGGCGGACCGCGGCACTCTTTGCCGGAGCCTGCCCGGCGGATTCAGGAGGATGTGGCGTTGGTCGAGCGCGTGCTGGCTGTCTGGAGAGTGCTGCGTGCGGGCTCGGAGGGCGCGAGCCAGTGCCAGATACCGCCATTAGCCGCCGTGCGTGTATCCAACCATATTGACGACGCACGAGCGTTGGGCCTGAGCGCAGAGGAGGACATCACGGTTTTCGCTCTTCATCACCTGTGCATCCATCCCAAGCTGAATACCGTTGCTGCAGTGCGCAGCCTGGTTGAGGCAGCCGTCAACGATCGCCGTCCTCTTGCCCCAATGCTCGCTCGTTATTCCGAGGCGCAATGGCGTCGCCTGATCGATCCCCTCCCAGTAAACGAGAGGCGCTTATGACCCTCAGTCAACGTATCGCCATTGCGACAGCCGAAGCCGGGCTCCCTTCTGACCAGTGCATGGCCTGCGAGCGGCAAGGTTTGCCGATACTACCGCTGCGCCGCGCCCTGGTCCCGGATGCGCGCCCAGGTTGCGTCACCACCGTCGCCGGTAGCCTGCACGTTTCAGCCAAGATGGGCCTGCGTACCTTGCGCATGGGTTACCTGTATGTGCTGCTGGACCAGCAGGTCTGGCAGGCCTACGAAGTCAGCGAACAGGGCCACCTGCGCCGCTTCAATCCCTACGAACCGTCAGACGGCTTACCCGCGTCGCTGCCCGAAAAGTGTGTGAATGAGAACCACGATATCCCTTCGGCCTTCCTGAACATCGATACCGACCGGTATGGCACAGCCTGGCTGGCCTTCTCCAGCGATGCCTGGCCGGTCAGCGTGCTGAATGCCTACAAGAAAGGCCAGGCGCCTGCGCACCGCTTCGAGGGGGTCGACCTCACGCAAGCCCGCAACAACCCAGAATTACTGGGCATTGCCATGACGCCGGATAACCTGCAGGTCGACAAGGATGTGTTCGAGTACGCCCAGCATGGGTGCTCGCCGTTTGACAGTGCGCATGACTTTCACACTCGCAAGCTACGTAGGTTTGCCTTGAAGGGGTACCTGGTCAACGCGATGAACCGGCACAAGCTGGAGAACGGCGTGCTGGCGGTGGTGCTCGACGATACCGTTGGCCTGATTCAGGAATTCAACCACCAGCGCCTGAGCTGGGTGGTGAAGCGCCAGGTCTGGCGTGAAGACCCCATGCGTGCCTACCAATTGCAGACTTCGCAGATCCTCCAGGCCATTCGCGCCACGCACCGGGAGTGGGCAGCGCAG
Organism: Pseudomonas sp. SIMBA_067; assembly: GCF_046534675.1. Taxonomy (NCBI): domain Bacteria; kingdom Pseudomonadati; phylum Pseudomonadota; class Gammaproteobacteria; order Pseudomonadales; family Pseudomonadaceae; genus Pseudomonas; species Pseudomonas sp. SIMBA_067. The sequence continues at coordinate 3,814 of NZ_JAWRYH010000006.1, read as the reverse complement.
AAGGTGCCTTCACTGGAGCCGATGGCGGGTAGAGGGCCGTTTGTACCGATTGATCCGACGGTAGAGCGGCCGCGTATGGTCGAGCAAGCGATGAAGGACAGCGACGATAAACTCGAACAGCGCTACCACGAACCGCAACGGGCGGCGTTCCAGGCCGGGTATGACCAGCAGGAAGCCGAGTTTCAGCGCTACATCGACAAGGACGCCCGTGCTTACGCCGTGCTGTTCGACACGCCCATGTTCAAGGTGGCCGAGCAGTACGACTACGACAGCGATCATCGTGAGTCTGGCGTGGCGTATGCCAAGACCATGGCGCTGTGCCTGGGTGGCGGCATTACCGAGGCGATTGTGCCTGGCGCGGCTGCTGCGGCCGGCACCAGCGAAACCCTCTGGCTGAAATGGCTAGAGGATCCAGACAGCCCACCCTACCGCGCATTACTGATGCGCGACCGTATGTTGTTGGCCGGCCTGCTTCCCAGCTTTTCAGCTGCCGAAACCATCAACTGGAATGACAGCGACAAGCTTTACTCGATGCTGAGCAAGATCATCGCCAGCGACGATGCCGGCTTGCGCATGCGCAATACCTTGAAGCAGGCCATTGCCGAAACCCAAGGCGCGCTCAACGCCGCCAGCCAACGCTTGTCGCCCAATTTGCCACCTGGCATTCAGACCGCCGTGCGGCACCTGAACAGTGCAACCCAGTTCCTTTACAACGGCGTGCACCTGATCGAGCTGGAAGTGAAGATGAAACTGGGCGAGTACTACGCCTTGCAGAGTGCTCATCTACGCGAATTGCAGCACAAGGCCAATGCCTCGATTGCCGAGGCCAGGGACCGGATGCATCGCAACATCGATGACATCAACATCCATTCAACCAAGGCATGGAACAAGGTGCGGCCGATCATTCAGCACGGGCTGATGAGCCTGGCAGTGCTCGACCCGCGGTTTACCAACACCATGATCAGTGTGTCGGTATGGGTCGAGGGTACCGCGGCGGATGTGCAAGGTCGATTGTTTGAGGAAGCCAGCATGAAGGTGACCCAGGCGAGCAGCTTGGCGCAGCGGGCGTTGGTGGATATCTCGGTGGCGGCGGGGACGCTAGAGCCGGATGCGCGAAAAGTGTTCCAGAGGATGAAGATCACTTCGCAGCAGGCGGCGGAGTTGGTGCGAACTGGGTTTCGCGGCTTGCGTGGAGTGGCAGGCAGTTGGGAGTTGCTGCTGGCTATAGGTGGGTTGTATTTGCAGCATGACACCCTGAGCAGGAATCAGGAAAAAGCGGAAGCGGAGATTGGGCCGAAGGCTTACGAAGCAAAATTGGCATTGCAAGGTTCGCAATTGGGACTGTTGGGAGGGCAACTTGAGGTGGTTGGACTTGTATTGAGGTCAACTGCTGGCCGAACGGGGGGGACGTGGACCAAAGCCACCGTAGCCACTGGAGGGGCCTTAATAAGGCTGGGGGCGGTAGTAAGCTCTGTTGCTGGGTTTATCGAAGCCGCTCAGGCTATTTCAGCTGCTAAACGCGCTACGGCAGCGGGTGACAGTGTAGCGATGGCGTATTTCTATTTCTCTGCGGCGACTTTTGGTACCGGAGCCATTTTCTTTGCAGGAGCGGTATTCAATTCTTCTCTGCTTGGCCCATTAGGTATTGCTGTGATACTGGTGCTGTTAGCATATACGGCGAGCAAGCAAGCTGAAAGAAATGAATCAGACCTGCTGGAACGTTGGGCAAGGCGATGCTGCTTTGGAAAAGCAGATGAAACGCCTATTATTCATTGGGATACTCCAGAATATGCGGATATAGCTTTTGCCGAACTCAATGCTGCAACGTTGGGCATGCAAGCCAAGCTGCACTTTGAGTCAAACCTAATAACCGATCCGACTGTTCCTCGGATAGGTGGATTGGTCGGATTAGAAGTAGAGCATAAGCTGAAATTTCAGATCGTCTTGCCTAGGTATAGGAAAAAAGACTCTGCGTATAGCTGGAATTTGATAGTGCATCGTCATGGTGATGGAGATTTTCCAGAGTTTTCCGGTGGGGAAATCCTTGTTGGTGAGGATCGCCATGCTTCTTTTAGTGCTGTTTCCAAATCGGCTAAATATTCTGAATTTTCTTCACCGCGCCTTCCTGACTACAAAAGTGATATCGCTTTTGATAAAAAACTGCATATCGCGGCAGCGGGTGATCAAGAGTTGGCGAGTCTAGAGATTTCTGGAGTTGTTGAGCTTCTGCCGACGATAGGAAGTCACTCCGTAGTGGCAGCGACATTACTAGTAATGTTTTGGCCAGATCGTAATATAGACAGTGCGTATGCCGAGGTATGTAACCGGAGGCAAAATGATTGAGCGTGAGTCAAGAGTTTTATGGAGGCGCGAATTGGGCTGGAGCCGCGATTTGCCGCATGTGGATGAAGAAACAGTCCCCAGTTTAAATCTGGAGGATATCAGCCCGTCGCCGAACCATGTTGACGATGTCTATCTGGAGTTATCCAGGTCCACTCTAATGTTGCGTGGCGTTCTGGCCTTGCTTGGCATTCCCGTATTACTGTTCTTTTTTGGTTTGACGCTGTGGTTGTACTGGGCTGTCTTGAGTTATGGCTGGACCCGTGAATGGATGATGTACGTTATACTAATTATTGGGCCTATTGTTTGGTTTGGAGGTGTGTTTTCGGTTGTGAAGTTAGATTTGATGCTTCCAAGAGACGAGCCCATTCGCTTTAATCGTCTGCGAAGGAAGGTCTATTTCTATCAATTCCGATACCACTACGTTTACTTGTTCAGCCGTAAGCACTGGGGTGTAAAACCTGTCGCCTACAACTGGGACGACGTAACCGCGGAAGTTTACCGCGTCTACGCTCCCGGCCACGGCGGCTTTATCGAAAACGTCAAGCTGTCTGTCCGCAACCCGGAAACCAACGAAGTCATCGATCGCGTGGAGTTCGCCTCCAACCTATACAAGGGTGAAGCCTACTGGGCCATCGCCCGGCTGTTCATGCAACAAGGCCCCGAAGCCTTGCCGAAGTTCGTGCACCCACCCCGCGACTGGAACGATGACGATGGCTTGAGCCACATGCATTGCCTGGCGCCGAAGGTTCATTGGCCGGAGGCCATAGATCGCGAATCCCGTACAGCACCCTCCGAGGGAGAATTCCAATGAACCCGGTTGTGCTCGTCGGCCACCAACACAATTGCCCGCTGCATGGGGTCAACCAAGTAGAAAGCGGCGCTACGTATACGTTTAACGGCAGGCCGGTCGCCAGGGTAGGTGACCGGACCACCTGTGGCGCGGTGATAGAGAGTGGGGCCGAGCATTTTCTGATCGAAGGGGCCGCGGTGGCGCGCAAAGGCGACCGGACGGATCATGGCGGTGTGCTGGAGGAGGGCGATGCTGGGTGGCTGCTGTATTAAAACGGGCATTGAAGTGGATGGCACAGGCAACGCCGGTGATGGCGCCTGAATCCGCTCCCACAGGTTGGCGTGTGACCTGGACTTGCGCTGTAGCTGTGGACCGGGCATGCCCGCGAAGCAGGCAACGCGGTGGATGGCACGGGCTTCGCCCGTGTTCGCGGGCGCGCCCGCTCCCACAAGCCTCCGCATGACCCCAGGGCCTATGAGTGGACAGTTTAATGATTGTCCAAGGGCTCATTTAGAGACGTTTCCTACAAGGTTTTAGGACGCCCTAGGAACCTCCGGCAAGCGATTCCTCGTTAGTGTTCAGGGACCATCACAGCCCCTTTCAGCGCGAGGTCGTTTTTGACAATCAGCCAACGTATCGCCATTGCGGCAGCCGAAGCCGGGCTCCCTTCTGACCAGTGCA